>JAFAFC010000010.1 GCA_023423715.1 Bacteroidota bacterium
AACCTTCAAGTGTTAAAAGTGGATCAAGAACAAAATCTTTTAGTAGTAAAAGGTGCTGTTCCGGGAGCTAAAAATTCTTATGTAATTATCAGAAAATGGAACTAGTAGTATTAAATACATCAGGAAAAGAAACCGGAAGAAAAGTAACTCTAGACGATGCAATCTTCGGAATTGAGCCAAATCAGCACGCGGTTTACTTAGAAGTGAAACAATATCTTGCTGCTCAGCGTCAAGGTACACATAAAGCAAAAGAAAGAAGCGAAATTACTGCTTCTACAAAAAAGCTTAAGAAACAAAAAGGATCAGGATCTGCAAGATACGGTGATATTAAATCTCCAACTTTCAGAGGTGGAGGTAGAGTATTCGGTCCTAAACCAAGAGATTACAGATTCAAATTGAACAAAGCTCTTAAGAGATTGGCTAAGAAATCTGTTCTTTCTCAAAAAATGAGAGATAACTCTATTAAAGTATTAGAAGCATTCAATTTTGACGCTCCTAAAACAAAAGAATTCATCAACCTAAACAATGCTTTAGGATTTGAAGGTAAAAAATCTCTTTACATTTTAGCAGAAGCTAACAAAAACGTTTACTTGTCTTCAAGAAACTTGCCTAAAACTAAAGTAATGACTTATAACGAGATCAGTTCTTACGATTTAGTGCACGCTGGAGAGATTGTATTCTTAGAAGGTGCTATCGAGAAATTTCAAGAAAATTTAAAGAAATAAATCATGTCAGTAATTATTAAACCAGTTATTTCGGAAAAAGCAAATTACCTTACAGATTTGAGAGGGACGTATAGCTTCTTAGTGAATACTAAGGCTAACAAAATCCAGATCAAAGAAGCGGTAGAAGCGGCTTACGGTGTGAAAGTGGCAGAGGTAAATACAATGATTTACGCTCCTAAAGTTTCTTCAAAATACACGAAAAAAGGACTTCAAGTTGGGAAAACCAACAAATTGAAAAAAGCGGTAATTAAACTTCAAGAAGGAGAGGTTATCGATATTTTCGCTACAAATTAATTTAGTAATCATAAATAATAGTAATGTCTGTTAGAAAATTAAAACCTATCACCCCGGGACAGAGATTCAGAGTTGTAAACAATTTTGAAGAAATTACTACCAACAAACCAGAGAAATCTCTAACAGTTGGTATTAGTAAGTCAGGTGGACGTAACCAAACTGGTAAAATGACCATGCGTTACACCGGAGGTGGACACAAAAAGAAATACAGAATTATCGACTTCAAGAGAAACAAATTTGATGTTACAGCTGAAGTTAAATCTGTAGAGTACGATCCAAACAGAACTGCTTTCATTGCTTTAGTAGAATACACAGACGGAGAGAAGAGATACATCATCGCTCCAAATGGTATCAAAGTAGGGCAACAAGTAGTTTCAGGAGAAAGCGTAGAGCCTAACGTAGGTAACGCAATGAAATTGAAAAACATTCCATTGGGTACAGTTATCTCTTGTGTAGAACTTAGACCAGGTCAAGGAGCAATCCTTGCAAGATCTGCAGGTTCATCAGCACAGCTTACTTCTAGAGATGGAAAGTATGCAATCGTTAAATTGCCTTCAGGAGAATCAAGAATGATCCTTACTGAATGTGTAGCGATGATCGGATCGGTATCTAACTCGGATCACCAACTTACCGTTTCTGGTAAAGCAGGTAGAAGCAGATGGTTAGGTAGAAGACCAAGAACAAGACCGGTAGTAATGAACCCAGTTGATCACCCAATGGGAGGTGGTGAAGGACGTTCTTCAGGAGGTCACCCAAGATCTAGAAACGGTAAACCAGCTAAAGGTTACAAGACTAGAAAGAAAAACAAAGTGTCTAACCGTTACATCGTATCTAAAAGAAAATAATTATGGCAAGATCACTTAAGAAAGGACCATTCATTCATCACACTTTAGATAAGAAGGTTCAGGCAAATAAAGAGTCTGGTAAGAAGACAGTAATTAAAACTTGGTCTAGAGCATCTATGATTTCTCCAGACTTCGTAGGTGAAACTATCGCTGTTCACAACGGGAAAACTTTTGTTCCTGTATACGTAACAGAAAACATGGTAGGTCACAAGTTAGGCGAATTTTCTCCAACAAGATCTTTTAGAGGTCATGGTGGTAACAAAAATAAAGGAAGCAGATAATCATGGGATCAAGAAAACAAAATAGTGCAATCGCAAATAAAGAAGCGAACAAAGATGTTGTTAAAGCTTCATTAAACAATTGTCCTTCTTCTCCTAGAAAAATGAGATTAGTTGCTGATATCATCAGAGGAGAGCAAGTAGATAAAGCTCTTTATATCCTAAAATATTCTAAGAAAGACGCTTCAAACAAATTAGAGAAACTTCTTCTTTCTGCTATGGCAAACTGGCAGACAAAGAATGAAGGTGCTGATATTGAAGAAGCAAACCTTATCGTTAAAGAAATTTTCGTGGATAGCGCAAGACAATTGAAGAGACTAAGACCAGCTCCACAAGGTAGAGGGTATAGAATCAGAAAAAGATCAAACCACGTAACATTAATCTTAGGTAATAAAGAAAATTAATTCAAGGTATGGGACAGAAGACAAATCCAATTGGTAATAGATTAGGTATCATCAGAGGATGGGATTCTAACTGGTTTGGCGGAAACGATTATGGAGACAGAATCGCGGAAGACTACAAAATCAGAAGATACCTTGATGCTAGATTATCTAAAGGAGGAATTTCGAAAATCTATATCGAAAGAACTCTAAAATTAGTTACAGTAACAATTACAACAGCAAGACCAGGACTTATCATCGGTAAGGGAGGTCAAGAAGTTGATAAATTGAAAGAAGAGTTGAAGAAACTTACAGGTAAGGACATTCAAATCAACATCTTCGAAATCAAGAGACCAGAACTAGACGCAGTATTAGTTGCAGAAAGTATCGCTAAGCAAATTGAAAACCGTATCTCATACAGAAGAGCTGTGAAAATGGCTATTGCTTCAACAATGAGAATGGGAGCAGAAGGAATCAAAGTTCAAATCTCAGGTAGATTGAACGGAGCTGAAATGGCAAGATCAGAATCTTTCAAAGAAGGAAGAATTCCATTGTCAACATTCAGAGCTGATATTGATTACCACTGGGCAGAAGCGAGTACTACCTATGGTAGACTTGGTGTGAAAGTTTGGATTATGAAAGGAGAAGTTTACGGAAAAAGAGACCTTACTCCACTAGTAGGACAACAACAAAAGAAATCTAACTCTGGAAGAAACGATAGAAACGAAAGAGGAGGAGATAGAAGACCAAGAAGAAACAATAATAATTAAAATTTTAGATTAGAAATTTTGAATTTTAAATTACCGTTACTTTTTTAAAATAAAAAAAATCTAAAATCTAAAATCTAAAATCTAAAATTTAGAAATTATGTTACAACCAAGAAGAACCAAGTTCCGTAAGATTCATAAAATGAAAATGAAGGGGATTGCTCAAAGAGGATCTCAACTTGCATACGGTACATTTGGTATTAAGGCTACAGAAGGTGCGTGGGTAACAGCTAGACAAATCGAAGCTGCCCGTATCGCTGCAACCAGATATATGAAAAGAGAAGGACAACTATGGATCAAAATATTCCCAGATAAGCCTATTACTAAAAAACCTGCCGAAGTACGTATGGGTAAAGGTAAAGGTGCTGTAGAATATTGGGTAGCTGTAGTAAAACCAGGTAAAGTAATGTTCGAAGTTGGAGGAGTTCCTTACGATGTAGCGAAAGAAGCTCTTAGACTTGCAGCACAGAAATTACCAATTGTTACGAAATTTATTGTTGCTAACGATTTTGTTAAACCTCTTTAATCTTTGAATAATGAAAACAGCTGAAATCAAAAATTTAAGCGCAGCGGATCTTCAAGCAAAATTGGCTGAAATTCAAGCAGAATACACTAAGTTGAAGCTTGCTCACAAAATTAGCCCAATCGAAAATCCAATTCAAATCAGAGATTTGAGAAAGACTATCGCGAGACTTAATACAGAATTAACTAACAAACAAGCGTAATTTCGTTTTACAATGGAAAGAAATTTAAGAAAAGAAAGAATCGGTGTTGTTTCCAGCAATAAAATGGAAAAAACCATTGTTGTTAGTGAAACAACTAAAGTAAAGCACCCACTGTACGGTAAATTCGTAATGAAAACCAAAAAGTACACGGCGCACGATGAGAACAATGAGTGTAACGAAGGTGACACAGTTCTTATCCAAGAAACTCGCCCAACGAGTAAGAGTAAAAGATGGAGATTAGTAAGAATCATTGAAAAAGCTAAGTAATAATGTTACAAACAGAATCAAGATTAAAAGTTGCTGATAACACAGGTGCTAAAGAAGTATTGGTTATCAGAGTTCTGGGAGGAACCAGAAGAAGATATGCTTCAGTTGGTGATAAAATCGTTGTTACTATCAAAGATTCTACACCATCAGGAAACGCTAAAAAAGGACAAGTTTCTAAAGCAGTAGTAGTACGTACTAAAAAAGCAGTAAGAAGAAAAGATGGATCTTACATCAAATTCGACGATAACGCTTGTGTACTTCTTAACGCTGCTGGAGAAATGAGAGGAACACGTGTTTTCGGACCAGTTGCTCGTGAGTTGAGAGACAAAGAATACATGAAGATTATTTCATTGGCTCCTGAAGTACTTTAATTTTTAAAATTTAGAAAAAAGATGACAAAAGTTAAAATCAAAAGAGGAGATAACGTAATCGTTACAACTGGAAAAAATAAAGGAAGTAAAGGTGAAGTTCTTGAAGTAATTAGAAAAGAAGGTAAAGATCCAAGAGTAATTGTTGCAGGCATCAACATCGTGAAAAAACACGTGAAGCCATCTGCACAAAGCCCTCAAGGTGGTATCGTAGAAAAAGAAGCTTCTTTACATATCTCTAACGTAGCATTGCTAGACAAAGCTGGGAAAGCTACCAAAGTTGGATACAAAGTAGAAGGTGATAAGAAAGTAAGAGTTGCGAAATCAACCGGTGAAACTTTATAATCAGTAAAAGACGATGGAATATATAGCAAGACCTAAAAAGGCATATAAAGAAAAAATTGTTCCTGCAATGATGGAAGAATTTGGGTACAAGTCTATCATGCAAGTACCTAAATTACAGAAAATCGTTGTTTCACAAGGTTTAGGTGCAGCAACTGCTGACAAGAAAATTGTGGATTACGCTGTAGAGGAACTTACTGCAATTACAGGACAACAAGCTGTAGGTACAGTATCTAAAAAGGATGAGGCATATTTCAAATTAAGAAAAGGAATGCCAATTGGAGCTAGAGTAACACTTAGAGGAAACCAAATGTATGAGTTCCTTGACAGATTAACAGCTTCTGCTCTTCCAAGAATTAGAGATTTCAACGGTATCAAAGCTGATGGTTTCGATGGTAGAGGTAACTATAACTTAGGTATCACAGAACAAATCATCTTCCCTGAGATCGTGATTGACAAAGTGAAAAAAATCCAAGGTATGGATATCACTTTCGTAACATCTGCAAATACAGATAAGGAAGCTAAGGCATTATTAACTCACTTCGGTTTACCATTCAAAAAGAACTAAGAAATGGCTAAAGAATCAATGAAAGCGCGTGAGCGCAAAAGAGAAGCACTAGTTGCAAAGTATGCTGCGAAAAGAAAAGCTTTGAAAGAAGCTGGTGACTACGAAGCATTACAAAAACTTCCTAAAAATGCATCTCCAGTAAGACTACACAACAGATGTAAACTTACAGGAAGACCAAGAGGATATATGAGAACGTTCGGACTTTCCAGAGTAACTTTCAGAGAAATGGCAAACAACGGACTTATCCCAGGAGTTAAAAAAGCAAGTTGGTAACAATTTTGTAAACAAATCGAGGCAGTAAAGTTGGTTTGTCAAGATATAAGATGGACGATGTCAGATTACAGACATGTACCATTTGTCTGAAATCTGATATCTAAAATCTGACGTCTAAATCAAAACTTGCTGCCATTAACCAATAATTTAAAATAAAGAAATGGTAACAGATCCAATTTCAGATTTCCTAACTAGAGTAAGGAACGCACAAAGCGCAGGCCACAAAGTGGTGGAAATTCCTGCATCAAAAATCAAAAAAGAGATTACAAAAATCCTTTTCGACCAAGGGTATATCTTGAACTTCAAGTTCGAAGATAACGCGGTACAAGGGATCATCAAAATCGCTTTGAAGTATGACAAGCAAACCAACAAACCAGCTATCAAGTCTATCCAAAGAGCTTCTAGACCAGGTTTAAGACAATACAAAGGTTCAGAAGAACTTCCAAGAGTATTGAACGGTTTAGGAGTAGCTATTATCTCAACTTCTAAAGGAGTTATGACAGATAAAAAAGCTAGACAAGAAAAAGTAGGCGGGGAGGTAATCTGCTATGTTTATTAATTTTTAATCAAAGGAAAATGTCAAGAATTGGTAAAGCAATTATAACGATTCCAGCTGGAGTTACTGTCACTGAAAAAGAAGGTGTAGTAACTGTAAAAGGACCTAAAGGAGAACTTTCTCAGGAACTTAAAGAAGGAATTACGTTAGAACAAAAAGATGGCGAGCTTACAGTAAGCAGACCGTCAGACTCTAAGTCACATAAAGCTCTTCACGGTCTATACAGAGCACTTATCAACAACATGATTGTTGGTGCATCTGAAGGTTTCCAAAAGAAACTAGAACTAGTAGGAGTTGGTTATAGAGCATCTCACAGTGGTCAAAAACTGGAGTTGGCTCTAGGTTTCTCACACGGTATCGTGGTAGAATTGCCTACAGAAGTAGCAGTACTTACAGAAACTGAGAAAGGTAAAAACCCAATTATTACTTTAACATCGCACGATAAGCAACTTTTAGGAATGGTAGCTGCAAAGATCCGTTCTTTCAGAAAGCCTGAGCCGTACAAAGGAAAAGGTATCAAGTTCGTTGGTGAAATCTTGAGAAGAAAAGCTGGTAAATCTGCATAATAAATTTTAATACAATGGCTTTAAATAAATTAGAAAAAAGAAACAGAATTAAAAGAAGAGTTAGAGGAAAAATCTCTGGTTCTGCAGAATTGCCAAGACTATCTGTTTATAAAAGTAATAAGGAAATTTACGCTCAGTTAATTGATGATAAAGATGGTAAAACATTAGCATCAGCTTCATCAAGAGAAAAAGGCGTTGATGCGAAAGGTACTAAAGTAGAAATTTCTTCTGCAGTAGGTAAAGCAATTGCTGAAAAAGCAAAAGCAGCTGGTATCGAGAAAGTAGTATTCGACAGAAACGGATTTGTATATCACGGAAGAATCAAAGCTCTAGCAGACGGTGCAAGAGAAGGAGGTCTTCAATTCTAATCAATTAATTTCGGAAAAACATTATGTTAGGACTAGATAATATCGAAAAAGTAAAACCGGGAGGATTAGAATTAACAGATCGTCTCGTAGCTGTAAATAGAGTAACTAAAGTAACAAAAGGAGGTAGAGCTTTCGGATTTTCTGCTATCGTTGTAGTAGGAAATGAAGATGGAGTTATCGGTTTCGGATTAGGTAAATCTAAAGAAGTAGCTTCTGCAATTGCTAAGGCAGTAGAAGATGCTAAGAAAAACCTAGTGAACGTACCTGTAATGAACCACACTATCCCTCACCAAACTTCTGCTAGATACGGAGGTGCAGACATCTTCTTGAGACCAGCTTCTCACGGTACAGGGCTTATCGCCGGTGGTGCTGTAAGAGCGGTACTAGAATCTGCAGGTATTAAAGATATTCTTTCTAAATCTAAGGGATCTTCTAACCCACATAACGTAGTGAAAGCTACTTTCAAAGCGTTATTGGATATCAGAAGACCTGAAGAAATCGCTAGATTAAGAGGTGTTTCTTTAAGCAAAGTATTTAACGGTTAATAATTTGAACAATGGCAACAATTAAAGTAAAACAAGTAAGAAGCGCTATTGGGAGAACAAAAACCCAAAAAAGAACGCTTGAAGCATTAGGACTTAAAAAACTTCACCAAGTAGTAGAGCACGAAGCAACTCCTTCTATCTTAGGAATGGTTGCAGCAGTAAGCCACTTAGTAGAAGTTCAAAAATAAGACAATAGACGAAGAGAAAGGAGACTTTTAGAATCTTTAAGTCTCTAATCTCCACTCTTTTAATCTCAAATCTAAACGAAATGAATTTAAACAATATCAAACCTGCAAAAGGTGCTACACACAATTCCAAGAGAATTGGTAGAGGACAAGGATCCGGAAAAGGTGGTACTTCTACAAAAGGTCATAAAGGTCAGAAAGCAAGAGCTGGTTACTCAGAAAAAATCGGTTTCGAAGGTGGACAAATGCCTTTACAAAGAAGATTACCGAAATTCGGTTTCAACAATGTAAACAGAAAAGAATTTAGAGGAATCAACCTAGATACTATCCAAACTCTAATTGATACAAAAGACATCAAAGGTGATATCACAAAAGATGTTTTAGTAGCAAACGGATTAGCATCTAAAAATGAGTCAGTAAAAATCTTAGGAAGAGGAGAATTGAAATCAGGTGTTTCTATCTCTGCTGACAAATTCACAAAATCTGCCGTAGAATTAATCGAAAAGGCAGGAGGTAAAGCAATTACTCTATAATATTCTATAATGAAAGGATTTATACAAACACTTAAAAACATTTGGAGTCTTAAAGAACTAAAAGATAAAATTCTTTTTACTTTAGGTCTTATCTTAGTGTATAGATTCGCATCATATATTTCACTACCTGCTATTAACATGGCAGAAGTGGGAAGTTTATTGGAACAATATAACAACCAAGGAGGCAGCAAACAAGGAGCTGGTCTCCTTGGTTTGCTTTCGTCTTTCACCGGAGGAGCATTCAGCCGGGCATCCATTATGGCGCTAGGGATCATGCCGTACATTTCGGCATCCATTATCGTTCAGTTGATGGGTATGGCCGTTCCGTATTTGCAGAAATTGCAAAAAGATGGAGAAAGTGGAAGAAACACATTAAACCAAATCACAAGATGGTTAACAATCGCAGTATGTTTGGTGCAAGCACCATCGTATCTGGGGTCAATCACAGGATATTTCTTACCATACGCTCAGTTTTCACAAGCGTATTACGTAAATCCTGAGTCTATCATGTTCTGGTTACCAAGTATAGTTATCTTGGTTGCAGGATCGGTATTCGCAATGTGGTTAGGAGAAAAAATTACAGACAAAGGTATTGGAAACGGTATTTCTATCCTTATTATGGTTGGGATCTTGGCAGATCTTCCTGCAGCATTCGTTCAGGAATTTGCTACTCAAACAGGTAAAGGAGGTTTAGGAAACGTAATGATCCTTGTCGAGGTGTTGTTCTGGATGTTGGTAGTATTACTAGCAATTGTACTTTCAGTTGCGGTGAGAAAAATCCCAATTCAGTACGTAAGCCGTGCTCAAGCAAGAGGTGGTGTAAACCGTAACCTTATGCAAGGAGCTAGACAATGGATTCCTTTGAAAGTAAATGCAGCTGGGGTAATGCCAATTATCTTCGCGCAAGCTTTAATGTTTGTTCCAGGACTATTAACCAATATTGATGAATCGAATACATTTTTTGCTGGTTTCAAGAACGTATTTAGCTGGCAATACAATGTGTTATTTGCATTATTAATTATCATTTTTACGTTTTTCTACACCGCAATTACGATTCCTGTGAATCAAATGGCGGATGATTTAAAGCGTAATGGTGGGCTTATTCCAAAGGTAAGACCAGGAAAAGAGACTGCTGATTATCTTGATGATATCCTATCAAAAATTACTTTGCCAGGTTCAATATTTTTAGCTATCTTTGCAGTCCTTCCGGCACTAGTGTACGGAACCCTCGTGCAAACGGACAGATTCGCCCTGTTTTTCGGCGGAACTTCGTTGTTGATCATGGTGGGCGTTATTATGGATACCGTTCAGCAAATTAATACGTATTTGTTGAATCATCATTATGACGGGTTAATGCAATCCAAATTATCAAGAACAAGCGGAACATAATATATGGCAAAGCAAAAACATATCGAACAAGACGGCGTTATTACGGAAGCACTTTCTAATGCGCAGTTTCGGGTAGAACTAGAAAATGGGCATATTCTTATTGCCCATATTTCTGGTAAAATGAGAATGCATTATATTAAATTGCTTCCTGGTGACAAAGTAAGGCTAGAAATGTCTCCTTACGATCTTACTAAAGGAAGGATCACTTTCAGATATTAGTTATCTGGATGAAATTTTATTTGAATACTTAAAAAGAAAATTACTCTCAAATGAAAGTTAGAGCATCAATTAAAAAAAGAAGTGCTGATTGCAAAATTGTACGTCGTAAAGGTGTCCTTTTCGTAATCAACAAGAAGAACCCAAAATTTAAACAAAGACAAGGCTAAAATTAAATTATGGCGAGAATTTCAGGTATTGATTTACCAAAAAACAAAAGAGGCGTTATCGGTTTAACTTACATCTATGGAATCGGAAGATCTACTTCTTCTGAAATCTTGAAAGCAGCCGGTATCAGCGAAGACAAGAAAGTCAACGAATGGAATGACGATGAATTGGCTGCCATCAGAAACTACATCACTGAAAACGTAAAAGTTGAAGGTGAATTGCGTTCTGAAGTGCAATTGAACATCAAGCGATTGATGGACATAGGATGCCAACGAGGAATACGTCACAGACTAGGATTACCTTTAAGAGGCCAAAGAACGAAAAACAATTCTAGAACCCGAAAAGGAAGAAGAAAAACTGTTGCTAACAAGAAAAAAGCTAGTAAATAATCGTTAGGAATTATGGCAAAACAAACTAAAGTTGTAAAAAAGAGAAAAGTAAAAGTTGAAGCGATCGGGGAAGCACATATCCAAGCATCATTCAACAATATTATTATTTCTTTGACGAATAAAAACGGAGAGGTTATCTCTTGGGCATCTGCCGGTAAAATGGGATTCAGAGGTTCTAAAAAGAATACTCCTTTCGCAGCTCAAATGGCAGCGGAAAACTGTGCAGCAGTTGCACACGAAGCTGGTCTTAGAAGAGTTAAGGTGTTCGTGAAAGGACCTGGAGCAGGTAGAGAATCTGCTATTAGATCTATTCACAATTCAGGAATTGAAGTTAGTGAAATCGTAGATGTGACTCCAATGCCACATAACGGTTGTAGACCACCTAAAAGAAGAAGAGTTTAATTTTTAGAATTATAACCATTATGGCAAGATATATTGGACCAAAAACTAAGATTGCTAGAAAATTCGGAGCAGCAATCTTCGGAGACGATAAAAACTTCGAAAGAAGAAAAAACCAACCACCAGGACAACACGGACCAAACAAAAGAAGAGGTGCGAAGAAGTCTGAATACGCAATTCAGTTAGCTGAAAAGCAAAAAGCAAAATATACGTACGGTATCCTAGAAAGACAATTTGCGAATCTTTTTGAAAAAGCAGATAGAAGTAAAGGAGTTACAGGTGAGGTACTTTTGCAATTATGCGAGTCTAGATTAGACAACGTAGTATACAGATTTGGATACTCAAAATCTAGAGCAGGTGCAAGACAGTTGGTTTCTCACAGACATATCACAGTAAACGGAGAGATCGTAAATATCCCTTCTTACTTATTGAAGGCTGGTGATGTGGTTGCAGTAAGAGAAAAATCAAAATCACTAGAAGTTGTAGCTGATGCTCTTGCATCAAAAGCAAACTACGAGTGGTTACAATTCAACGACGAGAAGAAAGAAGGAACTTTCATTTCTGCTCCTGAAAGAATCCAAATTCCGGAGGACATCAAAGAACAGTTGATCGTCGAACTATACTCTAAATAATTTTAATCTAAATTTTTGCTCAACCAACAATATGGCAATTTTACAATTCATAAAACCCGATAAAGTAATTCTACTTAACTCTGATGATTTCAAAGGACAATTTGAGTTCAGACCATTAGAGCCAGGTTTCGGTCTTACGATCGGTAATGCTTTGAGAAGAGTACTTCTTTCTTCTCTAGAAGGATATGCTATTTCATCTATCAAAATTGAAGGTGTAGAGCACGAGTTTTCAACCATTCCAGGAGTTATTGAAGACGTTACTGAGATTATCTTGAACCTAAAGCAATTGCGTTTAAAGGCAAAAGCAGAAGGACAAGCTAATGAGCAAGTAAATGTTAAACTTTCTGGTAAAGAAACAGTGACAGCAGGAGATTTAGGAAGCACGATGGCTGGTTTTGAGGTTTTGAACCCTGAGCTTATTATCTGCAACTTGACAAAAGACGTTACTTTCGAGATTACTTTCAACATTGAAAAGGGAAGAGGTTATGTTCCTTCAGAACAAAACAAGTCGAACAATGCTCCTATCGGAACGATTGCTATCGATTCTATCTTTACTCCTATCAAAAAAGTAAAGTATTCTGTTGAAAATTACCGTGTAGAGCAAAAAACAGACTACGAAAAACTTGTATTGGATATCGAAACTGACGGGTCTATCACTCCTCAGAACGCCCTTACAGAAGCTTCTAAGATCTTGATCTACCACTTCATGTTGTTCTCTGATGAGAGAATTACTTTGGAGACGGAAGCTGTAAAAGCATCAATCCAATACGACGAAGAAACTTTACATACAAGACAGCTTCTTAAAACTAAACTTGCCGATATGGATCTTTCTGTAAGAGCATTGAACTGTTTGAAAGCTGCTGAAGTAGAAACTCTTGGAGAGCTAGTTTCTTATAGTAAGTCTGATTTGATGAAATTCAGAAATTTCGGAAAGAAATCTTTGACAGAACTAGAAGAATTAGTGCATTCAAAAGGTCTTAACTTCGGTTTCGACGTAGCAAAATATAAATTAGACGCTGATAAATAATTAACAATGAGACACGGGAAAAAATTCAATCACTTAGGAAGAACTGCTTCTCACAGAAGCGCATTACTTTCTAATATGGCTTGTTCTCTTATCGAGCATAAAAGAATCAACACTACTGTTGCTAAAGCGAAAGCTTTAAGAGTATATGTTGAACCTATTCTTACAAAAGCAAAAGAAGATACTACACATAATAGAAGAACAGTTTTCTCTTATTTACAAAGCAAAGAAGCGGTTACTGAATTATTCAGAACAGTTGCTCCTAAAATTGCAGAAAGAAATGGAGGATATACAAGAATCATCAAAACGGGATTCCGTCCAGGTGATGCTGCTGATACAGCTATTATCGAATTAGTTGACTTCAACGAGCTTTACAACCCTAACGCTGAAGAGAAGAAAACAACAAGAAGAAGTAGAAAATCTACAACTGCTAAGAAAACGGAAGCTGTTGCAGAAGTTAAAGCAGAAGCTCCAGTTGAAAAAACAGAAGAGCCTAAAGCAGATTCTACTGAAGAAAAAACTGAAGAATAAGAATACGTATTCTCAGATATACAAAAAGCCACCTAAACTAGGTGGCTTTTTTGTTTTGTTATATTTTTTTGCTCTTTTTTCCTACCTTTCCTATTCTAAAATATAGGTATGTTAAAAACTCGATTTATTTTCTTGATGTTCGTTTTTATCGGATTATTTGCTTTTGCCCAAAAGAAGAAAGAAACTTTTGAAATTAAAGATGGTCACTTTTATTTGAATGGAAAGCCAACACGTATTCTTTCAGGAGAATTGCATTATCCAAGAGTTCCGTCCCAATATTGGAAGCATCGTTTAGAAATGATGAAAGCCATGGGACTGAATACGGTAACTACCTATGTTTTTTGGAACTATCATGAAGAAAGCCCAAACCAATGGAATTGGAGTGGCGAAAAGGATTTAAAACGATTCATAAAGACAGCGCAGGAAGTTGGTTTGTACGTGATTCTTCGGCCTGGGCCATACGTTTGTGCTGAATGGGAGTTTGGTGGCTATCCGTGGTGGTTACAAAACGTTGCGGGTCTTAAGATTCGCGAAGATAATGCGCAGTTTTTAGAGCAAACTAAAAAGTATTTGACACAATTACATACTCAAGTAAAGGATCTTCAGATTACCAATGGAGGTCCCGTGATTATGATCCAAGGGGAAAACGAGTTTGGGTCCTTCGTTGTTCAACGTAAAGATATTTCGTTAGAAAGTCATCGCGCGTACAATGCAAAAGTGATACAACAATTGAGTGATTTAGGTTTTACGGTACCAATGTTTACATCCGATGGTTCATGGCTTTTTGAAGGCGGAACCGTTGTTGGTGCGTTACCAACCGCGAATGGCGAAAATGATATTGAAAAGCTGAAAAAAGTAGTAAACGACTACCATAACGGAAAGGGACCATACATGGTCGCTGAGTTTTATCCAGGTTGGTTAGGGCATTGGGCAGAAAAATTCCCTCGAGTGGACGCTGGGAAGATCGCTCGTCAAACGGATAAATATCTAGCTAACTACGTTTCTTTTAATTACTATATGGTTCACGGCGGAACGAATTTCGGGTTTACAAGCGGAGCGAATTACGATAAAAACCATGATATTCAACCCGATTTAACATCGTACGATTATGATGCACCAATTACGGAAGCGGGATGGAGAACGCTAAAATACGACTCGATCCGAAATGTAATTGCGAAATACACCAAAGAGAAACTTCCTGAGGTACCGAAACCCATATCGGTTATTGAAATTCCAAAAATTCAATTGACAAATGTGTATAGTTTATTGGCTTTTGCAGATAAAAAGGAGAAAGTAAGCAACGACAAACCTTTAACTTTTGAACAACTGAATCAAGGTTATGGTTATGTTTTGTACCGCAAACATTTTAATCAACCTATTTCAGGGACTTTAGATATTACAGGTTTACGTGATTATGCGACAATTTATGTAAATGGTGAAAAAGTAGGAGAGCTGAACCGATATTATAAGAATTATACGATGCCTATAGAAATTCCGTTCAATGCAACTTTAGAAATTTTGGTTGAAAATTGGGGGCGAATTAATTACGGCGCCAAAATCATTGAAAACACGAAAGGAATTATTCTTCCAGTTAAAATTGATGATGTTGAACTGACCGGAGATTGGGAAATGGTAAAACTTCCATTTGATGCTGAAATGCTGAATCCATCCAAATTTGTAAAGCTCAATTCAAAACAAATTGATGAGCATAAGAACTTACCAGTTTTATATCAAGGCGAATTCACGTTGAATGAAGTGGGTGACACATTTTTGGACATGAGAGAATGGGGAAAAGGTTTGGTTTTTATTAACGGTAAAAATCTAGGAAGATTTTGGAAAGTTGGTCCGCAACAGACGTTGTACTTTCCTGGCGTTTGGTTGAAAAAGGGTAAAAATGAAATTGTTGTTTTCGATCAACTTAACGAAAAGGTTCACACCGAAATTTCAAGTATTAAAACACCAATTCTCGATGAGTTGAAACCCTAAAACAATAAAAAAGTCCTCAATTGAGGGCTTTTTTATTAGTTCTATGATGTGTGATTTGTTTAGAATCTCACTAAATCAATTTGAGTGTCGCCTTGTGTGATAATTAAAGAGTCGCCTTTAATTTCGGCTCCAACGCCGTTTCTCTCGTATCTGGCTCCGTTTGCCGTCAATTCTTTACGATCCAATTGGAACATATGGTTATTCGCTTTAATCAGGATGACATTGGACTTGTCTGTGTTGGTCAACGTAGCTGTTGCACGGCTTCCATCGATTGCTTTATAGCCGATAATCACCTCTTTTTGTGTGTTATTAAGGTCTAAAGCCGAAGGTTCCGTTTGGATATTCGTTTCTACCGTTGGTAATTCTTCTGTAGAAATTGCACTTTTATTTCCTTCTTCTTTCTTTGTACAACTGATAGCAACTAAACCAACTATCGCTGCTGAAAATATGATTTTTTTCATATGAAATGGTTTTATAACGCTAAGGTACTTTTAATAAAGGAAATTTCCAATCTTGATGTAAATTAATTTTCATTAATTATGAATTTTTTCTATGATGTTTTTGGATGTTATAGATTTTATGAATAATTTTATAGGTGAAAATTAATTTTATGTTCAAAGACTATTTTACTTTTAAGAATATCAAAGGAGATTTTTTCGGAGGCATCACGGCCGGGATTGTGGCGTTGCCATTAGCATTAGCTTTTGGTGAACAATCAGGATTGGGTGCTGCTGCCGGACTTTTCGGTGCCATTGCCATCGGTTTTTTCTCCTCGTTATTCTGTTCTACGCAACCTCAAATTTCTGGACCAACAGCTCCGATGACGGCGGTAAGTGTGGTTGTTGTTTCCGAAATCGTTCAGAGTTTTAATGGCGATTTGGGAAGTGCGATGCCCGCAATTTTGAGTGTCTTCTTCCTCGCAGGGATTTTCCAGGTTCTCTTGGGGATTATCGGTGTTGGGAAATACATTAAATACATTCCGTATCCCGTGATTTCTGGATTTATGAACGGTATTGCTATTATTATTTTGATGGGGCAAATTTTTCCGCTTTTAGGATATGTAGCAAGTGAAGACAAAGCTTTGGTGGAAAAAAATATGGTGATTGCCGAGTCTAATTTACTCGCAAAAGAATTTCAGAACTTAAGCAAAGACAAAACCATTGGTATTGATGATTTGGCTTTGTTTGAGTCGAAAATTAATGAAGTAAAGAATATTTCACACGATGAAATTGTAAAAGAAGCGCAAACGATTTCTAAAATGCAAGTGAAATCTCCAGCTGGAATTTTATCCAACATTGATCGCGGTTTGAAAAACATTAACTGGCTTGAATTTGCCTTCGTCGCTGGAACCGTTTTGGTGATTTATGGCTTCAAATATGTGCTGAATCTCTTGCCAAGTCGATTCAAATTTATCGATGCGTTAAAGAAAATGGCCTCGTCCATTCCTGCAACGTTGATTGCTTTGGTTTTGGTGACAGCAATTGCGATTTATTTTAATTTTGATTTATATCGAATACAAGAAATTCCGACCGGATTTCCGTTACCCCATTTAGAAATTTTCTCAGGTTTCAATTTAGGGTTGATAAAACCGTTTATTATGGCTGCGATTTCATTAGCAATGTTGGGATCAATTGACTCGTTATTAACCTCGGTGATCATTGATACCAAAGAAAAAACGCAGCACAATAGTGGAAAAGAATTGATTTCTCAAGGAATCGGAAACTCCATGGCGGCTTTCTTTGGAGGAATTCCTGGATCTAGTGCGACGATTCGTACGTTATTGAATTACAGTTCTGGTGGTAGAACTCGTCTTTCGGGTATTTTCGCTTCACTTTTATTGTTGAGTATTCTCTTGTTTTTTGCGCCTATCGCTTCTAAAATTCCATCTGCGGTTTTAGCAGGTGTTTTAATCACAGTTGGTGTTGGTATTTTTGATTATCGTGGTTTGAAAGCCATTCGGAAGATGCCTATTTGGGACGTAATCGTGATGATCGTGGTGATGCTACTAACGGTTTTCGTGGATTTGGTTATTGCTGTAGGTGTTGGTTTGGTGATTTCGGCATTGATTTTCATGAAGAAAATGGGTGATTTGAACACGAAAAAATCGCAAGTAATTTCATTTGATAATATTGAAGAACTTCCTTGGGATGATGAAAAAAGTATTTCCGATGATATTGCAAAAAGCATTTTTGTAAAACATTTGGAAGGGCCGTTGTTCTTTGGTTATACCAATGATTTGCAGCAACTCTACACGCAAATTCCAGAAGATGCACAATACGTAATTCTCCGAATGGACAAGGTGCCGTATGTGGATCAAAGTGGTTTGTACTCGCTGGAAGATATTATAATTGACCTCGAGAATAAAAATAAATGCGTTCTTATTGTTGGACTTCAAAAGCAGCCGGATTACTTGATGCGTAAAATCGAAATCATCCCGAATTTAATAGGAGAACACGAAAATTTTAAAACCTTTGATGCGTGTTTATTATGGATGAAAGAAGAGATACAAAACAAAGTGAAAAATTAGAATACATTGCATAAGGCTACCTCAATTTTAAGTATCTTTGTGTAGTTAAAAAAATTAATGCATTATGAGTTATATTTCTTACATCGAAGCAAGACAGATTTTAGATTCTAGAGGAAATCCAACAATTGAAGTTGACGTTTTTACAGAAAGTGGGGCTATGGGCCGTGCTGCCGTTCCGTCGGGAGCATCAACAGGAGAACATGAAGCGGTAGAATTAAGAGACGGTGGATCCGATTTCTTAGGTAAAGGGGTTCTAAAAGCCGTAGAAAATGTAAGAGAGGTAATTGCTCCAGAGATCGTTGGGATTTCCGTTTTCGAACAAAACCTAATCGATCAAATTATGATTGAGGTGGATGGTACATCTAACAAAGGAAATTTGGGTGCTAACGCTATTTTAGGAGTTTCTTTGGCGGTTGCAAAAGCGGCAGCAGCAGAATTGAGATTGCCTTTGTACAAATACGTTGGTGGTGTTAATGCAAACACGCTTCCCGTTCCAATGATGA
Organism: Bacteroidota bacterium; assembly: GCA_023423715.1. Classification (GTDB taxonomy): domain Bacteria; phylum Bacteroidota; class Bacteroidia; order Flavobacteriales; family Weeksellaceae; genus JAFAFC01. Next base: position 18,350 of record JAFAFC010000010.1, read on the forward strand.
ACGTAATTAACGGAGGTTCGCACTCGGACGCGCCAATTGCATTCCAAGAGTTTATGGTGATGCCAGTGAAGGCAGATTCTTTCTCTCATGCTTTGAGAAAAGGAACAGAGATTTTCCATAATTTGAAGTCAATTCTTCACGGAAGAGGTCTTTCCACAGCAGTAGGTGACGAGGGAGGTTTTGCGCCAACATTTGCAGGAACAGAAGATGCTTTGGATACGTTACTTCAAGCTATTGAAAAAGCAGGATACAAGCCAGGTGATGATGTAATGATCGCTTTAGACTGTGCGGCTTCAGAATTCTACAAAGACGGTATTTACGATTATAGAAAATTCCAAACTCCAGATTCAGCACAATTCAACAGAAGCGAGCAAGTGAATTATTTGGCGGAATTGGCTGCTAAATATCCAATTATCTCTATCGAAGATGGTATGCATGAAGACGATTGGGAAGGATGGAAAATGCTTACCGACAAAATCGGAGATAGAGTTCAGTTGGTTGGAGACGATTTATTCGTAACAAACGTTGAAAGACTTTCTAGAGGAATCAAAGAAGATATCGCGAACTCAATCCTAGTCAAAGTAAACCAAATTGGTTCACTTTCTGAAACGATGGCAGCGGTACAAATGGCTCAGAACAACAAATATACATCAGTAATGTCACACAGATCTGGTGAAACAGAAGATGCTACAATTGCTGATTTAGCAGTTGCAATGAACTGTGGGCAAATCAAAACAGGTTCTGCTTCACGTTCGGATAGAATGGCGAAATACAATCAATTGATAAGAATTGAAGAGGCTTTAGGTGAAACAGCAATTTTCCCAGGTCTTGACGCCTTCAAAATTAACAGATAATTCATATTGAATTTTATATGCAAAGCATTCGAAATAATTCGGATGCTTTTTTTATTTTTCATCCAATTTTAGGGCATTTTGAGTTGTATTTGCTGAGAAATGATTTCGTTTCAAACCAAATTAAACTTATAGATTTTTTTTATCATGATATACTAAAGAATCTCATTTGACAATACGTGTCAAAATGCTTATATTTAACGAATAAAATATTAACAAATGTCAGATAATAAAGTCGTATTGAACTATGATGGGAAATCATTCGAATATCCTATTGTAGATAGCACACTTGGAGATCGTGGAATCGATATTTCGAAGCTTAGAGATCAAACTGGTTTAATTACTTTAGATCTTGGATATAAAAATACCGGAGCTACGTTAAGTGATATCACCTATTTGGATGGTGATAAAGGAGAATTGTATTACAGAGGATATCCTATCGAGCAAATTGCTGAAAAATCGAATTTTACAGAAGTAATGTATTTGTTACTTCACGGTGAATTGCCAACAGAAAGTCAATTTACTTCTTTCGATAAAGGAATCAAAAAGTACAATTTCGTTGCAGACGAAATGAAGAAAATTCTTGACGTTTTCCCTCGTTCTGCTCACCCTATGGGAGTTCTTTCTTCGCTTACATCTGCGTTAACGGCTTTTAACCCAAAAGCAGTAAACGTAAATTCTAAAGAAGAAATGGATCACGCAGCAGAATTAATGCTTGCTAAATTCTCTCACCTTTGTGCATGGACGTATAGAAAAACTCAAGGTTTACCAATCAACCACGGCGATAACAGCTTAAGCTATGTAGAAAATTTCTACAGAATGGCTTTCAGATTACCAAATGAAGATTTTGTAATGGATCCAGTTGTTGTTGATGCTTTAGATAAATTATTAATCCTTCATGCTGATCATGAGCAAAACTGTTCTACTTCTACAGTAAGAATGGTAGGTTCTGCTCATACGGGATTATTCGCGTCTATTTCTGCGGGTGTTTCTGCACTTTGGGGGCCACTTCACGGTGGTGCAAACCAAGCGGTAATCGAAATGCTAGAAATGATTGAAGCGGATGGAGGAGATGTTGCTAAATGGGTAGAAAAAGCGAAAAACAAAGAAGATAACTTCCGTTTAATGGGCTTCGGACACAGAGTTTACAAAAACTTCGATCCAAGAGCGAAAATCATTAAGAAAGCGGCTGATGATATCCTTAACGCATTAGGAATTCATGACAAAGCTTTAGATATCGCAATGCAATTAGAAAAAGTAGCGTTAGAAGACGATTACTTCGTATCTAGAAAATTGTATCCAAACGTAGATTTCTATTCAGGAATTATCTACAGAGCATTAGGAATTCCAACTGAAATGTTTACCGTAATGTTTGCATTAGGAAGACTTCCAGGATGGATTTCTCAATGGAAAGAAATGAGACTTCACGGAGACCCAATTGGTCGTCCAAGACAAGTTTATCAAGGAGCAGGAGTACGTGATTATGTTTCTATGGAAGCAAGATAACTTTACTCCTATTAAATATAAAACTCCCCAATTTGGGGAGTTTTTTTATGCAGTTTGTATGGCTTTTTTCTCGTTTCGCCGATTGGACAAAACATTCAACAAAACTCCGCTAAGAATAAATACAATTCCGATGAGTAGATTGGTGGTGAACTCTTCTTGAAAAAATAAAACACTTACGGCAACAGCGATCACGGGTTCTAGAGCGCCCATAATTGCCGTTGGTGTTGATCCGATGTATTGAATCGCAATCACCAAAGCAACACTTGAAATTAACGTGGTTACAAAAGCAAATACAACCAAGTTTATTAAAATCGATGTGTTCGGAACCATTAAAGATTCGCCTTTAAGTGATGATTTTACTAAAAAATAGAATGCCGTAAAAAGCATGGAATAAAATGAAAGTTTGAACCCGTTCATTGCCAATCCTCCTTTATTCACAATAATCATATATAAAGCATACGCCAAAGCGCTAAACATAACGATTCCCAATCCGGTATAATTGAGCTCGAAAGAGCCTTCTTTTAAACAAAGTACTAAGACCCCAATAAAAGCTAAAATCAATGAAATGACGCCCATTTTGCTAAGCTTTTCCTTGTACACAAAAAACATAATCAAAGCCACTAAAACAGGATAAACGAACAAAACGGTGGATGCGATTCCCGCCGAAAGATAGTCGTAACCAATGAATAAAAATTCGGATGATAATGCATAGCAAAGTCCTAATATTGCTAATACTCCCAATTCCCTTTTGTTGATTTTTAAACTTATTTTTTTCGACAATAAGTAAACACCGACCATCAAAGCAGAAAATAAAAACCGATAAAAAAGCGTTACATCCATAGAGAATTGTATCCGCTTCAACGGTAAAATAAAAATCGGGATTAACCCGAATGAAATGGCAGAAATTGCGGCAATAATGTAGCCTTTTGTTTTCATAAATTGATTTCAATCGGCAAAGGTACAGCTTGCTTTTGGGTTTCCCAAACAACGCATGCTCTTGTATTTTTAAAGTTGAAATTTGGATAATTCTTCCGTAAAATAGGAAATATTAAGATGGAATGTTTAGGATTTAAAAATTCATTGAAAAAAAGCTAAACAAAATGATGACAATTCTAGATTTTAACGCTCTTAAAATTCATTTTTGAGTGCTTTTTATAAACTATATTTGCTTTTGAGGAAAGAATCTATGAAACTGAACATTACGAACGAAACTGGAAAACTAAAATCTGTTGTACTCGGCCAGCCCAATTCTATTGGTGGAACGCCTTCTTTAGAGGAAAGCTATGATGCTAAATCGTATTACGCGATTGAAAATGCAATCTACCCAAAGGAAGAATCTGTTCTTGTAGAAATGAATGCTTTTGAGGAAGTTTTGAAAAAATACGGTGTCAAAGTATATCGTCCGAGCATCATTGAAAATTATAACCAAGTATTTTCGCGTGATGTTGCGTTTGTAATTGATGATAAAATGATCATTTCTAACGTCATCAAAGATCGGGCGGACGAGCAAGATGCATATCGCAAGATTTTCGAAATCGTGGAGTGGCGAAAAATCATTAACCTTCCCGAAAAAGCACATGTAGAAGGCGGTGATGTTATTGTTTGGAATGACTTTTTGTTTGTAGGAACATGTTATTCGGAAGATTATCGAAATTTTAAAACAGCGCGAACTAATGAATATTCGATTGATATTTTAAAAGAATATTTTCCAAAGAAAAGAATCATTGACTTTGATTTGAAAAAGAACGATACCAATCCGAATGAGGGAATATTGCATTTGGATTGTACCTTCAATCCAATTGGGACGGATAAATGTATTTTATATAAAAATGGTTTTGTTGATGAAAGCGACAGCCATCTAATTGTTGATATTTTCGGACAAGAAAACGTTTTTGAAGTGACCGACGAAGAAATGTTCGAGATGGTTCCGAATGTGTTTTCTATTTCACCCAATGTTGTGGTTTCTGATGTTCGTTTTAAACGAATGAATCAGTTTCTGCGAGAAGAATGGGGTTTTACTGTTGAAGAAATTCCATACGGTGAGATTTCGAAAATGGGCGGTTTGCTTCGCTGTTCAACAATGCCATTGGTGCGAGAATAATAAGACCATATTAAGCTAAAATAGAAAGGCTGCTCAGATTCTGGGCAGCCTTTCACTTGTGTTACTAGTATGATTATTGTAACGTAAATTTCACTTTTGTTTTAATGGCATCGGATGCGTTTCCGATCGAAGCTTCAAATTCTCCTGGTTCAGCAACCCATTCGTGCTTTTTATCGTCGAAATAACTTAACGCTGCTTTATCGATTGTAAAGCTTACTTCTTTCGATTCTCCTGGATTTAAGAATACTTTTTCAAAACCTTTTAACTCTTTAGTTGGTCTTAAGACTGATGATTTCAAATCGCTGATGTATAATTGAGCAACTTCGGCACCTGCTTTTTTACCTGTATTTTTCACGGTAACTCGGAAGGTGATTTGGTCGTTCTGCGTCATCTTTGATTTGTCAGCAATCGCTTTCCCGAATTCAAAACTTGTGTAGCTTAATCCATGACCAAATGCAAACTGAGGTTTGATGTTTTTGGTGTCATGCCATCTATAACCCACCAAAATTCCTTCGTTGTATGTAATATTGATGATGTTCTTTTGATCTTTTCCTTTTCCAGCCGCCAATTCTGCTTTGTTTCCAGGATATTCACCCATCGCGTGGGCAGCGTTATCCGAAAGCTTAACAGGGAAAGTAAATGGTAATTTTCCTGAAGGGTTAGCATCACCTGCCAAAATGGAAGCTAATGAATGTCCCGCTTCAGAACCTAAATACCATCCTTGAACAACCGCAGGAACCTCTTTTACCCAAGGCATCGTCACAGCATTTCCGGTGATTAGTACAACTGCTAGGTTTTTGTTTGCTTTAGCTAATTCTGCAATTAACTTATCTTGTGCATATGGAAGATCCATGCTTTTTCTATCGTTTCCTTCACTGTCTTGGAAGTCGGCTTTATTCAAACCTCCAACGAATACAACGAAATCTGCATTTTTCGCAACATCAACTGCTTCACGAATTAACTCAGCTTCCGAACGGCTGTCTTTTAGATCTTGTCCGGATTTAACACCATTGTATTCTCCACCAACGTCTCCAACGTAACCTCTCGCAAAGACAACTTCGGTTTGTTTCCCGAAACGATCTTTGATTCCGTCTAGTGGTAATGTTTCGTATTTTACTTTTAATGAAGAAGAACCTCCACCAACAGTCATCATTTTAATAGCATTTTCACCAATTACGGCGATTTTTTTGGTTTTAGAAAGATCGATTGGTAATACATTTTTATCGTTTTTCAAAAGAACAATTCCTTCTTCACCGATATGTTTTGCAACCGCTTTGTGCTCTTCCGAAGCGATGTTTCCGAAAGGCTTATTTCGATTCATCGTCGTGTTGTAAGCCAAACGCATAATTCGTCTTACTTTATCGTCCAATTCCTTAGTTCCCACTTTTCCTTCTTTGATTAATTTCAAATACGGATGTGCGAGATAGTAATTGTCGTATGCGTTACTTGTTCCTTCAGAAAGACCGTTCGTCCAACTTCCGAACTCCATATCCAATCCATTGGTAATCGCTTGTTCAGTATCGTTTGCTGCTCCCCAATCGGAAACAACAACACCTTTATATTTCCATTCTCCTTTCAGAATGTCGTTAATCAGGTATTTATTGTGGCTGGCAATTTGTCCTTTGTAGTAATCGTAAGCACCCATAATCGTCCACGAATCGCCTTCTGTCACTGCCGCTTTGAAAGGCGGAAGATAGATTTCGTACAAAGCACGATCATCAACAGTAACATTACTTGTATGACGGAACATTTCCTGGTTGTTCATCGCAAAATGCTTTACACTGGTTGCAACTCCGTTAGACTGTACTCCTTTGATGTATGGCACGACCATCTTAGAAGACAAATACGGATCTTCGCCCATATATTCGAAGTTTCTACCGTTTAGTGGTGTTCTGTAAATATTAACACCTGGACCTAGAAGAATGTCTTTTTTACGATAACGAGCTTCTTCTCCAAGAGCTTTTCCGTAGTTCCAAGACATTGTTTTATTCCACGTGGCAGCAAGAGCTGTTAAGGCAGGGTAGGCGATGATGGAGTCGTTTGTCCAGCCTGCTTGATCCCATTCATCCCACATTACTTCCGGGCGAACTCCGTGAGGTCCGTCGGTAGCCCAAAATTCAGGAATTCCTAATCTAGGAACACCATGTGATGAGAATTTGGATTGCGCATGTGTTAATCCTATTTTTTCTTCCAAAGTCATACGAGACAAGGCGTCTTCTATTCTTTGCTCTACAGGTTTCGTTTCATCTAAATAAATAGGAACTTTTGTCTGCTGGGCATAAACCGAGTAGGTTGCCACAGTAAGTAAAGAGGTCAGAATAATTTTCTTAAACATATCCGAGTTTTTTTCATTAATCGGGTTAAAGATAATAAAAAAAATCAAATGTCTCAATTTGAGATAATAAAAATTTTAAAATGTGAAATTTAGACTAAACTAGGGCTGAAAAGGCGATTGTAATGCTTTACTTTTTGAGAATATAATCGTTAAGTGTTCTAATTTTAAATTCCGAGATAGGCTCTTGAGCCGTGATTATTTTTGCTTTTCCTGGAATTAATGTGAAGAAATTGTCATCAAAATTGGTCATTTTGTTGGTTTCAACATACACATCTTTTGCAACAACATCCGAAGTTAGTTTCAGTGTTTTTGCATCGATACGCTCGACTTTTACTTGAGCTTTTTCAAGCTTTAAATCCTTCGGTTTCGCTGGAAAATAATCGAAATAGTATGTTTCTTTATTAGATGTTTCGATATGAACGGAAATCAACATATTCGAAGGATCGAAATTCGGAATTTCATTTCTCGCAATCGTTTCTAAAGTGAAAACTTCTAACGCATACGTTTCGCGAACATGTCGTTTTGCATATATCGTTTTGCCTTTTAAATCATGAATTTGAATATCACATTTTATCAATTGATCTTTATTCAAATCGTTGTTTATTTGGATGTTAATTCCGTTTTTATCCACTTTAAATTTCGCAAAAATATCTTGAAAAAGTCGCTTTGCGGAATAATGCGACGCTTTTCGGTTGTTGTAGAAATCAATGCTGCTCCATGAAGTAACCGGCCAAACATCGTTCAGTTGCCAATACAACGTTCCCATATTAAATGGTTTCTTTCCGCGATGCGCTTGAACAGCAATTTCTAATCCGCGGGCTTGTAAAAGTTGCGAGATATAGGCATAATCTTCGAATTGATTGGGTACAGGATAATCCCGCTCCATATATTCCCGAATCGTTTCGTAACCTGTTTTATGTTTTTGATGGTTTTTAATTCCTGGATCACCCCATTGAAGATTGGAAGAAATTTGCGCTAAAGTCTTTATTGGAGGCATTCCTTGAAAGCCGTATTCACTTACAAAACGCCCTGTTTTTTCTTCATATTTTTCGAAAGGCTCTTTGCCCCACCAAACGCCCCAATAATGAACATCGCCTTCTTGGTAGGATTTTTCTCGTCCCCAACCATTTTTGGGTGAACTTTGCCAGTACAACGGTTTTTCTGGATAAACTTCAGCTAGAGTCTCTGGAATTAATTCACGGAATGTTTTCACATAGTCATTCCAAATTTTTGTCGAATCTTGCTTCGAATAATTGAATTGTTTTTGCCAACCCCAATTATGCCAGCCTTCGTCATTCTCATTATTACCGCACCAAATGGCCAAACTCGCATGGTTCTGCAAACGTTTTGCATTATCAATAACTTCATGTTTTACATTATCCAAAAAAGCGTCGTCGCCAGGATACATGGTGCATGCAAATGCAAAATCCTGCCAAACCAAAATTCCATTTTCATCACAAAGATTGTAGAATTCATCGTCTTCGTAAATTCCGCCTCCCCAAACACGAAGCATATTCATATTCGCAAAAACCGCTTCATCAATTAATTTTTGATAGTCTTTTTTCGTCACATTCGGTAAAAAACTGTGCAACGGAATCGTATTCGCCCCTTTTATATAGACAGGAACGCCGTTGAGTTCAAAATAGAAGCCAACGCCTTTGTCGTCCGGTTTTTCAATAAGTTTGATATCTCGAATTCCGATTTTCAACTTTCGCTCATCCAAAAGCTGCTTGTCTTTTTTCAACTGAATGGAATACGAATACAGATGAGGTTCGCCCAAACCTTTAGACCACCAAAGTTTCGGGTTTATAATTTCGATAGGGATAGAAATGGTTTGAAGTCCCTTTTTTAAAGGAATATTCTTTTTGGTTTCATTTATTTGAAGCGTATAATTGCCTTCTTTTTCAACTTGAATTTGAGTTTTGAAGGTAAGTTGCGCTGTATTTTTTTCAATTTTTTGCGAATGTCCGATTGATTCTATTTGCGCATTTTTGATGAACTCTAATCGTACAGGTTTCCAAATTCCTGCAGTAACAAATCGCGGTCCCCAATCCCAACCAAATTGATATTGGGCTTTTCTCACAAATACGCGTTCGCCTTCGGGAAGTTCGTACGGAAGTTTTTTTGCGGCTTCTTTTCCTTTTTTTACTGCAGATTCAAATCGAATTTCCAACGAATTATTTCCTTCTTTTAGCAAGGATTTGATTTCCTTTTGCCACGTTCTGAACATATTATTTGCGGAGATGATTTTTTGTCCGTTCAAATAAACATCAGCATACGTATCCAAACCTTCGAATACAAGCTTGATGGCATCGTTTTGGAAATCTAGTTTTGAAATTCGAAAAGATGTTTTATAAATCCAGTTTTCATTTTCAATCCATTGAATTTTTTGCTCCTTATCCGAATAATACGGATCTGGAATTTGCTTGTTTTTAAATAAATCTGTGTGAACCGTTCCAGGAACCGAAGCGGGAAGAATTTTTGCTTTTCCTTCTTGCTGAAAAGTCCATTTTTCAAGTCCTAAATTTTTTGTTTTTACTTGGCTAAAGAAAAACAACGAGCAAAATAGGGTGATTAGCGAAAGGAAAAGCTTTAGCTTCATTCTTCAATCGATTTTTTAAGATTTTTAATTTCGGCAACGTTTGTGAAACTTTCATACGGTAAAATAGCGGAAGAATGGTAACGTCCTCCTTTGGTAACGTCCATTAATTCTAGAATATTTGACGAACGTACACCGCCACCAATTAAGATTTTTATTTTGTCATCAAAGTCTGAAATCAGTTTTGCCAAGGTTTCTTTTCCTTCAATCGCCGAATTTTTTCCACCAGAAGTAAGAACTTCTTTAAATCCAATTTTGATTAAGGTTTTAGTCGCCTCGAAAATTTCTGGTGTACGATCGATAGCGCGATGGAAAACACAAGTTGTGTCTCCAGCCAAATCCACTAAAATTTGATTCTTTTCTTGATCGATAAACTGATGATGCGTTAAAATTCCGAACACAAAACCATCTGCTCCCGCATTTTTAAATTCGAGAATATCGTTTTGCATCTGAATGAATTCGGCATCGTTGTAGAAAAATGGTCCACCACTTGGCCGAATCATCACATGAATCGGTTTGTCGTACTTACCGCGTAAATATCTAAATTCCTCAATGCTGGGCGTTGTTCCACCAGCGGAAACATCGGCACAAAACTCAATACGATCAGCAACGGATTGCAGCGCTAGTTCGGCAGAAGTTATTTCAAAACAGGCTATTTCTAACATTTAAATTAAGTTTTTAGAAGGGAATAATTGGTTTGCTTTTTTGTCATGGACTGCATAATTAAAGCCCTTTTGTAGGCAAAAAGCACCATGTTCTCCTTGTTTATTCAAAGCAATAAATCCGATTTGAATATCCTTCGGATCCTTACCTCTTTGAATGATAAATTTATGAATTCTTCGGACAGCTTCCTCACAAGCGGCTTGCGGATTTTTCCCTTGACGCATTAATTCAACCACCAAATGGGTTCCACACGTTCGGATTACTTCTTCACCATGACCGGTTGCGGTCGCGGCGCCAACTTCATTATCGACGTACAAACCCGCTCCAATAATGGGTGAATCGCCAACGCGGCCATGCATTTTGAACGCCATGCCGCTCGTTGTACAAGCGCCTGAAAGGTTTCCTTTTTCATCAATAGCAATCATCCCAATCGTATCGTGATTTTCAATATTTACAATGGGTTTATATTCGGAAGTTTTCAACCATTCTTTCCATTCCTTTTCCGATTCTGCAGTGAGTAAATTTTCTTTTTTGAAACCTTGCGAAATGGCAAATTCATACGCACCATCACCTACAAGCATTACATGCGGTGTCTTTTCCATGACCGCACGAGCTACCGAAATTGGATTTTTAATATGCTCCAATGCTGCAACAGAGCCAATATTCGCATTTTCATCCATTATACAAGCGTCCAAAGTTACTTTTCCGTCGCGATCTGGGCGACCGCCGTAACCAACACTTCGTTCTGTTGGATCGTTTTCTGTAAGCATGACACCTTTTTCAACAGCATCTAAAGCTCGTCCACCTTTTTTCAACACTTTCCAAGCTTCTTTGTTGGCTTCCAAACCAAAATCCCAGGTAGAAAGAACCACTGGTTTTCTCAGGGTTTTGGGTTTTGTTAATTTTCCAAAGCTAGAATTCGCAAAAAGCTCCAATGGATTTAGAACTATTGCTGATGATAATAATGCCGTATGTTTAATGAATTTGCGTCGGTTTGAACTCATGGTGTCATTTTAAATGTAAGCTAAAACAAATATCAATATAATGTCTGATTATGCAAAATATATTCAACAAATCATATAACTAATTGTATCAAATCAATTGTTTTTTTTTGTTAAATTCAAATTTCGAAAACTAAATTTTTGATGATGAATATCAAAACTATCCTATTCTCCGTGTTTATTGTTCTTGCTACTTTTCAAATTTCTTGTAAAAAAGAGGAACAAAAGATTTTGGAAACGTCCACAATTAAAACGGATTCAACGAAAATTAATGCTAACGCAGGTGACGTGATTTCATCACACGCGCCGAAAGTTTATGATTTTAAGTATCTGGAAATGGAAAATGTTTTAGTGAATGGTCATAAAGTGTATTTAGATAAAAAGGAATTCGATGCCTTGTACAAAAACCAAATTGATTCTACCAAGACAGATATTTGGGAATGCGGAACTCCTTTTGAATGGTTGGATGAAAAATGGATGGCTCAAAAGTATGGGCCAAAATCGGAGTTGGGAGATCTTCCAAATTTTGACGGTAAGATAACAACGATATATGGAAAAAACATCGAGTTTACGACCAATAATCACATGGTTTTGCTCAATAGTGGGAACGTGGAAAATAATTCATTTCATATTGTTTCGCACAACATAACGTTGGATAAAAATACCAAGCTGAAGGATTTTAAAAAGCTTTTCCCGAAGGGAGATTATTATGTTTTAGAGGACTCGGATGAAATGCATGTTCGATTTTCAATTGGTAAAAATGATGTGGAAGATGCTTTTCATTTAGTTTTTAAAAATGGAAAATTGGAATTGGTAACTTTATGGTGGCTTTTATGCTAAAATTAGGTTGAAATTAAAGATGAAATCAATAAAAAACACTAAAAAATTCCTTAAAAAAATAAGTTTTCCAATACTTGGATTGGCTTTACTAGCTTGTGAAGTGAAAGAAGGAAAACAGACGGAAGTGGAAAACGCCTCTGAGCTAAAAACACAAATTATTCATGAGATTGCAAAGACAATGTCAGCGAAAGACACGTTGTTTTTAGTGAATGAAAGGACAGTTGGAGTTTGCGGTAACGATGATCGGTATGATGGGGTAACGACTCCCGAAGAACGATTGGAAGAGCTTAAATACATTAAGGAAAATCCGTATTTCATCGATCTTGCGACCGGTTTTGATGAACAGTATTCAATTAATGGAAAAACAATTTTTGTCGGTCACGGTTTTGATGATGAATTTACTTCTGCAACACATCATTTTTACAACGATTCGTTAAAAATCAAGAAAAAGGTGAGAGACATTCATCCTTTAAAAGTTACAAAAGACAGCGTTGAAATCCTTATCCAAAATTATTCGGATAGTGAAGATTTTAAACAATTACTTTTTGTTAAACATAATTCTTATTGGGAAAAGCGTTAAGTTTTTTGATCTTTTAATTCACGGAAATTTCATCGACAAAAAGCCAAGCTTTATTTTCTGCACCAGGCATTCCTTTCGGGATCACACCAAAGTTGGAAACAATAATTTTTACATAGCGAGCCTTAGTTTTTGGTAGATTAATTTCTAACTTGCCCTTTGCATTTTGAATTTCATTTGCTTCAACGACTTTTATCGTTATAAAGTTTTTTTGATCTGATGAGGTTAAAATTTCTACTCGTTTTGGTAAGTAAATCCAGCTTCCTTGACGCTCTAAAGAATTCAAAGAAATCGAACTAAACTCTTCTTCTTTTCCAAGATCGATCGTTGCATTTACATCATCACCTGAGAAACCTAACCAGGACTTACCGTGATTCTTAAAATCTCCTTGAATTCCATCAACAAGAGTAAAAGCACCTCCAATATTGTAGGCAACATTGGGTTCTTTTTCCAACGTAATTGGTTTTCCCGTAGCTTTAGAGAAGCTGAAATTTCTTTTGGTTATTGGACTTTTCATTAATCCATTTTCAAAATATCCTGATTTTATAGTCGTTGACTTTGCAATGGTAAAAGGAGCTTTATAATTTGGTGATTGCGTAGTCGGATCTGTTCCATCTAATGTGTAATGAATATTCGTGGGATCATTTGCGGCCGAAAGTTCGTATTTAATAGTTCCATCTGCATTTTTAGTGATCTGATCTGAAACTTCAAAAATCGCTTTTGAATATCGAATTCCGAGTTTATCAAAATCTTTAAAATGCTCTAAAACACGGTTTTCAAACGCTTTGTATTCTTTTGGTTTTGAAGTTCCCCAAGCCACTTCAGAAAGAGCAAGCATTCTTGGGAATATCATATGCTGAACATGTGGAAAATTCAAAATATATTCAGTCCACAAATTTCCTTGGGTTCCCCAAATATATTTGGCTTGTGCTTCATCTAGTTCTTTCGGTATTGGCTGATATTCGTACACTTTTTTCAAACGAAGGTCGCCTCCAATCGAAATGGGTTCTGTTTCTGGATTTCCTTGATAGTAGTCAAAATAATTGGTAGAAGTAGGCGTCATAATCGCTTTATGATGTGTTTTTGCTGCATGAATTCCGCCTTCAATACCTGTCCAACTCATGACGGTTGCATTAGGAGCGAGTCCACCTTCTAAGATTTCATCCCAACCAATAATTTGTTTTCCCTTGGAATTCACAAATTTTTCGATTCGGGTGATGAAGTAACTTTGGACTTCCATTTCGTTCTTGAAGCCTTTTTCTTTCATCAAGTTTTGTACAAACTGACTTTCTTTCCACACCGTTTTGGGAGCTTCGTCACCACCAATATGGATGTATTCGTACGGGAAAAGCGGCATTACTTCGGATAAAACATTTTCTAAAAAAATGAAGGTTTCTTCTGTTGGACAAAAGATGTTTTCCGAAACGCCCCATTCTTTCCAAACTTCAAAAGGTCCTTTAGTACAAGCGAATTCTGGATAAGCCGCCAACGCTGCTTGAGCGTGACCAGGCATTTCGATTTCAGGAATTACGTTGATATGGAGTTTTTTAGCATAAGCAACAACATCTTTAATTTGATCTTGTGTGTAAAACCCACCGTATGGGATTTCATCAAATTTCATATCAGCATAGTGACCAACTTGAGAACCCGTTCTAAATCCACCAACGGAAGTTAATTTCGGGTATTTTTTAATCTCAATTCTCCAACCTTGATCGTCTGTAAGATGCCAATGAAATTTATTGTATTTATACATCGCTAGATAGTCCAAATAGCTTTTCACTTCATCAATGGTGAAAAAATGTCGACAAACATCGAGATGCATTCCACGATATTCAAACTTAGGATAATCGGTTATCTGCAACCCGGGGAACTGGTTGTTTTCCGTTTGTTTTAGAATTTGAATCAACGTTTGTATTGCGTAAAACTTTGACGCTGGCGAAGTATATTGAATATGAATTGATTTCGACTTTCCATCAGATTTCAATTGATATTCATCTTTGTTTTTCGAGGTATATTTTTCAACGAAAACTTTCGTTTTAGAATTTTTATTGGTAAATGCAAACGGATATTTAGCCAAAAAATGATTAAACAATTCTATTTCCTTAACTGCATTTGGATTGTTTTTGCCAACGAGCTGAAGCTGCTTTTCGATAGCAAATGTCGAGTTCGAGTAACTTGCCGAAACAGGCTCTGGAATTAACGCTAATTTCGCTTGTCCAAATACAAATTGTGTTGCAAATAATGCAATAAAAAAAGCAAGTAGGCTTCGTTTCATAGAAGAGGATTTAGAATTCTAAATTTAAATTAATTTAATGAATAGGCAAAAAAAGACTAGTCCACTTATTTGGTAGATTAAAATATTTGATTTACATTTGTCATGTTAAACGATCATTGAACACATCACTTATCAAGAAAGGCGGAGGGAATTGACCCGATGAAACCTTAGCAACCTGTTGAAAAATAAGGTGCTACTTTCAACCTGAAAAGGAACAGATAAGACGAATACAGTAGAATTCTATTTTCAAGATACTCACTCTTTCGGCTTGTCGAAGGAGTTTTTTTATGCTCTTTCGCTTCTTTTAAAGCTGATGTTTCGGTATTAAAAAAATTAAAAAAATGAGTACATTACATTTTGAAACATTGCAATTGCATGCTGGTCACGAAGTTGATCAAGAGACGAATTCTAGAGCGGTACCTTTGTACCAAACAAGTTCGTACACCTTTAATAGCGCAGAACACGGCGCGAATCTTTTTGGATTAAAAGAATTCGGGAACATCTATACCCGAATTATGAACCCAACTACGGATGTTTTCGAGAAACGAATTGCTGCTTTATATGGAGCGGCGGGAGCATTGGCGGTGGCTTCTGGTCATGCGGCTCAATTTCTTGCAATCACTAATATTTTGCAGCAAGGCGATAATTTTGTGACGGCGCCGTATTTATATGGTGGTTCACACAATCAATTTAAAGTGAGTTTTAAGAAATTAGGAATTGAAGCACGTTTCGCAAAAGACGATAATCCTGAAGATTTTGAGGCTTTAATTAATGAAAACACTAAAGCTTTGTATTTGGAAACCATTGGAAACCCGACATTGAATATCGCCAATTTTGACGCAATTTCTGCGGTGGCAAAGAAGCACGGGATTCCTCTAATTGTAGATAATACATTTGGCGCGGGAGGTTTCTTGTTTAATCCATTCAAGCATGGAGCAGATATCGTTGTTGAATCAGCTACAAAGTGGATTGGAGGTCACGGAACATCCATTGGTGGTGTGATTGTGGATGGCGGAACCTTCGATTGGAGTTCTCCGAAATTTCCTTTGCTTTCGCAACCTTCAGAAGGGTATCACGGATTGGTTTTTGCCGATGTTTTCGGAAAGAATTCACCTTTTGGAAATATTGCATTTATCATTAAAGCGCGTGTAGAAGGTTTACGTGATTTTGGTCCAGCAATTTCACCATTCAACTCATTTTTACTTTTGCAAGGTGTAGAAACGCTTTCTCTTCGTGTAGAACGTACAGTTGAAAACGCTTTGAAACTAGCTAATTATTTAGAAAATCATCCGAAAGTTTCTCGAGTTTTGTATCCAGGTTTACCAAGTTTTCCAGACTATGAAAACGCAATTAAATACTTAACCAAAGGTTTTGGTGGTGTTTTAACGTTTGAATTGAAGGGCGGAAAAGATGCCGCTGTTGGCTTAATAGATCATTTGAAGTTGATTTCGCATTTAGCCAATGTTGGTGATGCAAAAACATTAATTATTAATCCCGCTTCGACTACGCACGAGCAGCTTTCTGAGGAAGAGCAGAAAAATGCTGGAATCTCGCCAGGTTTGGTGCGTTTAAGCGTGGGAATCGAACATATCGACGATATCATTGCCGACTTATCTCAGGCTCTAGATACGTTGTAAAACGATATTTCTCATTTTTATTTTCAATTTTGGCTCTGTCTTGTTGCAGAGCCTTTTCTTTAGTACATTTGCGAAAAGTCTAATTTTATGCAAACAACGGATACTGTTTTGATGGTGGAACCTATCGCATTTGGTTTTAACGCGCAAACGGCAGAAAATAACTATTTTCAAGTTCAAGACGAAAGTCAAAATACTCAAGCCAAAGCATTAGAAGAATTTCAGAATTTTGTAGCTAAGCTAAGAGAAGCAGGTGTTCGTGTTTTGGTGGTGAAAGATACACTAGATCCGCATACGCCAGATTCTATTTTTCCGAACAATTGGGTGAGTTTTGGTGAAAATGGTGAAGTTGTATTGTATCCTATGTTTGCTCCGAATCGTCGTGTAGAAAGACGCCAAGATATTTTAGATTTTGTTAAAAGTGAAGGTTTCGAAATCTCTAAAGTTACCGATTGGTCTCGTTTTGAAAATGAAAATCGTTTTCTAGAAGGGACAGGAAGTATGATTTTTGATCATCCAAATAAATTAGCCTATGGTTCGGTTTCATTGCGTTTAGATGAAAAATTATTTATTGATTTTTGTGAGTCGATTGGTTATAAACCAGTTGTTTTCCATTCGTATCAAACGGCAGGAAATGAACGATTGCCCATCTATCACACCAATGTGATGATGTGTGTGGCTGATCAATATGTTGTTATTTGTTTGGATTGTATTGATAATGAGCAGGAACGCAAGAATGTTGTAGAAACTATTGAGAACTCAGGAAAGGAAATCATCGAAATTTCAGAAGGACAGATGCAGCAATTTGCTGGAAATATGCTTCAAGTTCGCAATACAGAAGGAACTCCTTTTCTCGTTATGAGTGCAGCCGCGAAGAATTCTTTAAATGAAGAACAAATTCAGAAAATCGAAAAGTATAACGCGATTATTTCTTCGGATCTAACAACGATTGAAACCAACGGAGGCGGAAGTGCTCGTTGCATGTTGGCTGAGGTTTTTTTACCGAAAGCATAAATCTTTAGCCCTGATGGAAGCGACATCCTTTGGGATGGGCGTGAGGCGGCGGAGCGAAGCGGAGCCGTCCAAGCGACAAGCCTAAAGATACAGCGGACAGCAGGAAATAGCTCCTAATAAAATCAAAAAAACTTCAGCAAACGCTGAAGTTTTTTCTTTGAAAAATATAATTTAATATGAAGTGAACTTATCTTGTTCTGTTTCTAATTTCGTCCGCAGCACTGTTTACACTACGCATTTTTTTGATTTTCTGATTTCCAAAATTGTACACAACGCTTAACGAAACATTTCGTCTAAACTGATCATTGCTTACATAATTGTAGTTTCCATTTTCTTGATAATCTTCGATAACGACAACGTTTGTTTTCAAAACATCAGTTGCGTTTAGAGCAAACGTCCAGTCATTCCAGATTTTTTTGATGCTGAGGTCTAAACTTCCAAGGCCTTTCAGCAAGCCAAGTTCAATTTGTTGCTTGTTAACATAGAAGAAATTTACGCCCGCAAACCATGTTTTTGCTTTGTCAAGGCGGATGGTGTTATTAGTTTGAATAAAGAAACTCGTGGATTTTGTCGAATTTCGATATTCTGGAAACGTGTCGCCTGAAGTTGGGTCGATGCTTAAGCTACCGTCATTGATATTCCGTTGAACTCCAACATTGAAATTAGTCGTCCAATATTGTTTGAATAAAGATTTTTGAATGCCAAAAGTAAGTGACATTTCTTGTCTATCTCCGAAATTGGTTCGAATGTAACGTAATTGATGCTTGTCATAAGTCGTTCCATCGGGCCTTGTCGGGATTCCTTGCAACGGAACTTGCGTAATTACATCTTGCATCAAAGAATGATTCAAAATCAAGAAATAGGAATTTTTGTACATATACGTTAATTCTTGATTGTAACTAGAAGATGCTTTAACAAATGGATTATTCTGCGTATAGTTGGTATCGGTAAGGATATTTCTTACTGGGTTTAATTCCCAGAAACTTGGTCTGCGCATACGGCTTGAGAATGCATACGAAACATTATTGTTATCGTTAATTGCATAGTTCATACTTAGGTAAGGCAACCAGTTTGAATAGTTTCTGTCGATTTTAGCCAAACTTGGATCGGGTGCATTGTCTGATGTTCCTAAACTTTTCGTGTATTCAAAACGAGTTCCTACTTTTCCAGAAAATTTTTCCGAGAATTTTTTTTCTGCGGTAACATACGCTCCAATAATATTTTCTTTGTAGATGAAATGGTTAGGTTCGTACTTTGGATTTTCTAGTTTATCTCCATTTTCGTCCTTCAAATCAGCTATGTTTCCGTTTGGATCATAAATGGTTGTTATGTTTTTCGTGTCGTTGTCAGTTTGGGTATGGTTGTAATTTCCGCCAATAGAAAGTGTAAAATCTCCTTTGAATTTCTGAATAAAATCTGCCATCGTCGAAAAATTGTTGATTTTTTGCGGCATATTTTGATACACATATTGCGATTTTTGATATGGATTTTGTTCTGCCGTGCTCAAATACGTGAAATTATCCGTTGATTGAAATCGTCTGTAGTTTAAATAAGCGGCATTTAGATTTAATTTACTTCCTAAACTATCTGTTTTTAGTTCGTAGTTTAGGTTGAAATTGTTGTTGTAGCTACGCGCATTTTCTTTGTTTTTGGTTTGCGTATATTTTGTCGCCCAAGCATTTTTGTCTTTATCAAATGTTCGAATG
Source organism: Bacteroidota bacterium (assembly GCA_023423715.1). Classification (GTDB taxonomy): domain Bacteria; phylum Bacteroidota; class Bacteroidia; order Flavobacteriales; family Weeksellaceae; genus JAFAFC01. The sequence continues at coordinate 37,452 of JAFAFC010000010.1, forward strand.
GTATTGAAAAATTCCATTCTCGAATCATAACTTTTATTTGCCCAAGTATTCCAAGTTAACGCAATGTTGGATTTGTCATTTAGCTGATAATCTGTGTTGATGTAACCACCAAGGTTTTTATTTGGATCCGATGTTTTACCAAGAGATTCGTTTGTCGAGATTGAATTTCCGTTACGTAAAATATACTCTTGAGCCTCGGTATTGCTTCCGCCAGAAAGGTTTGCACTCATTCCAAATTTATCTTTTCTGTAATTCGTGCTAAAACTAGCCGATTGATTGTTGTATTTACTTTGCGTATTGGCCATTCTCATGTTTCCATTCCAGCCATCGCTCGTTTTCTTTTTCAAAACGATATTGATAATTCCGTCTGAAGCTTCCACTTGATATTCGCTTCCAGGCATAGTGATCACTTCAATTTTTTGAATGTTTTCCGCTGGTGTATTTTTTAGGAACGAAGCCAAAGATTCTGCATCCATATTGGATTTTCTCCCGTTGATGTACACTAAAGCATTGTTTTTTCCAGCAATACGGAAGGTTTTATCATCGGTAGAAGAGAGTAGTGGCGTTTGTTTGAGAACTTCAAAAGTCGTGTTTCCCTTGACTGCAGGTGCGTTAGAAACATCATAAACAAAGCGGTCGCTTTCTTTTTTGAAGACCTTTTTGGTCATCATAACTTCTTGGATGTTCGATACTTTGGTGGTATCTATTTTCTGCTTTTCTTGCGCAAAACCTAGAATGGAAGTAAGTATTGCTATGGTGAATAGACTCTTTTTCATGATGTTTATTTTTTTCTAGCGACCTAGTTTTTAAGCAGCTTTCGGGTTGTTTTGATTAATAAGTAGTTGGTTATGCAAAGTAGTTACAAAATATTTATTGAATAATTGTAACTAATTGAAAATCAATTATAAAATTTTTAGTTATTGATGATTTCTATTAAATAGACAATTGAATTTCTGGAAGTGTTACATGCCTAATTAAGAAAAATTGAAAATAATTTGATCCTATTTTTTAACTCTGTAATATTGTGTGGGGTATAAAAGCAAATGCCTCAGTTTAGAAACTGAAGCGCTTTGCTTGAAAAATTTAATATACTATAGTTTAACGAGTTCTTGACTTGATGTCATCAGCAGCGCCATCAACTTTTCTAGCTTTTTGTACTTTTTGATTTCCAAAATTATAAGTAATACTTGCTGTTAAGCCTCTTCGGAAGGTGTCATTGTACAAATAGTTGAAATTTCCGTCTGCTTGTTCATCTTTGATTTTTACAATATTAGTTCTGAAAACATCGTTGACATTGACCGCGAACGTCCAATTATTCCAAAGTTTTTTGATGCTTAAATCTAAACTGGCCAGACTTTGTAACTGTCCAAAATCGATTTGTTGCTTGTCTACATAAAAGAAGTTAACGCCTGCAAACCACGTTTTCGCTTTATCCAAACGGATGGTATTATTGGTTTGGATAAGTAAGCTTGTCGACTTTTTTGTATTCGTATATGTGTCAAAAATTTCGCCAGTTGTAGGGTCCGTATTCAAAGTTCCGTTATTGATATTATGTTGCAAACCGAAATTAAAATTGGTTGTTAAATACTGGTTGAAAAAACTTTTCTGCATTCCTAACATCACCGACATTTCTTGTTTGTCTCCGTAATTACTACGGATGTAAGCCAATTGCCTGTACGTATTTCCGTCGCGTACAACGTCTCTTTGTAACGGAACCATCGTAATAACATCTTTAAAATATGAATGATTAAGGATCAAGAAATACGAATTTTTTAACATATACGTCAACTCTTGATTGTAAATTGAAGATGCTTTTACAAAGGGATTATTCTGCGTGTAGTTGTCTTGCGTAATGATATTTCTCACAGGATTCAGTTCCCAGAAACTTGGTCTTCTCATTCGGCTAGAGAACGCATACGAAATGTTATTCTTATCATTAATCGCATAGTTTAAACTTAAATATGGTAAAATATTGTTGTAGTTTTTTTCAACGCGTGCCATATCTGGTCGTTCTGCTGGTGGATTATCCGAAGTTCCGACGCTGTTGGTGATTTCATATCGCGTTCCCACTTTTCCAGACAACTTATCAGAAAATTTCTTTTCCAATGTTAAATAAAAACCATAGATATTTTCATCATATTCAAACAGATTTGGTTTGTATTTAGTTGCTTCGTTTGCTGCGAAATTGGTGCTTTCGTATTTGGTGTCATTTTCAGTTTTTGTTTTATTGTAGTTTCCACCAACTGAAACCGTAAAATCATTTTTGAATTTTTTGATGTAATCGGCCATTGCAGAAATATTGTTGATATTCTGTGGCGTATCTTGAATAATTTGATTCGCTAACGCACCTTGATTCCAATTCGCATCTGAAGCATACGTTTTGTTATCCGAATCTTGGATTCGCTTGTAGGTAAGATAAGCAGCGTTTAAGTTTAATTTACTTCCTTCTTCATCGGTTTTCAACTCATAATTCAAGTTGAAATTATTGTTGTAAGATCTATTATTAAGCACATTTCGACTCAAATTATAAAAACGATTCGTCAGGTTTCCATTATCGTCATAGTTGCTGTATGTGTTATTGAGTAAAATTGTCGCGCCTTTACTATTACTCGCCCAAGTGTTCCATGACAACGCAAGATTACTTTTTTCAGTTAGTTGATAATCCATGTTAATGTAGCCTCCTAAATTTTTCTCGGGACTGTCGATAGGACCAACAGATTCGGTTACTGTATTTTTATTTCCGTTTCTGATGATGTATTCTTGTGGTTCGATTTCTTGACTTCCTGTGATATTGGCGTTAAGACCGAATTTTCCTTTTCTATAATTAAGCGACGCACTACTCGATGTTGAGTTGTATTTGTTTTGTGTGTTCGACATTCTGACATTTCCATTAAGTCCATCCGTCATTTTTTTCTTCAAAACGATATTGATGATGCCATCCGAAGCCTCCACTTGATATTCGCTTCCAGGAAGTGTAATAACTTCGATTTTCTGAATATTTTCTGCAGGTGTGTTTTTTAGGAACGAAGCCAAAGACTCCGCATCCATATTGGATTTTCTTCCGTTGATGTATACAATCGCGTTGTTTTTTCCAGCGATTTTCAATGTTTTATCGTCTGTTGTTGAAAGTAATGGCGTTTGTTTCAACAAGTCAAAAGTTGTATTTCCTTTGGCTACAGGTGAAGCTGCGACGTCGTAAACGAAACGATCACTTTGCTTTTTGAAAACCTTTTTGGTCATTGTTACTTCATCTATGCTTTTTACTTTAGCAGTATCGGTTTTAGTTTGCTCTTGGGCAAAAGTGAAAATCGATGTAAGTATTGCTACGGTGAATAGGCTCTTTTTCATGATATTATTTTTTTCATGCATTTCTCTGTATGAGATCATGCAAGGTTATTTTGATTAATAAGTAGTTGGTTATACAAAGTAGTTACAAAAAATTTATACTAAATATTTAACATATTGAAAATCAGGTATAAAAAATTTATTTAACGCTGATTTCTACTATTTAGACAAGTGATTACTGAAAAATGGTACATCTTAAAACAAAAAAAAACTCGAATTCAATTCGAGTTTTATATTTGTGAGAACACTATTTTTAATCGGTTTCGCGGTCTTTCTTTGCTAATTTTTTCTCAACCCATATCGTTGCAAATGGAAAAAATGCAGATAATAAGGCCAAAACAAAATCTTCGTCGTCCCAATTGTAAATCTTTTTTGCTGGCAAACAAAGTAGTAAATACAGCGTAAAAAATAAGCCGTGAATATTTCCAATAATAATTATGAAAATCGTTGATGCCAAACCTTCGGGATCATAACGACGCCAAACCATCGCAACTAAATACAGTAAAAAACAGGAAATCGCTTCGGCAATACATACTTGCTTAAACCATTTGATGATTTTTTCTTCGGGATATTTCGCAAAAAAGCGATCTATGAATTTAATTTCCATGTACTTGGAATTTTAAAGTGTTTCTTTATAGAATGATGATCCATCCAGATATTCGAAAACCTCTGGTGGAAGCATTGGGCGAACGTTTTTATTTTCTTTAATCATCGTGCGAATTTCCGTTGCAGAAAGCTCGATGATGGGTGCTTGAACGAGTTTTATGTTCTCATGTTCTGGATATTCAATTGGAGCATTTTTTTCATCATAAATCCTAGGATACACGATGATTTGATAATTGTCCATCAAAAATTCCGAATTTTTCCATTTTTTCAATCCGGCCAAATTATCTTCTCCCATAATTAGTGCAAACGAATGTTCCGGATGTTTTTCTTTTAAATAAGCTAATGTATCAACGGTATAGCTTGGTTTTGGTAGCGAAAATTCCACATTGGAAGCACGCATATTGGGATAATTTTTAACCGCTAACTGAACCATGTCCAAACGATTGTGGTCATTCAAAAGCGATTTTTTCTCCTTAAATGGGTTTTGTGGACTAACCACAAACCATAATTGATCCATATCCGAATTTTCTAAAATGTAATTCGCTAAAATTAAATGTCCAATATGAATCGGGTTGAACGAACCAAAAAACAAACCTATTTTCATGCTTTTTTACGAATGAAATTTAACATCCTTTAGATTCAAATAATGCGTTACATTTCCTTTCCAATGGTTTTCTTCAATGGTAAAAGCTATGTCGAATTCTTTATCTCTAAAATCATCAGCATGTTGTCCAAGTTTGAAGCCTACACATTCAATATTTCGGCCACTAGACTCTTGCTTAACGTAGAATTTAACATGGTTGTTTTCTTTACCCATCGTTTTGAGAACTCCTGATATTTTTTGATTTTTCAAAACCAAAACAGGTTTCATATTTAAAGGCCCGAAAGGCGCTAGTTTACGATGAAAATTATAGAATTCACGATTCAAATAATCGATGTCAATTACCGTGTCGATTTGAACGCTTGGAACTTTTTGATATTCTTTAATCTTAGAAGCGACAACTTCTTCAAACTTTTTCTTGAATTCTTCAAAACGATCTTTTTCCATCGAAAGTCCTGCTGCAGCTTGATGTCCGCCAAATTTCAAGAAATAATCTGAACAAATATCCAAGGCTTCATGCACGTCAAAATCGGAAACGGAACGAGCCGAAGCAACCATTTCACCATTATTTCCCTCAGTGAAAACCAAAGTTGGCTTGTAGTAGGTTTCAGTTAAACGCGAAGCTACAATTCCGATCACACCTTTGTTCCATTCTGGATTGTAAACGATGGTCGTGAAATTGCTTTCTTGTTTTGATGTTTTGATTTGTTCTAGCGCATCATGCGTGGAGTTCATATCCAATTCGCGACGTTCATCATTTAGTCCCATGATGTCACCAACAATTTGCTCCGCTTGTTTTAAATTGTCGGAAACCATCAATTCAACAGCTGCTTTTCCATGAGAGATTCGCCCTGCTGCATTGATTTTTGGAGCAATTTCAAAAACAATATTTGATATTTCAAATGTGGAAAGTTTATCGTCAGGAATGAGCAAACGTAAACCCAATTTTCTTGTTTTGCGAAGTGTTTTTAATCCTAATTTGGCAAGAACACGATTTTCGCCAGTCATCGCGACAATATCAGCAGCAATGGAAATGGCTAATAAATCGGTTAACTCAAACAATTCGTTCTCCGGAATTTTATAAATCGTATTAATTCCTTGGCAAAGTTTGAAACCAACGCCACAACCCGATAGTTCTTTATAAGGATAACGACAATCTTTTCTTTTGGGATCGAGAACAGCGTACGCATTTGGGATTTCATCGCCTGGTAAGTGGTGATCACAAATTATAAAATCAATATCCAAAGAATTCGCGTATTCAACTTTATCGGAAGCTTTAATTCCACAGTCGAGTGCAATAATCAGCGAAAAGCCATTGGCTTTTGCAAAATCAATTCCTTCAGTTGAAATTCCATAGCCTTCGGAATTACGATCTGGAATATAGAAATCTAAAAATTTCTTCTCAACGATTTTGCTGAGATATAAGTACATCAAAGCAACGGCAGTGGTTCCATCAACATCATAATCGCCGTACACCAAGATTTTTTCTCCATTTTCAATTGCTGTTGCAATACGTTCGACCGCTTTTTGCATGTCCGCCATTAAAAATGGATTGTGAATGTCTTCAACTTTGGGTTTAAAAAACTCTCTAGCCTTCTGATAATCATCAATTCCTCGTAACACCAAAATTTTCGACTCAAAAGTTCCAAATCCTAGTGACGTACTCAAAGCATCAACGATTTCTTCGTCGGGTTCAGGTTTATAAATCCATTGTACATCCATAATCTCACAAAAATACTAAAAATATGCTTAATTTGGAATCGTTCTGGATATGAATGTTTTAAGGTTTGGAAACAAAAAATCCACCTCGAGAGGTGGATTTTTATTATTTGAAAAAGCTATGATTAAGAATACATTTGTTGTCTTAATTCTTTTACTTTTTTATCATCAAGATATTCGTCATACGTCATTTCTCTGTCGATAAGACCTTTTGGAGTCAATTCAATAACACGGTTACAAACGGTTTGTAGCAATTCGTGGTCATGAGATGAGATCAAAATATTTCCTTTGAAATTCATCAATGAGTTGTTCAATGCTGTGATACTTTCAAGGTCTAAGTGGTTAGTTGGCTCGTCCAAAATCAAAGCATTCGCTTTTTGAAGCATCATTCTACTGAACATACAACGCATTTTTTCACCTCCAGATAAAACAGTTGAAGATTTTAACGCTTCGTCTCCTGAGAAAAGCATTCTTCCTAGAAATCCGCGCATAAATTCTTCATGTCTTTCTTCATCATTTTTGGTGAATTGTCTCAACCAATCAACCAAATTCATATCCGATTCTTTGAAATAACTTGTGTTATCCAAAGGCATATAACTTTGATTCGTAGTAACTCCCCAACGGTATTCCCCTTTATCCGCTTCTGTAGTTCCAGAAATGATTTGCAAGAATTCAGTGATTGCTAATGAGTTTTTAGAAATTACGGCTACTTTATCTCCTTTTTTAAGATTCAAATCCACGTTAGAGAATAATAATTCGCCATCTTTTGTTTTTTCTAAACCTTTAATTTCTAAAATCTGATCTCCAGCTTCTCTTTCCATTTCCCAAATAATCGCTGGGTAACGTCTCGACGAAGGTTTTATTTCATCAATATTCAATTTATCAATCATTTTCTTTCTTGCTGTAGCTTGCTTAGCTTTGGCTACGTTAGAACTAAAACGTGCGATAAAGTCTTGTAGTTCTTTCTTCTTTTCTTCCGCTTTCTTGTTGGCCTGCGCTCTTTGTCTAGTCGCCAGCTGAGAAGCTTGATACCAATATGAATAGTTACCTGTATAAAGGTTAAGTTTAGCATAATCTAAGTCACCAATATGTGTACAAACGGTATCTAAGAAGTGACGGTCGTGAGAAACAACGATTACGGTGTTTTCATAATCCGCTAAGAAGTCTTCTAGCCAAGCGATGGTGTCGATGTCCAAGTCGTTTGTAGGTTCATCTAAGATAAGTACATCAGGGTTTCCGAAAAGCGCTTGAGCAAGTAAAACACGAACTTTGTCCTTGTTTTCTAATTCGCCCATCAATTGATAATGCATATCTTCCTTGATACCAACATTAGAAAGCATGGTTTGTGCGTCGGTTTCAGCATTCCAACCACCCATTTCGTCGAAAACAACACCAAGTTCTCCTGCTTTAATCCCATCTGCATCAGAAAAATCTTCTTTCGCATACAAAGCATCCATTTCCGCTTTGATTTCGAACATTTTTTTGTTTCCACGTAAAACGGTTTCTAAAACAGTAAATCCATCATACGCAAAGTGATCCTGCTCTAAAACAGACATTCTTTTTCCTGGTTCTAACGAAATATGCCCAGTAGTTGGGTCTTGTTTTCCACTAAGGATTTTAAGAAAAGTAGACTTTCCGGCACCATTAGCACCTATAATTCCGTAGCAATTCCCTTTCGTGAATTTTATATTGACTTCGTCAAAAAGTACTCTTTTACCGAATTGTAAAGATAAATTGGATACAGTTAACATAAGGTTTTGTAAATTTGTGCAAAATTACAAAAATATATTGGTATAACTATATAGAGTAGTTCGCCAACATTTGATTACGAATTATAAAAATTTTGTAATTTTTTGTTAAGAATATTGTAATTGGCATGTTTTTTAGTTGTTAGATATTTGTCCAGATGAAAATTGAACGAAATGTTACTATTTTAAATAAGAGAGCTCGCTTTGAATATGAAATTATTGAAGAAGTCGAAGCTGGAATTGTTTTAACAGGTACCGAGATTAAATCTTTAAGATCATCAAAGGCATCTATTACAGAAGCATTTTGCCAGTTTATAGATCGAGAAATGTATATTATTAATATGCTAATCGATGAATATAAATTGGGGACATTTTATAATCACAAAACAAAAAGGGAACGTAAATTGCTGCTGCATAAGCAGGAATTGCAAAAGTGGGAGAAGAAGATGAAAGATGTAGGCGTTACAATTGTTCCACTAAAACTTTTCATAAACGATCGAGGAAAAGCGAAACTTAAAATTGCTTTAGCTAGAGGAAAAAAACTCTTTGATAAGCGAGAAGCGATAAAAGATAGAGAAAATAAACGGAATCTCGATAGAATATTAAAGAAAAGTTAAAAAATTACGGGAAAACTTTGTTTAATAGGAATTTTTATATTTATTTTGCATAATCAATTATTTAATCATTTAATTCTATGAAAAATCTAAAATTAGGAATTTCAGCATTGGCACTTACTGTTGCCTCTACTGTTTTTGCTCAGACGACAACCAATCCGTGGTTAATCGGAGTTGGAGCGCACGGAGTAAACCACGTAGCTGCTGGAGGTGGTATGAACAAATTTTTTGATAACTTAACAAGCAAGCAATTGTATAGCATTAATAACTATACGATTACTCCGCCGTTATCAAAATTAACAGTTGCTAGAAACTTATCTAAAGGATTCGTTATCGACTGGCAAACTTCAGTAGGTAATGTTGATAACAAAAGATTCGGTACAGATAAGGAGTTTTTCTTAATGACTGGTCTTGGTATTCAGTACAAATTCAATTCTCTTTGGAATGAAGAGTCTTGGTTCGATCCGTATATCAGATTGGGTGCTAACTACCTAAGACATGATTATACAGGAATGTCTTTTCCTGCAACTGATGTTAATGGGGAGGTTTATCCAGGGTACTCTTCAAAAGAGCCTTTTACTCAAAGAAGAGCTGATCACTTTGCAGTTAATGGAGGTTTAGGATCTAACTTCTGGATTACTAAAAACTTTGGTTTAGGTATTCAAGGAGATTATGTAACTACACCAGTTGATAAATCTGATGTTGCTAATTTCTGGCAAGCTTCTGCTTCATTGTTATTCAGATTTGGTAACACTGACAGAGATAAAGATGGTATTCCAGATAAAGAAGATGCATGTCCAGATGAGCCAGGTTTAGCTGAGTTCCAAGGATGTCCTGATACTGACGGTGATGGTATTCCAGATAAAGATGATGCATGTCCAGATGTTGCAGGTCCAAAAGAAAACAACGGTTGTCCTTGGCCAGATACTGACGGTGACGGAGTATTAGACAAAGATGATGCATGTCCAGATGTTGCTGGTCCAGCTGAAAATAACGGTTGTCCTTGGCCAGATACTGATGGTGACGGAGTATTAGATAAAGATGATGCTTGTCCTACAGTTCCAGGTCTTAAAGAATACAACGGATGTCCTAAGCCTGATTCTGCGTACGCTGAAGAAGCTACAAAAGAATTAAGAGATATCTTGTTCGACTTCAACAAAGCAACAATCAATGCTCAGTCTAACGCTAAATTAGATCAAGCTGCTTCAATTATCAAAGGTTCTAACTCAGGAAGATTCTTACTTGAAGGTCATACTGATAAGAAAGGTGCTGATGCTTACAACTTGAAGTTATCTCAACAAAGAGCTGCTGCAGTTGTTAAAGCTTTAGAATCAAGAGGAGTTAATCCAAGTCAATTGAAATCTAGAGGTTTAGGTGAGCAAGAAGCTACTGTAGCTGAAACTGCTTCTAACGAAGAAAGACAAGCTGATAGAAAAGTAGTTGTAAAAGCTATTGATGCTGACGCTTGGGAAGCTATCCAAAAATCAGACTTACCAGTAGTTAAAACTTCTGCTAAGAAAGTTGTTAAAAAGAAAAAATAAGTAAATTATTTTTCTAAATAATAAGCGCCCTCAGTAATGAGGGCGTTTTTTTATTTCAAAATTTTGTATTTTTGCAATCTAAAATTCATAAATATGGGTCGCGCATTCGAATATAGAAAGGCTTCAAAAATGGCTAGATGGGATAAAATGGCCAAAACATTTTCAAAAATTGGTAAAGATATAGCCATTGCGGTTAAAGCTGGCGGTCCTGATCCAGAATCAAATCCCGCGCTTAGACGTTGCGTTCAGAATGCTAAAGGGGCGAATATGCCTAAAGATAATGTAGAGAGAGCAATTAAGAAAGCTTCTGGAGCAGATGCTGAACAATACGACGAGATTACGTATGAAGGATATGGACAAGGTGGAGTTGCTTTTTTTGTAGAATGTACAACAAATAACCCAACTCGTACAGTTGCTAATGTTCGTGCTATTTTTAATAAATTCGACGGAAACCTGGGTAAAAATGGAGAACTTGCTTTTATTTTTGATCGTAAAGGTGTCTTTACTATTGATAAAGCATCCATAAAAATGGATTGGGATGAGTTTGAAATGGAGATGATTGATGGTGGTGCTGAAGATATCGAGTCCGATGATGAAGAAGTTTTAGTAACCACAGCATTTGAAGATTTTGGTGCGTTTTCGCATAAATTAGAAGAAATTGGAATTGAAGCTAAAAGTGGAGAACTACAACGTATTCCCAATAACACCAAAGAGGTTACGGAAGAGCAGTTTAAAAATAATATGAAGATGTTAGAGCGCTTTGAAGAAGATGATGATGTGCAAAACGTGTATCATAATATGGAAATTACGGACGCTCTATTAGAAAGTTTGTAAACTAACTTCAAATTAAAATAGAAACAAAAAACTCAGGCTTAGCCTGAGTTTTTTATTTTAGAAAAATATCTTCAACATCGGCCATACGAGTCATAACAGATCTTGCGTATGAGCAATGTGGATACACTTTTAGATTGTTTTCACGAGCAAATTTGATGGCTTCTTCAACCAAATACTTACCCATGCCTCGTCCTTCGAATTTTGGGTGAACCAAAACAAAAGAAATTATCATTTTATGATCTTCGGGAAAAATGGTATAAGTTAATCTACCAATTTCCTCCGTTTCATTATGAAGGGCAAGAAAACCTCCATTTCCAGATTTATTATTTTCGAATCGCATTTTCTTATTTTTTAATAAACTAATCTACAAAAATTATGCTTCTTTTCCGGTATAGAAATTATAGTCTTTGATTACGATACCCACAAATTGTTTTTCCGTCATCGCCGTTTTATCAAAATCAACTTTAATAATTTCCTTAATCTTGTCCGAAAGCTTGGTGATCACCTGTCGATCGTCGATAAGTATTGCTTTTTGATAATTTGCCTTTATAATTCGCATATCATTATCGGATAAGGCAATAACTTGCGGGAATGTAGGGATATAATCTTCTTTTAGATTTTCTAAAATCGTATGGGAAATATTGATGTTATTTTTAAGCGAAATGACCGCTGTTCCCGATGCTAAACCTCCCAATCGTTGATTGTTGTTGGATAGAATCATACTAAGGACACCCGCAATCCCAGCAGTAATGTAAATGTCAATTAAACGAAAAATCCAACGAATAAAAAAATCGGTAAACGTCGCTTGATAGCCGTCAATTTTTACCACTTTAATTTTCATCAATTTTTTACCAAAGGTTTGTCCTTCCATAAGGCTTTCCAGCACCAACGTGTAAATGTGTGCCGGTAACGTTATTATGGTGAATAATGCCATTGCTGATGTGGTATCAATTGAACCTAAAAAATCCCCAATTCCTAATAGATGTAGAACGATGTAGTAGATAAAACTGATAAAAGCTATTCTAATTAAGCTATCAATGATGAAAGCCACAATTCTGTCGCCAATACTCGCCAAAGCAAAATTAATATTTACATTTTGTGATGTGGTAATAGCAATTTGAGACATATTTTTTATTATTTTAGCTTGGTATGAGAGAAGTTGCCTTTATAAAGCAAAATAAAGAAAAATGGTTGGAAGTAGAGCGGGTGATCAACGGAAAAGATAAAAAAAATCCGGATGATCTCTCTTCTATGTATATTAATTTAATTAACGATCTCTCTTTTGCCCAAACCTATTATCCGAAAAGCAATACAACGGTTTATCTCAATTATTTGTCTTCTCGAATCTACCAAAATATTTACAAAACCAAGCGAGCTGAGAAAAATAAACTTGTTGAATTCTTTAAAACCGAGGTTCCTTTAACGATCTATCAATACCGTCGATATCTTATTTATGCATTTGCGCTTTTCACAATTTTCGTTTCTTTTGGGGTGATTTCTTCCATTTACGATAAGGAATTTGCCAATCTAATTTTGGGAGATGGTTACGTAAATATGACTATTGAGAATATTGAAAAGAATAATGAAATGGGCGTTTATCAGCAAGGTTCTTCTTGGGGAATGAGCTTTTTGATTATTTTAAATAACCTAAAAGTTGGGGCAACCTTATTTTTACTTGGGATTTTTGGAGGTGTAGGGACGGTTTGGTCTTTGTTTCGAAACAGCGTTATGTTAGGGACATTTCAGTATTTTTTTGCGGAGCGTCATGCTTTATTAGATTCTGCGAGAGGAATTTGGTTGCACGGAACTTTTGAAATTTTTGCAATGGTGATCGAGGCGATGGCAGGATTGGTTTTGGGAGCGTCCATTTTGTTTCCTAAAACACGATCGCGACTGGATTCATTTAAAGTTGGTTTTCGCGATTCATTTAAGATATTTGCGAGTACCATTCCATTTACCATTGTTGCTGGTTTAATTGAAGGTTATCTTACACGTCATGCATTGAAATTACCTTTATTTATCAATGGAATCATCATTTTCGGATGTTTATTTATATTAGTATATTACTACATCATTTACCCATATCGGGTTCATAAAAAAGCAAAAAACACCTATGCTGCAATTCTTTAAAAAGCGGGATTTCGGATCCTTTATTTCCGATACATTTAATTTTTTCAAGGTTTATGGAAAAAACTATTTCAAAAATTATTTTTTATTGAATGGAATTTTTCTACTACTAATGTTGGTGGTTCTTGCCGTAGGTTTTGGTCAATTTTTTGCACAATTATTTGGATCTAACGTTTCGGGACAGAGTTATTATTTTGAACAGTATTTTCAGGAAAATGAATTCATGTTAATAATAACTGTTATTGGAGTTATTATTTTGTCCATTGCCATTTCCGTGATTGCGTATGCATTTCCTGTTTTTTATATGAAACTGGCTTCGGAAACAGGACGGAATAATTTTAAAAGCGATGAACTTCTTGCCGAATTGAAGAAGAATGCAGGGAAACTTTTCAAACTTTTTCTTGGGATAACATTTATCGTTACTCCCATTTTTCTAATTCTTTTCGTTGTTTCCTACTTATTGTTGCTTATTTTAATCGGGTTTTTCTTGTTGTTACTTTTAGTTCCAACATCGTTTAATATCACTTATTTCTTGATGTTTGATTATTTGTCAAGACCCAATCGAAGCTTTTTTGATTCGTTAAGCTATGCGTTTCGTTCGCAATTTTCTTATCAAAATGCGAATGAAAAATCACCTTTTTGGAAATATTGGGGAGCTACATGCGTTATTTTTATCATTTATTACGTCTTGTCTACGATCATTTCTATTGTTCCGTTTCTGATAATTTGGTTTTCGGCTTTCACTGTTCCGCAGGGCGGCGAGGCCAATCCATTCAATGAAACAACAGCCGTTATCTTGGTGGTAACCTATATGATTTCAATTTTCGTTTCGTATGTCATGATGAACATGATTGCAGTGAATTCTGGGTTGATGTATTACGATAACAGAACCGATATTCATCAGGAATTGGATATGCAAGAAATTGATCGAATTGGACAGCATGAAATCTAAATTTTTATTTGTTTTTGTATGTATTTTTAGCTTGGCTTTTGGTCAGGTAGATTCTGTCGTTACCAAAACCGTGGATAGTGTGACGGTCGAAGTAATACCTTATAACAGCAAAGATTATCTAAAAGTAGATTCATTAATAAAACTAAAACCAACTACGGAAAACATCGTTTTCCCAAAAGATTTTCCCGAGAAATTCAAATCAAAATACAAAGGAGAGGAGTTTGATTACACTTTGGTTAAACCAAAAGAATCCATTATGGAACGCATGCTCCGAAGGATTTCTAAAATACTTTCATCGATATTTGGGGAAATGGATCCTTTTAAAGCTGGGGATATTGCAACAACTATTTTTAGAATTATTGCAATCGGAGTAATCGGATTTTTGCTGTATTTTTTAATTCGGTTTTTGGTGGGGAAAGACGGGAATTTCTTTTTCTCGAAGAAGAATAAAAAGCTTAAAATTGCTTCACATGATTTGGATGAAAATATTCATGAAATTGATTTTCAAACAAGCATTGCGAAATACGAAGCTCAAAAAGACTGGCGTTATGCAATCCGATATCAATTTTTATTTGTTTTAAAAAAACTTTCAGACCAGAAAATTATTGATTGGAATCCTGAAAAAACGAATAAAGATTATTTAAAAGAAATTCAAAATTCATCCGATAAACAGGCTTTCAGAAAGCTGGTTTATATTTTCGATAATGTTTGGTACGGTGAATTTGAAGTTGGAGAGTCCGAATACAACGTGTTCAAAACCGAATTTCAAAACTTTAGAAAATAAACGGTATGAATAGAACACTGAAACTATATGCTATTATTTTCGTTGCTCTGGTGGCGGTTTTGGCCATCATGCAATTAACGCGCAAGGAAGTTACCGATTGGCGCAAGACGTATGAATTGACATCCAAAACTCCTTTTGGATTGTATATTTTCAACAAAGAATCCTCGTCAATTTTCAAAAATAAAATAACGAAAATATCCGAAACACCTTTTGAATACTATCGAGCAAATCCCAAGAAAAAGGCTCACAATATTCTTATAATTGAACAAAGTTTAGATCAAAGTTCATGGAAAAAAATCGTTCAAGAAGCTGAAAAAGGAGCAGACGTGATGATTTTTCAAGAACATTTGTATGGTTTTGTTTTGGATACACTGAAAATTGGTTCGCCCGCGAATGTCAATTTCGAAGAGATCAATACCATGAATCTTACGGATGTAAAGTTTCAAAAAGACAGCATTGTTATTGATAAACTTCCTGGGAGAAGTGGTTTTCACGGCATTGGTAAGGAAGTAGAGATTTTAGGATTGAACAATTCTTCTTCAAAAAAAATAGGTGCCAATTTTATTAGAAGAAAGGTGGGCAGAGGTGCTATTTACATTCATACAGAGCCTTTGGTGCTTACCAACTATTATCTTTTAGAAAAGCAAAATTATCGTTATACACAAGATGTTTTGTCTTATTTGCCAGATCGAGAAACCATTTGGTTTAATGAAAAAGCGGACGTAACATCGTCTTCAGAAATGCGGTATATTTTAAGCCAACCCGCATTGCGTAATGCATGGTGGCTGTTTTTAGCAGGAATGATTTTGTTTATATTTTTCACTGCAAAACGTAAGCAACGCATCATCCCAACGATTGAACCATTACAAAATAAGTCGGTTGATTTCGTTAAAAGCATTGGAAATTTATATCTTCAGGAAGGCGATTTCCATGACATGATGGCTAAAAAAGCACAGTATTTTTTACATAAAGTCCGATTAGAATTACTTTTGGATACGTCCCAATTGAATGATGATTTCGTTCGAAAACTCAATCTCAAAACGGGAGTGTCAATAGATAAAATTACAGAAGCTGTTGGTTTAATGAAGAAAGCGATTGATCCTTATTCTTCCGTAATGAAAGAAGATTTGGAGAGGATGAATTCACTTTTAGACGAAATATACAAATAACAGTTTCCACCAAAAAATTAAAAAAAAGCGTATGGAAAATTTTGAAAATAACGAAACCCCAATTCAGTCTGAGAGCTCTGAAAATACCCCTTTTCAGTCCCGAATTGACATGACGGAATTAAGACAAAATATCGAAAAAGTAAAAAACGAAATCGGAAAAGTGATTGTTGGCCAAGAAAGTATGGTGGAACATCTTTTGGCGGCTTTGCTATCCAACGGACATGTGATTATTGAAGGCGTTCCTGGAGTTGCGAAAACGATTACTGCTAAACTTCTTGCGAAAACGGTGGATGTTGGCTTTAGCCGAATTCAGTTTACGCCTGATTTAATGCCTTCAGACATTTTAGGAACGTCGATTTTTAACGTCAAAAACTCAGAATTCGAATTCAAGAAAGGACCGATTTTTTCGAATTTCATTTTAATTGATGAGATCAACCGTTCGCCTGCGAAAACGCAAGCTGCCTTGTTCGAGGTGATGGAAGAGCGTCAAGTAACGATGGATGGAACAAGGTATCCGATGGACGAGCCTTTCTTGGTTGTAGCGACTCAAAACCCAATTGAACACGAAGGAACGTATCGTTTGCCGGAAGCGCAACTCGACCGTTTCTTGTTTAAAATTGAAGTTGGCTATCCGAATTTGGAGCAAGAAGTGAGAATCATCCAAAATCAGCATCAATCCAAGTTGGTTGATAAAACCGATGTCGTGGAACGTGTGATTTCGGGAACGCAATTAAAAACGTATCAACAACAAGTGAAAGATATTATTGTTGAACCTAATTTGATTGAATATATCGCGAAAATCATTGTAAACACAAGAGAAAATCAGTTTTTATATTTGGGAGCTTCGCCAAGAGCGAGTTTAGCTTTGTTGAATGCGTCTAAAGCTTTTGCTGCGATTAGGGGTCGCGATTTTGTGACGCCAGAAGATATTAAAGAAGCGAGTTACGCGGTTTTAAGACACCGTGTGATGGTTTCTCCAGAACGTGAAATGGAAGGTCTTACGGCGGATGAAATCATTCGTCAAATTTTAGAAACCATCGAGATTCCTCGTTAATTTCGATTTCGAATTATGAAAAAATTGTACATCAATAATCGTTTTTATTACGTGCTTTTAGGAGTGTGTGTGGTGTACGTGTTGGCTTTCTTTTTCCCGAAAATAATGCTGCTTGGGCATATTTTGTTGGTGCTTTCGATTTTAGTGTTTTTAGTGGACGTTTTATTGCTGTTTATGCAGAAAAATGGAATTTCCGCGCAACGTATTTTACCCGAAAAAATGTCTAATGGCGATGAAAACGAGATTAAAGTAGATATTAAAAATCAATATTTCTTTAAAATTTTCACCAAGGTTATTGATGAGATTCCGTTTCAATTTCAAAAAAGAGATTTTGCGATTGAGAGGCAAATTGCACCATCAAAAAATGCATTTTTTCAATATACGTTGATTCCGAAAGCGCGTGGTGAATACAGTTTTGGAGATCTTAATATTTACGTTTCGTCCGTTTTAGGCTTGGCTTGCAAGCGCTATTCGTTTCAAAAAGGAGCAATGTTGGCAAGTTATCCATCGTTTGTTCATCTTAGAAAGTACGAATTGATGGCGCTTCAGAATGAATTTTTACTGGGCGGAATCAAGAAAATTCGGAAACTAGGACACACGATGGAATTCGAACAAATTCGGGAATATGTCCAAGGAGACGACATTCGTTCAATAAACTGGAAAGCGACGTCCAAGCAAAATAAGTTGATGATTAATCAATATCAAGATGAAAAATCACAACGAATTTACATGCTAATTGACAAAGGAAGAACGATGCAAATGCCGTTCAATGGGCTTAGTTTGCTCGATTATTCCATCAATGCGACAATGGCACTTTCGCATATTATTTTGAAAAAAGGCGACCGTGCTGGAATGATGACCTTCTCTAAAAAAGCCGAAAATAAAGTCGCCGCCGAAAATAAAAACGGACAATTAAAGAAGATTTCCGAAGCGTTATACAACATCCAAACGAATTATTTTGAAAGTGATTTTAATCGGTTGTATCAGGATGTTAAATTCAGCATTAGTCAACGAAGTTTGGTGATTATGTTTTCGAATTTTGAAACGTTGGATGCGCTAAATCGACAAATAAAATATCTACGTGGAATTGCAAAAAACCATTTATTGGTGGTTGTTTTCTTTAAGAATTCGGAGTTTCAGAAACTGATTCATTCCAATCCAGAAAATATGCAAGATATTTACGATGAAATTATTGCAGAAAAATTTGAATTTGAGAAAAAACTCATCATTCAAGAGCTTCGGAAATACGGAATCTACACGGTTTATACGCTACCCGAAAATTTGAATATCGATGTAATCAATAAATATTTGGAGATTAAAGCGCGCGGAATTTTATAACTTTACACTTCTAAATACAATCTTTTTATGAAAATTAACTTAAATAGAATCAACGAGGACTATCTTTTTGAATGTACGAATAGCCAAGGCAACAAAATCTTGATTGATAACGCGAGCCTTCCTGGATCGACTGGCGTTTCGCCGATGGAAACGGTTTTGATGGCGGTTGCTGGATGTAGCGGAATTGATTTGGTTTCTATTTTGAAAAAACAAAGACAAACGATTACGAATTTTTCTGCGGAAGTTGAAGGAGAACGCATTCCTGTAGATGAAGCGAAACCTTTTAAAGCGATTAAAGTAAAGTTTTTCCTGGATGGTGAAGTGGATCCGAAAAAAGCATTAAAAGCGGCTCAACTTTCCTTTGAAAAATATTGTTCGGTTTCCAAAACTTTAGAACCGAATGTTGACGTTACGTACGAAGTTACGGTTAACGGAACGCTTGTTTCTGCGGAATAGTTTGAAAAAGTAAAGCATAAAAAAATCGGCCTTGGCCGATTTTTTTATTTTATCACATTGGTTTGGGTTGAATTAATTTGGCAACCGTTGCCGTCCAACCGCATTGATGGCTGGCTCCAACGCCGCGACCATTATCACCATGAAAATATTCGTAAAACATGATGTAATCCTTGAATTCGGGGTCATAGTTGAAAATTTCGTTTCCACCATTAAAAGCACGTTCTCCTTTTTCGTTTCGTGAGAAAATTCCTTGCAAACGCTTGCTCAAATCATCAGCAACCACGTTTAATGAAACTTCATTTCCGCTACCTTTTGGAAGTTCTACATTCAAGCTATCGCCGTAATAGAAATAGAATTTTTGTAAACTTTCCACAATCAAAAAGTTGATCGGGAACCAAATTGGACCTCGCCAATTCGAATTTCCACCAAACATCGACGAATCACTTTCTGCAGGTGTATAATGCACCACGTATTCGCGTCCGTGAACTTGGAAAACAAACGGATTTTTTTCATAAACTTTCGACATGGCACGAATTCCATAATCACTTAAAAATTCGTTTTCATCAAGCATTCTATTCAAAACATTTTTCAAACGCGTTCGTCTCAAAATACTCATCAAATGTTTACGACCTTCACCTTCAACTTCCCAATGCGAAACAAGGTTTGCGAGTTCTTTTTTGTTTTTCAGAATCCAATCCATACGTTCTTGGAACTTCGGCATATTTTCCAATAAATTGTGGTCGATAATTTCCACCGCAAACATCGGAATCAAACCAACAATACTTCTCAAACGTAATGGCAGCGCTTGTCCATCGGATAATTGCAACACGTCGTAGAAGAAACCATCTTCCTCATTCCACAGACCTTGGTTGTTGGTTCCCAAATTTTCCATCGCCTCTGCGATATACAAATAATGCTCGAAAAATTTAATCGCCATATCTTCATAAACGCGATAATGCTGCGCCAGTTCCATCGCAATACGCATCATGTTTAGTGCGTACATCGCCATCCAAGACGTTCCATCAGCTTGTTCTAAGTGATCACCGTCTTCAAGTTCCATATTACGGTCGAATGCTCCAATATTATCGAGTCCTAGGAATCCGCCACCGAAAATATTTTTTCCATGTTTATCCTTACGATTCACCCACCAAGTGAAATTCAACAATAACTTTTGGAAAACTTTTTCTAAAAATAGTAAGTCGGGACGTCCGTGGATTTTTTCGTCAATTTTAAATACTCTAAAGCAAGACCAAGCGTGAACAGGCGGGTTTACATCGCTCATGTTCCATTCGTACGCCGGAAGTTGCCCATTCGGGTGCATGTACCATTCTTTGGTAAGCAATAACAATTGATTTTTTGCAAAATGCGGATCAATCAATGCAAAAGGAACGCAATGGAACGCCAAGTCCCAAGTCGCATACCATGGATATTCCCATTTATCAGGCATGGAGATGATGTCCTTGTTGTGAAGGTGCGTCCAGTCGGTGTTTCGAACATAATGATTGAAATCGCGTGGTGCTTCAAAATTAGGGTCACCTTTCAGCCATTTTCCAATATTGTAATGGTAGAATTGTTTGTTCCACAAAAGTCCAGCAAATGCTTGTCTTTGGATGTTTTTTTCATCTTCATTAGTGACATCTTTCTGCACCAAATCATAGAATTCATTGCTTTCTTGAAGTCGAAGATTAAAAATAGCATCGAAATCTTCAAATGCATGTTCCAATTCTTTTTCAGTTAATCGGAAATCAAAATGCTGATTAGCGCCTGGCTCTAAAACAGTTTTAATGATAAAACTAGCCTTGGTTCCTTGTTTTTCAGGATTGATAGTTTCGCTTCCGTGGACTATAAAATCATTGATTCCATCCTTGAAAAAGCCATCCGAATCAAAATTATAAAGCTTTTTGGTATTGGTTTCATTTTCACAAAATGCATCGTCTAACGGTGTTCGTGAGTAGAAATTTTTCATACTCAAATCGTCATGCGAAATTTCAATGTTTCCTTCTTTTATATGCTTTAAGGAAGGTTTGTATTCATTGTATCCCCATTTCCAATTATTACGATACCAAATCGTTGGTAAAATCACTAATGGAGCCGTTTTATGGCTTCGGTTAACTACCGTAACTCGAATCAAAATATCCGCTTCCGAACCTTTTGCATATTCAATAAAAATATCGAAGTAGTCTTTGTTTTTGAAAATATCTGTATCGATAATTTCAAACTCTTGCTCTTTTTTAGTTCGCTTCGCATTTTCCTCGATCAATTGCTCGTAAGGAAATGCGGTTGTAGGATATTTATACACCATTTTCATGTAGGAATGCGTTGGTGTATTATCGAGATAATAAAAGATTTCCTTAATGTCTTCGCCGTGATTTCCTTGGTAATTGCTCAATCCAAAAAAACGTTCTTTAACACGTTTATCTTGGGTGTTCCAAAAAGAAAAAGCAAAACATAGACGTTGCTTTTCATCGGAGATTCCAGCAATTCCTTCTTCTGCCCATCGGTAGGCGTAGCTTTCGGCGGTATCGTGACCTGTGTATTCCCAAGCGTTGCCATTTGGACTATAATCTTCGCGAACATTTCCCCATTGGCGGTTACTTACATAAGGTCCCCATTTTTTCCAATTTTCGTCTGCTGAACGTTTCAGTTCTTCACTCATCATTTCAAATTTGTGCAAAAATAAAAAAGATTTAGTAGAATATTTAATTTGTTGATTCCTAATTTTTTATATAAAATTTTCAATTTTGAACATGATGAATTTAATAAAAACTCCAACAAAGGCCGATGTTGAGGAGGTTACAACGAATTGTAGAAATTCTATAAAACTTTTTTTGGTAGATTAAATTTCGTTAGCGTATATTTGCATCAGAAAATTGTTCATTTACATATTGAAAATGTTATCGAGAAAGGTGGAGAGATTAGACTCTGTGAAACCTTGGCAACCCTTCGGAAACGAAGAAGGTGCTAAATTCTACTCCTAATATTGGGAAAGATAACAAAGACTTTTACTTCTACAGGTAGCATTTTCGATGGATTTTTAAGGAAAAAAAGAAATTGAAAACTTCGCTACACCATATTCAACTACATCATTTTACAAGCTCGAATGCAATGCATTGGGAGAAACTTTCATTGTCGTATCAAGTATTCGGACAAGAGCTTCATCATGCGCCTTTGGTGCTTATTAATCATGCACTAACAGGGAATTCCCATGTTGGTGGTGACGATGGTTGGTGGAAAACGTTGGTGGGAGCCGGAAAAGTGATCGATACTGATAAATACACCGTTCTTTCATTCAATATTCCAGGGAACGGCTATGACGATTTCACGGTTGAAAACCCGAATACATTTACTGCAAAAGACATCGCTCGTTTGTTTTTGTTGGGACTTAAAGAGTTAAAAATTTCATCACTTTTCGCTTTAATTGGAGGTTCCGTTGGCGGTTCTATTGGATGGGAAATGTTGGCTTTAAATCCGAATCTAACACAAATTTTTATTCCCGTAGCTACAGATCATAAAACGTCAGATTGGTTGCATTCGCAATGTTTGGTTCAGAAATTTTTATTGGAAACGGAAGAACAACCATTAGAAAAAGCTAGAATTCATGCCATGTTATGCTACCGAACGCCTGAATCTCTCAATTTACGATTCAAAGGTGAAACAGACGCGGTAAAGCAAATGCGTAAGTCACATGATTGGCTTTCGTATCACGGGAAAAGTTTGAGCGAGCGATTTACACTTCAAGCCTACCGATTGATGAATCATTTATTGATGACGATTTCGGTTACCGAAGAACAAATCAAAACCATTCAAGCAGAAATTCATTTGATATCCGTGGATACCGATCTTTTTTATCCCGCATTTGAAATCAAAAAAACCTTTGAGATTTTAGAAGCAAATCAGACAAACGTAAGCTATCACGAAATAAAATCCATTCACGGGCACGACGCCTTTTTAATGGAATACGAACAATTAAACGCAATTTTAAAACCTATATTTTAAGTAATCATGTCAGAAAAGAACACAATCAATATATACAGAAACAAGGCTTTGGTGAATTTTGAAGGGAAAGATTTCCTTGGACAAATAGGCGTCGATTCTCGAATTTTTAATGCTTTAAATGGAGGTGGAATTAGCGTCGGAGTGATCTCACAACAAGCGATTGAAAACGGGATTTCTGTACTCGTAGATGAGAGCGATGCCGAAAAAGCCGTCCAAGTTTTGAAGGATGAGTTCCTAAAAGAAAACAACCAAGGTGTGGTGAGCGGTATTTACAGCATTCATCAATTGACGGTTATTGGCTTTGTTTCCGATAATTATTCGAAGATTTTGTCTGAGCTTCAACGTCATAAAATTTACCCGTTATTATTGAATCAAGTGGCTTCAGCAGGGCGTGTGAATATTGTTGTTACCGAAAATCAAACGGAACTTGCTAAAAACATCATCGAAACTGAAATTTTCGGAAAACCAAAAGC
Organism: Bacteroidota bacterium; assembly: GCA_023423715.1. Lineage (GTDB taxonomy): Bacteria > Bacteroidota > Bacteroidia > Flavobacteriales > Weeksellaceae > JAFAFC01. The sequence continues at coordinate 60,809 of JAFAFC010000010.1, forward strand.
AGTTCACTTGGCGTTAATTGGTCATGGAAATGTTGGTGGAACACTAGTAGAGCAAATTCTAGATTCAGCACATGATATTTTAAATCGAAAGAGAATTGATTTAAAAGTTGTAGCTATTGCAAATTCACGAAAAATGGCTTTGAATAAAGCCGGTTTTGGAAGCGATTGGAGACAAAAAATCAACTATTCTCAAAGCGAATTTAATATTCAAGATTTGATTTCTTATGCCCAAGAACATCATCTGGAAAACCTTGTGATGGTAGATAATACGGCGAGTAAAGAATTTGTTTTGAACTATGATGAGTTTGTAGAAAACGGATTTGATGTAATTTCGTCCAACAAAATTTACAATACTTTGCCAATTGCGAAATACAGAAACTTCCGTCAAATTTTAAATAAAAACAAGAAGCATTATTTATACGAAACCAATGTTGGCGCTGGTTTGCCGTTGATTGATACCATTAAATTGTTGCACTTGTCAGGAGAAAATATCACTCGAATTAAAGGGGTGTTTTCAGGGTCGTTAAGTTACATTTTTAATAATTTTTCCGTTCGTGATGAGGCGTTTTCTACGATTATTGGTGAAGCGATGGAAAAAGGATTCACCGAGCCAGATCCACGTGAAGACCTTTCTGGAAACGATGTTGCAAGAAAATTATTGATTCTTGCTCGCGAATTGGATTTGATTAATGAGTTCTCGGATATCAATATTCAAAATTTGATTCCACAGCATTTACTGGAAATTCCAAAAGACGAATTTATCGGTCGTTTGGAAGAGTTGAATACCGAATACAAATCGATTAAAGAAAACCAAAAACCAGATCACGTATTGCGTTATGTGGGCGATCTTCATGGAGATTTAAGTCAAGACAAAGGGGTTTTGGATGTGAAATTAGTTTCTGTTCCTGTCAATTCGGCTTTAGGGCAATTGAAAGGTTCTGATTCGATTTTTGAGATTTATACTGAAAGTTATGGCGAAAATCCAATCGTAATCATGGGTGCAGGTGCAGGAGCAAAAGTTACGGCTCGTGGCGTTTTTGGAGATATTCTACGTTTGAGCGAGACGATTTAAAAATAAATTGAAATAAAAAAATACATTTTCTGAGCTAATGTCAGAAATCCAAAATTGAAAATGGAAAATAAGAAAACCAATCATTTTGAAACCAATGCCATCAGACAGCAAGCGGAAAGAACGCAGTTTGATGAGCATTCCGTGCCGTTATATCTAACGTCAAGCTTCGTTTTTGAAGATGCGGAAGATATGCGTGCAAGTTTCGCAGAAGAGAAAGATAAAAACCTGTATAGCCGATTTTCGAACCCAAATGTGACGGAATTTGTAGATAAAATTTCGCAAATGGAAGGTGCCGAAGCTGGTTATGCATTCGCGACGGGAATGGCGGCTATTTACTCGACATTCGCAGCTTTGTTGAACGCAGGTGATCACATTGTAAGTTGTCAATCGGTTTTCGGTTCGACGCACACGTTGTTCACAAAGTATTTTCCAAAATGGAATATTGAAACTACGTATTTTAAAGCAGAAAACGCAGATACGGTTGAAAGTTTAATTCAACCCAATACCAAAATTTTATACCTAGAAACACCGACCAATCCTGCGATTGAGGTGTTGGATTTGGAATATTTTGGAGCGATTGCGAAGAAACATAATTTGCTATTCATTGTTGACAATTGTTTTGCGACACCGTATTTACAACAACCGATTAAATTTGGTGCAGATGTCGTAGTCCATTCCGCAACTAAATTGATTGATGGTCAAGGTCGTGTTTTAGGAGGAGTTTCCGTTGGTAGAGCCGATTTAATTCGTGAAATTTATCTTTTTGCACGAAACACGGGTCCAGCGATGTCGCCGTTCAACGCTTGGGTTTTGAGTAAAAGTTTAGAAACGTTAGCAATTCGAGTTGAAAAGCATTGCGAAAATGCACTTAAAGTTGCTGAGTTTTTAGAAAATCATCCAAATGTTGACTTAGTGAAATATCCGTTTTTACCTTCGCATCCGCAGTACGAAGTTGCGAAAAAGCAAATGACATTAGGAGGAAATATCGTTGCTTTTGAAGTGAAAGGAGGTATTGAAAGTGGCCGAAATTTTTTAAACAAAATTAAAATGTGTTCACTTTCTGCCAATCTTGGAGATACGAGAACGATTGTTACGCATCCCGCATCAACCACGCATTCTAAATTATCAGATGCGGAAAGAGAAGAAGTGGGAATTACCCCTGGTTTGGTACGTTGTTCCGTTGGTTTGGAGCATGTAGATGATATTATTTCTGATCTAAAACAAGCTTTAGATTAGGTCCTAGAACTTTTAAAAAGAAGATTCGTATGAAAAATTCAGAAAAATTATATGAAGCTCTATCCAATCGAATTTTGATTTTGGATGGTGCGATGGGAACGATGCTTCAGCGATACAAATTCGAAGAAGAAGATTATCGTGGAACACGTTTTCAGGATTGGGCGTCGCCTGTTAAAGGAAATAATGATTTGCTTTCGTTGACGCAGCCACAGGCAATTGCCGAGGTTCACAGAAAGTATTTGGAAGCTGGAGCGGATATCTTGGAAACCAATACGTTTTCCGGGACAACCATTGCGATGGCGGATTATCACATGGAAGAATTGGTGTATGAACTCAACTACGAATCGGCTAAAATTGCACGTGAAGTATGCGATGAGTTTACGGCTAAAAATCCAGATAAACCTCGTTTTGTAGCGGGTTCTATGGGGCCAACGAATAAGACGGCGAGTTTGAGTCCAGATGTTAATGATCCTGGCTATCGTGCGATTACGTTTGACGAGCTTCGTTTGGCGTACAAGCAACAAGCGGAAGCGCTTTTGGATGGTGGTTCAGATATTCTTTTAGTAGAAACAATTTTCGATACATTGAATGCAAAAGCAGCGCTTTTTGCCATTGACGAAATTCAAGACGAACGTAATATTCAAATTCCGATTATGGTTTCAGGAACAATTACGGATGCGTCGGGAAGAACGTTGAGCGGACAAACGGCAGAGGCTTTTCTGATTTCTGTTTCGCATTTGAATTTGTTGAGTGTTGGTTTCAATTGTGCTTTAGGTGCAAAACAATTAACACCATATCTAGAAGCAATTTCAGCACATTCTGATTTCGCTATTTCGGCATATCCAAATGCAGGTTTACCGAATGCGTTTGGACAATACGACGAAACGCCAGAACAGATGGCGGATCAGGTGAAAGAATACATGGAGAAGGGTTTAATCAATATTATTGGTGGCTGTTGCGGGACAACGCCTGAGCATATTGGCGCGTTAGCCGTTTTAGCAAAAGACTATGCGCCGCGACCTATTGGAGTGACTGAAAATTTGGATTAAATAGCATTTTGTAATTAGGATTTCATTCGTATTTTTGTTAGGAAACCACACAAGATTGCGAAAATGAAAAAGCCGATTTACAATAAGAATCAACAAGATACGCAGCTGTTTAATGAACTTCGAGCTCGTGTGAATAAACGGGTGGAAGCCATTCCTGAAGATCGAGACAAGATCATACGCATCAAAGTTTTTTTGCTTCCAGCATTATATTTAGGAGCGTATTTGATAGCGATTTTCAATTCGCAAAATGTAGGGGTTTATGTGGGAAGTTTCGTAGCTATGGGCATTTTGTTGGTGCTTATTTATCTGAATTTAGTTCATGAAGCGGCTCACAACAATATATTTAAAAATAGAAAATACAATAAAGCTGTTCTCAAGATTTTTGATTTTATAGGAGCCAACAGTTTTATATGGGAGAGAAGGCATATCGCGAGTCATCATGCCTATCCAAATGTGGATGGCTGGGACACGGATATTGAGCAAAGTGGACTTTTGAAAATTTATCCATACGGCAGACCTCGGGGAGTACAAAAATTTCAACATTGGTTTTTTATTTTTGTTTATCCTTTGTATCTGTTCAATTGGATGTTTATTCGAGATTTTCGAGATTTTTTTGATGAGGGTAGAGTTATTCAGAAAACCCAATCAAAAATTGCAACGAAAGAGAAAGTGAAAATGGTTTTGTACAAAGCATTTTACTTTTTCTACCAAATCGGAGTTCCTATTTTGTTCTTTGGGGTTTCATGGAAACTGGCTTTGGGAGCTTGGTTTTTGCAAATCATTGTCGCAAGTTCGTTTGCGTTATTTGTTTTGTTACCACTGCATCCACTGCCGGAAAATGATTTTCCACTTCTCGATAAAGAGAATCATTTGCCACACAGTTGGCTCAAACATCAGTTTGAAGTCACCAACGATTTGAAAGAGCATAATCAATTCGTTCGGTTTGTGTTGGGGAATTTTAATTATCATGTGGCGCATCATCTGTTCCCGAATTATAGTTACGAATACTATCATGAGATTACAGATGAGATTAAAAAATTTGCGCACGAACATAATTTTAGATACAAACAATATCCTCTTTTCACCGCTTTGGGAATGCACTATGACTTGCTGAAGACCAATGCGACTTCCATAGGGGAAGTGTTAGAGGAAACCATGTGACAGACTAGAGAAGTCTGTTCATGTTAAAAAAACAGACTTTTAAAAAGATAAATGAAATATTTAAAACTTTCTGGTCTAGAACCATTGATTATTACTCCTGAAAGTAATTTCATCAACGTTGGCGAACGTACCAATGTTGCAGGATCCAAGAAATTCTTACGCTTGGTGAAAGAAGAAAAATTTTCAGAAGCGTTGGATATTGCCAGAAATCAAGTGGAAGGCGGAGCCCAAATTCTCGATGTTAACTTCGATGATGGATTGATTGATGGTAAAGAATCGATGGTTAAATTTTTGAATTTAATAGCGTCCGAACCCGATATTGCACGAATTCCAATTATGATTGACTCTTCTAAATGGGAGATTTTAGAAGCTGGAATGCAAGTGGTACAAGGAAAACCTGTGGTGAATTCCATAAGTTTAAAAGAAGGCGAAGCCGAATTTATTCACCATGCGAAAACAATCAAAAGATACGGTGCAGCTGTCATTGTTATGGCGTTTGATGAGGTCGGGCAAGCGGATAATTACCAACGTCGAATTGACATCGCAAAACGCTCGTATGATATTTTGGTGAATCAACTTGATTTTCCAGCCGAGGATATTATTTTTGATTTAAATATTTTCCCTGTAGCAACAGGAATGGATGAGCATCGTCGCAACGCAATTGATTATATTGAAGCAACAAAATGGGTGCGCGAAAACCTGCCTTACGTCTCTGTAAGTGGTGGTGTGAGTAACGTTTCCTTCTCTTTCCGTGGGAATGACACCGTTCGTGAAGCGATGCATTCCGTTTTTCTGTATCACGCAATCAAAGCGGGAATGAATATGGGAATTGTAAATCCTACGATGTTGGAAGTTTACGACGAAATTCCAAAAGAGCTTTTAGAGCTGGTGGAAGATGTAATGTTGGATAGACGAGAGGATGCTACCGAACGACTTTTAGATTATTCTGAAAAACATAAATCCGTTAAAAAGGAAAAAGTAGAAGATCTTGCTTGGCGCGAACAACCTTTACAAGACCGAATCACACACGCTTTGGTGAAAGGTGTCGATCGTTTTATCGAAGAAGATGTCGAGGAAGCTCGACAATCAGCTTCTCGACCACTTGAGGTTATTGAAGTTAATTTAATGACCGGAATGGGCGTTGTCGGTGATCTTTTCGGTAGTGGGAAAATGTTCCTTCCGCAGGTGGTGAAATCGGCTCGTGTAATGAAAAGAGCTGTAGCTTATCTTCAGCCATACATCGAAGCTGAAAAAGACTCATCAAGACCTGCTAATGGGAAAGTTTTGATGGCAACGGTGAAAGGTGATGTTCACGATATTGGAAAAAATATTGTTTCTGTGGTTTTGGGTTGTAATAATTATGAAATCATCGACCTTGGAGTGATGGTTCCTGCCGAAAAGATTATTCAAACGGCGATTGAAGAAAATGTTGATGTTATTGGATTGAGCGGTTTGATTACGCCAAGTTTGGATGAAATGGTTCATGTTGCTGCCGAATTGGAAAGACAAAATTTAGATTTTCCTTTAATGATCGGTGGTGCGACAACGTCCAAAGCACATACCGCAGTGAAGATTGATCCGAAATATAAAAATACGGTTGTTCACGTAAACGATGCTTCTCGAGCGGTGAACGTGGTTAGCTCACTTTTGAATAAGGAAAAATCAAACGCATATACTTTAGATTTAAAGGCCGATTATGAAGATTTTAGAGAGAAATTTCTAAATCGTCAGATTGTAAAAGAATACATCACGATTGAAGATGCGCGTAATCAAAAATTTAAAATTGATTGGAATACAACCGAAATTGTAAAACCTAGACAAATTGGAGTTCAAGTGATTCAAGATCAAAATCTTTCAGATTTACTTCCGTTCGTCGATTGGTCGCCTTTCTTTAGAAGCTGGGATTTGCATGGAAAATATCCGCAGATTTTAGATGATAAAGTTGTGGGTGAACAAGCTCGTGAATTGTTTAAAGAAGCGAAAGCAATGTTAAATAAAATCGTCGATGAAAAGTTGCTAACAGCGAAAGCTGTTTTTGGAGTTTTTCCTGCAAATTCGGTTCATGATGACGATATTTCACTTGAAAATGATGGAAAAGAGTTTACATTCAGAACACTGAGACAACAATTGAAAAAATCCGAAGGTAAAGAGTATTTGGCTTTAGCTGATTTCATTGCGCCTCAAGAAACAGGAAAAACCGATTATGTTGGGGCTTTCTGCGTGACGACCGGTTTTGGAACGGATGAGTTGGCAAAACAATACGAAGACGCAAACGATGATTACAACGCAATTATGGTGAAAGCCTTGGCGGATCGTTTAGCAGAAGCCTATGCCGAGTTTTTACATCACAAAGTTCGTACAGAAATATGGGGTTATGCAAGTCAAGAAAATTTAAGTAATGAAGATTTAATTGCAGAAAAATATAAAGGAATTCGTCCGGCACCAGGATATCCAGCGTGTCCAGATCACACGGAAAAGTCAACGATTTGGGAACTTCTAAATGTGGATGAAACAATTGGAGTTACGCTAACAGAAAGTTTAGCAATGTGGCCTACAGCAGCTGTTTCCGGATATTATTTTGGAAATCCACAAGCAAAATATTTTGGTTTGGGTAAGATTGAAGAAGATCAATTGGAAGACTACGCAACACGTAAGAATATTCCTTTAGAAGAAGCCAGAAAATGGCTTGCACCGAACTTGGTAAACGGTATTTAAATAATAAGAACGAAAACAGAACTATGAAGATTACGGATCATATAAAAAATGCCGATGGCAAAACCTTATTTTCTTTTGAAATTGTCCCACCACAAAAAGGTGTAGGTATTGCCGATTTATACAAAAACATCGATCCTTTAATGGAGTTTAATCCTCCGTTTATCGATGTGACAACCTCTCGCGAAGAGTATGTTTTTATCGAGCATGGAAATGGTTTGATGGAGCGAAAATTAACCAGAATGCGTCCAGGTACACTTGGTATTTGCGCCGCAATTCAGCATAAATACAATGTAGATACGGTCCCGCACGTTTTGTGTGGAGGATTTACGAAAGAAGAAACCGAATATCTTTTGGTGGATTGTATGTATTTGGGGATTCAAAATATTATGGCGTTGCGTGGCGATGCGATGAAAGGTGAAAAATATTTTAAGGCGAGTAAAGGAGGGAATCAATACGCTTCCGATTTGGTGGCTCAAATTCAAGATTTAGGAAAAGGGAAATATTTGCACGGTGAGCAGATTGATTGTGAGGAGCAAAACAGCTTCTGCATTGGCGTTGCGGGTTATCCAGAAAAACATATCGAAGCGCCTTCTATGAAGTATGATTTGGAAATGTTGAAGAAAAAAGTGGATAACGGAGCCGATTATGTTGTGACTCAGATGTTTTTTGACAATCAAAAATATTTTGAATTTGTAAAACAAGCTCGCGAATACGGAATTGATGTTCCAATTATTCCAGGAATTAAGCCTATAGCGACTTTAAGTCATCTTCAATTGTTACCTCAAGTATTCAAAATTGATTTTCCTGAAGCTTTAATTAAGGAAATAATGAAGTGCAAAACGAATGCAGATGTTCGTCAAGTGGGTATCGAATGGTCGATTGCGCAGTGCAGAGAGCTTTTAGATTTTGGCGTTCCAGTGCTTCACTTTTATTCGATGGGAAAAAGTGATAACATTTTGAAAATTGGCCGCGAGGTTTTTTAAATAGAGAAAAGATGCTGAAAAGCATCTTTTTTATAATATAGGGTGACGTTCAAATTCACTATTTGGATCGAAAAGATAGCGGTATGTTGCTAATTTTCGAGTAACTTCTGTATCTAAGTTTTCCGCAATTCGGGTCATTTTTGGGTTGAAGTCTCCAATCCATTGCAATTCGGTATCTATGAAATCGGTGTGTTTTCTAATATGTTGCGTGCCTTCCCAAATCATATAACCATCAACGCCTTTCTTTTGCCATTCAGGGACAATTCCGAAAACCAAGCCCACCATTTTGGTGTTTTTTGTGAAGGTTTTCACCCAAAGAAACTTTAGTTTTTGCCATAAACCGAATTTTCCATTCAAATATTTAAACCATTGATTCAAATCTGGAATATTGATCCACATGGCGATAGGTTTTTCATCTTCATAAACAAACCACGAAATATGATCGTTCAGAACGGGTTTCATCGTTTTAAACATTTTCAATGTCTTACTTTCCTCCAATTCCTTGCCTTCACCGTGGCTTGCCCATGCTTTGTTATAAACCTCCGTAAAGTCTTTGGCGAACTTCTCCAAGTTGTTTTTCTTCATCGGAACGGCTTTAATACTCGGATTGTTGGAATATTTGCGATGCATCACCGTGAAAACTCTAGAAACGTCCGCGTGAATTCCTCGGCTGTAACACAATTGGTTGAAATAAATTTGCAATCCATACCCTTCAAACAATTCCTTGTAATAGGGTGGATTGTAATTCATCGCATACAACGGCGGCTGAAAACCATCGATCAGTAATCCCCAAAATTTATCTCGTTCCCCAAAATTAATGGGTCCATCCATGGCTTTCATTCCTTTTTCTTGAAGCCAGTTTTTGCAAAAATCAAAGATATGGTGTGCGACTTTGAGATCGTTTACACAATCAAAAAAACCAAATCCACCGGTTGGGATTTTCTGTGCATATTTTTCATTAACAAAAACCGCAACTTTCCCTACGGTTTTTCCTTTTTCGTCTTTAAAGAGGTAACGTTCACAGGTTCCGTTCCGGAAAACTTTGTTTTTCTTAGGGTCGAAAACTTCTTCAATGTCTTTATCTAAAGGTCGAATGTAATTTTTATCACCTGCAAATAAACGTGCTGGAAATTCCAAAAACTCGTTTTGGCTTTCTTTCGTTTTTACCAACTCCTGTTGTATCATCTTTTTACGACCCGTCGGGTTTTTAGAATGTCAATTCAGATTCAATTTGAATATTTACTGAATCTAAATAGTAACTATTTAGCAATTTTGTTTAATAACTTGGGCAATCCTGAACTTTAATATTGTGCATTTCCACTTGGTGCCCTTTGTATTCTATCGTGATTTTAGGAAAAGCGCCATACGTACAATCGCTTGTCATTTCATCAAAATTTCCGTTCTCTGCTTTAATTTTGATGTCATCACCCGATATTTCGTATTGATTTTCTTGGAAACTCAAGTTTTTTAAAGGAACATTTTGCCCGTCAATATTGATAATTCCCGAATTTGATCGTGTGTCAAATGAAATTAAGGTTTTTGAGTTTTGGGTGAAAACCGTTTTTCCAGGTTCCACTTGGTCTTGGATAGGTTCTACCGAAAAAGCATTGGGGTTTTCTTGAGGCCCCATCGTTGCAGAATCTCCCGCTTGTACTGAATCTGTCGTTGTTGTACTTTCAATAGAAGCTTCTTTTTTACAACTTGCTAAACTTAAGGCTGCAACACATGCAATACCCATTATTTTCCTAATTTTCATTGTGTATGGTTTTTCCTAGGTAGGCTAAGGTACTAAAAACTGAAGAAAAATGAAAAAAACGAACCTATTTTTACAAAAAATGAAATCAAAAACTGTGTTGTAATCTAGCTTTAGTTACTTTATTAACTTCGATTTTTCAGTGTTTTTCGAAATGCGTACTTTTGTACTTATTATCAAAAAGCCTATGATTTTGTCCATGACCGGCTTCGGAAGAAGCGAAGGGATTTACGAAGGAAAAAAGATTTGCGTAGAGATTAAATCGCTTAACAGCAAATCATTCGATTTAAATATCAGAGTACCCGTTCGGTACAAAGAAAAAGAATTTGAAATTCGAAAAATTTTAAACGATACCATCCTTCGAGGAAAGGTTGATTGTTTTATAAATTGTGAACTTTTAGACGATTGTTCGGATGTGAAAATCAATAAAGATTTGATTACAGCCTACATGAAATCGTTGAAAGAATGCGCCGATGACGCACCCGAATTCGAGTATTTGAAAATGGCGGTTCGTATGCCGGAAGCCATTAGTTCAAAACCGGAAGAACTTCAAGGTGGTGAGTGGGAATTCCTTCAATCTGTTGTTCAGTCAGCTTTAGAGAAGTTTTTAGAATTTAGAAAAACGGAAGGGGCAAATTTAGAACGCGATTTAATGAAATCTGTGGAAGGTATTGGCTCGCAATTGGAAAAAGTAATTCCGTTTGAAGAAGCAAGAATGCAGTCTATCAAAGAACGTTATAAAAAGTCTTTAGCCGAGTTTGAAAATGTTGATGAAACACGATTCTACCAAGAAATGGCGTACTTCACAGAGAAAATTGATATTTCGGAAGAAAAAGTACGTCTAACTCAGCATTTAAAATACTTTAAAGAGGTTTTAGAAACGGAAGAGTTCAATGGTAAAAAACTAGGATTCATCGCGCAAGAAATTGGTCGAGAAATCAATACCATGGGTTCTAAAGCCAATCATGCTGACATCCAAAAATTGGTGGTTATGATGAAAGACGATTTAGAAAAAATCAAAGAACAAGCGTTAAATATTTTATAGATTTTCAAGTTTTGAAACAAAAAGTTATCATATTTTCGGCACCTTCAGGAAGTGGGAAAACGACTTTGGTGAAACATGCTTTAGCGCATTTTTCGGATTTAGAATTTTCAATATCGTGTACAACGCGTAACCCTCGCGGTGAAGAGCTTCACGGAAAAGATTATTATTTTCTTTCTCCGGATGAATTTCGTGAGCGTATCTCAAAAGAGCATTTTGTAGAGTTTGAAGAGGTTTATGAAGATAAATTTTACGGGACGCTGAAAGAAGAAGTAGAGCGCATTTGGAATGCCGGAAAAGTTGTTATATTTGATGTGGATGTGAAAGGTGGCGTTGCCCTAAAAAAGTATTTTGGGGAGAAAGCATTATCAATTTTCATTGTTCCACCTTCGATTGAAGAATTGGAACGAAGATTGATTTCTCGAGGTACTGATGATGCGGAAACGATAAAAACTAGAGTGGCAAAAGCGGAAGAAGAATTGGCGTACCAAAATCAATTTGATGAGGTGATTATCAATACGGTTCTTGATGAAGCTAAAGCGCAAACCGATGCAATCATCCAAAATTTTATAAATGCTTAAACTATGAGTACAGAAACATTAGACATTGCAAAAGCCAAACTTCCAGTTTTCGGATATATGAAAATGGAGGATATGAAAATTCCTCAAGGTGAAGCTTTGGTACAAGCGATTTTGGATATTAAAAAAGAAAAAAATGCAGTGATTTTAGCACACTATTATCAGCCTGCAGAAATTCAAGATATTGCTGATTTTTTGGGAGATTCTTTGCAATTGGCAAGACAAGCGAAAGATACAGATGCTGATATGATCGCCTTTTGTGGGGTTCATTTCATGGCAGAAGCAGCAAAAATTCTTAATCCAACTAAAAAGGTAGTTTTGCCTGATACGTTGGCTGGCTGTTCTCTTGCTGATGGTTGTTCGGGAGAAGGTTTACGCGCGATGCGTGCTCAACATCCGAACGCGCTAATTGCAACCTACATTAATTGTAATGCGGAAACCAAAGCAGAAAGCGACATCATAGTAACGAGTTCTAATGCAGAAACTATTATCAAAGCGTTGCCGGAAGATCGTCCAATTATTTTCGCTCCCGATAAAAATTTGGGACGTTATTTAATGAAGAAAACGGGTCGTGATATGATTCTTTGGGATGGAAGTTGCATCGTTCACGAAGCATTTTCTATGGAACGAATCGCGCAACAACTTGCTGAAAACCCTGATGCTAAGTTAATTGCACATCCAGAAAGTGAGACTGCGGTATTAGATCTTGCGCATTTTATCGGTTCTACATCAGCATTGTTGAATTATGTTGAAAAAGATGATTCGCAAAAGTTTATTATTGCGACAGAAGAAGGGATTCTTCATGAAATGAGAAAACGTGCACCACATAAAACCTTAATTCCAGCTTTAGTTTTCGACGAGAGCTGTAATTGCTCTGAATGTTTCTATATGAAGCGAAATACTTTAGAAAAATTGTATTTGTGTATGAAGTACGATTTACCTGAAATTTTGATTGAAGAAGAGCTGAGATTAAAAGCATTAAAGCCTATTGAAGCCATGTTAGAGCTTTCAAAAAATATTAAATAATTCATTACGAATTTTGAGAAATCTTTCCTTTTTTGGAAAGATTTTTTATTTTTATTAGAAATTAACATTGTATTTTCGAGAAAAGTTATACTTTTGCTAAGTAAATGAAGACGCAAAGCAACATATTTTCTTTTAACACCAAGCCATCAGGTTTTGGTATTGCTTCGTCTATTTCAACTACGATTATTACGATTACCCCGTAAAGGGGAAAACATGTACATATAATTCCGGACCTGGGATTCTCTTTTGGATAGAGAATCAGCATTTTTCATTTAATATTTACAACACAATAATATGAAGATACTCAAATTTGGAGGTGAATCATTAGTACATGCGCAGCATTTTTTTAGCATTCAAGAAGTTCTGAAACAAAATTTAGAAACACCAAAAACGCTCGTTGTTTCTGGATATAATCGTAGTGAGGATAAATTAACTTCCATGATTTTTAAGGCCTCAAGCGGTGACTCTAGCTTTAAGTCTGACTTGGTAGATTTAGAACAATCCTACCTTGATTTAGTTAAAACTATTTTTAAAATCGATAATCAAAGTCGTTGGTTGAGCTTGGTTAAAAAGAATTTCAACGATATTGAAGAGTTTATCAACAGCATTTATATTTTAGAAGAGTTCACGGAAAAAACCAAAGCTAAAGTTTTGGGAATTGGTAAGGTTTTAACGACGGAATTAGTTTATGGATATCTTTCAACGATGGGTTTTCAGGTGACTAATTTTGATGTTAATGCACTCCATATCCATTCTGATTCGCAACTTTTAGATAAAAAGAAGCTTTCACATTATGTAGAAGACTTATATCAAAAGTCGGGTGAAAATTCTATTTATTTAGTTCCTGGAGGTTTGTTTGTACAGAATGATGTTTGGTTTACTTTTCCTAAAGGCGGGGATGATTACACAGCTTCTTGCATTGCAGAATGCACAAACGCGACGGAATTTCAAATCTGGACTGTTGATTCTGGCTTTTACACGGCTGATCCAACTCTTGTTGCTCATGCAAAAAAAATCGAATATTTATCGTATCAAGAAGCGATGGAGTTGTCTCATTTCGGTACGGAGGTTTTCTATCCGCCAATGACGCAAGGTTTGCGCGATAAAAATATTCCCACAAAAATTTTAAATATCAATGCTATTTCGGAAGTTGGAACTTTGATTCAAGATTTAGAAAATGTTCAAAATTTCAATACAGCAGTAGGAATTTCGCATTTAGATTCTATGGCTTTGCTCACTTTAGAAGGAAGTGGTATGGTTGGGATTCCTGGAGTTTCGGCTAAGTTTTTTGGTGCATTAAGCGAAGCGAAAGTGAATGTCGTTTTGATAACACAAAGCTCATCGGAACATAATATCACGATTGCTATTCAAGAAAACCAAGTGGAGAAGGCGATTCAAGTTTTAAATGAAAAATTCCGTGATGAATTGGTAAGACAGAAAATCGACCCAATTGAAGTCGAGCGAAATCTTTCTATTGTTGCGCTGGTTGGGGCAAACATGAAAAATAAAACAGGAGTGAGCGGGAAACTCTTTAGCGCTTTAGGTTCTAATGGAATTAATGTTCGTGCGATTGCGCAAGGTTCTTCCGAAAAAAACATCAGTGTAGTGATCGTAAAATCGGATGTTCAAAAAGCTGTAAATGTTCTTTACGAACGCTTCTTTGATGATGAAATTAAGCAAGTTCACGTCTATTTATGCGGTGTGGGAAATGTCGGATCTAAGTTGTTAGAGCAAATTCATAATCAGAATATGTATTTGCAAGAACATCTAAAAATGAATTTGAATATTGCAGGCGTTTCGAATAGTAAAAAGATGAATTTCCATGATCGTGGATTTAAGATTTCTGAGTTAAATGAAGCTTTAGAAAATGGTTTTGAAGCGTCTCCAGAGAAATTTGTGAATGAAATTCTTCAACGAAATAAGAGAAACGCGGTTTTTGTTGATGTAACTGCGAGCCAAGAAGTTGCAGACGTTTACGAAAAGCTACTTCAAAAAAGCGTCAATATTGTAGCTTGTAACAAGATTGCAGCGGCTTCAGAATATTCGAAATACAAAAAACTAAAAACCTTGGCGAAGAATAACAATTGCAATTTTTTCTTCGAAACCAATGTGGGAGCGAGTTTGCCGATTATCGGAACGATGAATGATTTGGTTCGAAGTGGAGATCAAGTATTGAGTATTCAAGCGGTTTTAAGTGGAACGATGAATTTCGTATTTAATACGTATGATGGAAATATTTCATTTGCTGAGGTTGTGAAACAAGCGCAAAATGAAGGCTATACAGAACCTGACCCTCGATTGGATTTGTCAGGAACGGATGTTGCTCGGAAAATTTTAATTTTGGCTCGTGAAGCGGGTTATCAACTGAATTTTAACGATATTGAAATTCAATCCTTTTTACCCGAATCCTGCATGCAAGGAAGTGTCGCTGATTTTTATAAAGAATTAGAAAATCATGAAGGTTACTTTAAAAATTTGTTGAATAGTGCGCAGTCAGAAGGAAAGCGACTAAAGTTTGTCGCTAATTTCAGTCAGGGAAAAGCATCTATTGGCTTGCAACATATTGATTCAACTAGCGATTTGTACCATTTGTATGGAAAAGATAACATCGTGATCCTAAAAACGCAACGTTATCAAGATCAACCTTTGGTGATTAAAGGTGCGGGAGCAGGCGCCGAAGTTACAGCGAGTGGTGTGTTTTCTGATGTTGTCCGTTCCGTTTAAAAACAATAAAAATGAAAGAAATAAAGATAAAAGTACCAGCAACGGTCGCAAATATGGTTTGCGGTTTTGATATTCTAGGAATGGCTCTTAGTGAACCTTTCGACGAAATGACATTCCAATTATTAGATGAACCCAAAGTGGTGATTGAGCATTTGGATGAATTTCAATTACCAACACAACCCGAGCAAAATGTAGCCGGAATCGTAGCACTAAAAATGATTGAAGGCTTGAATCTTTCCAGAGGTGTGAAAATTAGAATTCAGAAAAATATTAAGCCGGGAAGCGGTTTGGGGTCAAGTGCGGCAAGTGCGGCAGGTGCGGCGGTTGGATTTAATATCTTGCTGAATGACTTACTTTCCAAAGAAGATTTGGTGAAGTACGCGATGTTTGGGGAAGAATTGGCGTCGGGAGTTCAACATGCAGATAATATTGCGCCGTGTATTTATGGGGGAATTACACTGGTGAAATCTTCGGTTCCTGTGGATGTGATTCCGCTTTCTTCGCCAAATTTATATGTGACAGCGGTGCATCCACAAGTCGAAGTGAAAACCTCCGATGCTCGTCAAATTCTCAAAAAGAACGTAAGTATGAAAGATGCCGTTCAACAATGGGGAAATGTAGCGGGTTTGGTTGCGGGAATTTTAAAAAACGATTTTTCATTGATTGGTCGAAGTTTGCACGATGGTATTGTTGAGCCGGTTCGAAGTATTTTGATTCCAAAATTTGATGTCATAAAATCGAAAAGTCTTGAATTAGGAGCTTTGGGTGGAGGAATTTCGGGTTCTGGACCATCCATTTTCATGTTGAGTGAAACCAAAGAAACCGCTGAGAGTGTGGCCAAAATAATGCAGCAAGAATATGAAGAAATTGGAGTAAAACAGTTTGTGTACGTGTCGAAAATTAATGATTTAGGAATCCAAGTAGAAAATTAAAATGAACTATTATAATCTAAAAAATAAAAACGAAATCGTTAGTTTTAAAGAAGCGACGATCAAAGGGCAAGGTGATCAAAAAGGTCTATTTTTTCCTGTAGAAATCCCGTCTTTTCCAAGTGAAGTTGTCCAGAATTTAAATGCTTATTCCGATGTCGATTTGGCTTTTTTAACGGTAAAAGACTTTGTTGGCGAAGAGATTCCAGAGGATGTTTTGTATAAAATTGTTTCCGAAACCATTGATTTTTCAATTCCACTAGAGAAGATATCCGATTCAATTTTTTCTTTGGAACTATTTCACGGCCCAACTTTAGCTTTTAAAGATGTTGGTGCTCGATTTATGAGTCGTTGTTTGTCGTATTTTTTGAAAGATGAAAAGCGTAAGGTAACGGTTTTGGTGGCGACTTCTGGTGATACTGGAGGAGCGGTAGCCAATGGTTTTTATAATGTTCCTGGAGTTGAAGTCGTTATTCTATATCCCAAAAATCGAGTAAGTCCTGTTCAAGAAAAGCAATTAACGGCTTTGGGTGGAAATATCAAAGCGCTTGAGGTGGATGGAAGCTTTGATGATTGTCAGAATCTAGTAAAGATGGCTTTTGCAGACTCGTCGTTAAATGAGAAATTGGTTTTAACGTCGGCGAATTCAATTAATGTTGCTCGTTGGCTTCCGCAGCAGATGTATTATGTTTTAGCAAAAAAACAATGGCAAAAGAAGTTTAGTGAAGATCCTGTTGTTTGCGTTCCTAGTGGTAATTTCGGAAACCTTTGTGCGGGGATTTTAGCCTCTAAACGAGGAGTTTCGGTGAAGAAATTTATTGCTGCATGTAACGAAAATGATGTGGTTCCGCATTATTTACAAACGGGAGATTTGCTTCCCAAAGAAACCATTGCAACCTTGTCTAACGCGATGGATGTTGGTAATCCTAGCAATTTTATTCGAATCTTAGAATTGTTTAATCAGGATTATTCGGAGACAAAAAATAATCTGGAAGGTTTTGTGGTTTCGGATGCTGAAACACGGAGCACGATTAAAAAAGTTCAACAGGATTTTGGATATGTTTTAGATCCGCATGGTGCCGTTGCGTTTGCGGCGTTAAATCAATATCTTCAGAAGCTTCCCAATGATCGAGGATATATTTTGGAAACGGCGCATCCGATAAAATTTCCAGATGCTGTAGAGTCGGCTATTGGTAAAAAAATAGATTTGCCTTCCGATATTGAAAATTTAATGCAACAAGAGAAAAAAACTGTGGAAATAAATCCTAATTTTGAGGACTTAAAACAGTTTTTAGTAGCTTTATAGCATGACCACAAAAATTTATTTAGAAGACGTAAAAATCTATGCATATCACGGGGTTTTACCCGAGGAAAATTGTGTAGGAACCTATTTTTTGTTGAATTTAGAATTGCATACCAACTTTTCTAAGGCATTAGATAGTGATGATTTGGATCATACGGTGAGTTATGCGGATATCAATGAGATTTTACACCAGGAAATGAAAACAAATTCCAAACTAATGGAACACGTTTGTGGTCGAATTTTAAAATCAATTCATCATAAATTTCCTCAAATTATGTTTGTAAAAATAAAAATGACCAAACTAAATCCACCAATGCCTGGCGAGATTAAAGGCGCTTCTGTTGAAGTGGAAGAAGTTTTTTAGTAAACGATTTGTATGAAAAAAATCCTATTTTTTCTTGTCTTGTTCTTGACGGTTTTTAGTTTTGGACAAATTTCAAATGGAGTTAGTCCGGTGTTTCCAAGAATAAAATCGAGTATTTCGGTTCCCGTAAGAATTCCTTTGGCAGAGATTAGTAAAATGGCTAATACATCTGTAAAAGATCTAATTTTTGAGGATAATTCCTATTCTGATAACAACAACGATCAATTCAAAATTAAGGTGTGGCGAACTAAGCCAATTCGCTTCGTGTCGGGAACGAAACAGAATTTGTTAATCGAAGTTCCTTTGAAAATTTGGGCAGAGAAAGGTGTGGGAACCTTAGGTGTTTACAGCTATCAGGAAACAACATTCGAGACCGTGATGTATTTCAATACGTCGATGGAGTTTATGAATAATTGGACGATTGCTACGACTACGCAGCCGAATGGTTTTAAATGGGTGAGCAAGCCTGTTCTCGATTATGGTCGAATTAAAATTCCCATTTCAACGCTTGTTGAAAAGAGTTTAAAAGAAGAACAGTTGAAATTTTGCAAGACTATTGATGATCAACTAAAAAGCCAGTTGAACTTTCAACCAACTGCTTTGTTGGCTTGGAATGCTTTTTCACAGCCAATTCAGGTTTCCGATGCATTTAATACTTGGTTGAAAATTTCTCCGGTTAATGTTAATGCGAGTCCGCTTCAGTTTTACAAAGATGCGATCGACGTAACCTTTAGTATAGATGCTTTTTCCGAAACGTTTACAGGAAGTAGACCGGAATCTTCACAACCGATTACACGAGTTCCGAATTTTAATTTTATTCCAAATTTGAATTCGAATTTCGTCCTTCAAACCACTGCAAATATTCCATTTTCGGAAGCGACACGACTTGCTCAAGAAATGTTTTTGAACAAGGAATTTGATTTTCGTGAAGGGAAATCAAAAGTAAAAGTGATTGGGATGGAGGTGAGCGGAAAGAACAATGAAATTCAAATCGAAATCGATACAGAAGGCGCTATCAAAGGAAAATCTTTGATTACAGGAATTCCCGTTTATGATTTAGCTAAGCGAAAAATTGTTTTATCAAAAACGCATTTTAAATTGAAAACGGCAAACGTTCTTCATAAAACAGCTTCGTTGTTATTTCAAGGGAAAATTGTCCGAATGATTCAAGACGAATACGGAATTCCAACTGCTGAATTAGAAGATTTTTCGAAAAAATCGACGGAAGAAGCCTTCAACAAAGAATATTACAAAGGCGTTAAGCTTTCTGGAAAAGTGAATAGCATGAAGCCTGGATCTATTTTAGTTGGCCAAAACGGATTAACGGTTGTGGTTGATATGCAAGCGCAACTTCGAGTTCTTGTTCAAGGTTTTTAACTGTGTAAAAACTAGAAAAGTCCTTCAATAGCTTCTTTCAACAACGAGTAGGATTTTTTTCGTGCCTCATGATCAAAAATATGAGCATTGAAAATGATTTCGTCCACGTGAAATTTCGTTTGAAATTGAGCTAATTCTTCACGAACCTTTTCCTTAGAACCAGCAAAAGTCCATCTTAGTTTTTGCATCACCAAAGCACGTTCTTGCACCGACCAAATGCTGTCCATATCTTCAACTGGTGGAGCGTAAGGCTTGCGATCGTTTCGGATAATATTGACAAAAGCTTGATACAAGGTCGTTGCTAAAAACTCACCTTCTTCATCCGTATCACCAACACTTTGATTGACACAAGCCAAAATATAGGGTTGGTCCAGATAAGCACTAGGCTTAAAATTATCTCGATAAATCGTGAAAGCAATTTCCATTTGTTCGGGCGCAAAATGTCCAGCAAAAGCATACGGTAAGCCCATTTCCGAAGCTAACCAAGCACTATCCGTACTCGAACCTAAAATATATAACGGAACATTTGCACCTTGACCTGGATAGGCGTGTACAGGACCTGGATTGTCTTCTGAAAAATAATGCTGCAATTCTTGAATTTGATTCGGGAACGAGTCATTCATCGTAGAAATATGTCTTCCCAAAGCGTGAGCAGTTAATTGATCAGTTCCCGGCGCACGACCTAAGCCCAAATCAATACGATTCGGGAATAAACCATCTAGCGTTCCGAATTGCTCTGCAATAATTAGTGAAGAATGGTTTGGAAGCATAATTCCGCCCGATCCAACTCGAATTCGTTGGGTTCCATTGGCGATATAGCCAATAAGAATGGACGTTGCGGCGCTGGCAATGCTTTTCATGTTATGATGTTCTGCAAGCCAATAACGCTCGAAACCTAAATCTTCCGCATGTTGTGCGAGATTTAAACTGTCGCTAAACGT
This sequence comes from Bacteroidota bacterium, assembly GCA_023423715.1. Classification (GTDB taxonomy): domain Bacteria; phylum Bacteroidota; class Bacteroidia; order Flavobacteriales; family Weeksellaceae; genus JAFAFC01. Next base: position 81,062 of record JAFAFC010000010.1, read on the forward strand.
TTCTTGGTATGTTTTTCCTTGTTTTACGGGTGCTAAATCAAGCACAGAAAATTTAAATGGCTTCATAACGATGCAAAGTTATAGGATTTTGATGGGAAAACGACTTTTCGGGAATATATCATGTTTTGATTTTCCCAACTAGTCTTTGTTTTCTTTTTTACGTTTTTGATACTGAAAATGATTCAGCAATAATCGAATTTCATGAAATTCAATTTGAGACGGAAGTGCTTTTCGCCATTCCGTTAAAGTTTCAAATTCATGTTCTTTAAAGACTTTTTCAAAAGATTTGATATTTTCTTTTGGAATAATTCGGTTGATATCCACCAAACCTTGTTCTGCATATTTTGCAAGATGTCCAAAAACCGTTTCAATAACCAAACCTCGATCTTTAGCGATTTCTGATATGGATTTTCCTTCCTCAAATAGTTGATACGTCACCACATGACTTGGGACTTTTGCCACATTTGCGGTTATTTTGATGTCTTGGGATTGATCAAATAACGCTTTGTCAAGGAGGTGAACGGATTTGAGATCCGTGAGATAATCTTGCAAATCATCAATCAAGGTTTTGATGATTTCGTTATATTGTTTTAAACCTTTTACACCTTTGGTTTCTGCATAGAAGCTTTTAAAAGGCGAGAAAATATGCTCGTTGATTTGTTTTAAAAAGTAAGTTACTGCGCCTTCGGCTTTAGTTTCTATCTCTTTCCAATCTTCACCTGTTTGGGTGAATTTATAGGTTTTCTGCAACAAGATTTTTTCAAATTTCTCATAAATTTCATTCAGTTTTTTCGCTTCTTTATTGGTTTGAAAATAAATTTGCTTAACCTTTTCTTTGTCGATGTTTTTAGATGAAAGCGCTTGATTATTCCACTCGTCAATGCTGTTTTTTATCCATTTCGGATCAACATAACGAAGGACTTTTTTGATAGAATAATCGAATTTTTCTGCTTGTAAAATCTGATCTACATGTTCATTCGCATTGGTAGAATCTTGAAACTGATAAACACGATGGTCACTAAAAATAACGTCGGGTGTAATTTTCGATTTTAAAACAATTCCTTCCAAAGTTCGGCAACGCGATAGCGCCACATAAACCTGTCCTGATGCAAAAGATTTTCCAGCATCAATAATCAATCGATCGAACGTTAAACCTTGAGATTTATGAATGGTAACCGCCCAAGCCAACCGAATCGGATATTGCTCAAAACTTCCCAAAACATCTTCTTTGATATTTTTTTCCGCATCCAAAGAATAGGCTTTTTGCTCCCAAACTTCTTGCTTAAGCTTGTAATCTTCATCATCGCCATCAATTCGAACCCAAATTTCATCATCGTCAAGACGCGTAACTTCGGCTAGTTTTCCGTTATAATATTTCTTTTCGCCACTTGCATCGTTTCGGATGAACATGATTTGGCTTCCTACTCGAAGTTCAACAACCAATTCGTTGGGATATTGCGTTTCTTTAAATTCACCAACAACTTTCGCATCGTAATGATAGGATTTACCAGGTAACGCCTTCAGTTCTTTTTGGTTGATTTCATCCGCCATCCGATTGTGCGACGTTAGATAAACATAAGCTTCATCTGTTGGTTTGAAATTCGGGTCGTAGCGTTCATTAAGTTTATCAAAATCAATATCTTCTTTTTCGCCATCCCGAATTGCATTTAAGATTTCAAGAAATGTTTCGTCCGTTTGACGATAGACTTTCGTTAATTCTAAAGTAACCAAAGGAACTTGCTTAATGGCGTAGCTGTCGAAGAAAAATGGAGAATTATAGAATTTTTTCAAGAAAAATTCGTCTCGAACAACGGGCGGAAGCTGATACAAATCTCCAATAAAAAGCATTTGCACTCCGCCAAAAGGTTGTTGATTTCGGCGAACATGACGTAACGAAAAATCCATCATATCGAGAACATCCGCACGAAGCATCGAAACTTCGTCAATAATCAAAATTTCAACTTCGCGTAAGAGTTTTAATTTGTCTTTACGGTATTTGAAATGATGCATAAGATCCGGAATATTGTTCGCCATATTCTGATCAATGCGATCCAAAGTTGGAATAAATGTACGCAACGGAAGCCCAAACATGGAATGAATGGTTACACCGCCAGCGTTAATTGCTGCAATTCCCGTTGGGGCAACCACAATGTATTTTTTCTTGGTTTTTTGAATGAAATTATTGAGAAAAGTCGTTTTTCCCGTTCCAGCTTTTCCGGTAAGAAATATATTTCTCTGCGTGTGTTCGGCAAGATCGAAGATCGTTTCGTTCATGTTTCAAAAGTAGCCAAAAAAAACTTGGAAAGGAAAAGTAAAAAAGGCAAAATTTTTGCATCTTTAACGAAAATTAGTTTATGAAATTTTCCATTCTTAGCCTTTTAATTTTAACGATGATGTCATGCAAACCTAAACAAACTGTGGATACTCTTCCGAAAGATATTTCCCAAAAACCAGGTCACGAATTTGGAAGTCCTAATGTAAATCAGAATCAAAAAATGGAAAAAAGAATGGCTGAAATTCGTCAAGAATTCGAAAAAATCAAAAAAGAACCTTGTACAGATGCTAGTTTATGGAAATTTGCTCAGGTGGGTTCTAAATCGTGTGGTGGGCCGCAATTTTACACGGCTTATCCAATCGCAAAAGAAGTTGATGTGCAAAAACTAATTCAGGAATACAACGCCCTTGAAAGTGAATATAATCGTATTAACAATGCCATGTCGGACTGTTCCGTTGTAGAAGCACCAGGGGAATTGCAGTGTTTTAACGGTCAAATATTAATGCAACCGAAATTGTCTGTTGATCAAGGTGTTATCAGCGAAGTAAAGAAAGACGAATAACATCCAACGTATGTCCGTTTTTGATGTATTCTTGTCTCAGAATACCTTCTTCAATCATGCCTGCTTTTCTTAGAATATGTCCCGATGATGGGTTGTGTGTGAAATACGTTGCGTAGATTTTATTTAGATGCAAGGTTTCAAATCCAAAATACAAAACCGACTCTAACGCTTCGGTCATGTAGCCTTGATTTTGGAAGTTTTCACCCATCCAATAGCCAACTTCGGCTTTTTGATGTTGTGGAGAGACATGAAGTCCGATCGCACCCATCATTTCTAACGTTTCAGAATTTCGAATAGCAAAAATGTAGGCTTCATGATTTTCTAACCCTTTTTCCGCCAATTGAAGCCAAAAATGAGCATGCTCTTCCAAATAAGGATAAGGAATGTTTAAGGTGTTTTCCGAATAGATTTCAGACGTATTCAAAAGTTGCAGAAGATTCGGGATGTCTTCTGCAACAGGTTTATTCAGTACTAATCTTTTCGTTTTAATGTAAGGGAATTGATTTTCCATTTATTTATACCAACTCGAATATTTTACGTAATTATTAGCAATTCGTTGGATTTCACCTTCCAAAAGTTCTTCGGAAATATCCTTAATTTTCACAGCAGGAATTCCAGCCCAAACTTCTCCAGATTTAATATGCGTTCCCTGCGTTACCACAGATCCAGCGCCAACAATGGAATTTTCTTCTACCAAACAATCATCCATAACAATCGCGCCCATACCAATAAGAACATTGTCTTTAATCGTACAACCGTGAACAATCGCGTTATGGCCAATAGATACGTTGTTCCCAATGTTCAATGGGAATCTTTCGTACGTTGCATGAAGCATGGTGTTATCCTGAATATTTACTTTATTACCGATTTTGATGTAATGAACATCTCCACGAATTACGGCATTAAACCAAATGCTGCAATCTTCGCCCATCGTAACGTCGCCAACAATTGTTGCGGTTTCTGCAATAAACGTATTTTCTCCAATTTGTGGTGTTTTTCCTAAAAGTTCTTTGATAATTGCCATGATTCTTTTTTTATGAATTTGAAGCGGTAAGAACACATATTCGTTCTATTGATAAAATCTAAATCTTAAATTCTGTCTTCTGAGTTCTTATCCGTATTTTTGTATTCCAAATTTAATGATAATATGCGACAAATACATATAGAACCGACTGCAAATCCCAAAGTGATGAAATTTGTAGCGGATTATAATTTGATTCCAGGTTCTGTTGAGTTGGATCGTACTTCTGATATTTCAGAAATTCCGATGGCTCAAGAGTTATTCAATTATCCATTTGTGCAAAAAGTCTTTATCACAGCCAATTTTATTGCGGTTGCGAAAGAAGATACGGTGGAGTGGGATCATGTGGTAGAAAGTTTGAAAAACGTAATTGAGGATGAATTGTTGGCAAATCCAAGAATTTACCTTCAGAAAAAACGTGAGATGTTCCCTATTTATGCGGAAATGACGCCAAATCCAGCTGTAATGAAATTTGTTTCAACAGAGTTGATTATTGATGGTTTTGTTGAGGTGAAATCTCGTGAAGAAGCTGCTGAAGTTCCTATTGCAAAAGCAATTTTGGATGAATTTGCATTTGCGCAGGAAGTTTTTGTTTCGGATAATTTTGTAGCGGTAACCAAAGATTTTTCAGTGGAATGGCATGAAGTGATGATGCCAGTTCGTAGTTTTATTGCAGAATATTTGCAAAGTGGAGGTGTGGTTTCAACCATTGAACCTCAAAAACACGAAAATCCAGTTGAAAAAATCATCAACCGTGAATACACCGATACAGAGCAGAAGATTTCAGATGTTTTGAATGAATACGTGGCGCCAGCAGTAGAAAATGATGGTGGAAAAATTTCACTAATGGAATACGATGCGGAAAATAAAACAGCGAGAATGCTACTTCAAGGAGCTTGTTCTGGTTGTCCAAGTTCTACTGCAACATTGAAAAACGGAATCGAAAATATTTTGAAGCAGTTTTTACCAGACGTGGTAGAGAAAGTAGAAGCAGTAAACGGATAATCGAAATTTAACCAAACGAAACTTAAAAAAGGTATTTTGCAAACAACGGATCAAAACCTTAGTGGACAGCGAAAAAAAGGAATTTTATTGGTGAATTTGGGGTCTCCAAAATCCACCAAAGTGGAAGATGTAAAGGAGTATCTTGACGAGTTTCTAATGGACGAACGTGTTATTGACTATCGTTGGTTTTTCAGAAATCTATTGGTTCGTGGCATTATTCTAAGGAATCGTCCCGCAAAATCTGCTGAAGCCTATAAAACGGTTTGGACGGATCAAGGTTCGCCTTTAATTGTGATCACAGAGCAGATTCAAGCTAAATTGCAAAAATTGGTTGACGTTCCTGTTGAAATTGGAATGCGTTATGCAGAGCCAAGTATCGAAACGGGAATCCGAAAGTTGACAGAAAAAGGCGTAACCGATATTGTTTTGTTCCCGTTGTATCCGCAATACGCGATGAGTACGACAGAAACGGTGGTTGAGAAGGCAGAAGAAGTTAGAAAAGCGAAATTTCCAACGGTAAAGATCAATTATATAGAGCCTTTTTACAATCGTGATATTTATTTAGATTGTTTGGCGGAGCATATTCAAGAAAATTTACCAGCTGATTACGATGCGATTCAGTTTTCGTATCATGGCGTTCCAGAACGACATTTGTACAAAACTGATCCAACCAAAACATGTAAAATTGGCGATTGTTGTTTCCAAGACAATAATCCATCCCATAAATTTTGTTACCGTCATCAATGTTTTAAAACGACGGAAGAAGTTATCAAACGCTTGAATATTCCGAAAGAAAAAACAGCGGTAACATTCCAATCTCGATTGGGGAATGATAAATGGATCGAGCCTTACACCGATGAAACATTGGAAAGGTTGCCTTCTAAAGGAGTAAAAAAGTTAGCAATTTGCTGTCCAGCCTTTGTTTCCGATTGTTTGGAAACGCTTGAAGAGATTTCCGTAGAAGGGAAAGAAGAGTTTTTACATGCAGGAGGTGAAGAGTTTCATTATTTACCATGTTTAAACGATGATGATCGATGGATTCAAGTTGTAAAAACGCTTTGCGAAGAAAAGCTACACGAGTTTTATTTGGTGTAGATTTTTTGACGTTTTAAAGAATTTATAAAGTTTCGGGCGGCCCAAAGG
>JAFAFC010000021.1 GCA_023423715.1 Bacteroidota bacterium
GGTTCTTTTCGCTCGAATTGAAGAATTTTCTTGTGGAAACCTTCACTATTTTTAATGATAGCAATTCGAGCACTTCGTACAAATTCGATGAGTTCGTATTTTGTTAATTCGTCTGTAAGTTTATCAATTTCCTCTCTGTGGCCCGACGTTTCGAAGACGATGTAATCATTTCGAATCACGACTGCATTTGCTCCGTATTGTCTTAAAAGTCGCTCTACATACACCTTTTCTGTCACAACGCTAGTTGGAACTTTAAATAAAGCTTGCTCTTGCCAAACGATTTCGTCATCGGTGTTGTAGTATGCTTTAAGGACTTCAATTTGCTTTTCCATTTGGCGACAAAGCTTCCGTACAACTTCCTCTGCTTCGTGAATAACAATCGTAAATCGATGAATTCCTTCCACTTCAGATGGGGATGTATTTAAACTTTCAATATTGATTTTTCTTCTTGAAAAAATTCCAGCGATGCGACCTAAAAGCCCAATTGAATTTTCCGTAAAAAGCGATATGGTGAATTCTTGTTTTTCCATTTTTAAAATCTTTTAAAGTTATTTCAATCGGATTTCTGACACCGATGTTCCTTGCGCTACCATTGGGAAAACGTTATTTTCCTTCCCGACCATTACTTCCAATAAATACGAAGAGTCGTGATTAATCATTTCTTCAAGAGCGTTTTTCAACACTTCACGTTCTGAAACCCGTTTTCCATCAATTCCGTAAGATTTAGCTAAAGCCACAAAATCCGGACTTGTAATATTCACAAACGAGTAGCGTCTATCATTGAATAATTCCTGCCACTGACGCACCATTCCTAAAAATTGATTGTTCAGAATAAGGATTTTTACTTTCGCACCAAACTGCATAATCGTTCCCAATTCTTGCAAGGTCATTTGGAAACCACCATCACCGATAATCGCAATAACCGTTCTTTCGGGAGCGCCATACCACGCGCCAATTGCTGCTGGAAGGCCAAATCCCATGGTTCCTAAACCACCTGAAGTCACACTCGATTTTGATTTATTGAATTTTGCATATCGGCAAGCCACCATTTGATGTTGACCAACATCCGTAACAACAACCGCTTCGCCTTGAGTAATTTCGTTAATTAAATTCACCACTTCGCCCATAGTTAACGTATCGCCTGTAGGTTGAAGTTCTTTTTGAATCACTTCTTGAATTTCTTCTTGTTCTAAATCTCGGAACTTCTGTAACCATTCTGAATGTTGATTAGGCTTCAATAGTGACGTCAATATCGGCAACGTTTCTTTACAATCGCCCCAAACCGGAACCGTTGACTTTACATTTTTATCAATTTCAGCAGGATCAATGTCGAGATGAATAACTTTTGCTTGTTTTGCATATTTGTCTAAACGTCCTGTAACACGGTCATCGAAACGCATTCCCACCGCTATAAGAACGTCGCATTCGTTGGTCATCACATTTGGAGCATAATTTCCATGCATTCCTAACATTCCGACATGAAGCGGATGATCTGTTGGTAACGCACTCAATCCCATAACCGTAGCGGCAGAAGGAAGACCTGCCTTTTCAATGAATTCTTTAAAATCGTTTTCTGCATTTCCTAAAATCACCCCTTGACCAAATAAAACCAATGGTTTTTTCGCTGAATTAATCAATTCTGCGGCTTGTTCAACAAAGGATTTTCTAACCTCAGGTTTTGGACGATAGCTTCGAATGTGATCGCATTTTTTATAGCCAGCATAGTCGAAAAGTTGCATTTGAGCATTCTTCGTAATATCAATAAGTACGGGGCCTGGACGGCCTGTATTTGCAATATGAAAGGCTTTTGCAATGGCTTCCGAAATTTCCGATGCATCGGTAACTTGATAATTCCATTTTGTAACTGGCGTTGTAATATTGATAACATCCGTCTCTTGAAAGGCATCTGTCCCCAAAAGAGACGCGAAAACTTGTCCCGTAATGCAGACCAAAGGATTGCTATCAATCATAGCATCCGCCAAACCTGTCACCAAATTCGTTGCTCCAGGACCGCTTGTTGCAAAGACAACCCCCGTTTTACCCGAAGTACGAGCAAAACCCTGAGCAGCATGAATTCCACCTTGCTCGTGACGAACCAAAATATGATTCAGCTTATCTTGATAATCATACAAAGCATCGTAAATAGGCATAATTGCCCCACCTGGATATCCAAAAACAGTTGTTGTTCCTTCCGCTAGCAAAGCTTCTAACACGGCTTTTGCACCTGTAATTTCTTGCGTATTCCCAGTGGAAGCCTTTTCTTTTTCTTTCGTTTCCATCAAACTCATACTATAATTATTTTGCGATTCTAAATTTTTATAAATCGGTTACACAACCTTGTGAAGCGTCCGCTACCGATTTAGCATATTTGTATAAAACACCGGATTTCACTTTAAAATCGGGTTGAACAAAATTTTGTTTCCGTGATGAGATTTCTTCTTCAGAAACCATCAAATTCATGGTATTGTTCACGGCATCAATTTCAATAACATCACCGTCTTTTACCAAGCCAATTAAACCGCCTTCAAACGATTCCGGCGTGATATGACCAACAACAAAACCATGTGTTCCACCGGAAAATCGGCCATCCGTAATTAAAGCCACATTTTTTCCTAGTCCAGAACCCATTAAAGCCGACGTTGGTTTCAACATTTCAGGCATTCCTGGCGCTCCTTTTGGACCTTCATTTTTAATGACAACTACATTTCCTTCTTTGATTTTACGATCTTCAATTCCTTGAATAAATTCTTTTTCACCATCAAAAACCACCGCTTCGCCTTTGAAAAAATCCCCCTCTTTTCCTGTAATTTTTGCCACAGCCCCTTTTTCAGCAAGGTTTCCGTACATGATTCGGATATGCCCCGTTTCTTTAATCGGATCTTTGAAGTCTTTGATAATATTTTGTTGACGATCAATAATTGAAGTTACATGCTTTAAATTCTCCGCCATTGTTTTTCCAGTAACCGTTAAACAATCGCCATGAAGCAAGCCTAAATCCAATAAATATTTCAACACCGCAGGAACGCCACCTACATTATGTAAATCTTCCATCAAATACTTTCCGCTCGGTTTTAAATCTGCTAAAAGCGGCGTTTCATCACTCATTTTTTGGAAATCGTCCAATGTTAAAGGAACTCCAATACTTTTCGCAATCGCGATAAAGTGCAAAACCGCATTGGTACTTCCACCCAAAATCATAATTAAACGTAATGCATTTTCAAACGCTTTACTAGTCATGATATCGGAAGGTTTAATATCTTTTTCTAGAAGAATTTTAACATAATGTCCAGCAAAAGCACATTCTTCTTTCTTTTCATTACTCAATGCGGGATACGAAGACGAGTACGGCAAACTCATACCCAGCGCTTCAATCGCTGAAGCCATTGTATTTGCAGTGTACATTCCACCACAAGCGCCTGCACTTGGGCATGAATGCTGAATAATTCCTTGGAAATCTTCTTCCGAAAGTTTTCCAGCCAATTTATTTCCTAAGGCTTCAAACGCCGAAACGATATTTAAATCCTCTCCTTTATAATGTCCTGGATGAATACTTCCACCGTAAACCATGATGGATGGGCGATCAAGACGAGACATCGCAATTAGAGATCCCGGCATATTTTTGTCACAACCCGGAACCGTAATCAACGCATCATAATATTGCCCCGCACAAACTGCTTCGATAGAATCCGCAATAATATCGCGGCTTACCAAAGAATAACGCATTCCATCCGTTCCGTTGGTCATTCCATCGCTAATTCCGATCGTGTGGAACATCAATCCCACCAAATTTTCCTTTTTTACTCCTTCCTTTACGATTTCGGCAAGACCGTTTAAGTGCATGTTGCAGGTATTTCCATCGTAGCCCATACTTGCGATGCCCACTTGCGCTTTACTGAAATCTTCCTTCGTAAATCCGATCCCGTAATACATTGCTTGTGTAGCTGGCTGCGTAGGATCTTGAGTTAATGTTTTGGAATATTTATTCAACTCCATAAGTTTCCTTTTCTTTTAAATAAGTATAATCTTGTTCGTAAACTAAATGTCTGTACGCTTGTTGAATTTTAGATGAAAGGCTGTTTTCCCACTCTAACTGAAAGTCAACATTATCCATAGAACCTAAAGCAACAACCTCAGCTGCAGTTCCACAGAAAAAGGCGGCATCCGCACCACGCATTTCTTCTGGTTTGAAAAATTTTTCTTCAACAGGAATTCCCAATTCTTCACATAAATTCAAAACAGTTGCTCGCGTAATTCCTGGAAGAATGCTTCCTTTCGCAGGCGTATATAGTTTTCCATCTTTTTCAAAAAATACGTTGGCTCCAGAACTTTCAGCAACATTTCCATCAGCATCAAGTACAATAGCTTCATCAAAACCTTTATCTTTTGCTTCTTGACACGCTAAAATTGAATTCACATAATGTCCACTGACTTTAGCTTCCACCAAAAACGCATTCGGATTTGGACGCTGAAAACTCGATGTCATCACCCGCATTTGATTTGCTAAATATCCGTTATCCCAATTCCAAACTTCAATTGCTAAATAAGACATCTGGCCTTTGGAAAGCGCCATATTGGGCGAACATAGCACAATTGGACGAATGTAAGCGTTCGTTAAACCATTCATTTCCAAAAGTTGGTAGGTAAAATCAACCATTTCTTCTGTGGTGTACTTCAACGGAATCATCATCATTTCCGCTGATTTCCGCAATCGATCGTAGTGTTCTTTTGCCTTGAAAATTTTCGTCCCATTTTCAGTTGCGTAAGATTTAATTCCTTCAAAAACGGCATAACCGTAATGAAGAGATTGGCCGTATAAATCTGTTTTGGCCTCGCTTGCTTTCTTAAATTCCCCATCAAAAAATAGGACCGTGTTGTTGTCGTAGTACATATTCATCTTACTTGTTACTTTAATTTTTCCCATTAAAAAAAGCCATCCTGCGGTGAGGATGGCTTTTAAAAAAATTTACTTTAAAACTTTATTTTTTATTTGCACATATTACCATCCTCACTATTGGCTACCAATAATGTTAATAATAATGATGATAATATGCAGTGCGCTGTTCATAAATTGTTGATGCAAATCTAGAGAGTAATTTTATAACCACCAAACATTTTTTCAAAAATTTATTAAAAATATATTTTGAAGGTTATTTTATTGTTATTTATTTACTTAATTTAAAGTTTGATTGAATTAATGAAATTTGGACTAACGTTTTAACAATGAGCTAAAAAAAATCCGCATAAATGCGGATTTCTATTTAAAAATGTACTTGTTTTATTTCTTCTTCGATAATTTTGGGTTCTTCTTTGCCTTCGCCCTTAATTAGGAAAACGGTAACCGCCGCGATGAGCATACAAACGCCACCAACAACCACATATTCCATGGCATAATTTCCGAAAACATTAGCAACAATAGGCCCTCCAAATATTCCATTGATAATTTGTGGAATCACAATAAAGAAATTAAAAATCCCCATATATACTCCCATTTTGTTCTGCGGAATCGCATCAATAAGCATCGCATACGGCATTGCTAAAATACTTGCCCAAGCGAAACCTAATCCCAACATGGAAATCCATAGAAGATTAACATCTTTAATAAAATACATGGAAATTAGTCCAAAACCACCACAAACTAAAGCTAAAGCATGGGTTTGTTTTTTACCAATTGCTTTCGCAATCGGGGTTAATGCAAACGCAAACGGAATCGCAAATAGGTTATACAAACCAAACAATTCCCCTGTTAAATCCCCAGCATCATTGAATAATTGAGATTTCGTATCATCAGGAGACAAACCAAAATGATGCGTTGCCAATCCACTTGTTGTATACACCCACATCGTAAATAATGCAAACCAAGAGAAAAACTGAACAATACCCAATTTTTTCATCAATGATGGGATTTTCGCAAAATCTTTAAACATATCCGAAAATTTAGACGGTTCTGGCTCCACTTCTTCGCCTTGAAATTCTCTAAATTCCTTAGGTGAATATTCTTTTGTCGTTAAAATCGTATAAACAATCGTAATCAAAAGCATTGCTGCCCCAACGTAAAATGAGTAAATTACGTTATCTGCAACATAACCTTCAGCAGCGACATTCGAAACGCCTAATTTCGTAAGCCAGCTTGGAAGATTTGATCCAATTACAGCACCAATACCAATTAAAATAGTCTGAACGGAAAACCCTATGGTTCCTTGATGTTTCGGCAACATATCACCCACCAAGGCACGAAAAGGCTCCATTGCAATATTAATTGACGCGTCCATCATGGCTAGGAAAATAACAGCAAGCAATAAAACATTTGCAGCAAGCAAATGCGTTGCAGAAGCAGCATTCGGAAGTAATACCAAACCGATAGCGCATAAAACAGCACCAATCAAGAAATAGGGTTTTCTTCTTCCCAAAGGACTCCACGTATTATCACCCATGTGACCAATAATTGGCTGAACGACAAGCCCCGTAATAGGCGCCACCAGCCAGAACCACGAAAGTTCGTGAACGTCAGCTCCAAAATTGGATAAAATCCTACTGGCATTACCATTCTGCAATCCAAAAGCCATTTGAATTCCTAAGAATCCCATACTCATATTGACAATTTGAGCAATCGAAAGATTCGGTTTTATTTTTTTCTCCATAACGAGTTCTTATTGAAGTTCTAATATTAAGGAAGATTTCGGAGAAATCGTGATTTTTTCATTCGTTTTTACCGAAAATTCTTTACCAGAAATCACATCCTTTCCTTGAGTTTTCCCTTGAAGAGATTCAGCAAAGCGAGATAAATCCAACGTTTGTTCTTTCTCATTGTTATTGATAAGAACCATCACTTTATCATTATCATTGTGGCGAAAGTAAACAAACACGTTGTTTTCAGGAACATAGTTCGTTGTTTTTCCTGTGTGAATAACGTCTTTTGACTTTCTCCAATTCAAAACTTTTTGAGTAAAATCAAAGAATTCCTTTTGTTCTGAAGTTTGGGTTTGTGGGTTGAATGCATTTTGCACATCGCCTTTCCAACCACCCGGGAAATCTCTTCGAATATCCGCATCACCCCCTGTAGGCTTACTTCCACGCATTCCTATTTCCGATCCATAATAAATTTGTGGAATCCCACGTACGGTAGAAATCAACGTTAACGCCATTTGATACGTTTTAGGATCGCCGTTGAAAATTTCATTCCAACGTTCAGTATCGTGATTTTCAAAAAATACCAAGAAATTATTGATATCAGGATACAAGAAATCGCTCGTAAACGAATTGTACAACTGTACCATTCCTTTGTCCCATGATTCTTTGTTTTTGAACGCCGATGGCATTTCAGAAAACAATGTAAAATCCATTACTGATGGTAAATACGAGTTATAGCCATCAATTTCTCCGATTTTAGAATCTTTTTGCCAATACGCAATATGAGCTGGTGAATACAACCAAGCCTCCCCAACAATATTGAATTTTGGATATTCATCGGTAATTGCTTTCGCCCATTTCGCCATCGCATGTTTATCATTGTACGGATACGTATCCACTCGGAAACCATCTAAATCAGCATACTCAATCCACCAAATTGCATTTTGTGTTAAATACTTTAACACCAACGGATTTTGTTGATTTAAGTCCGGCATCGACGAATCAAACCAGCCATTCAACGCTAATTTCCGATCCGCTTCCGAAGCGTTTGTATCTGCTTGCGTTGTTGTTTTGTAATTCGAACGTTTAAAACCATTCGGTTCGCCATCAAACCAATGAATCCAATCTTTTGTGGGTAAATCTTGAATTAACCAATGTTTGCTTCCCCAATGATTGGTTACGTAATCCATCACCAATTTCATGTCGCGTTTTTTCAATTCACGAGAAAGCTCTTGGTATTCCTGATTCGTTCCGTATCGTGGATCCAAACGATACAAATCCGTCTGTGCATAGCCGTGATACGTTGTTTTGTCTTCGTTATCTTCGTTTGCTGGAGTTAACCACAAGGTCGTTGCTCCCAGATTTTTCAGATAATCGAGTTGATTGATGATTCCACGTAAATCGCCTCCATGACGACCATCAGGAAGATTTCGGTTCGCTTTTTCCGTTAAACCTGGCATCGTATCATTCGAAGGATCGCCATTAGCAAAACGATCAGGCATAATTAAATACATCACATCTTTCGACGTAAACGAATTTCGATTTGCCGAATTAGCTTTTCTGTCTTTCAATTCGTAAGAATAAGTATATACTTTTTTTCCTTTAGAATTGATGAAATTCAAATTAAAATTTGAAGCTGAAATTCCTGCTAAATTAACCGTTACAAATAGATAATTTGGGTTTTCAACTTTCGTAATATTCGTTACAGGAACTTGATTGGTGGCTTCTACCTGATATTGCGCAATGTTCTTTCCGTAGACCAAAATTTGCAATTCAGGATTCTTCATTCCCTTCCACCAAAAAGCTGGTTCTACCCGCTGGATTTGACCAAAAACCAAATTCACCACGAGCAAAAACAACATACTAAGATATTTGTTCATGCTATTTTTAGATAAAAAACCTTAAGAAACCGAAGCTCCTTAAGGTTGATGAAACATTATTTTATAGGCTTAAGTGAGATTGCATAACCACCACTACGAGCTAATTTTACCGGTATTTTCGATTTTGAGGTCACCGTTTTTTTGTAAATGTTGTAGCTCTGAGGATTCGTTACGTAATCCGCATCTTTACCGTCTTCATACACGGTTGCTTCGTATTTCGCATTCTTTGGAAGGAATGAGAAATCAACCGTAAACGTACGTGCATTTTCATCGGTAACACCACCAACGAACCATTCATTTTTCCCTTTCGCTTTACGAGCGGTGTGAATATAATCTCCAGGCTCCGCAGAAAGGATAATCGTATCATCCCAATCCGTTGCTACATCCTTGATAAACTGGAATGCATCCAAATGCTTTTCGTAATTTTCTGGCAAATCTGCCGCCATCATCAAAGGCATATACATCACCACATACAGTCCCAATTGTTTAGCTAACGTTGTCGTCACAAAACGTTTATCATCTGGGAAATAGTGATTCATTTTCGTTTGGAAAATTCCTGGCGTATAATCCATAGGACCGCCTATCCATCTAGTAAATGGAAGAATTGTATGATGATCCGGATCGTTACCACCAAAAGCATCGTATTCCGTACCACGAGCGGCTTCCGCAGCAATCCAGTTTGGATAGGTTCTGCTTTCACCTGTTGGACGAACCGATTCGTGGGAATTTACCATTACTTTATGATCCGCTGCCATATCTAAAATTCGATAATAGTGGTTGATCGTCCATTGCGAATAATGATGCTCACCACGCGGAATAATATTTCCTACATATCCCGTTTTAACCGAGTTGTAGCCGTATTTATTCATCAATTTGAATGCTTCAGGCGCCCATCTTTCGTAATTCGTTGCAGAACCCGAAGTTTCGTGGTGCATAATCAATTTAATTCCTTTCGAATGTGCGTAGTCATTCAACATTTTAATGTCGAAATCAGGATAAGGCGTCACAAAATCGAAAACAAATTCTTTAGAATGACCAAACCAATCTTCCCAACCAACGTTCCAACCTTCCACCAAAACGCCATCAAAACCATGTTTTGAAGCAAAATCAATATATTCTTTTACTTTAGTATTGTTAGCAGCGTGGTTACCGTTAGGCGTTAATTTATCAAAATCGGTTTTTCCGATATGAACGTTTTTCGCTGTAGAATATGCCCATTGCGACTTTCCGAAAATCATTTCCCACCAAACACCCATGTATTTGGTTGGCTTGATCCACGATGTATCTTTAAATTTCGTTGGTTCGTTTAGGTTGAACAGCATTTTAGAGGCCATGACTTCTTCCGCTTTAGGTGAAGCGATAATCGTTCTCCAAGGCGAAACTGCTGGCGTTTGAATATATCCTTTGGCGCCTTGAGCGTCTGGAGTTAAATGCGTTTTGAACTTGAATTCAGATGCATTTACTTCCAAATGAGCTGCTGGATAATTAAGAACCGCCGCTTCGGCAACGTTGATGTATAAAGGGGAATTCCCTTCTTTTTTCATCATTAATGGAACTTGAACTCCATTTTTCACCAAACTTTGAGACGCATTTCCTTCGTATGATTTTGGCCAACGAGCTGGAATTTCTGACACTTTGCTGGTTTGGTTTTTATATTCCTGTGTATCGTAATCCGCAGCCAACCACCAAGCTTTCATGTCAGTCGGGAAATCAATTTCCGTATCTTCTTCTTGAATAACAAAATAGTTCAGATTTTCTTGTTCTGGAAACTCATAACGGAATCCCAAACCATCATTAAATAATCTGAATTTAACGATCATATGACGTTTTTGCTCGGGTTGATCCAGCGTAATCGCCAATTCGTTATAGTGATTTATATAGGATTTTTTCTCGCCTAAAACGGGATCCCATGTTTCGTTTTTAGAATCTCTTTTCTCGTCAATTTTTACAAAGCCAGAATTAAGATCTTTTCCTTTATTAGTCGTTGTTTCGATCTCGGATGCAAATTTGATATCGCCATCTTTCACTAATCGAAGTCCCAATTTGGAATCTTCTACAACAGTTTTTCCTTCGTAAGAAAGCTTATAATAAGGTACTCCCGACTTCAACTGAAAATTCATTTCAAACTTTCCGTCTGGTGATTTTAATGATTGCGCATGCAATATCGCACCACCCATTAACAAAAAGAATGCACTGGTTTTTAAATACTTCATGTAATTATTTTTAAGCTATAAAAGAGGAGCCTGCTGCTGTGCAGCAGCAGGCTCCGATAAAATTATTAGAAATCTAAATTACTTTTTTACAAAAACGTAAGCTCCTGTAAAATCGTTAAAATAGATAGTGTACGTTCCTGCTTTCACCGGAATATTATCTCCACCTGGAGTTCCTGTTCCGAATAACTCAGACTTCGATCCCCAGTTTACTTCCCAAGAATTGTTTGCACGGAATTTTGCTTCACCATCCTTCAAAACAACGTTAGAAATTACCCACAAATGACTGTCTGTCGCAGATTTCGTCATTGCAGTACTGCTATCCCAAGAATTTGGTGTTGCATCCCCGATGATTCCAACTGTAGCATATGCCGTTGTTGTAGGGATAACTTCCGTCAATGTATACGTTAACGTACTTACATTCAACGTTAGTTTATAATATCCGTCTTTAGCGACAGGAATATTTCCTGAACCACCACTAGCACTTAATTGTCCAGCAGCGTCTCCAAGACCGTATTGGTTATCCCAACTTCCTCTTGTTTTGATTAATTTGAAACTTCCTGCTTTGAAGAATCCTGAATAGGTGTAAACCGTAGGTGTTACTCGAGAATTCAACAATGGGTACATCAAGTCATTATCGGCTTTATTATCCCATCCTGCAGCCGTTGCATCACCAATCAGATACAAGAATACATTGCTTTCGAAAGGTGTTACTTTAATCGTTACTAGGTCTGAAACTAAATCAATTGTTCCACCTGTAGATTTTGTTGAAGCACCTACTTTTAAATCATATTCTGCTACTGTACCCGGAATTCCTCCCAGTTTCAAAACAGCGTCATTTAATTGTGATTGCGTTAAAGCCAATTCTTTAACATTGGTAGACGTTCCTAAAACTTGGAAGGCCGTTGTTCCTTTTTTCGCAATTGAAAGTGTATAAACAACATCAACACCATACGATTGGTAATCAGACCACGTGAATTTTGGAAGATTCTCCGCCGCTTTATCTACTGCTAAAACCAAAGCCGTTCCCGCTGTAGGAGCTGTAATAATAGGCTTTTTCACTGGATAAGGCGTTACATCAAATGAAATTGCATTTGAATTTCCTGAAGCCGATTCCACTCTTACATAAACTTTTTGCGCTTTATACGGATTAACACCCGCTTGCAACATCGCCGTGTTTAAGGCTCCGATGTTTGTTTTATAAGAATTGGTATCTGATTTTCCTAATTCAACTTTAGAAGCAAAATCTTCTGTTGACGAAACAACCACTGTAAAAGGTGCTCCCGTAGTAGCTTCCCAAGACAAAACAAATGGGTTATTTGCCATCGTTGCGTACAACACATTCGCTCCCAAAGTAGTATCATTCAACTTGAAAGAAGCTTCTGGTGTCGTCCAATCTCTATCTGCATCATCCGTACAAGCGATAATCGCCACGGCCGCCAATAGAGGTAATATGAATAATTTAAATATATTTTTCATGTGTAATCCGCTTATTTGATTGTATAAGTACCTGCTTTAATGTTCACAGAAATGGTATACGATTTTCCACCACCATTGAATTTAACGTTACCGTTATCTCCTTTTGGACCTAAGAAACCTGTATTTCCAGCATTATCTTTCATGATATTACCCCATTCTAAATTACCCCAATCTTTTTGACCAAGGAATTTGAATTCGGCACCATCAGCAATCGTTGTTGTGTACTCATAAACACCATCCGATACTTTAGCCATTGGGATTGCGTTTCCAGCATTCCAATCATTTCCAGCAACACTTCCTACCAAATAAATTTCAGTAAAGTTATACGTTGGAATTGAAGAAGCTGTAGCCATTAACGTATGTTTCCCCTCTGTAGCATCGATAACAATTTTGTAAATACCGCTTTCGCCTGAGAACGTCATATTTTCATCGTCTCCCGCAGATTTTGCAATATTATCGGAAACTGATTTAAAGTATTTGTATCCGTCTTTTGTTGCAGATGCATCAATACTATAGTTGATTGGATTCCACGCTTTTTGACCTAAGAATCTAAAGTTTTTCCCTTTTTCTAAATACGTGTAAATTGTATTTTTATATTCCGTTTGGAATAAAAGAATCGCTTTCGTTTCTGACCAACCAATCGCAGAAGCTTCCCCTACAAGGTAGAAATCTGGATAATCAATAATCACCACATACGGTGTAATCGTTAGTGGAGTTACATTAGAAATTGATGCAAGCGAATCGTTCCCAAGATAAGAAACCACACGTACAAACATTTTCTGTGCAACATCCGGTACTAAGCCGATATCACCTGCCGCTTTATTCATTTGGCTTACCGTAAAACTTGTAACAGACTCTGATCCGGAAACCGTTGCTAATGTCACTGGAGTTTTAAAATCCTCAGTTTTAGATACCTCAACTCTGTATTTCACTTCTACAGGAACCGAATATTTTGCAGGTTCCCAATTAACTGTCAACACAGGATTTTCCGGGAAATTTTGATCTAAGAAAATCTTATCCGTAGAAAGATCCATCACAATCGGAGCTCCAGAATTTTCAACGGTAATCAGCTCACGATCGTCGCACGAGATGATACCTAAAAGCATCACCAAGGCAAGGAAAAATTTATTAAAAATTGATTGTTTCATTTTTTGTAAAATTTGTTATTAGTACCCTGGATTCTGAACTAAATTAGAGTTCACCACCATTTCGTTATTCGGGATTGGGAAAAGGTTTCTGTAGTCTTCTACAGCAGCACCATTTTTCGTATTTCCTTTCCAAGGCCATAAATAAGCCGAAGTTGTAAATCTTCCGTAACGAATAAGGTCAGTTCTTCTTGTCATTTCCCAAGAAAGTTCTCGAGATCTTTCATCCAAAATAAAATTCAAGTTGATCGCTGCAACGGTACTTGCTTTTGCACGAGTTCTCAGTTGATTAACATATCCTAATGCTTTAGAAGCATCACCACCACCACCTCTAAGGTTGGCTTCAGCGTACATTAAATAAACATCAGCTAGACGATAAACCGCTAAATCTGCTTCAACCCAGTTGTCGTGAGAACCAGCTTTGCCATCGCTTTTGATGTTTTTGTACTTGATAAACGCATATCCATCTGTAAAGCTTCCCAAATCATTGATTTCCAATGTTTGTCCACTCTTATGGAAACGACCTCTTGCATCAGCCGCCTCAAAACGGTTAACAAAAGATGACGTGGTACGAATACCTCCCCAACCTCCGTTCACACCGAAAAGCGCTGGATCCATATTTCCACCAATAGCTGCGTGAACTAAGAATGTTGTTCCACCATTGGTTTGTGTTTTCTGACCATCGTAAACGATAGAGAAAATATTTTCAGGATTGTTTACATTGTTATCCGCCAAGAATAAATTCTCGTATTTCGGATTTAAAGAATATCCAGAATTGATTACTTTATCTGCGTACGTAATAACATCTTGATTACGCTCTGTTCCTGAATATACTTTAGCATTCAAATACAATCTTGCAAGAAGCGTCCAAGCAGCTGCTTGATCTACTCTTCCGTAGAGATTAGATTTTGGTGCTTTTAATTCGTTTGAAGTTGCCAATAATTCGGATTCAACGAATTTAAATAGTTCCGGACGCATAATTTGTTTTGGAACAGCCTGACCTGGAGTCATTGTTTCATCTACAAAAGGAACATTTCCATACAAATCTAACAAGTGATAATATGCTTGTGCTCTTAAGAAGCGAGCTTCTGCACGCATTACTTTTGCTTCTTCAAGGTTTGCACCAGAAATTCCATTTGCTGCTAAACGTTCATCCGTTGTATTACGCATAAACTCATTCGTAAACGCAATTTCTGTATACAATCTGTAAAACATGGCGTTGTTGAATTCATTCGTTGGCGTCCAAATCATTTTATGGAATTCGTGTAACGTACCGTCATTCCATCCGATTACCGCTTCATCGGTGGTTACTACCTGCATGATATACATCAAACGCATGTAGTTTGAGAATCCACCATCGATATCAGCGATATCTCCGCCACCATCTCCACCTTCTTGTCCACCAACAGCTAATCCGCCGTAAAGTTTCGCCAAAAGGTTGTTATAGTTATTAAAATCTTTGAAAAGACTTGCTGAAGTAAGTTCTGTAATTGGCTCTTGTTTCAGATCGTCAACACAAGACGTCATCGTCAACGAAAGCCCAAGAACTACGGCAGCTATTGATTTTTTATAGAATCTAAAATTTTTCATTGCTTACTTTTTAAAATTGGAAGTTTAATCCTAACGAATACACTTTTGGTCTTTGGTAGAAACCGTTATCGATATTTCCGAAGATTTCAGGATCTACACCTGAATATTTGGTTACAACGAATACGTTTTGAGCCATACCAAACACACGAAGGTTGCTTCCAGAACCGAATACATCACCAAAGTTGTACCCTACTGTTAAATTATCCATTCTCAAGAACGATGCATTTTCTACGAAAATATCACTCCAATATTGTGGAGCTCTGAATCCGTATCCAGCCGCTGTAGAAGAGATATTTTGTAAATATTCGTTTGTTGCAATACTCTGAATTGTAGATTGTGATGCAAAGTTATTGTACACGTAATTTCCTACTACTGCTCTTAAAGCTGTTGAGAAATCCCAGTTTTTGTATTTCACTTTTGTTGAAAAACCAAACGTTGCATCTGGAGTTGTTGACTTATAGAAATATTTATCACCATCCGCAGAAACTTTTCCGTCTCCGTTACGATCTACATAAACTCCCTCTAGAGGCTTTCCATTCGCGTCATAAACTTGTTGATACACGTAGAATCCGAAAGGTGTATATCCAACAGCATGTCCTTGAACCGTGTTACCTGTACCACCAGAAATTCCACCAACTTGGTTTACATAACCATCTTCCACTTGTCCAGAGAACGATGTGATTTTCGGATTGTAATGTGCTGCATTAAAGCTAAAATCCCAAGTTGTCGTTTCATTTTTAACTGGAGTTACATTCAACACAAATTCAAAACCATCAGTTTCCATTTCACCAATGTTCTTGTTGTTTCTGTTAGAAAATTCTCCTGCAGGTACAGCAACATTAGCAAGTAAGTTCACAGTATTTTTCTTAAACCAATCGAATGAACCAGAAATTCTATTATTCAAGAAACCATAATCTAAACCGGCATTAACCGTTTTTGTTGTTTCCCAAGTTAGATTCGGGTTGTACTGAGTTGGACGGTACATGAAATAGAAATCGTCTCCAAATCCGTATTGAGCCGTTCCTTGCGAAATATTATACGATGGGAACGAGTTATACCAACCACCAATTTCTTGTTGACCAGTTTCTCCATAACCTGCTCTTAATTTCAAATCTGAAAATACTTTTGAACCTTCCATGAAACTTTCGTTCATGATTTTCCAAGCTCCAGAAACAGAGGTAAATGTTCCCCACATATTGCTGGTATCGTCTGTTCCGTTGTAGAATCTTGAAGTTCCATCACGACGAACTGCTCCTGTTAGGATATATTTATCTGCAATAGTGAAAATTGCTCTTCCGTAGAAACCTAATAAAGTTAACTCTCCTTCGTAGCGGTTCGTTGAAATAGGTAATTTTTCAGGATTTCCAAAAGTGGTGGTTGCAACAGGAACTACATTTGTGAAGTTTTGATATGAATATCCAGCCATTAAATCAACTTTCGTGTTGATTGCTGTAACATCCTTCACGTAGTTCAAATATGTTTCAATTAACTTGTTTGTTTTTTCTTGCGTATAATCTCTTCTTGTACTTACGTTGTTAGAAGCAACTACACCTGCATAGTTAGGAAATTCGGTAACCCCTCCTGTTCCTTTTTGATAATCGTAACCTGCATTAACATTCCAATGCAAATCTGGCAAGAAATGGAATTTATAATCCAATTGTAAACTCGCAATCCCTCTAAATACGGTAGACATATCTTTTCTTCCGTAAAGCGATCCCAGTGGGTTTCTTGTTGCATTAACATTCAAAAGATCAGCAGTTTGCCACCATTCCCAATAATTAGCAACTCGGTTTCCACGTGCTGATTGATCATACACCTCCTGCGTAGGGTCAAAATATTGAGAAGCTCCAATAACACCTGCATTAAAGCGGTTTTCTGTCATGGTACCTTTCAAATTCGCCGTTACACTTAGGTGGTTATCGAAGAATTTAGGAGTCAAATTCAAACCAACGGAAGTTCTTCTAAACTCGTTCGTTCTAATAATCCCGTTTTGCTCGTTATATCCTAATGATAAACGATACGGTAATTTTTTTATTCCACCAGAAATAGCCAAGTTATTATCCGTTCCCCAAGCTGTTTGGAAAACGAGATCTTGCCAATTGGTGCTTGCATTTCCTAATTTGTCAATGTAGTTTTGCGAAGCATTAGCTTTTACAAATTCTCTAAACTCATCACCGCTTAATACACCAAGGTTACCCATTTTCGTTGAAACGGAACCTGTTGTAGAAAAGCTAATTTTCATTTTTCCAGAAGATCCTCTTTTCGTTGTAATTAAGATTACACCATTAGAAGCTCTGTTACCGTAGATGGCAGCAGATGAAGCATCCTTCAATATACTGAATGACTCAATATCATCTGGGTTAATCAATGCTAATGCATTACTAGCACCACTAACACCTGCAAAATCCATTGGGATACCATCAATAACAATTAGCGGGTCGTTGGATGCACTTAAAGAAGCACCACCACGAATACGAATTGTAGATCCAGATCCTGGATTACCACCATTACCAGTTACCGTCACACCCGGAGCTTTACCTTGGATCAATTGATCTGCAGAGGTAGAACCACCGTTAAAATCTTTCGAAGAAATGGATGCGATAGAACCTGTAAGGTCTTCTTTCTTTTGCTTACCATAACCAATAAGAACAACTTCTTCGATTTTTGTCTCTTTCGATGTTGTATCGGCTACTTGTGCATTCATCAGTGATCCTGCCAATAGGAAAGCAGGAGCAACCTTCAAAACTTTAGAATAGTTTCTCACAAATAATAATTTTTGGGGATTAATAATCAATTTTTTCTTTTAACGTTCCAAAAAAATTGGTCTCCCAATTTATAAATATTTTAATATACATTAAAAAAAATTAACATTACATATATCATCCCTGAATAATATGCATATCCACGTTGAGATAATGCGTATTTTACTATAATTTTCGTATATTATAGTACAAATTTTTTCCACCAAGGAATCTTAAAAACGATTAAATATTAAACAATTGTTTAACAAATAGGACCTGAAAATTTCCTTTTTCTCATACTAAATTATCCAAACAATCGTTCTCCCTACTTTTCTGCGATGTCGTATATTTGCACAAAATTGGAAATAGAATAATGTCAAACAGAAAAATGATAACCGCGGCGTTGCCTTACGCCAATGGACCTGTTCATATTGGGCATTTGGCTGGTGTATATGTACCAGCGGATATTTACGCAAGATTTCAAAGAAGATTAGGACAAGATGTTGCGTTTATTTGCGGCTCCGATGAACATGGGATTCCCATTACGATTCGTGCAAAAAAAGAAGGAGTAACTCCCCAAGATATTGTTGATAAATACCACGGAATCATCAAAAAATCATTTGAAGATTTAGGAATTTCATTTGATGAATATTCTAGAACAACTTCGAAGAAACATTATGAAGTGAGTCAGGATTTCTTTACGAATCTCTATTCCAACAACAAATTTTTAGAAGAAGTTTCAGAGCAATATTTTGATGAACAAGCAAACGAATTCTTAGCCGATCGTTATATCGTAGGAACGTGCCCGAATTGTGGTAACGACAATGCATATGGTGATCAGTGTGAGAAATGTGGTTCTACCCTTTCTCCGTCGGAGTTGATTAATCCAAAATCGATGTTGAGTGGAAACGTCCCCGTTCTTAAACCAACAAAAAACTGGTATTTACCTTTAAATGACTACGAAAATTTCCTAAATGAGTGGATTATCGAAGGTCACAAAAATGATTGGAAACCAAACGTATATGGTCAAGTTAAATCTTGGTTAAGCGAAGGCTTGAAGCCAAGAGCGATGACTCGAGATTTGAATTGGGGTGTTCCCGTTCCGCTTCCTGACGCCGATGGAAAGGTGCTTTATGTTTGGTTTGATGCACCAATCGGTTATATTTCGTTCACCCAAGAATGGGCGGAGAAAAACGGAAAAAACTGGAAAGATTATTGGCAAAACCCAGAATCTGATTTAATTCATTTTATTGGTAAAGATAATATTGTATTCCACTGTATTATTTTTCCAGCGATGATGAAGGCTCACGGCGATTACATTATGCCAACCAATGTTCCTGCATTCGAATTTTTGAATTTAGAAAATGAGAAGATTTCAACTTCAAGAAATTGGGCGGTTTGGGCACATGAATACGTTCAAGAATTCCCAGGACAGCAAGATGTTTTGCGTTATGCATTGCTTTCTTCGGCTCCTGAAACCAAGGACAATAACTTCACTTGGAAGGATTTCCAAACTAAAAACAATTCAGAATTGGTGGGGATTTTCGGAAACTTTATCAACAGAGTTGCTGTTTTAATTCATAAATATTACGATGGTGTTATTCCGCAAGGCGATACGAACGCACCGGAATTAAATGAAATCTCTAAAGCTGCGAGAGAAATTCACGAATTTTTAGATAAATTCGAATTCCGAAATGCATTAACTGCGTTGATGAATTTGGCGCGTTTCGGAAATCAATATCTTCAAACGGAAGAACCTTGGAAAACCATTAAAGACAATCCTGAAAAAACAGCACAATCGTTGTTTGTTGGAGCTCAAATTGCGGTTGCATTGGCTCAACTTTCAGAACCGTTTATGCCTTTTAGTTCAGAAAAATTATTACACATGTTCCAAGTTGAAAAAGCGTCTTGGACAACCGTAGAAAACAACAAAGTGCTTGTAGAAGCTGGACACAAAATTAATGAAGCTGAACTTTTGTTCTCGAAAATTGAAGATGACGTGATTGTCGCTCAAATTGAAAAATTAGAGAATACAAAGCAAAATAATAAGAAAACCAATCCTAACGCCAACCCAATGAAAGACGAAATTACGTTTGATGATTTTACGAAAATCGATTTAAGAACAGCAACAATTATTGAAGCTGAAAAAGTAGAAAAAGCAGATAAATTATTGAAGCTAACCGTTGATACAGGTGTTGATGTACGAACTGTGGTTTCTGGAATCGCAGAAAGCTTTACGCCAGAAGAAGTTATTGGAAAACAAGTGATGATTTTGTTGAATTTGGCACCACGAAAAATTCGCGGTATCGAATCTCAAGGAATGTTATTGCTTACGACAAAAGAAGATGGGAAATTATCTTTTGTAACACCAGACGATTCGGTACAAAACGGAATTGAAATCGGCTAAACCAAAAATACCATTTTAAAATACGAAAAGTTCTCAAAACAAAGTTTTTGAGAACTTTTTTATTAATTTAGTTCAACCAAAATGGAACGACATGAGAAAAATCGATCAACTTTTTGCAGAATATGGCGAAAGCCACCAAAACCCAACGAACAAATTGATTCATTGGATTTGTGTTCCCCTCATTTTCTGGACAATTTTAGGCTTTATATCGATTATTCCAGCGCCCCATTTGTGTTTCACTTACTTTGGATGTATTAGCGTTGCAAGTCTTGTAGCAATCGTTTTGGTCAGTCTTTTTTATATACGATTGTCGCCGCTCATCGCATTCGTCATGGTTTTTGTGATGTTGATTATGGAATATTTCGCATATCAAGTCAATATTTCATGGAAACACCAATCGTGGATTGTTTTTCTCAGCGTTTTTATAGTGACTTGGATTTTGCAATTTGTTGGTCATAAAGTGGAAGGAAAAAAACCGAGCTTTTTGAAAGATCTTCAATTTCTGTTGGTTGGCCCAGCTTGGTTATTAAGTTTTATTCTTAAAAAATTAAATATCAACTATTAATATCAAAAAAGAAAAAACGGAGAACAAGTCTCCGTTTTTTTTCTATTCTTACGTTTCTAAATTACTCGT
This sequence comes from Bacteroidota bacterium, assembly GCA_023423715.1. GTDB lineage: Bacteria > Bacteroidota > Bacteroidia > Flavobacteriales > Weeksellaceae > JAFAFC01. The sequence continues at coordinate 20,714 of JAFAFC010000021.1, forward strand.
TGTAATGGGATTTAACATCATTTAAAACCACATCAGGATTAGAGTCTGTTGAGGTTCCCAAAGTAATATTTAAGTTCTTGTATTGCGGTGTATCCAAAAGATAATTTCGTAATTCTTCTTGTGCAATTCCAGGTCCTGTAACATATAAATCAACGGAGTTGGTAATTGCTTTTTCGATTTCTTTATAGAATTTCACTTTATTAGTTTTCTCAGCATTATTCGCTGCATTTTCATTTGAATTCCCGTGTTGCACATCCGCTTTTAACGTATCAGAAACATTCCATTCGGTCACTTCAAAATCGTTATGGTTTTTTACAACAACAGCTTTTGTTTGGTCTATCCAAAGACCCGCTAATTTTTTCTCAGACATAATTTTATGATTTTAATTATCCCAGAATCATCAATTATCATGCAAAGCATATCATAATACTTGTTAAAAAATAAGGAAAGAAGTTATTATATAAAAAGAAGCCCCAACATTATAAAACTGTTGGAGCTTCCGTGAAAAAAAACAAGGATTTATATTTGAGTTGCACCACCGGCATCTTTCAGCTGGTTGATGGTTTCTTTCAGTAATTGTTGTTCTCTTCTTCGGCGTCTTGCGATGTAGGATTTCCCTTTCAAAACTCGAATAAAACGAACTTCGGTATGTTTTATTCTTCCAAAATGATGGAAATAAATATAAATCAGAATAAAAAATCCAGCGATACTTACCAAGCCAAGAAGCTTTTTATTCGCAACGAGAATGGCGTTTAACTGGATAGCTTTCAAATTAGCCATTGCCGCTTGCGGATTTAAAATCATGCTGTCCATATGAACCGCCAAATCGCCAACAGCCTGAACTTGAAATTGATATTGAATCCACGAAAACGCCGCTGAAAACATACCAATCGTGATAAATGAACGCCAACACAAAACGAATCCGAATGCTGGTAAAAGATCGTTAACATCCAATTTATCCATAGCGTAATACCACACCCCGATGAAAAGACTACACATGCCGTAACCTTTTAAAAACATTGGCAGATACCAACGTTCAAAATTCATTTCAGGAACCATGGAAAAGTACAGAATAATGCTAAACATCAGCATCGCGCCAAAGCCAGAAAAAATGAACATTCTAAGATTAAATTCTTCTTTGAACCAAAACAAAGCCACAATTGCCGCCGCAATAAGTCCTGGAATCATCAAAAGGTTTAATTTCGCATTCGTCATTTGATCGTATTGAAGAACACCCAACGCAAAGGTATTTTGCATGGATCCAAGAGCCATGTACATTCCTAAACAAAATAACATGAAAAGCCCGTGCTGAACGTTATTCTTTTTAAAAATATTAAATGATAAAAATGGACGTTTTAAATGGGATTGACGGGCAATCAGCAAGATTAAACTCACGACAAAACCAATGGAATTCCATACGATATAAGGCGAATTGAACCAATCTTGTTGTTTCCCGAAAGACAATACGTAAGCCAACATAAAAAACGTCGCCACAAACATCAACATACTCATCCAATCAATGTAATACAACGGCATTTTGAGTGCGAATCGTTTATCATGCATAAAAATCCAACTCATCAGCGCCAAAACCAAACATGTAACCGCCGTTAGAATATAAAAATACTCCCAATTGTAGAGGATGGAAAATTCCACTACGTAATAATTCACCAATTGTGAAAGTACGAGTACAAAACCGTATAACATGCTGTAAAACGCGCCTCGACTAGGAACCATCATCATTAGTGGAAGCATAAATTCCATAACAACAGCCATCTTTAAAAACCCAATCAAAAGGGAATTAATGACGATAATCCACGGATTTTCGGTTGTCCCACTGATAAATAATAAAGCGGCTAAAGCAATTAAAATAAAAGTGACTTTATCTCGAATTTTGAAACGCATTTTTAGTCGAATAGCAATAGGCATCACCGCGCCCATCCCAATGGATGAAACGAAGTTCGCCATCATATAATATTCTGTCATGGATCCTGAATCACTCGCCATAAAAGCGATGTTTCCCGTGTAAATCCCACCCATCGGCATCAGGATACCTGCGAAAAGTATCACCAATAAAAGCTGGACAGGTTTCGGAACCCAATCATTAAATAATCCTTTATTGTACATTTTTGTTTTTTAGATGTTAGATGCTAGACTCAAGATTTCAGATTTATAACTCTTACATAAACTGCTTTACGCCTTGTTTCTTTTCTGATATCTGACATCTGCTATCTTGCATCTTTATTCTTTATTCTTACTCTTTCTCACTACTTTTCCAGCTTCAAAACCATATTCATCCCTGCACGTAATTGTTTCACTTTCGCAGCATCATTTTTATCTGTAAACTCTATTCGAACCGGAATACGTTGCTGAACTTTCACAAAATTCCCTGTTGAATTATCCGTTGGTACTGCGGAATATTTAGCACCTGTTGCCGCTGAAATCGCTGTAACAACACCTTCAAATTTTTCGCCGCCCAAAGCGTCAGCCGACATCACAATTTTACTTCCGATCTTGATATTCGGCATTTGACGTTCTAAAAAGTTTGCCGTCACCCATTTGCTACCTTCCAAAACGATGGTCGCAACTTGTTGACCAGGCTGCATTAATTGTCCTTCAGAAATCGTTCTTCTTCCCATAATCCCGTCGTAAGGCGCTGTAATAACGGTGTACGAACGATTTAGTCGTGCCATATCCAACGCTGATTTGGTTCTTTTAATCTCCGCATCGTTGATTCCGATTTTGGATTTCACTTCTGTAACCGAAAGATTCGCCGATTGTTTTTGATTAATCAAAGTTTCGTAAGACGCTTTCAAGGCATCATATTCCGTTTTCACAGCGTCATATTGTTGCTTTGTAACTGCTTCCGCAGCCAAAAGATTTTTATATCTATTTAAATTTTGTTCAGCATTCCAAAGTCTTGCTTTAGCACCTGCAATGTTTGATTCCATCACGTTAACGTTGTTCGAAACCGTATTTACAGAAGATCCTATTGCATTTTTTTGAGCCAAAGCATTTTGGTAAGCCGCTTCCGCTTGTCCGAGTTGCGTATCGATTTCGCGTTCGTCCAAAACAACCAACGTATCGCCTTTTTTCACCGCTTGATGTTCGTTGAATTTTATTTCTTTAATATATCCAGAAACCCTTGTATTAATCGGGTTAATGAATTCCTCAACCTGCGCAGCTTCGGTATAATTTTTATCTCCGATGTGGAAATATTGCGTAATCAACCAATAAATTCCAAATCCAATAATTGCTAAAACCAAGACGTTTGAAATCATCGATTTTGCTTTGTTTTTCTTATTTTGTCTTACTTTTTCAGCTGTTGTAGGTCGCGAAACGTGTTGCGTTTTTGGTTCATTTTCCTGATGCTGAGTTGTATTTTCTTGTTGTGTATCCTTGTTTTCCATTTGTAATTGTCCGTTATTAAAGAGTTCCTGTCGTTTTTAGTAAGTTGTAATATTGATACAGAACGTTGATTTCCGCATTGGCAAAATCCAATTCTGCTTGCAGTTTTTGGTTCTGCGCGTCAATCATTTCGGCTTGTACCGCCAATTGATTTAGATATTTAGCTTCGGTAATTTTGTAGTTTTCTTCCGCTAATATTTTTGAATCGTTAAACAAATCCGCTTGCTGAATCGCTTCCACATATTTCACATAAGCCGCATTAACGCCAACTTCCAACTGTTCTTTGATGAGTGCAGTCGCCTCGTTAGCTTGCTCTTTTTGCAATTGTCCCAACTTCACTTTTTCTTTGGTTTTGTAGAGATTATCGATATTATAACTCAAAGAAATCCCGCTTTGCCATGAGTTTGTGTACATGTCCATCGCGGGAATACTCGATGTTATTGGTCTTTGCATATTGTAACCTCCGAAAGCCGCAATGGTAGGCATTTTATCCGTGTTGATGATTTCAATATTTTTATCTGCAACTTCCACATTTTTATAAGCCGATTTCATTGCAGGATGATTTTCGAATGCTAAATTTTGGTAGTAATCTCTATCCAAACCTCTTTCCTTAATGTCTATACCTTCCGTCGGATTAATTTGTGTGTCTGGATTTAGTCCTAAAGCAACGTTTAGCTGATACGTCACAATTTTTCGGTTATTCTCTAAAACCAAAAGTCCTTGATCCAAATTCTTAATCGCCAACTCCGCACGAATTACTTCATTACGTGTAATCATGCCTTGTTGATAGAATTTTTGAATGTTTTTTAAACGTTCTTGAGCTAATTTTTTGTTGTTTTGATAAACTTCCGTTTGATTGATCAATTTGTAGATGTCCAAATAATTGGAAGTCACCAAAAATTTGACATTCTGTTGATCTTTTTCAACATCTAATTCGGCTAATTGTTCGCGTAAATCATACATCTCAATCGACTTATTTACCAATCCTCCTTTGAAAATAAGTTGCTGTGCTTGTACAGAATACGTGCTTCCGTAATGCGGCATTTCCACTTTGGTCGAATTGGAAAAATCCTTGTCAATAATGAGTGCGTTTCCTAAAAAGAACTGACTTGTAGATGCTGTAATAGAAGGCAACTTCTGAAGTTTTGCAACTTCGGTTTGTTGTTTTGCAATGTCGATATTTTTTGCTGAAACTTTAAGTTGCTGATGGTTTTGCAAAGCCAAATCCATAACTTGATCTACGGATAGATCGCGAGATTCTTGAGCATAAGACAGTCCAAATGTTAGCAGACTGAGTGCTAACATCGTTTGTTGTACCTTGTTTTTCATTGTTTTCCTTGTTGTTATTTTGAAGTTTTTTCTACTTCAATTTTCACAGGACAAAGGTAGCTTGCTAAACAAACGTTTAAAATGATTCAGTTTACGTGTTTTGATGTTCAAAAGTAAGATTGAAATCTAAAATTGATTTCGATATTGAGACGGACTCAAATTTTCATGTTTTTTAAAGAAATGGCTGAACGAATATTGATCACTGAATTTCAGTTCGTTAGAAATCTCATTAATCGGTTTTAAACTCGAACTGAGTTGTGCCTTAGCTTCGTTCAAAAGAAATTCATTAAGAATCTGAATGGCGCTTTTTCCAAAAACTTCTTTTAAAACCACCGTTAAATGTCGGCTTGAAATCATAAGACGCTGTGCATAAAATTCCACATTCCGTTCAATTTTAAAATTGCTCGTAACCAGTTTTATAAAATCGAACGCAATCTCTTGAGACCGCGACATTTTTTGCTTAGAAATTTTCCGCTGATGTGCGACAATATTGGCCAATTGATAAACCAAAGCAGCAAATAAAGATTCAATAATTTCGATTTGATACTCCTGCTGATCAATGTTTTCGATATAATATTGAATATTGAGAACATTTTGCCACAACACCGGAAACTCGGATTCGCTTGCTTGATAGCCTTTCTTAAATTCGGCTCTGATACTTCGAAAAGCGTGAAGTCTATTGAGTTTTAAGTTAAGTGTATCAAAGAAATTTCGGTTATAAGCAACGATAAGAATATCGATATCTTCACTGTATTCAAGGATTTCGTAAACAGACGTACTATCTATAAGAATCACGCCGTTTTTATTCAGTGTGTACACATTAATCTGTTCACGAAGCTTGATAGAACCTTCTTTCAAAAACAAAAAAGCAGGTCTTGCCGGGTGATACGGATGTCCTACAACCAAATGTTCCAAAAGATTTCCTTTGCTAAAAACTTTGGCCGCGTCAAAAATCATATTCTTATAATTTGTTCAAAAGTAAGAATATTAATTTATACTTATTTAAACAATTTTGCTAAATACGAATCGTCTTCTTGAAGAACTTTTTCGATTTTAAAGCCGTTATTTTCAGCGGCGTTTTTTAAGGTTTCAAAATCCAAATACAACCATTTTATCGGCTCTTCGGATTCTCCTTTATAATGAACAATGTAGTCTAATTCGCCATAGTAACCATCCGCAGGAATGTAGTAACCACCATCTTCATCTTGATCGAACATGTACAAAATATCGGTTCCATCAATTAAAATTTGACCGTCTTTTTCTAAAAGTTCTGCCAACTTTTTCAGATAAAAATCAATGACATTCAAACTTTGAAAAATTCCTGTGCCATTCATTAACAAAATAATCATATCGAATTTCTGACCTTCAAATTTCAGAATATCGCCTACCCAAGACGTTTTCACACCTCGAGCATTGCAAACTTCTATGGATTTTGGAGAAATATCCAAAGCCAAAACATCTAATTTTCTTTCGTTTTGCAAATACAAACTATGAGAACCTGCACCGGAACCGACGTCCAAAACCTTTCCTTTAGCTAAAGTCAACGCTTTTTGTTCAATTGTATTCATTTCTGAAAACTCGCGAAACAAATATGCAACAGGGAGTTCATCAAGTTCAGAAATGGAGGTTTCAGTTTGGAGATCTTCCGGATTTTCATTGTAATAAAAGTCCCAAATCGCCTGACCCATTAAATCTTTCATAGAAAAAATTTGAGCAAATTAATCGTTTAAAATCTTAAAAACCTCGCCCAATTCTTTCACCAAATCTGATGGAAGAACCGATTCTTTGGAATATTTCTCCGTGGCAAAATCTCCCGCTTTCCCATGCATCCAAACACCCAAAAGTGCCGCTTGTAAACTCGTGTAATTTTGCGCAATTAAAGACGTGATTATTCCCGTAAGAACATCGCCACTTCCGCCTTTTGCCATCCCCGAATTTCCAGTTACATTATAATATACTTTACGATCTGGTGTTATGATTTGAGTTCTGTGATCCTTTAAAACGATGTAAATTTGATATTTTTCCGCAGCATTTCTAGCGGCATCCAAACGCTCATACGAATTTTCAAACGTTCCAAAAATTCGTTCAAATTCCTTTGGATGCGGCGTTAATACTGAATCTTTAGGCAATGATTCTAACAAATCAAGATCGAGCGAAATAATATTTAATGCATCAGCGTCAAGAACTAAGGCTTTCGTACACTTTTTCAAAAATTTAGCAAAAGCCTTTCGTGTCGCATCTTCTGTTCCCAAACCAGGGCCAATAGCTGTTGTAAAATCGCTATCCACTTCAATTTTATCAATAAAATCTTCGCCTCCTTTAATAAACATCGCTTCTGGATTGGACGTTTGCATAATATGATACCCAGAATCCGCCGAAATGGAATACACCAAACCGCTTCCCGTTCTCAATGCAGCAGAAACAGACAGAACCGCAGCTCCCATTTTTCCGTAACTACCCGCGACAATTGCAGATTTTCCGAAACGACCTTTATGAGAAAAATCTTCCCTCTTTTTAAAGAAATCCTGGATAATTTCTTGATCGTTTACATAAAAATCTGTATCTACTTTATCAATAAAATCCTGACTTAATTTAATATCCAAAATATGAACTTTCCCTGCAAACATACCAGTTTCAGGATGTAAGAACGTTCTTTTCCACGTCTGGAATGTTAACGTATCATCTGCTCGGAAAATCACCGAATCTTTAGGATGCAAGTCGTTCGCGAATAAACCAGACGGAATATCAATCGCAATTCGTCTTACTTTTTCAAGTTGATTAACTTTCTTAATTAACTTAGCCAAAACACCATCAATACGACGATTCAATCCCGTACCGAACAAGGCATCGATCACACATGAATTTTCTTCATATTTTAAATCCAAGGCTTTTTCGTAATCAATAATCTCAATATCGCCATTTTCACGAATACGCTTTAGATTTTTTGTGGCTTCCGATGTAAAATCTTGACCAATTACGGTAACGACTTTCACATAAAAACCTTTCTTTTTCAATAAACGAGCAATCGCAAATCCATCCCCTCCATTATTTCCAACACCACTTAAAATAGTGAATTGTTTTATCTGATACAGATTTTTGGAAATCCAATCTACACAAGCTTCCGCAGCTCGTTCCATTAAACTAATCGACGAAACCGACGTGTTTTTAATTGTAAAATGGTCACAATCCTTAATCTGTTTTGCACTTAAAATTTTCATAAAAATAAACTATATGCAAAATTACTGATTTACGGCCGTATTATCCTCCAACTTTACCCATTCTTCATATGATATTTACACGATTTTAACAATATTTTATACTTCTGTAGGTATTTGGAAAATTAATTCTATTTTTGTCGAGAATTTAAAAACACTAAAAAATGGGATTTATTAAAGAATTCAAAGAATTCGCAATCAAAGGAAATGCATTTGATCTTGCAGTTGGGGTTATCATTGGTGGTGCTTTCGGTAAAATTGTTACTAGCGTTATTGATGATTTAATCATGCCAATCGTTGCTGCAATTGTTGGAAAACCAGATTTCAGTAGTATCTACTACGCAATGGGTAAAGGATCTGAACTGATTCCTGCAGGCGCTACGCTAGAAAAAGCAAAAGAAATAGCTCCAGATGCTGCAATCTTTGCTTACGGTAACTTTATTACCGTTGCTATTAATTTCTTTTTATTAGCATTAGTTGTTTTCATGATGGTGAAGGCAATTAACAAAATGAAGAGAAAAGAGGAAGAAGCTGCTCCAGCTGGACCAACTCAAGAAGAATTATTGGGAGAAATCAGAGATTTGTTGAAAAACAAATAATTTTTTTAGAACAAAAAAATAAAAGCCACTTTTTCAAGTGGCTTTTTTATGTTTCAATTTCAAATTATTGAACTTGTAAAATACTGCAAATTTGTTCTGCTAAGGAAAGCGCAATTCGATCTTGCGCTTCTACCGTTGAAGCTCCTGTATGAGGCGTCAACGAAATTTTAGCATGATTTAAAATTGCTTTCGAAGGTGTTGGTTCGTTAATAAAAACATCCAATCCCGCAAACGCAACTTTTCCTGAATCTAATGCTTCAATTAAAGCATTTTCATCAATCACACCGCCACGAGAACAATTCACAACCGCAACTCCCGTTTTCATTTTCGAAAACTCATGAGCTCCGATTACAAAACCGTCTTTTTGAGCAGGAATATGCAACGTAATAAAATCTGCATGTTTCAAAACATCTTCCAAAGGTTCGGTCTCAATATCAACATTGATAAACTGATTGTTATAGAATTTCACCTTGATACTTGCTTTCCCAATATTGGTATCAGCTGCGATTACACGCATTCCTAATCCAAGGGCGATTCTCGCAACTTCTTGCCCAATTCTTCCCATCCCGATAATCCCGATGGTTTTTCCTCGTAATTCAATTCCTTCAGCGTAGGCCTTTTTCAGTTTTGAAAACTCGATATCGCCTACTACAGGCATTTTACGATTCGATTCTTCTAAAAATCGAGCTCCTGAAAAAAGATGCGCAAAAACCAATTCCGCAACCGAACCCGACGAAGCAGCAGGTGTATTAATTACATGCAGTCCTTTAGAACGCGCATAATCAACATCAATATTATCCATACCGACTCCACCACGACCAATAATTTCCAAACTCGGACATTGATCGATTAACTCTTTTCTAACTTGTGTCGCGCTTCGTACCAAAAGCGTTTTCACTTGATGTTCGTTAATATAATAGGCAAGTTGATCTTGGGGAACTTTGTTTGTTTCTACATGAAACCCTTTGGCTGTCAAAGCATCAATTCCTGATTGCTCTAATCCATCATTAGCTAATACATTCTTCATTCTTAATCTTTAAATACTTCTACAGTCACTTGTTTTTCTACCAAGTCTGTAAATTTCCCTTTATATCTGGTTGCTCGCACAATGTGGTTATCAATCCAATGATAATTTCCACCACGAGGTTTTCCGCAAAGCACACTATGGTATTTGAAACCGTGTTTGTCTAACCAATCGATGGTTATTTGTTTCAAATCTTCGGTTCTAGAAGTGAAAAAACAAATCTGATGTCCTTCATCATACCAACGATTCACCATTTCCAACGCATCTGGAAACGGTTCGCACGTACTCATTCTTTCAGGTTCCTCATTCGGTACATCCTCCGTAATTGTCCCATCGATATCGATAAGATAATTTTTTACTCCATTTTTCAGTTTCGGACTGATTTTTCCATCATACTCTAGTTCCATAGTTGTTATTTTTTCACTGCAAAAGTACAAATAATTGGGGTTTTAAAATGGAGATTCAGAAGTAATTAACAATTTATTTAAGTAAGCGGAAAAGAAATCAATGCTACATTAGTATTTTTAGTATTTTTGAAAAAATCTTAATCTATGAAATGGCTTTCTATCCTATGTTTGGTAACGCTTTCTAATTGGGCTTTGGCGCAAGAAAAATATGTATTGGTAATTCATGGCGGCGCGGGAGCAATGACCAAGGAAATGATGACACCGCAAATGGAAAAACAGTACAAAGAAAAACTTACCGAATCTCTGCAAGCGGGTTACCAACAATTGAAAAATGGAAAATCCTCTTTGGAAGCCATTGAAGCTGCCATAATGGTAATGGAAAACTCGCCACTATTTAATGCCGGAAAGGGTGCCGTTTTCACTCATGAAGGGAAAAACGAACTCGACGCTTCGGTGATGCTGGGAAAAGATAAATCAGCGGGTGCTGTAGCCGGAGTTACTACCATAAAAAATCCGATTAAAGCTGCAATAGCCGTAATGCAAAAATCAAAACACGTCTTACTTTCTGGAAAAGGTGCCGAAGAATTTGCAAAAGAACAAAATATAGAACTTGTTGATCCTAAATATTTTTGGACCGAAGACCGTTGGAAAGCCTTGCAAAAAGCCATTGAACGTGAAAAAAATGCACCAAAACCAAGTGCTCAATATTTCGATTCCAAAGAAGCCTTCTTGATGAATGATTCTAAATTTGGAACCGTAGGAGCCGTGGCTTTAGATAAATATGGAAACATCGCTGCGGGAACCTCAACAGGTGGAATGACGAACAAGCGTTGGAATCGTTTAGGGGACTCACCAATTATCGGAGCGGGAACTTATGCAAACGAGCAAGTCGGTGTTTCGGGAACGGGTTGGGGTGAATATTTCATCCGCTCAACCGCAGCAAGAACATTAGCTGCAAAAATGGAATATCAGAATAAATCCGTACAAACCGCTGGACAAGAAGTAATTGATGAGATCGGAAAAATGGGAGGCGACGGTGGACTTATCGCTCTAGATAAAAACGGAAATATAGCAATGCCATTTAACACAACGGGAATGTACCGCGGAGCGATCACGGAAAGTGGAAAAGTTGTTGTTGACATTTACAAATAAGGAAAATGACGTTTAAAATTCAAAGTATTGAAGATTGGGATCAAGCGCTTGATTCAATCTTGTTAGAATTCCACTATCCTATTCTTCTTTTAAAAGGAAACTTGGGAGCGGGAAAAACAACTTTCACGAAAGAACTTTTAGTGAAATTAGGTTCTACAAACGAAGTTTCTTCGCCCACCTACTCCATTGTAAATGAATACGACACACCCAAAGGAAAAGTCTTTCATTTTGATTTGTATCGTCTTAAAAACATTGAAGAAGTTTATGATATTGGCATGGACGACTACCTAAGACAGGGCGTTTTATCGATTATTGAATGGCCAGAAGTGTATGAAGAAGACCTTTTAGGATTGCCATATCACATTTTAACCATTACAAAACAAGACGAAACGAGGCATGTAGAATTTTCTACTATTGAATAGTTCAATTAACGTATATTTGTAGCCCAAATCATCCACTAAAAAAGTATCGTATTGCATGAGCGGATCTATTTTTACTCCTTTTACAGAAGAAGATTTACTTCCTAAGGAAGAAAAACTTGAAGTATTAAAAAAAGGCAAAAAATTCAGCATTGGGATTCCAAAAGAAAGGGGTCTTAACGAGCGTAGAACATGTATAACTCCTGACGCAGTGCAGGTTTTGGTGGATAATGGCCACAGCATAATCATTGAAGAAGGCGCAGGAAACGGTTCGTTTTACACCGATTTACAATATGCGGAAAGCGGCGCAACCATTGTTACCGATCCTAAAGAAGCTTTTCAGCAAGATTTAATTTTAAAAATCAACCCTCCAACAGAAGAGGAAATTCAATATTTACGACCGTGTTCGTATTTAATTTCGGCGTTGCAGATTAACCTTCGCGACAAAGCATATTTTGATAAACTTGCCGAAAGAAAAGTAAATGCCATCGCTTTTGAATTCATCCAAGACGAATACAAACAATTAGCGCTAGTTCGCTTAATTGGTGAAATTGCAGGAACCGCATCTATTCTTTACGCATCCGAATTATTAGCTCTTTCAAACGGATTAATGTTGGGTGGAATTACAGGAGTTCGTCCAGTAGAAGTAGTAATTATTGGAGCTGGAATCGTTGGGGAATTAGCCACAAAAGCCGCTATTGGTTTGGGAGCAAGCGTACGTGTTTTTGATAATTCATTGTCAAAACTAAGACGTTTACACACGATTATCGATAGCCGAGTTCCAACTTCGATTATTGATCCGAAAGAATTGGCGAAAGCCCTTCGTAGAGCCGATGTTGTTATTGGAGCTCTTCCAAGATTAAACATGCCACCAATCGTTACCGAAGATATGGTTATCAATATGAAGAAAGGCAGCGTGATCATTGATGTTACGATTGACAACGGAAAGGTTTTCGAAACATCAGAACTAACAACGCAAGACGATCCTTTCTTTACAAAACACGGTGTTATTCATTGTGGACTTCCAAATTTAACATCGAGAATTCCTAGAACTACTACGAAAGCGGTTTCCAATTTCTTTTTGAGCTATATTTTAAATTACGACGAAGAAGGTGGTTTCGAAAATATGTTGTTGAAAAACAATGAGATGAAACAATCGTTGTACATGTACAAAGGGCGTCACACCAAGAAAATGCTATGCGACAAATTTGGCTTAACGTACCACGACATCAATCTTTTAATTTTTTAATGAAGTAAGCTATTTGCTATGATCCGAAAATTAAAGTTCTATATTATAGGACTCATTCCTGGAGTATTATTGGTATTTTTTATTCTAAATCAAAAAGGAGCAAGTTGCTCTGGATACCTTCCTAACAGCCGAGTTATTGCTGAAACCTTAAGTAAAGAGTTTGTTTTTACACCAAATGTAAAAACCCAAATGCAGGCATTAAATAAAGACGAAAAATTCGTTAAAGATAGCTTAATCGCAAAGGGAAAAATCGATTTTGACCGAAGTAAAGCTCAAGAAAAACCATGCCCAAGCTACGTTATTATTTATCCTGAAAAAAGCCCAAAGTATGAACTTACGTACAAAAAGTGTGATAAAGAAGTCGAAGTTCTAGACTTGAAAAAATTGAAATAATATAAAAATTATCGTCAATATTCTTGGTCACCAAAAAGAGAATTTCTAAATTCGCATCAATGAAAATGATTCACAACGCATATTATTATAGCTATACTAACCTCAACTAAGGATTAGGAGCTTATTTGCGTATTAAAATAATAGTAAACCTCGTCCTTTCGGCGAGGTTTTTTTAATGAAAACAACGTATGAAAATTAGCATTATTGGAGTAGGATTAATTGGAGGGTCGATCGCTCTGAATTTAAAATCAAAAGGATTTACCAACAAAGTAATTGGGATTGATCAGCAAATTAAACATTTAGAAGAAGCTTTAAACCTAAATATTATTGATGAATATCGCGATCTCGATAGCGGAATCCGTGATGCTGATTTGATAATTTTAGCAATTCCGGTAGACGCTGCAAGAAAAGTCTTACCTTCAATTCTGGATCAAATCACCGATAAACAAACTGTAATGGACGTTGGTTCTACAAAAGCAGGAATTACAGCAGCCGTAAAAAACCATCCGAACAGAAATCGTTATGTTGCTTTTCACCCGATGTGGGGAACGGAAAATGCTGGACCTTCGTCAGCTTTAGCCGAAAGTTTTACAGAACGAGCAGCTGTAATTTGCAATCGAGAAGAATCCGCGGAAGATGCTGTTGAAACGGTAAAAAAAGTAGCTGAAACTTTGGGTATGCACACCATTTTCATGAACGCCGAAGATCACGACATTCATACCGCGTATATTTCGCACATTTCACATATTACGTCTTTCGCTTTAGCCAACACAGTTTTGGAGAAAGAAAAAGAAGAAGATACGATTTTCCAATTGGCAAGTTCTGGTTTTTCAAGTACGGTACGTCTTGCTAAATCACATCCTGAAATGTGGGTTCCCATTTTCAAGCAGAACAAAGAAAATGTTTTGGATGTCCTTAATGAGCACATTTCGCAACTTCGAAAATTCAAATCCGCTTTGGAAAAAGAGAATTTTGATTACGTGGAAGATTTAATTCGTAACGCAAACAAAATCAGAGGAATACTTAAGTAATCCTCTGATTTTAATTTATTTCTTTTTGGTCCTAATCTTTTAACACTCAGCAACGTTCACCGCGATTGCTAAACCGCCTTCAGAAGTTTCTTTGAAGCGTTCATTCATACTCAACGCAGTTTCCCACATCGATTGAATCACTTGATCTAAACTTACTCGAGCCTTTGAAGGATCCCCATCAATTGCAATATTTGCTGCAGTAATCGCTTTTATTGCTCCCATGGAATTTCTCTCAATACAAGGAATCTGAACCAAACCTGCAATCGGATCGCACGTCAATCCTAAATGATGTTCCATAGCAATTTCGGCAGCCATTAAAACTTGAGCCGGAGTTCCGCCCATAATTTCCGTTAAACCGGCTGCTGCCATCGCAGATGACACACCAACTTCGGCTTGACAACCGCCCATTGCTGCTGAAATCGTTGCATTTTTCTTAAATAACGTTCCAATTTCTCCCGCAACGAGAATAAAACGAATGATATCTTCTTGCGAAGTGAATTCGGTAAAACATTGGGAATACATTAAAACCGCTGGAATAACACCACTCGCACCATTTGTAGGCGCGGTAATAATTCGTCCAAAACTTGCATTTTCTTCATTCACCGCCAACGCAAAACACGAAACCCATTTATTAATCGTCGTAAACGTTCCTTCGGCTTGTTTTACCAATTGAAACCATTCATCCAAATTATGATAGACTTTATCGCCCAACAAACGTCGATTCAGCTCTGGTGCACGTCGAGAAACATTCAAACCTCCAGGTAATATTCCTTCTTTATTAACACCTTTATAAATACATTCTTTGATTTGTTGCCAAATATGAAGTGCATTTTTCTCCGTTTCTTCCTTGGTTCTCCAACTTTCTTCATTCAAGAAAATCAGATCTGAGAATTTTTCTAAACCTAATTTTTCACAATACTTAGTAATATCTGCTCCTTGATGGCAAGGATATGTGGTACGAATAGAGAATTTTTCAATTGACTTTTTCTCTTTGGATTGAATAAATCCACCACCAACAGAGTAAAAATCTTGTTCGAAAACGCTTCCATCTTCAAAAACGACTTTAAAAATCATTCCGTTCGGATGATAATCCAACGTCACTTCTTTATTCAAAATCAAATGATGACCGTAAATAAATGGAAGCCATTTTTCACCTCCAAAATTGATTTTTTCTGATCTTTTTATTTCGGCAACTTTCGCGTTAATCGTGGTTGTATCAATCGTTTCAAAATCTTCGCCACTTAAGCCTAGCATTCCTGCAATGTCTGTTCCATGCCCAATTCCGGTTTTGGCTAGTGAACCAAAAAATTCAACAAAAACTTCTTTAACATTTTCTAAGGAACCGAAGTCTCTTTTTATGATTCGAATGAAAGCAGAAGCTGCATTCCACGGCCCCATGGTATGTGAACTAGACGGGCCAATACCCACCTTAATAATTTCGAAAACTGATATTGATTGCATAAGGGAAAGATAACTAAATTTTCGTGAATTTGAAAGTGCTTATTTTTCGTGTAAAATTTTTTGAAGAAGACCCGAAACCTCCTTGTATTTGGTAGCAGGAAAAAGATGTGTCCCTCCTTTTACGATGTAATCTGGATGCGAAAATTTGGGTGGAAAAACAATATCTTTTTCACCCAAAATCTGAATAACACCAGGAGTTTCTTCAAATTTCCAGTCAGATATTTTTTCAATCGACCATTTTAAGTAATACGGATCTTTTACTTTAAAATATTGTAAAAGTTTCGGATTTTTAGGATCAAAAATCTTTCGAACCAAGGTGTACATCATCGCTGATTTTTCATTGAACAGACTTGTTGGCAAAATTTTTGCGATTTTAGTCACTTCCCCAGCTTTTATCAATCGAGATTTTTCTTTATCCGAACGAATACTTCCTAAAATAATGGTTTTGGTAGCGGGTTTCAGCTTATTAATTTCCTGAACAATGATACCACCAAACGAATAACCCAACAGCGAAAACGGTTGCGAATCATCGATACGATCAGCCATTCTCGAAATATAATGTGGGAAAGCTTCGTCTTTATCGGGAATCATCCAATCGAGAAACTCAACTTCGACGTTTTGCCCGAAGTCTAACCGTTCCAAAACTGAAAAATCAGCACCTAAACCACTAACGATATAGAGTTTCATCCGTCAAAAATAAAAAAAAGAGCAGTAATAACTGCTCTTTTATGTTCTATGATAACAAAAATTATTTTGCTGTTAATTTTACCACCATATCAACATCATCTTTGATCATTACATCCTTCATTGAAGAGTTGTAGCTGATATCAAATTTCTGTCTGTCGAAGCTAAATTTAGAAGATTCTAAAGTTACAACTCCATTCGCTACGCTAATTTTAGCTGGGAAAGATACCGGATTTGATTTTCCTTTAGCCGTAAGAACTCCGTTTACAATATAATTAAACGTTTTGTCTGTACTTTTCTTAACCGACGTAATTTTGTATGTTGCTGTTGGAAACTTATTTGTTTCGAAGAAATCACCATTCTTTAGGTGTCCATTCAACTTTTGTTGGCTTTCTCCAGAAAGGTCTGTTGCATTGATAGAATTCATATCCAAAACGAAAGATCCGCCAACCAATTGATTGTTTTTCAACGTTACTGAACCTGATTTTACATCTACAGTTCCGTTATGTGAAGAAGATTCTGTTTTTGCGATTTTATATCCCCACCAATGTACGTCAGACGAAACTACTTTTTTCACTTGTCCAAATGCCATTCCTCCAACTAGTACTAATCCTAAAGCTAATTTTTTCATTGTTATAATTAAAATTGTTTATGCAAAAATAAATCTAGATCATGCACGAAACATTGATCTAGATCAATAAAATATGTTGTATTACAAATTAATCTTCAAAAAACGCACCATAATAAGCTGCGCCTTCAAGAATTGAGTTCTTGTTACGTAAAACATACAACGGAATATCTTGTAGCAAATGCTGCATTCTATCCGAAATTAAGAAATCCTTGTAGAATTTTTGTTTGTTAAATAAATCAAACAACGTATCCGTAATATCTCCAGTAATAATTAAAGCGCCGGTTGCTTTTAGTTTCAAAACCAAGTTGTTTGCTTCACGCGCCAAAAATTCTGAATACATTTCCAGCGTTAAATTAGCCAAACGAGAATTCCCTTGCGCTGCATGCTTTGCTAAAGTTGGCAAAAATTCACCTGCTTGTAAATCGGCCTTCAACTCGGCAGACTCTTCATGTCTTCCAACATCACGTAAGAAACGGAAAACATTGTAAATACCGTCTTTCGATAACACATTTTCCCAAGTTACGATGCCGTAAATTTTATTCAAAAACTGATAAAACTGAATTTCAAAATCGTTACGCGGCGAAAATTCCGAATGCCCACCTTCTGTTGCAAAAGGGCGAAGGCTAACGCCATCCCAGAACAAACCTGCTTCTCCTAGCCCATTTCCAGGAGCAAGAATCGCCACATTTCCTCGTACTTTGTTTTCAGATGTATGAAGAATTTCTAATAAAGTTTGATCAAAATCGGCTAAACTATACGCCGTAGCTTCTAAGTCGTTAATTAGCGCAACTTTGCTAGCGCCTAACGCTTTTTTAATTTCTTCTTCATCTAAAGCCCAAGGTAAGTTCAGCGTTTCACACTTTCCATTAATTACTGGCCCCGGAACCCCAATCGCAATACGATCAAAATTTCCTTCCTGCTGTATAAAATCTTTGGCCATATCTACAAAAGAAGCGTAGTCTTTTGTTTGATATGTTTTCTCCGAAATACTCCCAACATTCCCATCAACACACGTATAATGAGCCAATCTACTTTCTTTCAAACGTAAATCTGCTGCCAAGATATTCTGATTCTTCGTTGTCTCACATTGTTTTCCAGGCGAATACAACGGAAATGAAAATTTTGTATTGTTATCCATTTTCAAAAAAGTTTACTTTCAAATATACAGATTTTGAGCGTAAATCAATACATAAAAAAAGCCTTTCTAAATAATTTAGAAAGGCTTCGTATTAATCTTAATCTCTTTTGTAATGCTTATTTCCCTAAAGGAATGTTATACGATACACCAACTCCTAAAGAACCAGCGTTGTATTTTTGATCTCCGATTTTACCATCATCACCTGTAAAGGTTTTTTGGTATTGTACGGCAAAATTCCAGTCTCTGTTGTGGTATCCAATTTCTGGCTTAATGTATAAACCTCCGTTTGGTCTATCCACATTAGAGTTTGCAGCTACTTTGTCATCACCTGTGATGAAACCATAACCGATATCGGTACCAAAATAAAATCCAGTTTGTTTAGGATAAATTCTAACTAACGCTGCTACTGGTACTACACCAAAGTCGTTATTATCATTACCATTATTTTCCTTTCCGAAAAAATGTGTGTAACCTGTTGCTACCCCTAAACCAAATCCTGGAGTTACTAAATTTTGATAAGCTACATCTAATCCTGCTGATGCCGAAGCATTTTCAGCTGGTACGGCAAGACCAACATTAGCACCTACTTTAATCATGTTATTCATCATTGCACTCTGAGCACTAACTACTCCTGCTGTCAATAATCCACCTGCTACTAATACTTGCTTGAACATATTCATAATTTCTAATTTTTTAAATTTTAACGAGGTGAGTATTGTCAAAATCGTGCCAAAGCGGTTTTTTAGCGAGTCAAAAAGCAACCGAAAAACATATAATAAATTGATTATCAATGTTTAAAAAATTAAACAAGTGTTTGTTTTACAAGATTACTAAGAAATTCTATAAGCATTGATTTGAGGTAAAAAGAACAAAACCCCAATAAAAATTGGGGTTTTGTTTCCATATTAAGGTCTCAATTATTGAGAAATCTTTTGTTGTTGCTTACGAGCTTGCCTTTCTTCAAACTTTTTAACGATAAAGCCAATAATAAAGGGCGCTGCCCACGTAAGTACGGTTCTAATTATTCTAGGATTCATAATATATGTTTATTTAAGGATGAAAAACACAAGTATTAAGCCAAAATCGACCAACCTTAAAATATTACAATAAAAAATAAGCATCCTAAAAACTACAATTAGCTTAACCCGGTAATTAAACCATCTTTATCAATACTCATTCCTTCTGCTGCAGGAACAGATGGCAAACCAGGCATACGCATCATATCACCCAAAATTGGAATAATAAAACCAGCTCCAGCGGCGAATTCAAATTCCCGAACCGTCACTCGGAAGTCTTTCGGGCGACCAATCTTTTTCTCGTCATCACTCAGCGATTTTTGCGTTTTCGCCATACAAATAGGTAAAGAATCAAACCCTAAATCTGTAATAATTTTCAAATCTTGTCTCGCTTTCTGAGAATAATTAACACCATCTGCCCCGTACACTTCACGAGCAATAGTTTCAATCTTATTCTCAATGGTATCATTTATAGAATACAACGGTTGATAATCGTTGTTGCAATAATCAGCACAATACACGACTTCTTCAGCAAGTTCCTGCATCCCTTCCCCGCCTTTCGTAAATTCATCCGCTAAAATTGCCTTTACACCAAGTTTTTTACATTCCTCACGAATAAAATCAATCTCGGCATCGTCATCATTCGCAAAATGATTAATCGCTACGATTGGGCGAAGTCCAAATTTGAAACTATTCTCAATATGCTTTTTCAGGTTCTCGATTCCTTTCTCTACGGCAGCTAAGTTTGGCTTTTCGTACTCTCCTTTTTTTGCACCTCCATGATAACGAAGTGCGCGAACCGTTGCGACAATCACATACGCGTCAGGTTTCATATTTCCGTAATGGCATTTGATATGGAAGAATTTCTCAGCACCCAAATCGGCACCAAATCCAGCTTCGGTAACCACGTAATCCGCTAATGACATTCCCATTTTCGTAGCAATAATCGTATTGGTTCCTTGAGCAATATTCGCAAACGGACCACCATGCAAGATCGCTGGATTATTTTCTAAAGTCTGAACCAAATTTGGTTTAATTGCATCTTTCAACAGAATAGCCATCGCACCCTCGGCTTTTAAATCACGAGCGTAAATCGGTTTTTTATCAAAAGTATATCCTACGAAAATGTTTCCTAATCGGACTTTTAGATCTTCAAAATCATTGCTTAAACAAAGAATTGCCATGACTTCGGACGCCGGTGTAATGTTAAAACCTTCTTCGCGGACAATCCCATTCGTAGCACCACCCAAACCAACAACGATATGACGCAAACTGCGGTCATTCATGTCCATAACACGCTTCCAAACGATCGTTCTCGGATCGATATTCAAACTAAATTTTTTGTTTTGAAGATTGTTGTCAATCAATGCAGATAGAAGATTATTCGCTTTTTCAATTGCGGAAAAGTCCCCAGTAAAGTGCAAATTAATATCTACCATTGGGATCACTTGGGCATAACCTCCGCCTGCCGCACCACCTTTAATCCCAAAAACTGGCCCTAAACTTGGTTCACGAAGTACCGCAATTGATTTTTTCCCGATTTTATTGAGTCCGTCATTTAAACCAACGGAAACGGTCGTTTTTCCTTCTCCTGCAGGTGTTGGATTAATCGCCGAAACTAAAATTAATTTCGCTTTTTTTATTTTTTCTTCATCTATATAATGTAATGGAATCTTTGCTTTGTATTTTCCGTAATACTCAAGATCATCATCGTGAATATTTACTTTTTCTGCAATTCTCTTAATTGGTAAAATGTTCGCTGCCTGCGCAATTTCAATGTCTGTAGGAAAACTCATAATTCATCTAATTTTCTTGGGTTGCTATCAAAATTACATAGATAACTTAACTTAAAAAAAAATTAAGACTTGAGTTTTATCAGTCGTATCTTATGGTGAAATTTTACTAAATTAAAGGGTAAACTAGTAAAAAATTTAATGAGAATCTAGAAATTCTACAGCGCAAACCTTTAAAAAACGCTTTAATTTTTATTTGAACAAAGAAAAGGTAAAATTTGATACATACATCTTATAATCAATAATTTAAACCCTTATTTCGACTTGCAAAATTCCAGAAATCCATAAAGCAAAAGGTTTTTTTGTGCGAAAATATCATCTACTTTAGCAGTGTGAAAAGGTGAAGAGATGCAAATGATGGAATGCAAAATCTCCTAACTAAAAGCAATTCGAGTTTTAATTGAATTTTTCAAGTAAGACACAGATTTTTTTCTAACAATAAATTCCTAAAGGCACAGGGAATTTATTGTTTTTTTTTTTGCTCAAATTTATGATTTATGAGCTTTCGTACTTTTTTGTTGCCAACTTTAAACAGTTTTCAATCCTATTGCGCAACTTTGTTGGTTTTAACACTGTAATAAACTCCCCCATCCCCAGGATCATTCGTTCGAGTTCATAATTCAATTGGACGCAAATTTTAAAAATGGTTTGTTCGTCATTTTCTTCCAAGATAACCTGAGAATGATGAAAAGGCTTTGTTACCACATAAGGCGCATGCTTTCGATCAATCGCAAAAATCACATTTTGTCCTCTTTGAGTTTCCGAAACCGTTGCACCGATGACTTCTCCAAAATAACGATCAGCATCCAAATTATAATCAATGTATGTTGAGTTTTCATCTTTATTAATTTCTTGCATTCTGTCCAAAGCCAAGTTGTAAAGCTTTCCTTTGTGAAGACAAATCAAAAACCAACGGTTGTTATATTCCTTCAACAACTGTGGATGAACAGTCATGTTTTGCGCTTCTCGAGCGGTAAAACTTTGATACAAAATTTGTAAAACTTGTTTACTGAGAATCGCTTGATACAGAACATCAATATACTCTAAACCTTTTAAGCGCTCATTTTTATCTAGGTGAATGATTGATTTTTGTTGCGTTGCTTGTATCGAATCTTCCAATTTTTGAATAACACCATTCATTTCCTTGAACATCGAAAAATCCTTAAACTGTTTCAAAATTTGCACAGCGTCGGTCATCGCCTTCAAATCACTTTCAGTGACCGAAATATTATGAATACTGTATTCTGGGTCGCTGTAGCGATAGTATTTTCGCTCGTAAACTTCAATAGGCGCTTCGTAACCAAATTTTTCACTTCGCATATTCTGTAAATCCAATTGTACAGTACGTTTGCTTACAAAGGATTCTTTACCTTCAAACTCGAACAAAGCTTCCGAACACTCATCGATTAAATCGTCAAGCGTATATTTTTTATACTTGTTCTTCAAGCATTTGTCAAGGGTTTTATACCGAATTAAAGCATTTTTATTGGAAGACACGGAATTTTGATTTGAAATTTAGTATTTGAGATTCGAAATTCTGATTTCTAAAACCTAAGATTTAGGTTCTAAAGCATTTCCTTCAAAGGAAATTCCGTCCCAACCGAACTTCATAAAGTTTCGGATGTTTTGATGGTCATCAGCTTCTGGATGCTCCAAAACATCTGTACGATAGAAATCTCCGAACATATTTAATGTTTCATCTTTTGAAAGGTTATTTAGTTTCGCAAAACTAAAAATCTTGCACGAACCGTTATTCTGATTGGCTTCGTTTATCGTTTCACCATTCGTGAATTTTGTTGGTATGAAATCATAATTCGCATCAATATGCGCAATAACATCATTGAATTGAATATCTTCGGGCTCGTTTTTAAGTTGGTCTAAGATCATTTGTAAATATTTATATTATTTCTTGTTTCATTTGTTAATCCAATAAATCTAATTTCTAGTATTAGATACTTATAATCTTCCTCTGTAAACTCAATAAAAACTTCATTTTTATTGGAGTTAGCATTTAGTTTTCTTAATATCGGAAAACTAGCTTTTGGTAAAATTAGCTTTATCCTTTCCTTTTTTCTACTTAATACAATGACGCTTTTTTTTATTTTCCAATTAAAAAATTTTGAATAGCCACAAATAAACACCGTGTCATCCATAATATATAAATCCGCCCGATTAAACAGATAGTTCGTATTCTTACCTCCAAACACATGAGTTGAACATTTTGCACCTATCACTATCTCACAAGCTCCATCTTTTACAAGCCCTTTTATGGTAGAAACGGAATTATCAAAACTATTGGTCCTTTCCCTGAGGAAAAAGTAAAGCAAAAAGAAAGAAACAAGTAAAAAGAGAAAAAAAACCATGTATCCGATAAAAACAATCTTTCTCTAAAAATACAAAATTAAAACATCTACGCAACTTCAATGCGTAATAAATTTTCGAGTACAAAAAAAAGCTTGTTTCGAAAGAAACAAGCTTAGATATTATACGGAAGCAAAGATTACTTCACGATTTTAATATTAACTGCTGAAAAACCTTTTGGAGATTTCTCTTTCTCGTAAGTTACTTTGTGACCTTTTTTCAATTCTTCTTCCGAGTTGTTGATGTGGAAAAAGATATTTTCTTTCGATCCGTTTTCAGTGATGAAACCATAACCTTTATCACTCAAGAACGTAATAATTCCTGTGATCTCGGTATCGTCCACCTCAATAGGAGCTGCACCCAATTGAATATCGTCTAGATCGATTTCAATTTTTTCACGTTGGTCTGGTGGTGTGCTTGTCAATTGACCAAACTCGTCCACGTACATAAACATTTCGTCAAGCGCTTTTCCTTTGTTGTTATCAGATTTGCGCTCTTCACGGCGTGCCGCTTTTTCTTTTTGTTTCTGCTGTTTCTTTTTAAAGTTTTCTTTTTTTGAGAAAGAATCTGCCATAAATATTTTAAAATTTTATTTTAATGTTACTAATTTACACGTTATTTTGAGTTCAATTTTCGGTAAAAACCTACTTTAATTGACCTCTTCATTTTTCGAGAATCCCGAGAGATTTCTCTTCTGTTTGTCGTAGTTTGTATTTAAGTTGCTGGTAAAAGCAGCGAAAAACTGAAAGTAATGAATATGATAAACTCTTCTAAGTTTATGAAAAACAAGTGCTTTCTTTACTATTGCGGTACAAAGATACGATAAAAGAAATTAATAACGGTAGTTTCTTAATTCTGTGCAGATTATATTTTCATTGAAAACTTTTTTTAGAAAAATTAAAATATTTTTTCACTACGCAAAAAGATTGCGCAATTGGTTTTTTACTTTGCATCATCAAATTAACAGGAAAGTTATAAACGTCGAATTGCTGCAGCCCGACTTGAGCGGAAATCCTTTTGTGAGGAACGAACAAAAGATTGGAAGCCCTTCGATAAACTCAGGATAAACTGCAGGCGGAAATAGCTGCCCAAAAAAATAGAAAAGATGAAAATTACAGGAAACGAATTAATCGAGTTAGGATATAGACCAAAAAAATGGTTCGCCGAAGCTTTGGAATATATCAACGAAAATGACTTGTCACAAGCGGAAATGGAAGCTTATCTGGAGCAATTCCGCGCGCCAGATCCAATACCTTTAAAGGAAAAAGCGGAGGATTTTATCATTAACATTAAAGCAGAAAATGAAGCCGAGGAAGATAATGTGCAAAAAGTAATCCGAACGATGGAGGTTTTGATGAAAACGCCGACTTTGGTTTCGGGAGCGTTGATGCCAGATGCTTGTCCGACTGGTCCTGAAGGGCAAATCCCTGTGGGCGGCGTGGTGGTCGCGAAAAATGCGATTCATCCCGGATTTCACTCGGCGGATATTTGTTGTTCGGTGATGTTGACGGATTTCGGGAAAGTGGACCCAAAAGTGGTTTTGGACGCTGCGCATTCTATTACACATTTTGGTTACGGAGGACGTGCTCGAGGTGAACAAATGACAATGAGTGTTGAGTTGATGGACGCTTTTAGAGAAAATATGTTCTTAAACGACGAGCGATTAATTAGCATTGCGCGTTCGCATATGGGAACTCAGGGCGATGGAAATCACTTCTTGTTTGTTGGGATTTCTAAAAATACTGGAAACACAATGATGGTGACGCATCACGGTTCTCGTGCGCCTGGAGCGGCTTTGTACGATAAAGGAATGAAGGTTGCGAACCGTTTCCGTCAGGAGATTTCGCCTGAAACGTTGAAGGAAAACGCTTGGATTCCTTTTGAAACCGAGGAAGGTGAAGCCTATTGGGAAGCTTTGCAATTGATTAGAAAATGGACGAAGGAAAACCACGAAGCCATTCATAATGCGACTTTGGAGAAGTTGAACATCGAAAAATTAGATAGATATTGGAATGAACATAATTTCGTATTCAGAGACGGAGATTTATTCTACCATGCGAAAGGAGCAACGCCGCTGGACGACAAATTTATGCCGGATATTACAGGTCCACGATTGATTCCTCTGAATATGGCGGAACCTGTATTGATTGTAAGTGGTGCTACAAACGACAGAAATTTAGGTTTTGCTCCTCATGGCGCGGGAAGAAATTTCAGCAGAAGTCAGCATAAAAGAAGCTTGGCTCATAAAACGACTGAAGAGATTTTCGCAGAAGAAACCGCTGGTTTGGATGTAAGATTCTTCACGAATGATATCGATATTTCTGAGTTGCCAAGTGCGTATAAAAATGCGCAAAATGTTCGCGCTCAGATTGAAGAATATAACTTATGCGAAATCATCGACGAAGTGCTTCCTTATGGCTGTATCATGGCTGGTGACGTGCAGAAAAACGCACCTTGGAAAAAAAAGAATAAGTTTAGGAGATAAAGTCAAGATTTCAGACTTGAACTTTACAATTTAGACATTAAACTCGAAACATTTAGAAAAAATGGAAACAAAAATAAAAGATAAATTAAGAGCTCTTGAAAGAGAGAAAGATATAGAAATCCTTTTGGCAATAGAGTCTGGAAGCCGGTCTTGGGGATTTGCTTCGCCCGACAGCGATTACGATATCCGCTTTATATACAAGCATCCGACGGATTGGTATCTGTCGCCGTGGGAGAAAAAAGACACGATAGAATTTATGACCGAAGATGATTTGGACGGTTCTGGATGGGATTTGAGAAAAACCCTGTTGTTATTAGCAAAATCAAATGTTCCGCTATTGGAACATTTGTACTCGCACCTTTTTTATGTGAAAAATGATGATTTTCTCAACAAAATGTGCGACTTGGCAAAAGATGCTTTCTCACCAATTGCGGTATCATTTCATTATTTGGGAATCGCGAAAAAGTATTTGGAAAGCTGCAAAACAGATGAAGTAAAACTAAAAGATTATTTTTACTGTTTAAGAACGACTTTAGCTACAAAATGGGTGGTTGAAAAAGGAGGTTTTCCGCCAGTAATATTTCACGAAATGTTAGATTTGTTGCCAACTTCAGAACGCAAAAAAGTGGAATATTTATTAACCATAAAATCTAAAAATGGTGAAAAGTATTTCCACCCAAAAGATGAAGAACTCACAAATTACTTAACTTCTGAAATCGCTTTTCTAAACGATAAAATAAAAGAACTTTCCTCAGGGAATTTTGATAAATCGAAAGCGGAAAAAGTGTTTTTGGAAATTTTAAAATAATATTATGACCATCCACGATTTAAAACATAAAAACCTCCTTCTTTTCGAAGCCATATCTGGAAGCAAAGCTTTCGGATTGGCGACAGAGAAATCGGATACGGACATTCGAGGAGTTTATTATTTGCCGAAGAAAGATTTCTTTGGACTGGATTATATTCCGCAGGTTGCGAACGAAACCAACGATGAAGTTTACTATGAATTGGGTAGGTTTGTAGAATTGTTGTTGAAGAATAATCCCAATATTTTGGAAGTTTTGGCAACGCCCGAAGATAGCATTTTGTACAAACATCCACTTTTTGACCATTTGAAAATGGAGGATTTTTTGTCAAAACTCTGCAAGGAAACTTTTGGTGGTTATGCAATGGCTCAAATCCAAAAAGCCCGAGGTCTGAAAAAGAAAATCGTCAATTCAATGGACGAAAAACGAAAAGATGTTTTGGATTTTTGCACGGTTTTCGAAAATGCGGATTCGGTTTCTTTAAAAGATTGGTTGAATGAAAAATCACTTTTGCAAGAACATTGCGGTCTAACCAAATTGCCTAGTTCTAAAGGAATGTTTGCGCTATTTTATGATTTTGAAGGCGATAAAAACTACCGCGGAATTTTTAAAAACGAAGATTCTAACGAACTTAGCTTGTCTTCGATTCCGAAAAATGAAAAAGTGGAAGCTTATTTGTTTTTCAATCAAGATGCATATTCGGTTTACTGCAAAGAATATAAGGATTATTGGAAATGGGTGAACGAGCGAAATGAAGACCGTTACGACACCAACCAAAAGCACGGCAAAAATTACGATAGCAAAAACATGATGCACACGATTCGGCTTTTGCAGTCCGCTTTGCAAATTTTGGAAACGGGAAAATTCAATATTCGGGTTGAAAATCGCGAAGAATTATTATCGATAAAAAACGGTGATAAGGAATATGACGAGCTTTTAAACTATGCAGAAACTTTGATGAACAAATTAAATTCGGCTTCAGAAAATTCAAAATTGCCTGATTTTTCAGACAAAGGAAAAGTCAATTCTATTTTGGTGGAAATGCGTTCGGAATTGTATAAATCGACTTATTAATTTAGGTCAATTTTTTCTATTTTATTTAACTGAAATTTAAGGATTGATAAGTATTCAGTGGCATAATTTGTGTCGCTATCTTTTCAAATTTAAAAATATGGACACTAAAAAATTATTCGATCTTAGTGGCAAAACTGCTATTATCACTGGTGGTGGAAACGGCATTGGAAAAGCAAGCGCACTTATTTTAGCAGCTTTTGGTGCTAATGTCGTTGTTTCCGATTATAAAACCGAAGACGCAGAAGCAGTTTCAACAGAAATCAATAATAGCGGAGGTAACTCAATTGCATTAAATTGTGATGTAACGAAAGATGAAGCCTTGGCAAATTTGGTTGATAGAACCTTAGAAAAGTACGGTAATATTAATATTCTTGTGAATAATGTTGGCGGTGGCGGAGCTGGTAAAGAAAGTCCATTTGATATTGATGTCGAGCAATTCAAAAAAGTATTTGAAATGAATGTCTTTTCCATGTGGCGTTTATGTCAATTGGTGGCGCCGCACATGAAAAAAGCGCAATACGGAAGCATCGTAAACATCACTTCCATGGCGAGTATCAATAAAAGTCCTGCGATTAGCGCTTATGCCTCTTCCAAAGCCGCTATTAATCACATGACAGCTAATTTGGCATTCGATTTCGGACCAGAAATTAGAATTAACGCCGTTGGACCTGGAGCGATAAAAACGCATGCTTTATCTACCGTTCTTACCCCAGAAATTGAAAAGAAAATGTTAGCTCATACCCCGTTGGAGCGTCTTGGCGAGCCAGAAGATATTGCTGGAGCGGTACTTTATTTTGCAGCACCCATTTCAAGTTGGGTGAGCGGTCAAACGCTTTTCGTAAATGGCGGCGGCGTTCAAACTTTAGATTGATTCAATTCTAAATTAGACTTTGACGATTTTCGAGAAATTGAAAGTTTTTTCAATAAATTTAAAATAAATATTTACTACGCAAATACATTGCGCACCAAGGCAGTTACTTTGCATCATCAAACAAGGAGATTGTAGCTCAGTTGGTAGAGCAACGTAAAACACTTTATTAAGTTTGAACCTTTTCAAAGAGGTGTGATAGTAAAGTTACTTCGATTATTAATCCGTGTGTCGCTGGTTCGAGCCCAGCCAATCTCCCAAAACGGAAGCGGTGTGAGGATACTGGTTACTTCGTTCAATGGAAAAAAACACCATATTCAGATTTAACCGCTTCTTATTTTTAATTTTAAAAAAGAAAAATAATGTCAAAATTCAACTTAAAAAAATCAATTTTCGGAACGGGAAAAATTGCAGGCGAAACCACTGCAAAAGCTGGGAAATATACAGATTATGAGTTGTTAAGACGTGTAACGCTTGCCAATCTTTTATTTGAATCCAATTACTATCAATCTGCCGACGAAATTATGACGCAGATTGAAAATTTGTGTTCAAAAGTTTCGGGTGAGCAAATTGTAGAATTGGCTTTGGAATGTCGTTTTGAGCAAAAATTGCGACACACACCACTTTGGTTATTGATTTTAGCGAATGAAATTCACGATACGCCCGTGAAAGACGCGATTGCGAAAATTTCGAATCGACCAGATATGACCATGGATCTTTTGCAAATGCTGAAGGTGAGAAATGGTTCTTACAAAATGTCGAAATCCATTAAAAAAGGCTTGGCTAAAGCGTTTGACAACTACGATGAATATCAAATTTCAAAATATAAAAAAAGCAATCTAGACTTATCTTTAGTTGATGTTGTGAATTTGGTTCACCCAAAACCAACGGCAAAAAATGAAGCGACTTTAAAAGCTTTAATTAATGACGAATTGAAACCTGCAAACACGTGGGAAGTTGCTTTATCACAAGGTTCGGACAAAAAAGAAACCTTCGAAAGAATGATTTCCGAAAAAAGTTTGGGTTCCTTGGCGATTTTGCGAAACCTTAGAAATATGATCGAAGCGAATCTTTCTCGAAAAGATATCCAAAATGCTATTTCTCAAGCCAATAACGGTTGGTTAACGCCTTTAAACTTTTTGGCTGCGCAAAGAAATGCGCCAGAATTTACTACGGATATTGATAAAGCGATGAAAAACTGTTTTTCTCAGGAGAAAATCAAGGGAACAACCATTCTTGCCATCGATGTTTCGGGAAGTATGGGCGGAATCACGAGTTCTAATTCTAAATTTTCGAGAATGGATTTGGCTTTTGCGATGGCAGCCGTTGGAACTTATGTTTTTGAAGATTTAATCTTGGTTTTCACCGCAGGTAGCGATGCAGAACGTAAAGGTGCGCATCTCGTTTGGAAAAACGGTTATGGACTTGGACTTTTCGATCATTTCAATGATATTTTCGGGAAATTAGGCGGCGGTGGAATTTTCACCTACCAACTTTGCGAATGGTTGAAAGACGAAGGTTACTCAAAAGATGCGGATCGATTGGTGGTTATTTCTGATAGCCAAGATATCGATGCGCATTACGGTTCGGCAAAAATCCCTGACACAAAACCGTATCAATCGTCGTATATCATTGATATTTCGTCGCACACGCATGGAATAAAAACCAATCATTGGACCGCGGAAATCAACGGTTGGAGTGATAAAGTTTTTCAATACATTCGTGCGTTGGAAAAGGATTTGAATTAATTTTAAATTCCAGTATTTATAATGAAATGCACCTTGATTTGAGGTGGATTTTTGTTATTTCTTCTTTGCTTTCTTTGCTATTTTGTTGTAATCTAAACATATTTTCATCCAATACTCAAAATCGGCGACTTTTCGAAAACCTTCTGGCTCCACATAACAAAATCCGTCCACCTGTTTTCCCTTCATAATCATTGGTAAGAAACCAACTTTAGCGGAAACTTCTTCTTCCAAATTCGGATTGTAACGCAGCATTAAATTTTCTCCACTTACATTGACACACATTTTATCATCAACCAGAAAAGCCAAACCGCCAAACATTTTCTTTTCGATAATGTTTAGATTGGGGATTTTCGCAAGATATTCACGGATGTGGTCTGCTAATTCTGTGTTGTAAGCCATTTTTATACAAATGCTGAAAAACCGGTAATCGCTCTTCCAACAATTAACGAATTAATTTCTTTCGTCCCTTCATACGAGTAAATTGCTTCGGCATCGGCAACAAAACGGGCTACATTATATTCTAATAAAATTCCGTTTCCGCCCATCACTTCACGCGCTCTACTCACAATATCACGCATTCTCAACGTACAAAAAACCTTGGCAATAGAAGCGTGTTCATCTTTCAAAATACCTTCATCTTGCATTTCCGAAAGTCGGAAAACCATAGTTTGCATCGCCGTAAGATTTGATAACATTTCCACCAAATGCCCTTGAATTAATTGAAAAGACGCAATCGGCTTCCCGAATTGTTCTCTTTTTCGGGTGTAATCTAAAGCATTTTCGTAGGCACCACGAGAGCAACCAACCGCCATCCAAGCGACTCCAGCTCGAGTCATTTGCAAGATTTTTGCAGTATCTTTAAATGAATTGGCTTTATGAAGTCGATTTTCTTCAGTAACCAAACAATCTTTCAGCGTAATCAATCCATTTTGAACGATTCGAAGTGCCATTTTTCCTTTGATTTTTTCCACTGAAAATCCAGGATTATCTTTTTCAACAATGAAACCTTTCACTTGATTATCATCTAAATCTCGAGCCCATATAATCACCAAATCAGCAAAAGTTGCATTACCAATCCATTTCTTTTGACCATTCAGAATCCAACCTTCGGGTGTTTTTTTACACGTCGTTGTTAAACCTCCTGCTGCGCCCGAACCAACTTCAGGTTCCGTTAAACCAAACGCACCAATTTTATCGAATTTCTGCATCTGAGGAAGCCATTTCGCTTTCTGTTCTTCGGAACCACAAACGTAAATGGAACCCATGGAAAGTCCAGACTGAACTCCAAAAAATGTCGCAATCGAAGCATCAATTCGCGCCATTTCCATAGCCAAAACTCCTTCCATAATAAAAGGAAGATTTGGGCAACCGTAACCATCGTAGGTTACCCCACAAATATTGAGTTCTTTAAATTTTGGAATAAGCTCAAAAGGAAACTCGTCATGCAGCCAATATTTATTAACGATTGGCGCTACTTCTTTCTCCATAAAAGCTCGAACTTTTAGTTGAATTTCACGATGTTCAGGACTCAAAGTGTGATAAACATCGTAAAAATCGCCATCAATAGGCGGAAGTTCACGTTTTGGGTGCGAAGAAGATTCCACCATTTTCATCAAGCCTTTTAATTGATTTTCATCCAATTTGGAAAAAGCTTGCATGACTTTGGGTAAATCAACTTTTTGAGATAACGCAGAAAGCTGATCAAAATCGATCTCTTTCAGCAAATGAAATGCGTCTTTTATTTTAGAAAATGTTCCGGACATAGTGTTGTGATTTTTATTTAAAGCAACAAAAATCAATCCGAGAACGCATTTTAAAGTTTCAAAACTTTGGATTAAACTTTCAAAATCCCCCGAAAACCACGAGCCGCATAGTACGACTCGGCGCCGTTATGGTACGTAAAAACATAATTATAACGGCGATCACAGAAAATGGCACCTCCCAATTTCCGAATTTCATCAGGCGTCTTCACCCAGCTCGATGTTTTTTTATCAAATTCACCTAAAGTCTGCAAATGACGGTATTTTTCCTCATCTAGAATTTCGATTCCCATTTGGGTCGCTACATCTGTTGCATTGTTCGCAGGTTTATTTTCCTTTCTGGAATCCCACGCCGCTTTATCGTAACACAAACTCCTTCTTTTAGGCGTTTCCGCAGAACAATCAACAACGAAAAAATCAGAATCTTTTGCGTTAAAGTCAACGACATCAGGTTCACCCTCCGTTGCTTCCATTTCATTAATCGACCACAGTTTTTCTGGCGATTTTTCTAATCTTGATTGAATTTTTTCCCAAGTAATATTGGGATGTCGCTTTGTATTTTTGTCAAAACGAGTTTTTAAAATCTCTAAAATTTTATCTGAATCGGATTTGGATAGTTGGCGTTTCATCGTATTGTAATTTTAGTAAAATTAAAAATTATTCAAATTAAAATTGAAAAAAATTAAATCTACGATTCCAAAATTGCAACAATCTCTTTGAAGCCCATTTCTTTCGCATGTTGAACAGCAGTAATTCCATCTTTGTCTGGAATTAATAAATCTGCTTTATTATCTTTTAAAATCCGAATAATTTCTTGGTATTTTTTAGTTCCATTTCCTAAAACAACTGTTTCCATTAGGGCAGTCCAACCCAATCGGTTCACATGATTGATTGGAAAACCTTTTGCTGTCGCCAAAACTTTTACGGTTTCGACATGACCGCGTTCACAAGCTGGAATTAAAGCCGTTCCATTATATCGATTAAAAACATCGAATTTTGCTCCATTTTCTAGGAATAATTTCACCAATTCGGTTTGTCCGCTCGCGCCTGCATAAAGAAAAGCGCTATCTAAATTTTCCGCTTGCAGATTGACGTCTGCTTTGTGAAAAACCAGCAATTTCGCCATTTCGGCTTGTTGATTAAGCGTCGCAATCAGTAATAAAGATTGTCCGTTTTTGTTTTGTGTATTGACATTTGCACCTTTTTCTAAAGCAGATTTTACGGCTTCAATTTTATTATTTTGAACTAAATTAACGATATCGGATTGTTGCATAACATTTTCTGTTTGAGAATTTTTAAAATTTGATGAACAAGCATTGACATTTGCGAAAGAGAGAAGAAAAAGAAAGGTTTTCATAGACTCTGTTTTAAAACTAAATTATTTCGAAGATAAGGAAAACAATATTGTTTGTTAGCTTATTACTATATTTAAAAAAGTAAAATGTTGATATTTTGATATAAAAAACAGCTTTTTAACACTAAATCTTAAAACTCACAGGTATGAAAAAGTATATTGTAATTTATAGTTTGATATTCTTGCAAGTTGGCTTTTTATCGTTGGTTTCTGCTCAAAACACAACGAAATTTGACGAGGCTTTTTACAATGAAATTAGCAAAGATATCGAAGAAGGAAAGAATGAAATCGCCATCGAAAAATTAAAAAAAAGTTTGGAAACCAAACCAAATTTTGTTGATTATTATCAATTAGCAAGAGCTTACTTCAACAGTCAGAACATGGAGGAAGCGGAAAGTGCAATCAATAACGCTATAAATATCGATCCAAAAAATAGTACGGCGTATCTATTCCGAGGGAAAGTCGTTTTTTTTTATGAGAGAATTTGAAAAAGCGGCACAAGATTACAGTAAAGCGATTGAGTTGGATCCAAAATCTTGGGAAGCGTATTTTGGTCGAGCATACACGAATCAATTTAGGGGTAAGCTCGAAGATTCAATGCGAGATGTGGAAAAATCTCTTGCTTTAAATCCAAATTCTCATGATGCCCTTCATTTGCGAGCAATACTGGAATTTCAGAAGACAGAAGTAGGAAATACTAAAATAATTGCTGACCTCAATAAAGCAATTGAATTAAATCCTACTGATGCTAGTTACCACAATACTCGAGGAAGTATTATGGCAACGATGGACAAATTTGACGCTTCACTTTCTGACCTCAATAAAGCGATAGAACTGGGAGATAATAGCGCTGCAATTTTTAGCACACGAGGATATGTTCTTGTAAAGTTGAAAAAATACAATGAAGCTATTGAAGATTTAAATAAAGCTATCGCTAATGAGCCTGATGAAAGTGGAAACTATACTTGGAGAGGCGTTGCTTATGAAGCTTTAGGAAAAAATGATGAAGCAATTGCTGATTATACAAAATCTTTCGAATTGTTACCAGAGGTAAAAAGACCTTTGGAATTTAGAGCAAAATTGTATAAAAAATTAGGAAAGAAAGATTTAGAATCCAAAGATTTGGAAAAATTGAAAACTTTTAAAGAATAATTTTTTAAACCAAAAAACCACCGAAATCTCGGTGGTTTTGTATTGTAAATGTCATTTCGACGAAGGAGAAATCTAGAGATTCCTCACTGCACTATGTTTCGTTCGGAATGACATCGTTTTAAGCTTGTTCTGCTGGTTTACATATTTCAATTTCATTATTGATTAAATTTCTAATTTCTATTTTGCAAAATAATATAACCATTAAAAATTCGCCCGTCTGAAACTTTCAAATGATACCAGTACGTACCTGTAGGTAGTTTTTTACCATTAAAGCTTCCGTCCCATTCAAAGTTACCGTTAACAATTTTATTAAGAACAGGCTTTCCATATCTATCTACAATTAGGATTACTGAGTTTGGATAATGTTCTAATCCCGAAATTTTCCATGTATCGTTTTTTAAATCTGAATTTGGTGAAAATATATTTGGAATTGAAAATAATGAAAATGATTTACTATCCACTTCGCATCCTAATTTTGCTTTCACATACACCATTAAGTTTTCGCCGTTACTCAAATTAGAAAATTCATTAGATTCTTGCCAACGCACTTTGTCTAAAGAATATAAATAATCACCGGAATCACTCATAATCACAGAAATAGTATTATTTGCAATTTTTATATTCGTAATTGTTCCCAGCTTTCTTTTTGTTATTTTAACACTTGTTGAACTCTCGCATTTATTGGAATTTGTAACGATCACAGAATACGTTCCTTCTTGATTTACTTCTATTTTTTGAGTGCTAGCCCCTGTATTCCACAAATATGTTTCATAACCACCTCCCGCATCCAAAGTCACTTTTTCACCCTTGCAAAATTCTCTATTATCCCCTAGAGAAACTTTTGGATTTGCATAGAGTTTCAATTCAAGCTTTGCTGTTGTGGAACATCCTAAACTAGAAAATATTTTAACTAAATAAGTAGATGTCCCAACAGAAATTGATTGTGCCAAATTTAAAATTAAATTATTACTTGAATCGTAAAACTCGAAGCTGTATGCTTCGGAGTTTATAATTAGGTCTTTTTTGTAATCTTCTAAATTAACACTTCTAACACCCGTATCATTTGTACTACATAATTCTTTAGTCACGTTATTAGCAATTAATCCTGTATTATTTACTTCGACCTTCACCTCAAGTTTAGAAGTACTTTCGCATTCATTAATTGTCTGAGTTGCATAATATGTTTTCTGATCTTCTAAAATGGTGGTATTTGCTAACAACGTTCCATTAACATCATACCAAAGAATATTAGTTCCAGTCAGTTTAATATCTTTTAATTTTGCATTTTGAGCTATACAAAACTTCTGTACGGCGTCACCCTTTGGAACTTCTGGACTTTCTAATGAGACCTGAATCTCAGCTTTAGTACTTTCGCAATCTTGAGAGGTTTGACTTACATAATATTTGATACCATCTTGCAAAAAAGTATTTTTATCCAAAGTTTTCCCTTCGCTGTCGTACCAATGGAGATCACTTCCTATAACTTGCAAGTCTGTAATTTTTGGTTTGCGGGATTCACAAAATTTTTGAAACGTCTCCGCAACTGGAGGAACGGAAGTATCGTAAATATAAAATTCAACCATTTCGCCTTTACAAGATAAAACGGCAGGAACATAATACTCGTTCGTTACCTGTGCATAATATTTTTTATTACCTTCTAAAGGAGTTCCCATGGAAATTGTAGCCAGCTTCTCATCGTAAAAACGAATATTTTGATTATTATTAATATTTAAATCAAATATGGTCTTTCCTGTTAAATTACAAAATGTAAAATCTGGAATAATTAATTTTTGTGGACTAGGAAGTAGAATTACTTTAACTTCATGTCTTGTATTATTAACAGGGCATGAGCTATCGTGTGACGTAGCATAATAATTCTTATTTTCTAGTATTGTTTCTGGAGACAAAGGACTCATCGATGATGGAGAATCATACCAAATAGAATAGCTCGTTTTTGGATACAAGTCCTTAATTCTTCTTTGATCCAACGAACAAACAATTAGTTCTGGATCTCCATCTGGAACCCCAGAGTAGCATTTTCCTAACTTCTGAACATGACTAGAGCCATAGCTATATCCAAGTATAGATGGATTTGATGCAGGATTTGGGTCTAGATATGTTTTTTCATATCCAAAAGGAGCAGTCCCTCCTAGGTACAGGCTAGAATTTTTTTTATTATACCTCGAGATTGGATTCCCTTTTATTCTCGTTTTATCACTAATTAATTTCCCGTTAGAGTCTAATTTTAATAAGGTATTATAAAATCTTCTATACTTTAATTTTTCGGAGTTGCTTTTTGTAGAAAAAAAATCGAAAATACCATCCGCATTAATTAACCAACTAATAGTATGATCTTCCGCTATTGAAATGGACAATGAAAAAAAAGAACTTGTATGGCTAGTTTCGGGATCAATACTAGAATGCCAAACATAGTTACCATTTTCGTCTAATTTAAAAACAACAAATCCCATTTTACCACCTGGATCATAAATGAAATTTTTGAAATTGACTTTTGTCTTTTCTTTTTTAGTTGCAATGACAATAGAGTTATCATCATCAATATCAAATTTTCCTGCATCAAAAATTTCAAATCCAGTAGAGCCTCGTAAGGCTTGAAACCATTTTAAATCTCCAGATTCATCAATTTTAAAAATATAATCAGCGTTATTAACGCCATATTCCGCTGTACCGAAAGACTCTCCCCCATTATATTTGAAGTAACTCTCATTATTACCAGAAACTACAATATTGTTGTTTCTATCTACTTTAATAAAACTAATGTGAGCTCGGTTGTGCCCTTCAACATATTTTGCCCAAATAAATTTACCTTCAGGAGTAAGCTTAAGTATAAAAGACGATTGATCTTTTCCTGCCAAATTAACAACTCTATCAGACGATTGATCAAAATCAACTGTACGCCCATTATAATTAATATAGCTACCTGTTACTAGGATATTATCAAAGTTGTCAATAGTAACTCTCGCAAATTCATTTGCTAGACTATAAAATTGTTCAAATAATAGTTTTCCATCTTTGGAAAATTTCATCAAAAAAGTCCCATGCTCACCACGGTTAGCATGATATATTGGAGAGTCAGGATCTTCTGGATCCAGATCAATATTCTTACCATTGATAGAACCAGTCACAATGACATTATCCTCTTTATCTACTGCAACCGAAGTCATTTTAGCTTCGCCTTGATAATCAAAAGCAATGGTCTTATGCCACAAATATTTTTTATTCTTATCGTGCTTTACTAAATAAACTCCAAGGTCACTATTTTTCTTAGTGTTACTTAATTGGTACACCTCCGGTGTCGTCATTTCAAATCCAACACGATCTTGATAATGACCACAAGTAATAAAAGACTCTTCTGAATCAATTGCTAGCCCTAAAGCGCCATTTGAACTTCCATACTCATATTCAATTGGGTTCTTACTCGTATAGTAAAACCATTTTAAGTCCTGTGAAAAGCCAAAAACAAATATCA
Organism: Bacteroidota bacterium; assembly: GCA_023423715.1. GTDB lineage: Bacteria > Bacteroidota > Bacteroidia > Flavobacteriales > Weeksellaceae > JAFAFC01. The sequence goes on from JAFAFC010000021.1 coordinate 58,758, forward strand.
ACAATAAAACTAACGAGTATATTTTCTTCATTAAATGTTATATGGCACAAAAATAATAAAAAAACCACCCCAAATTGAGGTGGTTTTATATTTATATTAAGCTCGATTACGCTTGTTCTGCTGGTTTGTCTCCTTCTGGTTTTGGAGCATCGCCTTCAGTTCTTGGCTTTTGTTCTGGCTTTGGCGGTCTTGGAAGAAGAACTTTTCTTGAAAGTTTCATTTTCTTACGATCATCGTAACCCATGAATTTCACTTCAACTTCGTCGCCTTCCGCATAAGGAACTTTATCCAAACGCTTCCACTCGATTTCTGAAATATGAAGAAGACCTTCTGTACCTTTTGCAATCGCTACGAAAGCTCCGAAATCCATTACTTTCACTACTTTTCCTTTGTAAACTTCACCTACAACTGGTACGAAAGTAATTTCGTTAATTTTCGCCACGGCTGCGTTGATTTTCTCTCTGTCAACACCAGAAATTTCGATGCGTCCGATTTCACCAATTTCTTCAATTGCGATAACCGTATCCGTATCTTTTTGCATTTGTTGAATGATTTTTCCTCCAGGTCCGATTACCGCACCAATGAAGTCTTTAGGAATTTCCATCATCACCATTTTCGGAGCGTGAGGTTTCACGTCTTCTCTTGGTTCTGCAATCGTTTCTTTGATTTTTCCTAAAATATGTAATCTTCCGTCTTTTGCTTGCATTAACGCTTGTTCCATGATGTCCATAGAAAGACCTTGGATTTTGATATCCATTTGACAAGCAGTGATTCCGTCCTCAGTTCCAGTTACTTTGAAGTCCATATCACCTAAGTGATCTTCGTCTCCTAATATATCTGAAAGAACTGTGAATTTTCCTGATTTTTCATCAGTAATTAATCCCATTGCAATACCCGAAACTGGTTTTTTGATTTGAACTCCAGCATCCATCAAAGCCAATGTACCAGCGCAAACCGTTGCCATTGAAGATGAACCGTTAGATTCTAAAATATCTGAAACGATACGGATTGTATACGGATTTTCTTCAGGAATCATGTTTGCTAAAGCTCTTTGAGCCAAGTTACCGTGACCAACTTCTCTTCTTGAAGTTCCTCTTAACGGACGAGCTTCACCTGTTGAGAATGGTGGGAAATTATAATGTAAGAAGAATTTTTCGTCGTGGTTGGTAACAACGCTGTCTACCATGTTTGCATCTTTAACCGAACCTAAAGTTACTGCTGTTAAAGACTGTGTTTCACCTCTTGTGAAGATTGCAGAACCGTGAGCTCCTGGCAAATAATCGATTTCTGACCAAATTGGACGAATCGTTTGAGGATCACGACCATCAAGACGAACTTTTTCGTTCAAAATCATTTGACGCATCGCTTCTTTTTCCACATCGTGGTAATATACTTTTACGAAAGGCGTAACTCTCGCCAATTCTTCCTCGTCTGTATATTGAGCTAAGAAATCGTTAAGAACTGCTTTGAAGTTTTCGCCTCTTTCTTCTTTAGCAGAAGGCGTTTTAGCAACTTCATAAACTTTATCGTAAGTCTCTTTCCAAACTTTTTCACGAATTTCTTCGTCGTGAGTTTCGTGAGAATATTCTCTTTTTGGAGAAGATCCAGCTACTTTTGCAGCCAATCTTTCTTGAGCTTCAATTTGATTGATGATTTCTTTGTGCGCGAATTGGATAGCTTCCAACATTTCTTGCTCAGAAATTTCTTTCATTTCGCCCTCTACCATTACGATAGAAGATTTTGTAGCACCAACCATGATATCCAATTCAGCGTTTGCTAAATCTTCATACTTAGGGTTGATTGCTAATTTTCCGTCCAATTTTACAACTCTAACTTCAGACATTGGTCCGTTGAAAGGAATATCTGTAATCGCGATCGCCGCAGACGCCGCTAAACCTGCTAAATCGTCAGGAATTGTTTGTCCATCGTAAGAAATTAGGGAAATCATCACCTGAACTTCTGCGTGGAAATCTTCAGGAAATAAAGGTCTCAAAACTCTGTCAACCAAACGCATCGTCAAGATTTCTTGATCTGATGGTCTTGCTTCTCTACGGAAAAAGTTTCCAGGGATTTTTCCACCTGCGTAGAATTTTTCTCTATAATCTACTGTTAAAGGCAAAAAGTCAACGCCAGGGTTGGCTTCTTTGTTGGCTACAACGGTTGCAAGAAGCATCGTTCCGCCCAATTTTACAACAACAGAACCGTCGGCTTGTTTCGCCAATTTTCCTGTTTCAAGCGTAATTTCTCTCCCGTCTGCAAGAGTAATCAGCTCAGTGATTGCTTGTGGTGCACTCATAAAAAATGTCTTTTGTACTCCGTATTGAGTACGTTAAATTATTTAAACTCTTTAAATTTTCGTGGGCAAAGATACGGAATTTGGGCGGAATGTGAAATTTGAAAAATTGGTTTCTAAAAAATAAACATATGATAATATGCGTGAAAAATAATGCCGTAATTTTACCAAATATGTACACTAAAGTTTATGAAAACGATTTTAAATTTAGAATATCTCGGATTGTTACTGCTCGGAATTTTTGGTTTTGCACAAACAGGATGGTCTTGGTGGTGGTTTGTATGCCTATTTTTCGTTCCTGATATTTCGATGGTGGGATATTTAATAAACCCGAAAATCGGTGCATTTTTCTACAATCTTTTTCACCATTTAGGTGTTGCAGTTATGGTATTTATAGTTGGGAAATATTTTGCAATTCTAGAAGTTGAAATTGCGGGAATTATTTTGTTTTCTCACTCTGCTTTTGACAGAATTATGGGGTATGGTTTGAAATATTCTGACAGTTTTCAGAATACACACTTGGGAAAAATTGGAAAGGCGAAATAAAAAAAGCAACTCGTTTCGGAGTTGCTCTTTGTTTTTTTATCGGTAAGATTATTTTCTTAATCCTAATTCAGCGATAATTGCTCTATATCTGTTGATATCTTTTTTCTTAAGATAATCCAACAATCTTTTTCTTTTACCTACTAATTTTACCAATGATTTTTCAGTATTGTAGTCTTTGTGGTTTGACTTCAAATGACCTGAAAGGTGGTTAATTCTGAAAGTAAATAAAGCAACCTGTCCTTCAGCGCTTCCTGTGTCTGTTGCAGATTTACCGTGTTTTGCGAAAATTTCTGCTTTCTTTTCTGTAGTTAAGTACATGCAAATATTATTTAATGATTATTATGTAACGAGCTGCAAAAGTACAACTAAATACAAAACCTCGCAACTATTTTTTAATTCAAAAATAAAAGTATAGAAAAAATAGTAATTTTCTATTGATAAGTATAACGAAAATCAGCCAATTGGAACTATCTTTGCATTGAAATTACGTGATGAAAAAAAATCGATTAGCTCTTGTTGTTTTGGTACTTGTCGCAGGCGGCCTGGCTGTTGCGAAAGCACAATCACTTTCCTCCAATGGAAATCTAGACGCTCAGTCTTCGGACCTTCAACAAAAGAAGATCATTTATTTCAATCCGGAAGTTTTCCCTAACGTAGAAGAAATTAAAGATGCTACCAATACTGCATTTTTCTCTGCCGTTTCCGATAAAATTCTTTCTCTTCCCAAAAACGCGATGCTTCGTGCAGATGCGCCGGTTGAATTTGACAATATTGACGTGGAATCCATCAAAGAATATTGCAAAAACAACAATGCTGATTTTGCGGTTGTTCCCAAAGTACAATACTTCAAAGTAGGTTTGGGCAAATACGTTTTCTCTAATCAGGTCGTAGTAAGCATGAAACTTTATGATGCTGATGGAAAATTTATCACAGAAACCAATTACGACACCTACAAAAAGAATATGCGCCTTTTAGGTTCTGCAGAAAACTCAGTTAAAGTGGGCACCAAGGGAGCCATTACTGAAATTATTAAAAATCTAAAAAAAATCCGGAGGAGTAAAGTAGATCAATTCTAGCATCAGCTACACGAGAGGACCGCAGCGTGACATTCGTTATTCTGTTTAATTAAAAGTAACTTTGCAAAAATTCAAGCTTTGACTTCAAAAGAACTATTCTTCAACCCTGCCGATATTGCCGAACATCTTAGCGAACTGCCAGCAGATCAAAGGTTAATTGATTTCCTGAAGGTTCCCAAAGAATATAAGGCCGACGTTTTTTCGCATCTTGATCCCGATTTCCAGGAAGAAACCATTCGTAGTATTGGTTCTGATCAAGTTTCGGAAATTTTAAATGGAATGAGCCCGGATGACCGAACCGCTTTGTTCGAAGATTTTCCGGATGAACTCATCAAATATTCCATCAACCACTTAAATCCTCAAGAACGCAGAATTGCCCTAAAACTTTTGGGCTATGACGCCGATTCTATTGCGCGTTTGATGACGCCGTATTACATCCAAATCCGAAAAGAATGGACCGTAAAACGTTGTTTAACGCAAATAAAAAAAGTAGGAAGCAAGGTGGAAACGATGAACCACTTGTATGTTGTTGATGAAAAAAACCGATTAATAGACGATTTAACCATCGGTGCACTCCTTCTTGCCGAAGAAGACACGTTGGTTTCCGAAATTACGGATAATCATTTTGTAGCTATCCCAACCAAAACATCTAAAGAAGATGCTGTTTCGTATTTTGAGAAGTACGACCGTACTGCGCTTCCCATCGTTACAGATGCTGGCGTCCTGGTAGGAATTGTAACTATTGACGACATCCTCGATCAAATCGAGTCACAAAACACCGAAGACATTCAAAAATTCGGTGGTTTGGAAGCACTAGATCTTCCCTACACGCAAACGCCACTTTCCGAAATGATTAAGAAAAGAGGCTATTGGCTTATCATTCTCTTTTTCTCCGAAATGCTTACCGCATCAGCGATGGGTTATTTCGAAGACGAAATTCAGAAAGCGGTAGTTCTTGCTCTTTTTGTTCCATTAATTATTTCCAGTGGAGGAAATTCTGGTTCGCAAGCCGCAACCTTAATTATTCGTGCCATGGCACTGCAAGAAATCTCATTGAAAGATTGGTGGTACGTCATGAAAAAGGAAATCTTAACCGGAATTTTTCTAGGTGGAATCTTAGGCTGTATCGGTTTTTTACGAATTATGGTTTGGCATGAACTCGGAATTTTTGATTATGGAGTACATTGGCAATTTGTCGGTTTAAGCGTGGGCGTTTCCTTAATCGCCATTGTGTTATGGGGTACAATTTCAGGATCGATGGTTCCATTTATACTGAAGAAGCTCAATCTTGACCCCGCAACCTCATCTGCACCATTTGTAGCAACTTTGGTGGACGTAACTGGACTTATCATTTATTTCAGTATTGCAGGAATGTTCCTTAGCGGAAGATTATTGTAAACCTTTTTCCAAGAAAATTGTATTTTAGAATTCTCAATAGCAAAAATATGAGAATTGTATCGTTAGTTCCGTCCATTACAGAAACGTTATTCGACTTTGGTTTGAATTACGAACACGTAGTTGGGCGTACTAAATTCTGCATTCACCCGAAAAATGAAGTAGAAAAAGTCCCCATTATTGGCGGAACGAAGAATCTGAATATTGAAAAAATCAAGGCGTTGAAGCCCGATTTAATTATTGCCAACAAGGAAGAAAACGTCAAAGAGCAAGTTGAGGAACTAATGAAGAATTTTGATGTTATGCTCACCAATATTGAAACGATTGAAGATAATTACTACTTTATAAAATCCATTGGGAGGCTTTTACACCAAGAAGAAAAAGCACAGAAATTCTATTTAAAGGCGTACGAAAGTTTATACGAAAACAAGGCTTCGAAACCGTATAAAATCGCGTATCTGATTTGGAAAGAGCCGTATATGACTGTAGGAAACGATACGTTTATTCATCATATTTTAACAGAATTAGGTTTGGATAATCAATTTAAAAATCAAAATCGATATCCTGAAATTCAAGTAACAGATTTGGAAAAAGCAGAAATTATTTTACTTTCCAGCGAGCCGTATCCTTTTAAAGAAAAGCATTTAGACGAATTGAAAGTGCAATTTCCAACTAGGAAAATCCTTCTCGTAGATGGCGAAGCTTTTTCGTGGTTTGGAACTCGAATTGCAAAATGCGGAAACTACTACAAAGAATTACTTCACGAAATTGAAAACTAAAAAAGAGCGAAAAACTCCGCTCTTTTTTTTCTTATTTTGAAATCACAATTGATTACATAATCTTCGAAATCTCGCCACAAAGCCATTCTAGCATTTGACGATCTTCATCCGTAAAAGGATCAATTTTATGGGAATCAATATCAATTTGACCGATATTTTTTCCATCTTTAAAAATCGGAACAACAATTTCCGACTTCGTATCCATCGAACAACTCAAATAATTATCTTGTAAAGTCACATCCGGAACTACAAAGGTTTCGTTAGAAACAGCCACTTGTCCGCAAATCCCCTTTCCAAAAGGAATTACCGTGTGATCCGTTTCAGCTCCCACATAAGGACCTAAAATCAATTCTTCTTTATCACCATTTCGGAAATAAAATCCCGTCCAATTAAAGTACGAAATCTCTTGATCCAAAAGCGTACAAATCTTCTGTAACTTCCCTTCTGTCTTATCTTTCGGACTTTCTAAAATAGAAAGCAAACGTTTTTTTAATTCTGTGCTCATACCAATTCTTCTAAATTCATTTCATCACGATATCCAAACATTCTACGCTCTTTAATCATATCCGAAACACCTACTGGAAGCTGATCTTCCCATCCCGATTCGCAATGGCTAATTTTCTTTAAAATATCTCTTGAATAGATTTCCGAAAACGTTGGATTGTAATTTTTAATATCTAAAATTCGCTTATTCAGCTTGAAATATTTATATAATTCCTTCAAATTGGATTCTACTTTCAAGTTTTCAGCATTCAAAACTTCACCAGTATCAGGATCTTTGTACGGATACAAATACACGGTAACGTCTTTTCTAAAGAACTTCCCGAAAGCTTCCAAAATTCCGCCAGACAAGTTGCTGTAGTACTTTTCATCAAAAACACCTAGCAAATTATTCACTCCCATTGCGATACCAATTTTTTGATTGGTAAATCCCGCGAAATAATCTGTCAAACGATAGTATTCTGAGTAATTTGAAATAATAACATTGTACCCCAACATCCCTAAAACATCCACTCTATCAAGGAAATCACGCTCATCAATATCACCAGAAGCCGTTAAATTTGAAATCGTAATTTCAAACAAAACTTCGACTTTTTCCTTCGTACTTTCGGTATCTTCCATGAACATTTGAAGTCCATTTTCGAACATATCAACATTCACCAACGTTACAGGTCTAAAGCTTCCACGAACCGCAAAAACATTCTTTTTGTACAACAAATCCGCGGGTAACATGTTATTTCCTTCCGGTGTAAAAATCACGGCATCTGTCATCCCAGACTTCACCAATTGAAGCGACATCAAACGATTATCAACATATTCAAAAGTTGGCCCTGAGAAATCAATCATGTCAATTTCAACATTATCCAAGGAAATATCATCGTATAAAGATTCAATTAATCGACGCGGATTGTCACTATAATTAAATGCCCCATAAATAAGGTTAACACCTAATTTCCCTAGTGTTTCTTGCTGAAGCGTTGCATCATTTTCACGAAACTTCACATGGAAAACGATTTCATTATACCCTGCTTCTGGCTCGCTCTGAAAACGAATTCCAACCCAACCATGGCCTTTTAGCGTTTTGTCAAAATTGATGGTCGTTACCGTATTAGCATAGGAAAAGAACTTTCTATTAGGATTGGTTTCTCGAGAAATTCGCTCTTCAACCAAATCAGCTTCATAGCGTAGCATTTTTCGCAAACGAACTTGAGTAACGTATCTATTTTTGGGTTCTTTCCCGTAAATGGCATCACTAAAGTCTTTATCGTAAGCAGACATTGCTTTTGCAATGGTTTGAGATGCCCCACCAGCTCTAAAAAAATGACGAACAGTCTCTTGACCGGCGCCAATTTCGGCAAACGTTCCGTAGATATTCTGGTTTAAATTGACGGCTAAAGCTTTTTGTTTTGGAGTAAGAATTTGGGTTACCAAAGACATTTTTTAAATTTTCGTAAATTTACCAAAATAAATACATTCCTTCAAAACATGAAGTTGAAATTTCTCGGCACCGGTACCTCACAAGGTATTCCCGTCATTGGATCAACAGATCCCGTGTGTTTATCTAAGAATCCGAAGGACAAAAGATTACGCAGCTCTGCCCTACTGACAACTTCTCATGAAAAAAAAATCTTAATTGACTGTGGTCCCGACTTTCGGCAACAAATGTTAGCCAACAACGAAAGTGACATCCAAGCCGTTCTATTAACGCACGAACATAACGATCATATAATTGGTTTGGATGATCTGCGTCCTCTGATTTTCAAAAACAGGGCAAACATGCCAATTTACTGCAACGAAAGGGTTTCGAGAGAAATTAGCTCACGATTTCCGTACGCATTTGTAGATCATAAATATCCCGGAGCTCCCGCATTTGATATCCATTTAGTTGATGAAAAACCTTTCGAAGTTGAAGGAATAGAAATTACACCCATTCAAATTGAACATGGAGAGCTTCCAATTTTAGGGTTTAAAATCAAAAATCTCGTGTACATTACAGATGCGAGCAATATACCAGAAGTTGAAAAAGAGAAATTGAAAAATCTTGATTTTCTCATCATCAACTGTTTGAGAAAGGCGCCTTCTCACCATTCGCATTATATTTTACCGGAAGTTTTAGACTTAATTGAGGAGTTAAAACCTCAGAAAACCTATCTTACTCATATCAGTCATCACCTCGGTTTTCACGATGAAGTTGAAGCCGAATTACCGCAACAGGTTCATTTAGCGTATGATGGATTGGAGCTAGAATTTTAATTGAAATTTTTTGAGAAAAAATTCTTTTTTAAGAAAAAAATAGTTTTATATTTGCACACCAATTTAAAAGCAGCCCAGGTGGCGGAATTGGTAGACGCGCTGGTCTCAAACACCAGTTCTTAGGAGTACCGGTTCGATCCCGGTCCTGGGTACAAAAACTTCGGAGTTCGCTTCGAAGTTTTCTTTTATACTTATTTCGCTAAGTTTTCTATTTTTCTACAGTTATTCAAGAGACAAGACAAATTTTGATACATTTGTCAAATTTCCATTTAAACTGAATTAATAATACATGATACGAAAGTTTTTAGTGCCAATTTTTGTATTATTTTCGATTTTTATCTTGGCTCAAGAGAAAATTGATAAAGAAAAGAAAGCAAAATTCGAACACTATTATTTTAAGATAAAAATAAATGAACCGCCGCAATTAGAAAACGGCAAATTAATGCTTAGTTATGCCCAAAGCGATAATGATTTTGCGTTGGCGTACTTGATGTTGGGCGACATTAGCTATAGTTCTGGGGATTTTGTTGGCGCAATAAAATATTTGGAAAAAGCACAACCATACAATGACAAGTCTAATGATATAGACTCTAAATTAATGCTTTTGCAATCGCAAATTCAGTCGTATCGTAGGGCGGGTTTAATTTTTGAATCTAACGAAGCTTTTGCCAAGTTGAACGTCCTTGCTAAAGAAACAGACGAATACAACAGGGCAATGTACCTTTTATATTCTCAAATGAAGATTTATGATATTGATGAAAAATATTGTGAATCGGCAAAAACAAGAGAAGCTTTTTACGCAAAACTTCTAGAAACTTCTACCGAAACAGATGGCAGCTACCGATATCAATTTGCCATACTTTCTCAGCTTTGCTACGTCTATATCAAATGCGGAAATATCTCCCAAGCCAAAATCACAATGCAAAAGGCTGAAGATATATTGGCAAAAATCACAACAGAATCCCCAATTAACATGTTGGATTTCTATTATATGGACAAGGCGCTTATTGCCAAATCTGATAAAGACGAAAATTTGGTAAAAGTCTATTTCGATAAAGCAGCGCAAATCTCTGTAAAATATAAATCGCCCGTTGTAACCAAGGAAATTATTAAGGAACGATTGGCTAATTGCAATGATACCGCTGAAAAACGAGTTTTATTACTTCAAGAATTGCAAGAAATCAACAAGAAACAGACAACGGTTTCGCAAAAGCTAACCGAAAATGAAACCAGAAAATTAAAAAATACACTTGAAGAGCGGGAAAATAAATATTTCAAACTAGCGATTATTGCAGGTTCTCTAGCACTTTTGCTTATCGGATTTTTTGCTTTTTATAGAATACGATTGGCGAAACAAAAAAAAGTATTTCACGAAAATATTAATGAGATTATGAGTCAATTGCAGTCTCAAAAATTACATGATGAAGACAAACTCATAAAAAATCACACAGAGAAAGAAAGCTTCATCAACGCTGAAACGGAAAAGGAATTGATTAAAAAGCTTCAACAATTTGAAGATCGGAAACAATTTACCAAAAAAGGACTTACAGGAACGCAAATGTGTACGCTTTTAAACACTAATTCTAAGTATCTACACTATATTTTAAAAACATATCGTAACTCGGATTTCGCATCGTATCTCAATGATATTAGGATAAATTACATTGTTAAAGAAATGCACGAAAACCCAAAATTGTTGCAATACAAAATTGCCGTACTGGCAGAAATGTCAGGTTTTTCATCACACACTCAATTTGCGAAAGTTTTCAAAGAAAAATTAGGTGTTTCACCTTCAACGTTCATAAAATTTAAAATTGAAGAAAACGAATCACATTCGTAACCTTAACTTCACAATAAAAAGACAAACTCCTCACAATTTGTGAGGAGTTTGTTGTTAATCATTTAAAATTTAGAATTAAGGCTTCCAAAATGTCCAAACCGTTCCGTTATAAACAGCTAATTGCCGTGCAACGGTATCATAAACCATCATTCCAGCCGCTGGATTACTAATGTTTAAATGTGGACTTTCAACTTTAGGAAGAATCATTGCTTTATTCGTATCTGAAAGAACCAAAACGCCAGGCGTTGTATCCGAACCTCCATTACTACCAATAACCGCTTTTGCGGATGCCAATTCCGTTTTCGTTGCTTGTAGAGACAAATCCACAGAACCTGTTTTATCTTGCGTTAAATCTTTCCAGATTCCTGATGATCTTAATTTTACTTTTTTATCTGTAGAATCAAAAATCAAAGTTCCATCAACAACTCCTGCATTTGCAACGTTGACATCTGATGTTACCCATGGCAATACAATTCCTTTGTTTCCCGATCCGAATTCTAAAGAAACGGAAGGCGAACTAATTGTTGTACCACCAATATTAACCTGTGCTTTTACACCAAACAATGAAATTGTTAAAGCTAAAGCGATATAGTATTTTTTCATGCGATTAAATTTAATTTTCGGAACCAACTAAGGAGTTTTTCTGAACAAACTCCTCATCGGCTCCTGATTTTTAAAAAACTTCAAAGGTTAGTTTGGACAAGTTTGCTGTACCATACAATACCAACCAAATGTTGCTCCTTTATCTTTTGTTGTATACACTTTAAGACAGTTATCAACGGTGTCGTAAACCATCATCCCTTCAACAGGTTGCGCTAATGCTATAATTTGAGCTGTTGTTAGTCTATTAACTACAAAACCTTTTGTTTTAGCTTCCAACGCTGTCCAAGCTCCTTTTCTCACCATTGGCCAATTATCACCCGTGGAACCTGCTCTTCCTAAAGCCGTGATACCATGTTTTGTATCTAAAGCAGTTCCCGTCGTTGCTCCCGGTTTATAACAATACGATTTTACAGGAATTGAAACTGGACTACAGATATCAGAAATTGTTGGGTTAGAATCAATAACTAACACATAGTTTTGAGCACTTCCTGCATAAAAACCTACCATTGTACCCGAACTTGTAGCTGATGGTGCTACTGATGCAGTTGTATATTGGGTATCTAACAATTGTTCCCCTGAATCAACAATTCCATTATTATTTGCGTCGTTATAAAGCATCAATTTCAATTGAGACTTCACATCATAGGTTGCATCCGTATCTGTAATCGTATAATTGATGGTATAATTAGTTGATCCTCCAACGTTCGTAAAACTACTATTTGCAACCGTCGCTGTAATACTAGGTTTGAAAGCTTTTAGAGTTACTTTTTGATTTGTTCCCGTAGGATATTCCAATTCACAAGAATTTCCATTAATAGCACACGTTAAGGTTGTACCGATAAAGGTATTCATGACCACTTCGTTTGTCGCTGCACAACTTAACGCCGAAGGATTTACCACTTTTAATTTAAAATTAAACTGAATGGTATTTGCACCACTTGCGTTGCTATAGCCTTTCGGAATCGTCCAGATAATTTGACGTTTTCCAGTTCCATCAATTACGGATGTTGGTTCATTTACCGCTGGCATACCACTATAATTATTGCCCGCTTGAAGTGAATACGAATTAGGTTGATAATCATACGCCGGATCTACAAAAACCTTAATCGTTTCTAATGAAGAAACTGGATCACCTTGATTAATTACCGTTATTCTCATTTCTTCACCATCGTTAATCTGATGATTTCCAATGTTATTTGGATTTTCAAGTGTAATTAAGCTGTTGGCATACGTTTTTCCTTGAATTCCACCTCCTAATTCGATTGGTTGAGAATCTAATTTTAAAGCGGTCATTTGCGCTTGACATCCTGATTGATACGGAATAGTATAACCAATTTTCGAGCCTGAAATATAGTTTCCAACACCTCCTGTATAACAAACTGTAGCTACTTGATATTTTAAGATGAAGGATTTTGGATCAACCGAATTGGATGTTCCAGGAAGTCCTGAAGTTACAAATGGAATACTAGTATTAGAGTAAATATTTACTTTAAAGGTATTTCCACTTACCAAAGTCGGATCAGAAATAGCGTAATCAACGCCGTTATAGTTCACTTTAAAACTTCCCGCTTCAAATTGCATTCCTGTTGGGAACGAAAGTGTAGGTTCTATTTTGTAAGCGTACCCATTGGCTCCGTTGGTCACTTTTAAAGTTTCGTCTATTGGTGCACAAATTGAGAACGATTGGTTACCACTGCTATTTACGGAAGATTCTATTGTCAAAGCAGGATTTTGCGTTGTGATACTCATGTCAACGTCTGGAGCTGTCCATAAAGGTCTTTTTCCTTGGCTTTCAAATCCTGTTGTAGGATCTGTAGGGTATCCAGAACACTCAAAACTTGTTTTCACTTTAAAAGAATCAGTTCCACATACGGTAAAACTATTCGATTTTATGGTGAAGGTTTTTGCGCCAACTGGCACACTTCCTACTTTTGCCCAATATTTTCCTGTTCCATAACTCTCCATCGAAATTTGAGTGGCACCATCCCACAATGTTGGCGTAATGTTGTTATGAGGAACCTCAATAGCTATCCAAAAATTAGAAATTGCTGAAGTAGACGTATTCGTAATCGTTAATGGCCAAGATGCCGTATTGGTAGCCGTTGTATGATTAGGCGCTGCAGATGTCACCACATAATTCAACAAAGAAATATTGGTAGTACTTACGCCAATTGTCCCTGCACTTCCCGTAATCGTTCTAGGAGTATCAAAATTCAAAGAAAATTGTCCTGTTGCTACATTTGGCCAAATTCTGAATTGCGATTGTGTCTGCTGATACGTTCGGTAGAAGTTATTTACTGTAAATCGAAAATTAAAACTTGAGAAATCAAAATTATTAGTCGCTCTTTGACGCAACCAAGTACCATCATTTATGAATGTATATTTGTCAAATAATCCAATTGGATTAGGCTTTCCATCGATATCAAATCCGTAGGTAACTACAGGATCCGAAATTTTTATTGACGTACCTCCCGGGATACTTTGTGTTGTTTGTCCTTTTACAAGTGTAATTCCTGCAGGAACCAATACTTCAACTCTATCAATCTTTTGATTATATCGGTATTCTGTTGGAAATAAATTTCCAACCTTACTACTATTTCGAGAAAATTCTAATTGAAACGAAAACGAACTTTCCGTACACTGTGCAGCAATTATTGTTGATGGTCCTGTAATTGAATTTTCTACATAATATGAAAAAATTGTGGCTTTATCAGCTTTGTTTCCGCCAACAATTGTATTACTTCCTAGTGTTACTGTTGGGTAAGTATTAATCCCTGTTAGCACATATCCTGTATTGGAATCTATTGCGGTATTTGCGTTTAACGAATATAAATCTTGATTCACAACAAATTGAGGATTGAAACTAATTTTTGCATTCGCAGCTCGTGTGATACCAGCCAATGGACCGCCGGTTTCAAATAATTTCATAATATCAAAAACATAGGATGTTTTCGCTTTTCCATCACTTCCTGTATAGCTTGCGTTGTAAGTATAATAAGTATTTGCAGAAGCAGCAGGAATAGTAAAAGGTGTAGAAACGCCAGTTGCAGGATCTGTATAAGAACCTGTTATCGCCTTTATTCCTCCATTTGCAACGCCAGGCGCTAACCAATTGTGCTGATCGTACTCAAGAGTTAAGGTTGCGGACGCAACTTTTGGATCGATTAAAGTTAATCGATATGCCATAACTCCCTTATCTCCATTCAGATAATTGTTAAGTTCACCTCCTGGAATATTACTCTCAACTGCAAGTGTTGTACCCGCAGCATTTGTATATCCAAAAGTTTGTCTTTTCATATCAAAACTATCAATGTTCAAGCCTTGAGATGTCCCACATCCTAGTGAGAAATTTGGAGATGTGCTACATCCTAATTCTGGAATATACACATTGGTAGCATCTCGAAATAATGCTGCAGAAAACTTCACATTATAAACACCATTACTATTACAACTTCCATCTACTTTTAATGGTACAGTTAATTTTCCTGTAATTGCTAAGTTTGCTGCACCTTGGTTAGAAGCAGTAGGTTTTAGGTCATAATAGTAAATATGATTTTGAGGATCACTTACTGAGGAATTGTAGGTAAGAGCATACTTTGACGTATCCGAATACGTTGGCGTTATTGCCGTATTTGGAATAACTCCAGAAGGCAAAACGACTTTCACTCTCCAAAATGCATTTCGAGCATTTATATTAAACCCTGTGCCAGAGGAAATCGTGGTTGCATTCGCTCCAAAAGAGTAGGTTGCTGAAAAGGTATTATTTGTAACGGCGTCAAAGTTCACATTTCCATTGGGAGCAATAATATCTGATGATTGGTTAATAACCCCCATCGTAAAAGGTGTATTTGTTCCTAAAGCACTATTCGCTTCGTTGAATGATTTATCTACCCCACAAGAATTGAAGTTTATCAATCTCCATTTTACCGCATCAACACCACTAGTCCCTGCTCCGTTATAATATCCTGGCTTACACGCTTCATTCATGGTTGTCATCAATTGTTCAAGCATCGCCGTGATATTCACCGATTTTCCAGCTGGTAAATCGTTAAAATACCCATCTCCATCCAAGTCTTCTAAACCAACTCCAGCACCATCAGGGTCTGTAGTAAAATTAAATTGGGCTACATCATTAGCATCATCAGACATAGAGTTCCCATTTACTTTAAAATTAAAGAAGTTTAAGTATGCTTTCTTTAGTGGTGTATCACCATTTGTGGCAAAACCAAATTGAATTTTTATTTTCAATGCGGGACCAGTCCCTGTGTTGGTTAGCGTGTAGTTAGCCGTATCCGCTTCACTGGTTAAGAACCCTGGCCAAGGTTGCTTGGTTTGGGTCATTGTTAGTTTTGGATCTCCTAACACGGTTCCTGTTAAACCGACAGATGATGTATTTCCTGTTTGACATGCTGTTGTTGTACCGCATCCGTAACCTGCCTTAAAACTTATTGTTTCTCCTGTCGTACAACTCAAAAGTTTAACCGAAATTTTGTTCGAATAAACTTCATTTTCTTCAAAACGGGTATTTTTATTCCCAATGGTTGCGATTTGCGCACCAGTAAGCTCTAAAACATCCGTTTGTGAAGTTCCGGAAGGTGTCCCCAATGTTAACACACCTACAGGAGATGTTATAGATACATTCGTGCTATGGGTAATGTATATTTTGATATTATTACTATACGTGTTTGCACTTTGTCTTACGTTATATGTATAATCTTGCGAATCAAGCACTTTAATCGTAGCACTCGTTGGAGAAACGGTTGTTACTTCAAGAAGTGAGTATTGTACATTCGGTAAAGCCACGTCTTTTGTTAAAGCTCCGGTTTTGTATGTAACTGTTCCAGAATTAATCGTTGGGCTACACGGAACATTCACGGTATAGGCTATGGTTGTTAAATCTGAAGCTGACGTAAGTGCACTAGTCAAAGTAAAATCAACTCCCGTTGCCGTTGGCGTTGCTGTAACGTTACCAGAAACCAATGTGTTAAATTTAACTCCGTCGGGTAATGTTGTAGAGATAACCGTTCCAGAAGGAAGCGGTCCATAAACATTAAACTTGAACGTCCCAGGATCACCACATGCAACCAAATTGACGGGCATGTCTCCTGAATTTATCGTTATATTTTGAGCATTAATCTTATAAATGCTCAATAGCATCATAAGAAAAACTAAAAAATATTTATTTTTCATTATCTATTTGTATTTAAATTGTATGTTTTTGAAATAAGAATTTTCCTAAATCTTATATCGAGTCAGATTGACTCTTTGAATTTGATATTAGATCAAAAATGGTGGTGGCCTCACGGAAAACTCGTACAAGAATTTTTGCGAAAAGTTACTATCCACTAGAGTTCCAAAAAGAACTTTCGGTTCTTCAATGCGATTTTTTACGGCATAGTAAAATGTCCGCTTCCATAGCACAATTACATGTACATCTGGCAGTAAACTTGTAACGCGCGAAGATGACCCTTGCGTGAAATTAGAGCTGAAAGGAGTTGAAAAATTAGTCCGAATAAAAGCATCTTGTTGAAGCTTTTTCTTTTCCGATGTTTTGACAATTTCCTTTGTGATTTTCTCTCGAGTCCGAACCTCAACAACCCTAGGATTGTTTTTGAACTTTTTCTCATTTGGTACTTTGACGATCTTAGAATTCGTAAGTAAATTTTGGTTACTTACCACGGCATCACCATAAACGTAAATCTCAGCTATTTGCTGGTTTGTCGTTGATGAATCTTCAACTGAATGAGTAGCAAAGACAGAAATATTGAAAAGAATAAACAGCGTAGCGAGTAACTTTCGGTAAAAAGTCACCATCACTACATGATATCTGCGGTTAATTCTCATAAATTTTCTATCAATAGCTTTTTATTTAATTTTTCTAACTAGACTTTAAAGACCTTTTTCCAAGCCGAAATAGAATTTCGACTGACGTTATAGATGCGCGCTAATTCAGAATTCGAACAATAGTTTCGTTTTTGATAATGTAAAATCAATAAAATCGTTTCCTTATCATAAGACCGAAACTTTCCATTCCCGTTCATCGCAGCCTCTTTTCCAAATACGAGCTTATTAAACTTTAAAACCTCAGAAACACTAAGCTCTTTCTCACTTGCCAGTTCTATTTCTGCAATCTTCTTATCCGGAAATTTCTCGGTCAAAATATCTTTGAAGATTTGCAAATAGTTCGGTTTACCCCCATTCTCCTTCATCTTCATCGTACATGATTTGGTTGTTCAACTACGTGATCGTATTTTGATATCCACTTGTAAAGAGTCGTTTTTGGAATATTATAGCGCTCCATTACGGCAGTTTTAGACATTTTTTCTGTTCGTAACTGTTCAAGTATAAATTGAATAATTTCTTGCGTATAAATGTTCTTTCGGAAAACAGGAAGCTTGGGCTTATCTGTTTTCTTTTTTGCAGAAAGTGGTGCGTATAAAATAAGGTGCTGACTGTAGCAGCGGAAGAAATCGTAATCCAAAATTTTGGATATTTTCAAAAGTGTATCCGTTTCAATTGAGGGATTGGCTAAAATCGACTGAAGTTGATTTTCAGAAATGCGTAATGCGGTACATAAGTGCGAAGTTTCAATACCTACCTCCGCAATACGTTCTTTTATAAGATCTCCTATATGTATCTCTTTAAATAGCATTTCTCCGCAAAATTTGTGTTTGTTTTGCAGCAAAAGTATATATAGAGATTGGGAATTTTTACTTGAAACATAGTGAAAGAAAGAAAATAAGGAAACCTATTTTCTTATTAAATAATTGAAAATCAGAACACTTATTTTGTAAAACAGTAAATTGGTGAGAAAATTAGATTAATCGAAATATGGTTTATTTTATTTTTGAATTTTCGAGTAAAAATGAAAAAGAAGGTAAAAAAATAGGACAAAAAAATCCTCTACAACTAAGGTTGATGGAGGATTTTTATTTTTTATGCAATTTGAATCTATTTTAGCAGTTCGATGATTGCCGTATTATTCTCACGTACTGCATAATCCAAAGCTTTGTTTCCTTTAGGATTTAACACATCTTTTTTTGCACCAGCTTTTAGAAGTTCTTTTACCATGTCTAATTTACCATACTGAGCGGCGTACATTAGCGGTGTTTTGTCTTCACAGGACTTTTCGATGTCAGATTTCGAATCAATTAAATATTGAAAAACCTTTATTCTATCCGTCTTTATTGCAATTACAATGGGAGAATACGTTTTTTTGTTAACCAAGAAACATTGATTATGCTTTTCAGCAAATGCCGTCTTAAACTTTTCTACATCATCATATTTGAATGCGTAAACTTGATCCGCATTTAATTCTTGAGCACTAAATAAGCCCATAGACCCAAGCAAAACTAAAAGTCCAAATCGTACATTTATCATCGTTTTTTTATTTTAAGGTTGATATTCTAATAAATCTGCAGGTTGACAATCGAGTGCTTTACACAAAGCCTCTAAGGTTGATATTTTCAAAGCCTTGGCTTTTCCTGTTTTAAGAATGGAAAGATTTGCTTGTGTAATTCCAATTTTATCGGCGAGTTCTTGAGACTGCATTTTTCGTTTCGCCAGCATTACATCGATATTAAAAACTATAGCCATACTTATATTGTTAAATCGGTTTGTTCTTGTAATACGATTCCTTTTTTGATAATATCTTGGTATAACAAAACCAGAATAATCACAAATACATGCAGAAAAATTAGAATCAATCCATCATCTAGTAAATTTATAGCTGAACCTGAACTAATAGCTTTATAAATAGCGTACGCTATCAAAAGAATAATGGGTATAATATTAATCCATAGAAAACGCTTTGCAGCCTTTAAATTGGATGTAGAAAATGAATTATTTGAAGAAAAAATTGCAAAGAATCGCGTCATCAAATAAAAATAGAAGGTGTAAAAAGCAAAGAACAAAATCATGGACGCCATCTGATACAAATTAGGAGGAAAAGAAACTCCGAGATCAACAAATGGGATTTTCATACTAATTACTTCTTGACCAGAACCCGTGTGTCCAATATTCAAGAAATCAAATTGAAACCATCCTTGTTCCTGAATTAGATAACAAATTGCTCCAAAAACGATGTACAAAAACAGCAAAAGACTGAGTATAAAACTTAGTTTGGCAAAACCATAAATAATTTTAGGGAACGTTAATTTCATAATTACAATATTTTATTATTGCAATTTTATATATTTTTATCGTAATACGATAATTTTTAGAAAATAAATATTAAAAAAATTATTTAACTATGTGAAAATCAGCAAGAAAAATTTAAGGCAAAGACAAAATCTAATTATACATCCAAAAAAGAACTGGTTTTTTAGATTTTTGAAGCATTGGATCTAATGTTTTTAAGGCGTTGTTCGAAACAGTAGGACAACCCCAACCTTCTGGCGAACCTTTTGGATAGACTTCGGAGTCGCTCATCAAATTCCAAGAATGGAAGACAATAAAACGCGGTAACGCATTCGAATTGGTTTCTTCTAAGCCGTGCATGAGATATTTTACACCAATTCCCCACTCGCTTGTTCCACGAGCTCCTAATTTATATTTCCCCAAAGACGAAAGATGACTTCCATCTACATTAGAAAAACTAGGTTTTTCTTTGGTATCGTCTGAACTCCATGAGGCAGAGCCACATCCGTGACCAACTAAAAATTGATGCGAAATTTCTTGCTTCTTAAAATCCCAAATGAAAAAACGATTGACTCCCGAATGCAAGCTCATATCGACCAAAATACAGAATTCTGTATTGTATTTCTTGGCTTCTACAAACTTTAACGCTTCGTCCGCTTTTGACTTCAACTTCTCAAGATTAACCTTCGGCTTTTCCACATTCGCTTCCACTTCATGTAAAGAAGATGAGTTTCGAGTCAAACTCGGCTCTTTCTGACATTGAATTAAAGTAAAAACGAATAGGAAGAGGAAATTTCTCATTTTTTATAATGTTGAAAAATTCCGAAATCGGTTGGTGTCCAAAGTGCTGCTTTTTGTCCAGCCGCTTTCAGACCATTATTCGCCCACGTATTGCAAGTATTAAGAAAACTGTAGCTACTTTTCGCATCATAAAATGCGTCATCATTTCCATAAACCGCATTGGTTGGAATCAAAATCACTTTTCCAGCAGAATCACGATCGAATTTATCTTGAATAAACTTTACCAATCGTTTGTATTGCGCATCGGTAACAGAAATCTTCACACAATCTTCGCCTTCTTTCATTTGATTGTAAAACGTGCAATGCATCGCCGATTCACTCATCCAAAACGCTGCTTTTACGGCTGTTGAAAACTTTAAATCTGCCCAAGTAGGCGTATCCAAATAAAAGCCTTTGTCTCCCCAACCTACAGAAAGATAGTTGAAATCCGTATGCTTTGATTTGGTGTTTTCGAATGGGATTTCTTGACGCCAATCGTAAATATCATTGACCACCGGAACAACTAAATCCGTATGAACTCCATTTGTTAGAATATAAATATCGACTGTTTTGGGATCGTTCGTTTTCTCTGCAGAAACAGGAATATACGGCAGTAAATACCCGAAAAGCGCATAAACCAAAACAATTCCAAGAATTATTCCTACGGCTTTTAGTATGTTTTTTAAAATTTTCTTCACGTGATTTTTTTTCAAATATAAGTTTTCATTAAGAATATTTCAATGATTATCGAGCTATATTAATAAATTAATACAAAATCATTTTCAATTTGGAAGAAACAAAAATTTTACTTAGATTTAGTTACACCAAAAAACAAAATGATATGCACAAGAAAAGTAAATCTCAAAAAAGACTAAAAAACCGAGTGAAATTTCCGCCAAAAAGAGTTCAGAAAAAACGCTAAAACTTCTTTTTCATTTCATTTTCATATCGCTTATTTCGTGTAAGCAAACCTTTCGACTCTCCATTTTTCTCCTTACCTACTAAGCGAGCTCAATCATTTCCCCCTTTTTTCAAATCGCTTTCCAAGAACTTCATATTTCGCATCAAGCCTGCATACTTCGTCCTTTTTACGGGTGATTTTCTAAATATTTCTGAAAATAATTCTTGGGTAATATCTTTCCAATCTTCTTTTTTAAATGTTTTCAAAAAGGAATTCGGAGCAAATTTCGGTTGCTTATGTGGTGTTGAAAATCGATTCCATGGACAAACATCCTGACAGATATCACAACCAAACATCCAATCCTCCATTTTATCTTCAAAATAACTTGGAATTCTGTCTTTCAACTCAATTGTCGCATACGAAATGCATTTACTTCCGTCGATAATTTTATCCGAAACAATCGCGTTTGTTGGACAGGCATCAATACATTTTCGACACGTACCGCAATGGTCGGTGGTTTGATGATCCGAAATTAAATCCAAATCGCAAATAATCTCCGCCAAAAAGAAAAACGAACCTTTTTGTTTGGAAATAATATTCGCATTCTTCCCCATCCAGCCAATACCCGATTTTTTTG
Source organism: Bacteroidota bacterium (assembly GCA_023423715.1). Classification (GTDB taxonomy): domain Bacteria; phylum Bacteroidota; class Bacteroidia; order Flavobacteriales; family Weeksellaceae; genus JAFAFC01. The sequence continues at coordinate 80,501 of JAFAFC010000021.1, forward strand.
CCCAAGCGCGCTCCAAAACGGGAGCCGAATCAACAAAAATTCGAAATCCAAATTCGCCGATTTCCTCTTGCAATTCCGCAACTAAATCACGCAATATCGCTTTAATTACTTCATGATAATCTTCTCCATACGCATACTTCGAGATTTTAAAATCTTGTGCTAGCGTTTCTTCAGGAAAATAGTTGTACGCCAAAGAAATGACTGATTTACTTCCTTCAACAAGCAATCTCGGATCAAGACGTTTATCAAAATAATTCTCCATATAGCCCATCTCGCCATGGAATTTATTGCGTAACCATTTCTCAAAATGCGGCGCTTCCTCTTCCAAAAAATCAGCTTTTGAAATTCCGCACGACGTGAAACCAAACTCAATAGCTTTGGTTTTAATTAATGTACTATGGATTTCTGCTAAGGAAGACTTCATTTTCGTTTGCAAAACTAACATTATTTTATAAATTTGTTAGTCGGCTTTTCCATGAAAAGTTGTGCTTTTTAAATTTAAAATATCAAAAAACCAGAACATTATGTCATTAGAAGAAGTATTACAATCAGGAAATTATAAATTAATCGACGTTCGTGAGCCACTAGAATTGGATATGGATGGAAATATCCCAGGAGCAGAAAACATTCCCTTGGGGCAAGTTGAAGATCGAAAAGACGAAATTTTGGCTATTGAAGGTCCTGTGGTTCTTTTTTGTAGAAGTGGAAACCGAAGCGGAAAAGCATTGGATTTATTAACTGCTGAAGGCTTAAAAGACGGCTACAACGGTGGCGGATGGGCCGAACTAAAAGAAAAAATTGAGGCTATCTAAAATAAAAAACTGCTCCTTTTGGGAGCAGTTTTCGTTTTCATTCATATTAACAAAAGATCCGAAGACCTATTCTTTCAATTTTTGTAAATATAGGAAAGTACGCTAAAACGGCAAATTTTTCTTTAAAAATTAACATTCGCCGAGTTTGCAAATTCGTTCAATATATTTTCAAAAACCTTAGAAACTGGCAAAATGTCTTTGATTAATGCACTTACTTGACCAATTTCTAATTCGCCTTCGGTAAGGTTACCTTCAAACATTCCTTTTTTAGATCGACCTCTTCCTAAAAGCGTTTTCAGCTTCTCCACATCTTTTCCTTCTTGGTAAATCTGTTCCAATTTCGTGTAAAACTCATTTTTAACCATACGAACTGGTGCCAATTCTTTCAACGTTAAAAACGTATCACCTTCTTGCAGTTGCGTAATTTTCTCCTTCCAATCAGCATGGCTACTTGCTTCTTCCGTTGCAGCGAAACGCGAACCAATCTGAACTCCATCAGCACCTAAAACCATGGCAGCACGCATTTGCGAACCTAAAGCAATTCCACCAGCGGCGATTAATGGTTTTGAAATATGCTGACGAACATTCGGAACCAAGCAAAACGTTGTCGTCTCATCACGCCCGTTATGTCCACCCGCTTCAAAACCTTCGGCAACAATAGCGTCAACACCAGCATCTTCACATTTTATTGCAAACTTGGTAGACGAAACAACATGAGCCACTTTTCGTCCTTCCTTTTGGAACATTTCCGTGTACGTTTTTGGATTTCCAGCTGATGTGAAAACAATTTCAACCTTCTCTTCTAAAATAATCTGAATAATTTCCTCCAAATCAGGATACAACATCGGAATATTCACCCCAAAAGGTTTCGACGTTGCTTGCTTGCATTTTTGAATGTTCTCCCGAAGAATATCCGGATACATACTTCCAGCCCCAATAAGCCCCATTCCGCCGTTATTGGACACCGCAGACGCCAAACGCCAACCCGAATGCCATATCATTCCGCCTTGGATAATTGGATATTGAATACCAAATAATTGAGAGACCTTGTTTTGGCTTTCTTGAGCTTGTTTCAGCTTCGTAGCCGCTCCGAAATCGATAAAATTACTCATGTAGCTAAAATAAGACTTTTTGAGAAATTTCAAAAATGGTAAAAAAAGAAAAACCTCGAAAAAATCGAGGTTTTTAGTTTATCTTAAATAAAATTAATTCTTTGCTACGGGAACTTCTTTTTTCAGTAAGCTGTTGAATTCGCAAGTATCGTAACGCTTGTTGATGGAAACAAATATGCTCGGCAATTGCTCTTTCACATATTTTTCTACCAACTCACCACGTTTCTTATTCAAAGCAAACTCACGGATACGTTCATAATCGGTTGCAATATCCAATTGGTGCGCAGGAATCACATCGTTTATCATCAACATATTTACCGTTTTTCTTTTATTCGCTTCATCTTCATAAACCTCCGTCATATCGCCTTTATTAAGACCCGCAATTTGATACGCTACAACAGCTGGCAAATTCACTTTTTCAAGCTTATCTTTCCCATCTTGGTTAGTTATAACTCCAGCGTTGAATTTCGTTCCTTTATCGTCAGAAAACTTATAAGCCGCTTCTCTAAACGTCATTTTCTTTTCCTCAATCAAAGTTCGGATGCTATCCAATTCTTTTTTAGCAGCGATCATTTCGTCTTTTGTCGGAGTCGAGTTCAACAAAATATGTTTTACATCGTAGTTCTTACCCGATTTTTTAACCAACTGAATTAAGTGGAAACCATAATCCGATTCTACTGGTTCTGACATTTCACCTTCTTGAAGATTCAAAGCAGCCGCTTCAAAAGGTTTTACCATTTGACCTTTCGCTACATTGGTATATAAACCTCCATTCGAAGCCGAACCTGGATCTTCAGAGTAAATTCGCGCCAAATTTTCGAAGGTTTCACCACCTTCAATATCTTTTTTAATCTTCAGTAATTTATCGCGAAGTTCTTGTTTATGCGCTTCGGTAAGTTTAGGATACATCACGATTTGCGCCAAAGAAACCTCATCTTTCACTTCTGGAAGTTGAAATTTATACTGATTGTAAAAATCCGTTACTTCATTTGGCGTCATATCCGCACCAGAGGTCACTCTTTTATATTTTTCTTGACCGTAGTATTGATCCGAATCGTACTTTTCAATCATCGTTTTCATCTCATAAGCTGTACGGAAACCATACGCTTTTAGCATCGCTTTTTCGTCTGGAAACTGAGCTGCAATTTGTTGAAATTTATTATTCGACATTTCACGGATGGCGTCAGCACGATTTTCAATTAAGGTATCACGCTTTGCTTCGTAAATCAATAATTTATTATTCAGGAGTCTTCCTAAAAATTCGCATTTATCGTTTACTTGATTTCCTTCTTGTTTTGAAAAATTCATTTGCTCTAGAATATCGGATTCTAAAACGATTTCGTTTCCGATAACCGCCGCAATACCATCAATCAACTCGCCTGGCTTGGCTTGAGCATGAATTTGTGATGAAAAAACCGTAAAAACAAACAGAATTAGGGCTAAAACCCTCTTACTTTGTAACATTCTTCTAAATTAATTGTGCAAAATTAAACTTCTTACCGAGATTCTTTATATAAAATATTATAATTATTTCTTAAAATTCTTTTCCAATTCCTTTAAGAAACTAGGTTCAACTACGATTTTTGTCTTGGCTTTTTGCTGCGCAATCGTTTGCTGAAGCTCTTCCTCGAAAACCGCGTCGCGAATCATTTCATCTGCTTCCTCCATTGTCATCTGCGTTGGCGGAACGATAGAATCTACCGCGACAACAACCGTTTTGTCTCCAATTTTTGTCGTGTTAACTCCCGTAGAAAAAGGCAATTTATTATTCACAAAAATATCGGCATCCTTCACCATTTTCCCTTCTTCAAAATGAACTAAAATCTGATTTTTAGCATTCAATTTGCCATAATATTTTGCTTTCAGCTTTTCCCAATTGGATTTATCTTTAATCTGTTTCTGAATTTCGCTAGCCATAGAATCATCCAACAAAATAGCAACACGTCCATCTGCGCGCTCATCCCACATAAATTTGCTCTTATTTTTGTTGTAATAATCGGCTAATTTCTGTGGATTTTTTTCGATTTGGTTTTTCAAATAATGCGAGAAAACATATTCTGAATACAACATTTTCTTCGCTTCTTTAATTTTTTGTGCATTTTCCGGCTGAAAATCAAAATCCTTGGAATAGGACGTTAACACAAAATGACGAATCCTTGCATCGTAAAGCTCCTTCCACTCTTGTGGACCTACTTTTTCAATATTCGGGAATTCTTTCAATTCCTTTTGGAATTCCTCTAATTTCAATTGATTTTTACCGTAGGTAGCCAAAACGGTATTCGGATTGGTTTGCTTCAAAAACGCTTGATACGACTTGGAAAGTTCCGAATTCTCTTTTCCCATTTTGAAAGTCGAAGTCGCCATTAATTGATTAACAAACTGATCTTGAAGCTTCTGAGCGTAATTAGAATTCATCATTTCACGCAATAAAAATTCTTTTTTATCCGCATCCAATTGATATGGAAACATTTGATATACATTAAAAATGTAATATTTGTCTTCAATCAAGATCGGTTGTGGAATATATTGACCCGATTTTAGCTTTTTAAATTCGGCATAAACTTCGTCTGGTAACGTTGGCGAGCCCATAACTACGCCACCGTTTTTCTTTTCTTGATCGGTGCTTCCAAATTCTGCAGCTACCGCTTCAAACTTCTTACCTTCCTTTAACGCTTGATAAATTTTGGTTTTTGTTTGATCTGCATCTGCATTATTTGGAAACGAAACCGTTCCAAAAATAACATAGCCTAAACTTGGTCGAGTGTCAATTAACTTTGCAAAAGCGGCGTATCCAGACGTATTCACCAATCGGGAATAACTGCCGTTGCTTGCTTTTACCAAATCATCGAAAACACCCTGATCCATCACTCCCGGCTTTACATAAACTGGATTAGGCTCTTGGGTTGTATATTTCTTTATCGCTTCTTCCATCGATAGTTTTCCCGATTTCACTTCTTGATAAATCTTTTGATAATCGTTTACATCACCGTCCTTCTTTTCAACAATGAAAAATAGCATTTTTCGCTCCAATTGATTCGCTTGAACGTACTCCGTAAGCAACGAATTGGTTAAAGCAGGCGGATAAAAACGTTCTTTACGAAGTTCGCCCATTGTTTGCATCATACGATCTTTGAAAAAAGCAGCCGTATCAGCCTTTTTTTCCGCAGCAAACTGTTGCAACAGTAAAAACTCCTGCGAACTTTTCAAACTCTTTTCGATCCCGTTATTTTTCAACGAATACTCATTATCTCGTGCAAAATCTTTCGCAGAAATGCTGTCTTTCCCTACAATCATGTATTGTGAAAAAGCCATTTGAGTAAGAAGACAAGCTCCTAAGAAATATATTTTTTTCATCGGAATATCGAATTATTCTCCGTTAAGCGAAACTTCGAAAGTCGTTAATTGTTTGAAATTTTCGATTCTTTCCGAAAGCTGATTCAACGTAAGTTCTTCTAAACGTTCTGTACCGAATTTTTCTACCGTAAACGAAGCCATCGCTGAACCAATAATGATTGCCGACTTCATATTTTCGAAACTAAAATCTCCCGTTTTTGCCAAATGCGCTGCAAAACCTCCTGCAAATGTATCTCCTGCTCCTGTCGGATCAAAAACATCTTCTAATGGCAAAGCAGGAATCGCAAATATTTTCCCATCGTGGAATAATAATGCTCCATGCTCTCCTTTTTTGATGATTACGTATTTCGGACCCATTTCATGAATCTTCTGCGCTGCTTTCACCAAAGAATATTCCTTAGATAATTGTCTTGCTTCTTCGTCATTAATGGTGATTACGTCTGTGTGTTGAATCATTTCCATCAACTTATCCCAAGCGATATCCATCCAGAAATTCATCGTATCTAAAATCACAAGTTGCGGTCTTTTAGCCATTTTCTGCAAAACAGAAAGCTGAACAGAAGGATCTAGATTTCCTAACAACAAAACTTCCGCTTCTTGAGCATGTGCCGGAACTTTAGGATCAAAATCTGCCAAAACATTAACTTCTGTAGCTAATGTATCACGTGTATTCAAATCATTATGATATCTACCGCTCCAAAAGAAACTTTTCCCGTCTTTAACCACTTCTACACCATCAACATTAACATTGCGAGACGTAAGCATATCAAAATATTCTTGCGGAAAATCTCCTCCTACAACAGAAACCAAAGAAACATCGGTTTTCAAAATTGCCGAAGCCAAACCGATATACGTTGCTGCTCCACCTAAAATTTTATCTGTCTTACCAAAAGGTGTTTCAATGGCATCAAAAGCCATAGATCCTACTACTAAAAGTTTCATATTATTGTTATATTATTTTTTTAATTCTTTAGATTTCCACTCAAAACTGTCCAACATATGCATGATATCGTTTTTGATATAGCTGATTGCTGGCGCTAATGAATCGGGTTTTGGGCGGGTGTTAAAATACAAATTGGCTGTTATAAAATGTTTTGTACTGTCGGTTGCGTAAAACTGAATATTCGAAGCACTTTGCCCTTTCAATTCATAAAAATTTCCGAAAACGTTGCGCTCTGGGTATTCAAAAAACTTAGTATCAATTGCTGATGCTTTTACCGTATGTTCGTACACCATTTTTTCAGCCTCTTTTACATGAGCATCAAAATCGTTGCGAATCGGAAAATAGGTAATGAAAACTTTCGCATTCATTTTCGGGTAATCGATATAATACCAGCAAGGTTCTTTTCCAGGGCTTACTTTTGCAAAATCCGAATATTCAAAACTATAACCACAAGGTGAAGAAAACGTCTTGTATTGAGGATTTGGATACTCCAATCTCAATTCGCCATAGGGTTTTGGCACCACTTCTTCTGAACAAGAAACGGCCAATACGGCGATTAATCCCAAAACGATTTTTCTAAACATCCGGCAAAAATACAAATTAGATTTCAGATATGACTAGGTTTTAAAACCGCCTTACGAATTGATTTTCAATAAAGTTTTGAAGCGGTTTGGGAAACGACTTTCCATGAAAATCTTCCAAATCGGAAATTAGAAGGTGATATTTCTTTGCAAAAGCCTCCAATTCTCGATTCGAAGCCAATTCAACACTATTAATTTCAATGGTTAATTTTCGGTGTGAAAGCTTGTGAATCGTCGTTGCTTTATGATAAATTGTGAAATCTTCCTTTTCAAAATTGACGTTCGGAAATTCAAATAAATTTTTCCAAATTCCAGATTGATCTCGTTGCTGAATTAAAAATTTCTGCCCGAAATGAATAAAATAATACGAAAGCTTTTCTTCCAAAACTTTCACTTTTGATTTCTTTACGGGAAAATCTAAAACTGAATTGGTTTGATACGCCAAGCAATCTTGCGCAATCGGACATTCGCCACAAAGTGGATTTCGAGGTTTGCAAATTTCAGAACCCAAATCCATCATCGCTTGGTTAAAATCACCCGCTTTTCCTTTAGGAAGAATTCGATCCGCTAAATCCGAATAATAGTCAAAAGCTTTGGAAGCCGATATATCAAAAGAATCTGCAAAAACACGAGAAAGTACTCGATAAAAATTTCCATCCACCGCGACTCGATCTTCTCCAAAACTGATACTTGAAATCGCCGAAGCCGTATATTTTCCAACGCCTTTCAACTTTAAAATATCTTCAAATTTAGACGGAAAAATCCCGTTAAAATCTTCAACAATTTGTTGCGCTGCTTTTTGAATATTTAAAGCTCGAGAATAATATCCCAAACCTTTCCAATAAAGTAGAACTTCCTCTTTCTCAGCACTTTCCAATGAAAAAACATCTGGAAAACGTTCAGAAAAACGTTCGAAATGTGTCATTCCTTGGGAAATACGAGTTTGTTGAAAAATAATCTCTGAAATCCAGATGATATACGGGTCTTTGGTTGTGCGAAAAGGCAATTCTCTTCCGAAATGAGCGTACCATTTCAAAAGCTGCTCACCAATGTGAAGAAAATCAGCGTTTTGTTTGTATCGATTCAAAAAATAACTTTATATTTGCAGTCCAAAATTAAAAATAAAATTAGGAAATGACAAAGGCAGAATTGGTAAACACAATTTCGAATAAATTGGGTACTGAAAAGAATGAAACACAGAAAGTTATCGAGGCTTTCATGCAGGAAATCAGAACTTCATTATACACAGGAGAGAATGTATATTTGAGAGGATTTGGTTCATTCATCATCAAAACCAGAGCAGCAAAGACGGGGAGAAACATTTCTAAAAACACAGCAATTGAAATCCCGGCACATAATATTCCGGCTTTCAAACCTGCGAAAACTTTTGTTGATAAAGTAAAGACTAAAGTTACAGTAAAATAAAATCAAATAAGTATTAACACATAAAAAACATTTTTCAACTATGCCAAGCGGAAAGAAAAGAAAAAGACACAAGGTAGCTACTCACAAAAGAAAGAAAAGAAGAAGAGCGAACAGACATAAGAAAAAGTAATTTTTCCTACATAAAAAATATAGTTGATGGATATCTTGTTTATACTTCATCGACTATATTTTTGTTTACAGCAAGATTTTTTTCACCAAAATAACCACTATGAAGAAAGAACTGATCGTTTCTCATGAAGGTAATTCAACAAAAATAGCGCTCCTTGAAGAAGGACGTCTTTTTGAACTTCATGAAGAGACCGGGAACAACGACTTCGTCGTAGGTGATCTATTTTTGGGGAGAATAAAAAAACTGGCGCCGAATTTAAACTCGGCATTCGTCAATATTGGATACGAAAAAGATGCTTTCCTTCATTATCAAGATTTAGGACCGGATTATCTGAGTTTCAGAAAATACGTAAAAGACATCTTTTCAAAAAAACAAAACTCTTCTAGCTTAAAAAGCTTCGAAAAGCAAGCCGAAATCGACAAAAACGGAACTGTGGACAAGGTTCTTGCAAAAGACGACGTCGTTTTATTGCAAATAACCAAAGAGCCTATTTCAACAAAAGGGCCTAGAATTTCCACCCAAATCTCCATTACAGGACGATTTTTGGTATTGATTCCGTTCGATAATAAAGTTTCTATTTCGAAGAAAATCAAAAGTTCAGAAGAAAAAGAACGTCTTAGAACGCTTATTGAGAGCATCAAACCTGAAGGTTTCGGCGTGATCATCAGAACCGTTGCCGAAGGCAAAAAAGTTGCTGAATTACACCAAGATATGGGCTCTTTGGTTTCCAAATGGGAAACCGCGTTTAAAAACATTCAAAAACAAAAAATTCCGTCGAAAATTCTCAGCGAAGAAGACATTGCATCTGCAATCTTGCGAGATAACTTTAACGCGGACTACGTAAACATCATCTGTGATGATGAGCAAATGGTGAATGACATGAAAAACTATGTTGATGTCATCGCACCAGAACGAAAAAATATTGTGCAATTCTACGATTCGCATATTCCGCTATTAGAATATTATAACGTAGAAAAGCAGCTGAAACAGAGTTTCGGGAAACACGTGAACATCCCTAGCTCCAAAGGAGCCTATCTAGTGATAGAGCATACCGAAGCTTTACACGTTGTGGACGTAAACTCAGGACCAAATATTTCTGCAGCGACTACCAACAAAGAGCATGCGCTTATGGTAAACAAAATGGCTGCTACAGAAATCGCAAGACAATTGCGATTACGAGATATGGGAGGTATCATTGTTGTGGATTTTATCGATATGGTAAATCCAGAACACCGAAGATTGCTGTACGAACATTTCCGCGAAGAAATGAAGCGTGACAAAGCAAAACATAAGATATTACCTCCGAGCAAATTTGGATTAATCCAAATGACAAGACAACGCGTACGCCCAGAGAAATACATCGAGACCAACGAGGAAAACCCGAATGTAGATGGCGAAATACACGCACCTATTGTTATTGTGGAACGTATAGATGAAGCAATACGTAACATTATGGCAAAAGAAAAAGGAAAACTTTTTCTCCACGTTCATCCGTTCATTGAAGCTTTTTTAACAAAAGGGCTGATGAGTATTCAGATGAAGTGGTTTTTAAAATACAAAAAGTGGGTCACGATTATTCCGAGAGACTCCTTTAAGTATCTTGAGTTCCGCTTGTATAATAGTGACAAGAAAGAACTCTTTCAATATTCCAATTAAGACGGTATTACAGTTTTAAACAACCCAAAATACATCATCTTCCGCCGCACTTTGTGCGGCGGATTTTTTATGTAAAAAAGGCACCCAAACCGGATGCCTTAAATACAAAGAAAATGTGTATGAAAAACTAATCTAAAGAGATTCAAATTTAATTGCGGTTCCTCCTCCCGGAGCTAAATTAAGCTCTAGAACCGTTTTGGAATTCACCTTTTTTGTTGTGATTTCTACTGGGTATGGATTCGACGTATAATCCGCTCCTTTTCCATCTTGATAAATCACCGCTTTATAGGATTTATTCTTTGGTAAGAACGACAACGAAACTTTCAATTTTCGAGCGTCTTTATTCGTAATACTTCCCAAATACCAATCCTCTGATTTACGATCTTTACGAACGACGGTCGTGTACTCACCAATTTTAGAATCTAAGAATTTCGTATCTGCCCAAATTGCAGGAACTTCTTTCACAAATTCAAATTCTGGTTTTCCTTCGTAATTTTCAGGAAGATCCGAAGCCATCTGAATCGGACTATACATCACAACATACAAAGCCAATTGTTTTGCTAAAGTCGTTTGAACACGTGCTCCCGAAGGAACTTTATAACTTAAATCAAACGTTCCGGGTGTAAAATCAAAAGGTCCCGAAAGCATTCTTGTAAACGGCATAATCGTCGTGTGTTCAGGAGGGTTCCCGCCATCTGCAGACCATGCATCGTACTCTTGCCCTCTTCCTCCTTCTTGACTCACCAAATTAGGATACGTTCTTTGCAATCCCGTTCCTTTAACTGGCTCATGATTGTTGATCATAATTCCGTATTTAGCTGCCGTTTCTACTACTTTTCGGTAATGACGAACGCCATATTGACCATCATGCCATTCTTTTTTATCCAAATATTTGTTTACATACCCCGTTTTCACAGAGTTGACACCCAAACTTTGATATAGTCGGAACGCATCATCCATTTGACTTTCATACCCTCGAGTTGCCCCCGCCGTTTCGTGATGCCCAATTAAGCGAACTTTCTTATCTCGAGCGTAATCGGTAATCGCTTTGATATCAAAATCAGGATAGGCTTTTGTGAAGCTAAAACTATTACCATCAGCTGTCCAATCTCCGTCCCAACCTTCATTCCAACCTTCAACAAGAACGCCATCTAGCCCGTGTTTAGCTGCAAAATCGATATATCTTTTCGTGTTTGCTGTAGTTGCTCCATGTTTTGGACCTTGTCCCCAAGAGAACGTTTCCAAATGCATCCCCCACCAAATACCAATGTATTTAGATGGTTGCAACCACGATTCATCCGCAATTTTTGAAGGTTCATTTAAATTTAACATCATTGTTGACGTTGCTAAATCACCCGCTTTTTCACCTGTGATAATGATTCTCCAAGGTGTATTGAATGGCGCTGCCGTATACACTTTCACACCATCCGACCAAGGAACCAATTCACCCTTATAAACACTTCCGTTTTCTCTTTTTAATGTCATGGATGCAAAATCGGTAAGATTCGCTTCATGAATTGCAAAGAAATTTCCGTCTTTGCCTTCAAAAGTTGCGGGTGTATTGATGGTATCTGTTTTTGAAATCGGCGTTTTACGATATAAACTTTCGTAATACGAATTTTCACGATGAACCGGAATCCACCAAACATCAATATCACCATTGATTGCAAACTCCGTTTTTTCGTCTTTAATACGGACGTTGCGAAGATTTTCCTGCTTTGGGAAAAGATATCTAAATCCGACACCATCATCAAACGCACGAAATTCTAAATTAACCAATCTCGGCTGGCTCGACGTTTCTTTAAGTTCGAGTTTTAGCTCATTGTAATGATTTCGAATGGTTGAAAATTCACCTAAAGGCATATTCCAAGTTTCATCAAAACTTCTTTTTTCAGAATTCAGTACTTGAAGATTCGCTCCAATAGGCTGCTCTCCATAAAAATCAAAACCTAAAGCCGAAGGCTTGATGATTTCCTTTCCTTTAAACTCAACACTATATTTCAGTTTTCCCGCAGCATCTTGCTCTACTTTCACTTTGTTTTTCCCGTTGGGTGAAACCAATTGAAAAACCTGCTGCGCGTGAGCAAAAATGAATCCGAGACAACTAAAAATTAAAATACTTGATTTCCTAAACATATTTCCTTTTCATTTAAACTATTGAATTTGACTTAATTTACTAATCGCTGTAGTTGCTTGATTTGCTGCAAAAAGAGCGGCAACCTCATCTAATTTTCGTTGCGTATCTGCATTGGCAGGATATTTCTTTCTCAACTCAAACAACTTGAAGATTTCCGGAAAAACATCCGTTTTTTCTTGAACCCCAGCGAAGTTTTTCAGTTTTTGAACGTATGAGAACCCAAACTCTTTGGTTGGTTCAATCATCGTTCCTTCGCCGAAATCGTTCCACGTGATTAATTGAAGATGTTTTAAACCAGAATTTTTCGCCAAGTTTAAGGTTTCATCGAACGTCGCTCCGTTGTTATGCGGAATGCTCCATCCAATTTTTGTTGGGTCACCACCTTCGGCATAATAATCTACAAATCCTGGATAAGCACCAGCAATCGCTGTCTTTAGATTTTTAATTCGGTTCGCATAAAAATCCGTTAACGCAGTGTTATCTTTATATACCCAAGCAAATTCCCCTTGAGCATTCCCTCCAGCCTCTTGTGACTGATTCCAAAGTGTCAAAAACTCTGGCTTTTTATCCATAAGGGAAAACGCCTTTGTCCATTGGCTTTCTGTCTTTAAACTCATTGGTCCAAAGTTCAGTAACAAAGGTTTTCCGTTGATTTGAATGTAATTAGAGTCACCAAAATAATGCTTGTTCATGTAATATCCGTCGGCACGAGCAGCGCTCGCAATGGTTGGCGCCAAACCTGCCCCAACAATATCTGGTAAGAAACGATCTTCGTAAACCAAAGCATAGTTCATTCCCAATTTTTTGCACATCTCTATAATCTGTTCGGAATTGATTCGGTTGATTTTAAAATCATTCAGATCATACGAACCATACCAGTTTATCAATAAACCATCAACACCAGAATATTTCATCGTTAGCAAATGATTTTCGATCACATATGGATCACCACTATGGTACGGACCAATCATGGGATAGTAATGCGACGCAATCTCTCTTTTTCCATCCGACGCAATGTTATCCGGATTTTTGTTTGCCATCGTCCAATGGTATCCCCATTTCCCGTTTGCCGAGCTTTCGTTGGACTCAAACCAAGGCATGTAGTGCATATACAACTGCATGGAATTGGATTTTGGAATCGCTACTGGCGCTGGATACTCTACCGTCCCGCCTCCTTCAGAAGGACTATCGTTATCGCTACAATACGTAAGCGAAATACAAGCAGCTGCAAGAGCCACCATCGAAAAAATTCTTTTCATAATCGTACGTATTTACTCTTAATAACCTGGATTTTGTTTCAAATTCGTATTGGTAATCAACACTGTTGATGGAATTGGGAAAATATTTCGATAAGCTTCTGTTGCTCCTTTTTCCCACCATGGCTTGAAGAAGGTTCCGAAACGAATATTCGTTGTTCTTCTCTGTCCTTCGAAGATGAATTCCTTCATCAATTCTTCGTTCAGATAATCTAAAGTAATGTTATCTGGAGCTTTGGTTCCCGTTCTAGCTAAAACCTGATCCATAAGAGGTTTTGCTAAACTTGGATTCCCCATTCTCACATGACATTCCGCTTGAATCATCAACATTTCTGCATAACGAACCAACACCCAATCGTGATCTCTTTCGTACTTTTCACCCGGTTTTTGCTCGTATTTGTTGATTCTTGCTCCTTCATTTTCTTTCGCACTAGCTAAACTCGTAATGTTTTCAGTATACGTCAAAGGTTCGCCATTATCCATTACAATTGTACTTCCCGTAGCCAAACTAATCTGATCTCCAATTGCTAATGATTTTCTTCGCTTATCATCTTCGCTAAAAGCTGAGTAAACGCCTGGCTGTGCCGAAATTCCGTTTGCACACCAAGGATAATCTCCGTTTGCCGCAATGGTAAATCTGTGCAAATAATGGAAACTCATCGATCCGATGTAATTGCCCACCGTTCCTGCTTTTGAATCGAATGGAATAGAAAGGATGATTTCTGGAGAATTTTGATTTTCAACTAAAAAATTGCCGAAATAATCACCATTTAAAGAGTGTCCTTGAACACTTTGAGCTGCTTTTAAAGCATCTGCCCAACGTGCTTTTCCTGTATAGACTTCTGCATTTAGATACAAACGAGCAAGCAAAGAATAAGCAACATTTTTGGTGAATTTTGAATAGACTACACCACTTTTTAAATGCGGTAATGCGTCATTCAATTCTTTTTCAACAAAATTGAAAACCTCAGCTCTTGACGAGTTGGTTGGCAACGTTAAATCTGCGAAATCCGTTACGATGGGAACATTTCCGAAAATATCCAAAAGCAATAGATAGTAGTACGAACGAACCGCCTTCAATTCAGCATAAATAGGTTCTTTTTCTTTGGTAGAAAGTGCAGATTTATCAATTTGATAAATAATAGAATTTACTTTTGCAATTCCGTTATACGCATATCTCCAAACCGAGAATACCAAAGGGTTTTGCGGCGTCCAGTCGTGTCTTTGCATTTCTTGATAACGCCCACCATCATACCAGTTCACTCCACGAG
>JAFAFC010000014.1 GCA_023423715.1 Bacteroidota bacterium
AACCCAAATAAATTATTAATTATTCTTGCCGCGGCCCGGATGGCTCGGCGCAATTTCTTTTAAAACAATTTATTGAAACTAAGTAGTTATTCATTTTTATTCATCTCTTTAATCATGCCTAATGAGAAATAACCAATAATCACAATGGCAATGACAATGCAAATCCACATGAAAAGTGGAGTTTGCCAGAATTCCTTTTCAGAAGCTGGTTTAGCCGTTTTTTGAACTTCTTCTAAATTAGAAACGGTCAAACTAGGATAGTTCTGATTAAAATTAATTCCTGATTGCGCCAAATCATAACTAGGAACCGAAAATTGAGGATTGATTTGTAACGTATATGTTTCATTTGCTTTTACATCAGCCAAAATACTGATTGGATTTTGTAGAATCGTAATCTTCTTAATCTCAAGTTCTGGATTATCTTGATTATCAATTTCGATTACAAAGGAATCTGCGAATAAATCGGACAAATCAAATTGATTTTTCAATTTAGAATTAAGTTCAAAATGACTAAGAACTTCCTCGTAAGATTCGACACTTTTCTTTAGGTTTCTCGTTTTGTTTACCAAAATTCTAGCATCTCGAAGATAAAAATTGGGCGACGCGATTTCGAAACCAATTCCGTCTATTGCTTGCGGTTTTTTGAAGGAAATTTCAATTCTTGTTTGCTTGTTTTTCGTGTCGTGAATGACTTTCTGTTCAAAATTTTCTAAAGGAATTTTTGCATTCGAAACAGAATGATTTTTTTCTAAACTCGCACTTAAAACATTTATCGGAAGCGAATTTTTATCAATAAAATCGAATTTCAGAAATCTGTAATTGTTTAATGGAAAGCTAAAACTTCGATCTACTGACGTTTTCCCAGATTCATTTAATTGTGAAACCGTTTGATTATTGACCAATCCAAACCATTCTTTCTCATCATTACTTCCGCTGATGTTGTATTTTTTATCAACTTCTGTGTTGGCTATTTGTAATGTAAGTTCGTTCAGTTGAAGTCCATTTTCATTCGAAATAACAACAGACGTCATTACATTTGGAATAGCGGTTTTCGATTGTATTGTTAAGTTTTCCGTTGTCGAATTTGATGATTTTCCATCAAACAAAACATAGGGAACTTCTTTATTTTTTGAATCAAAAATTCTAACATGATTGACGTTGTTTTCCATTACAGAAACAACATCAGGCGAGAACTCTATTTTATGCAATCCGTTTTGGGATGCGCTGCTAATTTTGCCTTCAAAGTTTTGCGACAATGAAATTTGGAACGCAAAAAATAGTATTGTAAGACTAACTAATTTCTTCATCAGTATTGTTTTTTGGTTCGTCAACAACCAGTTTTTTAATCTTTTGATATACAAAAGAAATAATTAATATTAAAACACCAAGCAGAATAAACGCAATAATTTTTCCTGTTTCTGAAACGTTTTTGATGTCGTAAATAAACAGTTTTACAATGGTAATTCCAAGTAAGGACAATGCAATAATTCGAAGTGTTTTTTTCTGTTTTTTAATCCCTACAATCAGGAAAACGAAAGATAAAAGTCCCCAAAGAATTGGATAACCTATCTTGATAATTTGTTCTTTAGCAACATCATAATGATCTCTAAGATACAAGTCTTTATCATAGTCAAAACGATGTTCGTTTCCTTTCAAAATTGGGAATCTCTTTGCCAATTCTGCTTTGTTTATAATGTCGTTGTTTAGTAATAAACCATGGGTCATGACTTCATTACTCAAAATGTAAACAACACAAAACGCAAATATCCAAGGTGTAATTTTATTTTCTAAAACGAAGGACAGGTGCTCGTTGGTTCTGTTTTTCACTAGTACATAAAGGAAATAGCACACGCATAACAAAAGCAAATAATGAATGTAATACGCTGACTTTCCGCTAAAGTTAAGATTTTGATTTTCTAAAATCTCGTTGTAAGGTAATTGGTAAACAAATACGATGTACAAGGCGATGTTAATCGTCGCTAATGCAATAGCAATAACAACTCCTGCCGCTTTTTTGTTTTTTAACAAGAAAAAGATGAGGATTGCGCTAAAAACGGAATGATACAATATTGGGTACGCTAACGCCGA
Organism: Bacteroidota bacterium; assembly: GCA_023423715.1. Classification (GTDB taxonomy): domain Bacteria; phylum Bacteroidota; class Bacteroidia; order Flavobacteriales; family Weeksellaceae; genus JAFAFC01. The sequence continues at coordinate 2,089 of JAFAFC010000014.1, forward strand.
ATAATAGTTGGGAATATATTCCATTGACTGATACGAAAATTCAAAAATTCCCACGAAATAAGCCACAATAAAGGAAGCTACTAAAGCAATGTTTCCATATATTTTTGGATCTATTGTTAAGAAATAGAATTTGGTTGATGTTTTTTCTTTTTTCAACAAATAATAGGTCGCGACCAAAGAGGCTACTGCAACTATTCCAGTGACGAAAATTTTGTTCAAGAAAGGTTTTAAATCTTTCACTTCGTAAAGCGAATAGGCTTGTCCCCAATCGATTAACAAACTGGATATCATTAATATTTGAACGATAATTCCGCCAATTTTGAAGGTCGATATTTTTGATTTTTGAGATAACCAAAGCAATAAAACGGCTTCGGCAGCCCAGAAAAGCGTAATATAGTTTCCGTTGAATTGGAATGGTATTGTGAGTGTGATGAACGTAAGCGCTAAGCCCAAAAGGAAATAGATTGCATTCTTATTAATTCCGAATTTTCTGTAGAGAACAATCGCAAAAACTAAGTTGTACAAGGCTAATGCAATCGTGAAAACGCCTTTTAGTTCTGGTTTCCAATTTTCGATAATCGTAGCTCCCATACCAAAATAAAAGAAGGTATTGGTAAGCATGATGAAGTATTCCAACTTGGTGAAACTTCCTTTGTTTCGGATGTTGTTAATCACCGTTGCAATACTAAATATCAAATAGAATAGGGTTGCGAAAAGTAAAGCGCCTTTGTATGGCAATCGATCGTTTGAAAATTCATATCCAAACCATGATGAATAAAGAACGCATGAGAAAATAAATGCGAGAAGCGTTACAATACTCCATTTTTTGAAATACGCAATAATGAGCATTCCAATATTTAAAATCGCAATATAAGTCAAGAGAACTTTGTAGTTACCATCTCCTGAGCTTACCATAAAAGGAACCGCAAATCCGCCAATTAATGAAAGTATCGCAAGTTCTTTTCGGTTATATGATATGGAAACAAATGCGCCAAAAATGGTGATTACAACCATAATAATAAACGCAACGGTTTGGTTAAAAAGCTTGTAATCGTGGTACGCAATCCCAATGGTGAGATAAAAAATACTAATGGCTCCAGCGACAAAAACGGAACTAAATGCAGCGTAGTTTTTTCGCAATCGATGAGCAATTCCCATCACAATGGATCCTGCTAAAATCCCTATTCCAACTCGGGCCGGTTCGTTTATCCAATCTTTGTCAATCGCGTATTTTACAAAGAAACTGATCCCAAGAACCAAAATTAAAATACCAATCTTATTGATAAGATTTTCCCCAATGAATTTTTCGATATCTGGATTTTTTTCGCGGAAGTTTTCCATCCAAGATTTCTTATGGATTTTTGGAATAAAAGGTTCGGAAGGTTTTGTTGTTTCGAAAACAATTTCTTTTTTCGCCTTTACAGGACTGTCATTTGATGAAAATGCCGCTGTAGTAGCTGGTTTTTCCGCTTCAACGGTTTCTACTTCTTTGATATCTTCTATATGAGTTTCAGTAGGGACTATTACTTCTTTTTCAATCGGAATTTCTTCTTTCTCTACTATTGGAACTTCGGCTGTAATAGGTTTTTCTGTTGGTGCTTCTTGGCTTAACTCCGAAGGTTGACTTTTTTCAATCGTGATCGGTCTAGATGCTAATTGCTTTTTTAAATCGTCAATTTTACTTTCAAGATTTTTAAATTGGTCTTGATTTTCGGAGCTTAATTTTTTTTGTTTTTTAAAAATTAGAAAGGCAAATAATAGTATTGCCAGAAGTAGTGTTATCTCCATTCTTTGCGTTTATTCAAAACAAATATAGAGAAAAAAAACTCGAAGCAACCTTGAATTTAAGTTGTAGAAATAGCGAAAAGCTTGATGTAAAAAACAAAATCGTTTTCAAAGCCAAAGCTCTGAAAACGATTTTTAAATTTTAAAAAACCTTTAGGTTTCGCTATTTATTTCTTCAACTGCTCGTAACTTTTCGCGATAAACTCGTTCAAGTCTTTTCCTTTCAATAAATTTTGAGAAAGTTTGGCCAAATCCAGAGCATATTTAATTTTAGCATTTTTAGAATCCGAATCCTCAGATTTCAATAATTCTGAAGCAAAATCGGAGTTCGAATTTACCACCAAATTATACATTTCTGGGAAATTACCCATTCCGAAAATTCCACCGCCGCCAGTTGCTTGCATATCTTTCATACGACGCATAAATTCGGGTTGCGTAATCACGAAAGGCGCATCATCACTTGCTAAATCTTCCAACTGAACAGTAAACTTTTGATCATTAACCGCTGTTTCGATGTCTTTTTTCAAAGATTCTTTTTCTGTATCATTCAGTTTTGAGATGATTGGTTCATCTTTTTTAATCAAATTATTCAAATGATCGGCGTCAACACGAGCAAAAGTGATTTTATCTTTTGTTGATTCTAATTTCTGAATTACGTGCGGAACGATAGGCGAATCTAGTAATAAAACTTCATAACCTTTATCTTTCGCAGCTTGAATATAGCTGTATTGTTCATCAATATTGGTTGCATAAAGAATCACCAGCTTACCATCTTTATCGGTTTGGTTTTGTTTGATTTTCTCTTCCAATTCATTCCACAAAAAGAATTTATTGTCGGTTGTTGGGTACATTGCAAATTTGTCCGATTTCTCGTAGAATTTGTCTTCCGTAATCATTCCGTATTCGATAACAACTTTAATGTCATTCCATTTTTGTTCGTAATCTTCACGGTTTTCATTGATTAACGAAACCATTTTGTCCGCGACTTTTTTCGTGATGTACGACGAAATTTTCTTCACCGCTCCATCCGCTTGTAAATACGAACGAGAAACGTTCAACGGAATATCTGGAGAATCAATTACACCGCGAAGAAGCATCAAGAAATCAGGAACAATTCCCTTCACTTCATCGGTTACGAAAACTTGATTTTGGTATAATTGAATTTTATCTTTTTCGATATTCAAGTTGTTACCCAATTTTGGGAAGAATAAAATCCCTGTTAAATTAAACGGATAATCTACATTCAGGTGAATATTGAAAAGTGGCTCCTCAAACTGCATTGGATACAATTCGTGGTAGAATTTCACGTAATCTTCTTTCGATAAATCACTTGGCGCAATCGTCCAAGCAGGATGTGGATTGTTGATGATGTTATCGATTTCTACTTTCTCTGGTTCTGTTCCTTCGGGAGCATCTGCTGGCATAGGAAGAGTTTCCGTTTTTGTTCCGAATTTAATAGGGACAGGCATGAATTTATTGTATTTCTCCAACAATTCACGGATTTTTCCTTCTTCTAAAAACTCTGTTGAATCTTCAGCGATATGCAAAATAATATCCGTTCCTCTTTCCGTTTTCGTACTTTCTTCTAAAGTGAATTCCGGACTTCCATCACACGTCCAATGAACGGCTGGTGCGTCTTTGTACGATTTTGTAATGATTTCCACTTGATCCGCGACCATAAAAGCAGAGTAGAATCCTAAACCGAAATGTCCAATAATTCCAGAATCCTTAGCCGAATCTTTATATTTTTCTAAAAACTCTTCCGCTCCTGAAAATGCGACTTGATTGATGTATTTTTCAACTTCTTCGGCAGTCATTCCCAAGCCTTGATCAGAAATGATTAAGGTTTTCTTTTCTTTATCGATTTTAACCTCAATTTTTGGAGTTCCGTATTCAACTTTGGCTTCTCCAATTGAGGTTAGGTGTTTTAATTTTAAAGTCGCGTCCGTTGCATTCGAAATTAATTCTCTCAAGAAAATTTCGTGGTCGCTGTACAAGAATTTTTTAATCAGTGGAAAAATATTCTCCACACTTACATTAATATTTCCTTTAGTCATAGTATTTTGTATTGTTTATTTTTAAATTAAAGTTTTTGTACTAATGCAGAATTAAACTCAAAAAAAATACCACTCGACGGAAAGTGACAGAATGGCATTTTTGTTCGTTTTACTAGTGAAGTTTTTAATTCGAGCGGCGGCGAAGCCGCCGCTGGAACTCTTTTTTAAGATAGAATAAATTCCTTTGAGCGGCCTTCGGCTGCTCAAAGGAATTTCAAAAAGAATCGGGGGGGGCCAAGAGGAC
>JAFAFC010000034.1 GCA_023423715.1 Bacteroidota bacterium
CGCCAAATGCGCGCCCGAAACTATTTTTCACTAAAAAAAAATACTCAACAAAAAAATCCGCTTCAAAACTGAAGCGGATTTCTATTTTATCCTAAAATGGATTATTTCTTAAGTTCTTCTAAGAATTCGTCGTGAGAAATTTTTGTTTCTTTCTTCGTCGCTTTCTCCAAGATAACATCTTTCAATTTAGCCATCGCTACTTCAGAAGAAATTTGTCTTACTTGCTCTTGATCTTTCAACATTTCAACAGCGTATTTTTCAACTTCTTCATCAGATAAATGGTGAATTCCGTAGATTGCTAATTGGTTTTTCACCAACTGAACCGCTTGTGCCAAAACATCTGTATAATCAATTTGAACATCGTTATCGTTCATCAACTTTCCTTCGATGATTTGGAATTTCAATTGATTTTTTTCAGCTTCCAAAATTTCTTTTGCTTGCTCTTCAGATTGAATATTTTGGTTTGAGAAAAGTAACCACTTCACTAAGAAATTTTCTGGCAACTTCACCTCTTCTTTTTCTGTAATTTGCTCCAACACTTTGTTTACGAAGTGTACATCAGCATTTTGTTGGAAATATTCGTCTAATTCAGATTTTACTTTTTCTTTCAACTCATCTTCAGACTTGATGTTTCCTTCACCATAAACTTTATCGAACAACTCTTGGTTTAGTTCGTGAAGTTTAAGATCGTAGATATCTTTTACAGTTACTTCCACTTCGTTGTGGTGTAAATGTTCTGCTTCTGCTTTTGAGAACCCTAATTGCTTAGCCAATTCTTCGTTTCCAGCAAGATCTTCTTTAGAAACTTTTACAGAACCGTCTTTTTTCAATTTCTTAACCAAATCGTACGCTTCTTTTTGTTCTTTAGAAACCGTAACGTTCTTTGGTGCGTGATTATGCTCACCTTCTGCATCATCTTCTACTACTTGAGAAACCGCTAAAGCAATATACGAATCTTTTCCGATTTTCTCTTGCTCTTGTCTTTCTGCAAATCTTTTTTGCATATTCTCTATAGATTGGTTGATTTCTTTATCAGAAGCCTCAACGCTATAGTGTGGTGCTTCGTATTTAGCTAAATCAACGCTGAAGTTTGGTTCGTAACCTACTTCAAAAGCAACAGAAAGCTGCTCTGCATTATGATTAAAATCGTCAACTGGTTGTGGAACAGGCTGTCCTACCAATCTCAATTTATTTTCGTTTACGTAATTGTTAAGCCCCTCAGAAACTTGTTTGTTGATTTCTTCGAAAGCAATTCCCGCTTCATATTGTCTTCTTACCATGCTCAATGGCACTTTTCCTTTTCTGAATCCAGGAACTTGTGCGTTTTTCGCATAATTCAAAAGTTGTTTTTCTACTTTGTCTTTGTAGTCAGACTTATCTAAAGTTACTGTAAGTAGAGCACTTACATCATCATGGTTTTGCGCTGTAACGTTCATTAATTGAAAATTTTAGGTTGCAAAAATAGCAAATTTTATTGATATTTCCATGTATTAAAAGTCTTAAAAACCGTTAAATAAAAAAGCCTCCAAAGGATTTCTCATTGGAGGCTATATTTTGGTGTTGTATTCTACTTTTTCACCCAGTTAATCAAGGCATTAACGTCGGATTCACCACCGTTTGTTTTCCCTTGCTGATTGGTTGCTGATGGAAAGTTTTGTTCAATTGAACTTGGCATATGCACCAATTTGATTCCTATTTTTCCGTTTGCATCTCCGCCAACAAATTTCCATTCCGTTTGTACCCCAACTAAATTTCCATCCGTTCTTTTCTCATCCGAATTTGTACGTGTCACCTGCACATCCGAATTAGAGAATTCATACGTAACAAAATGTTCTTCTTTTTCTTCCAGAATCTCTTCATTCACCGAATGATAATGATCATCATGTTTTACTTGAAAATCTAATGCTACTGCATACGTCGCTCCCGTTTTCAATTCAATGGATTTATCGGAAATCCCACCAATATATTGAATAATCTGCTTATCCGAAGCATCGTTTTTATTAATTAAAGTCACTACCAGTTTCTCAATTTCTTCATGTTCATGGATGTCTTCCGGTGCTCCGTCATGACGACAAGACAACAGGGTTAGTACTAAAATTGAAAAAACGAGACTGATTTTTATTATATGTTTCATTGTATTAAAATTGATTGATTAAAATTTAAATTGTAATGTAAGAACCACGTTTCGCCCTTGTTCAGGAGCAAAAAATCGGATTCTGTTAAGATAATCGCGGTAGTTTTTGTTGAAGAGATTCTGAATTTTGAAATTCAAATTCACATTCTTCACCAAATCCATTCCCGCTGAAATATGGAAAAGTGTATAACCCGGCGGCGGCGTGCTGTAATCCACTTCTTTTGAAACGAGACTTCCGTTTTCGATAAAATCAACATTGAAGTTACGTACTGGGAAGTTCTTTTGTTGCCAAACCGTTTCATTTTCCAATCGAACATAGAAATTTTTGAATTTCGGAGCATATTCCAACGCGTTTTTCATGTTGGAAGGCATCATCAAAATTAAATCTTCCTCATTCGTTCGATCTTTTCCTCGAAGCGTGCTAAACTGCCCTTTCCACTTGAGTTGATCCGTAAAATCCAAAGAAGCATCCACATCCAATCCGTAAATATCGGCTGCAATTTGCTGATACTGCCAGATTGGGAAAACGCCTCGATTGGAGTTTTGTACACCAACTGGAACTTGATTAATGAAATTTTCAGATGTCATCCAATAGGGATTCAGTTCTAGATTAAATCCTTTCAAAACGTCTAATTTTAGTTGCGCATTGATGTTGAACTGATAAATATCTTCTTGTTTTAAAGCTAAATTCCCCAACTCAATAATCGAAGCCGAATGATGTAAACCATCTGCAAACAATTCTGATGGATTCGGTGTACGGTTGACTTTTGAAGCGTTAAATTTCAATTTCAAAGCATCAAACGGTTGATAATTCAAACCAAGATTTGCAGAAAAATTATGGAAATTCATTAATGGACGCGTCAAAATTCGACTGTCATGTTCGCTCACGAAAAACTCTGGAAACAGGGCAGCATAGGAATCATTCCAAACCGAAGCGTCATAATATTTATACGCATCATAACGTGAAAAATCATAACGAGCGCCAACCTCAAACATCCATTTCGGATTTAGATGGTATTGAAAAACCGAAAACGCACCCAAATCATAGCGATAATAATCTGGAATCAAACGTCTGGCCTTGGTGTCTGGATTGGGATAATTATCTTGAATACTTCCCGATAAACCACTTTCCCACTTCCAAGAATTACGCTCGATTAAATGCGTTAACTGAACATTTTGCGTAATCAAACGCAAATCCATTGATGGCAAATTATTGTTTTCACCCCGACGGATATCGTATTCTTTTCTTCGGTTGTACTGCAAAGAATATTGCAAACTCAACTTTCCAAAATTCTCAAAACGTTTGTATGCTGAAGTTTTAAAAATATGATGCTCCACATCTTGTTTCGGACTCAAAATATCATACGAAAAGTCTCCAAAATACTGACTTCCACCATTTGTTATTGCGTGGTAAAAATCTTCAGGACTTCCTAAATGTGAACCTCGAAAAATCCCAAATTCTTGTTGAATTCCAGAATACGAAACGTCAAAACCTTGAAGAAAGGTTCGCTTTCCAAATGAAAAATTGAACGATCGAACCACGGCACCGGTATTTTGAGCCGTTCCGTCCGGCGTATAGATATCACCCAACTTTTTAAACGATCCATTTGCCGAAACAAACCATTGGTTTTCCCAAGCTTTTGTAGCCGACGCTTGAACGCTTCCACCACGACCACTGGAAATTCCAGAAAGGGCAACTTTTCCGAAAAGCGTATCTTTTTTGGGAATAATTGACGGCTCTAAAACAACCACACCGCTAACACCTTCGTTTCCATATTTCAATGCGGACGCTCCTTTGATGACATCAATGTGATCAAAAGCGTTTACATCAACATTGGGTGCGTGTTCGACACCCCATTCTTGCTCCGCCATTTTCACACCGTTGTTAATCACCGAAATTCGGCTTCCGTACAGTCCGTGAATAACGGGTTTTGAGATATTATTCCCCGTTTTAATCGCACTCAAACCAGAAATATTCGTCAATATATTTCCTAAACTCTCATTAGAATTTCGAGAAATATCTTCCGATTTCAACGTATTCACAATCATACTTCCCTTCTTTTTATGAACGGAATACAAATGCACTTCCTCGATTTCATCAATATGATGTTCTAAACTGATTTTTAAATCAAGATTCGAGTTTACTTTGATTGTTTCGGTATAGGAATCGCAATCCGGATGACTTACTTTTAAAGTATATTTCCCCGACTTCACAGTCATCGAAAAAACACCTTGTTCATCGGATTTTGTTTCTACATCACCTACTTGAATAATCGCGCCGACTAAATTGGATTTATTGTGAAAATCCGTCACTTTCCCGCGCACGGAATACTCTTGCGCCACCACATTAGACATCATCCCCAAAAAGGATAACATCATCAAAAAATATTTCATAATAAAGTATTGTCCTGGCAGAAAACCAGGAAATTAAACGTAAAATTTATTTGTTAAATCACTACGTTTTGTGGTGGACCACGAAGAAAAACACTTCCTTTTTCCTGAAAATAAACAGAAACAGAAGCATAACCATTAGGTTCTATTTTAAAATGGAAAACTTCAAAATTCCACTCAAAATGCTCACCAGAAACACTCTGAAAAGTGGAATTAAAATGACAAACAAAACAGTCTTGAAACGACGCATGTTTGATTTCTTGAATTTTCGTTTGGTTGGAATCCTGTAGAAAGTCTATAGAAGCGACTTCCGATTCGTGTTGGTGAAACGTTCCCGAGAGTAGAATCAACAGCATATACAGACTCGCAAAACTGAGTCCGCCCAACTTTTGAATATCTTTCAGAAATTTCACGACACAAATTTAGGAATTTATACGAACTGTTCCACTATTATGTCTAAAATATCAAAGTTAATTTTGTATTTTTGTTGGGTAATAAAAATCTATGGAACAAAGCGCAGTACAAAAGATTGCTGTCTTTACATCGGGCGGTGATGCGCCAGGAATGAACGCAGCTATACGAGCTGTTGTAAGAACGGCAAGCCATTTTAACATTGAATGTTATGGCGTTAGAGAAGGTTATAATGGGCTTATTAACGACGATTTTACCAAGTTGGGACCTCGTTCGGTAAAAAACATCATTAATGAAGGAGGAACGATTTTGAAATCTGCACGCTCTAAAGAATTTAGAACAGCCGAAGGTCGTCAAAAAGCATATGACAACTTAAAAAAATACGGAATTGATGCTTTAGTTTGTATTGGTGGAGACGGTACTTTTACCGGTGCAAAAGCTTTTAGTGATGAATTCGATATTCGGGTTATTGGGATTCCAGGAACGATAGACAACGATATTTTTGGAACAGACAATACCATTGGATTTGATACGGCATTGAATACTGCCATGGATGCGATTGATAAAATCCGTGATACGGCAACTTCCCACAACCGCGTTTTCTTCGTGGAAGTAATGGGAAGAGATGCTGGATTTATCGCTTTGAATAGTGGTTTAGCAACTGGTGCATTGGATATTCTGATTCCAGAACAAAAAGATAGCATTCAAAACTTATTTTCAACTTTCAAGAGAGCTGAAAAAGCAGGAAAATCTTCAAGTGTTGTTGTGGTCGCAGAAGGCGAAGAACTAGGAGGAATTTACGATTTGGCAAAAGCAACAAAAAGTGAATTTCCAGATTTTGATATTCGCGTTGCAATTTTAGGACATATCCAAAGAGGAGGTTCTCCATCTTGTGCGGATCGCGTTTTGGCTAGCCGTTTAGGGTATGCTGCCGTAACGGGACTTATGGCCGGAGAAAATAAAGTCATGGCGGGTATGCGCTCTAATAAAATCGTGTACACACCCATCGAAGAAGCAATCAAGAAACATAACGAAATCGATAAAGATCTTATCGAAATTTCAGAAATATTAGCAATTTAAATTAATTAACTAAATACAAAACACATTATGTCAACAATCAAAGTAGGTATCAACGGATTTGGTAGAATTGGACGTCTTGTTTTCAGAGCAATGGCAGAAAGAAGTAACATTGAAGTTGTAGGTATCAATGACCTTATCGATGCAGAATACATGGCTTACATGCTAAAGTATGACTCTGTACACGGTGAGTTCAAAGGTGAAATCGCAGTTGATGGAAACGATCTTGTCGTAAACGGCAAAAAAATTAGAATTACAGCTGAAAAAGACCCTAACAACTTGAAGTGGAATGAAGTTGGTGCTGAATATATCGTAGAATCTACAGGTTTATTTTTGTCTAAAGATGCTGCTCAAGCGCACATCAATGCTGGTGCAAAAAAAGTAATCCTTTCTGCTCCACCAAAAGACGACACGCCAATGTTCGTAATGGGTGTAAACCACAAAGAACTAACAGACGATATCAAAATTCTTTCTAACGCTTCTTGTACAACAAACTGTTTGGCTCCTTTGGCTAAGGTTATCCACGATAACTTCGGAATCGTTGAAGGTTTAATGACAACAGTACACGCTACAACTGCAACTCAAAAAACAGTTGATGGCCCTTCAATGAAAGACTGGAGAGGTGGACGTTCTGCTTTGAACAACATTATCCCTTCTTCTACAGGTGCTGCAAAAGCAGTAGGAAAAGTAATTCCTTCTTTGAACGGAAAATTAACAGGTATGTCTTTCAGAGTACCAACTGTTGATGTTTCGGTTGTAGATTTAACAGTAAGATTAGAGAAAGCTACTTCGTACGATGAAATCTGTGCAACTATTAAAGCTGCTGCGGAAGGAGAATTGAAAGGTATTCTTGGTTATACTGAAGATGCTGTAGTTTCTCAAGATTTCGTAGGTGAAAAGAGAACTTCTGTATTCGATAAAGATGCTGGAATCATGTTGTCTCCAAACTTCGTGAAATTGGTTTCTTGGTATGATAACGAAACTGGTTATTCTAATAAGTTGGTTGATATGTTAATTCATGCTGCAAGCATCTAATCAAGTATAATTAAACCAAAAATAAAACAATCGCCTTCCCGTTGGGAAGGCGACTGCTTTTTGCCAGAGTACGTAATGATATTTCATCTTATGAAAAAACTATAATGCACGTTGAAAATTGGATACTCTAGCAAAATAGCGATTTAGAAACGATAACCGAACGAAAGTCCAGATCGTAAACCAGCCCAAGGACCGTCTATTTTCACTTTCCCTCCATTGGTATTAACTTCGGTTGTGTATTTAATTACAGGAATATCCAAATCTTCGATTTCCGTTTTTAAAGCTTGTTGTTCATCCGGTGTTAAGGTTCTGGAAGTCACACCCACGAGATCTCCTTTTCCTTTTCCGTAATGACCACCAACGATCCAAAAATCAAGAACCCAGTTCTTATTTTTTCCTAATAGCCATTGATTTCCGATCATTAATCCAGCAGAATTTGCTTTAACATCACCATTCATTTTAACGGGAATCGTTTCGGTTGTTGAGGTATTTGGATCAGAATATTCAAATTCATAGGTGAAACCGTCAATTTTTAAATTCGAATTTCGATAATATGGTGCTAAATAAAATCCACTATTCGGATTTTTACCGAAATACACTCTAAATTCTAAGGTAAACGCATTACTGGAAACTTGGATGTCTTTAAATTCTTCTAAATCTTCATCACTTAGAAATGTTTTCACCATCGGTATATCACCCTTTCCTACAATATTATACCCAACATTCACGGCAAACCTATCATTAATAGCACGTTCATACGTCAGGTTAAAATTTCGAAAAGCAAAAGCCGTGACATTTGTTTTTACTGTGTTTTTAAGCGCTTGCGCTTGGCCCATTGTCGCAAAAAATACGAAGACGACACTTAGATAATTTAATTTCATACAATTTGTTTTTATACTTTTTATTTACTTTTTCATCACTTTCATCGTTTTAGAATTGGCTACCTTCAGCATATAAGTACCTTTTTCCAAATCCCGAATATCGATGGAATTATCGGCCGATAGTACACCTTTTTTCATAATTCTTCCACTTAAATCAAAAAGTTGAAACTCCCTATTATTTGATTCCAAACCTTGAATTTTTATAAAATCACTTGTTGGATTCGGAACTATTTTCAACCCAAAAACTTCTGAGTTTTTCACCCCTAACGTTCCTCCAAGTTTAAACAAACTATAAAATTTAGCATCTGAATCCGAATTTTTAGTTGTTAATAGCATCAGCTGATTGTCATTAGTTTTTTCTAAACCAGAATAATCTTCCCCAGTAAAGGTCTGATATCCGTAATTGCGCTCCCAAACGGTATTCCCGATATTATCCATCTTTTTTAGGAAAACAGAGGTCGTTGTAACGTTACTTGCATTGGATTTTGTTGAATAACCCAATGTATACTGCAAAGGCGAAAACTCAATAATTTTCACGTCATCAACACGATTATCAGTTTGTAAAGCGAATATTTTTCTCCAAACTTCGTTTCCTGAATTATCGATTTTCACGGTAAACAAATTATCCTTATCTGATAACCCCATATAATACGACCCAGCCAAAACATAATCACCAGCTGAGTTCTGAATCATATGATACGAAATCGTTGTATTATCGGTTGCGGGAGAGAAATCTAACTCCCTTTCCCAAATAGGAATCCTATTGCTATCAAATTTCTTCAGTAAGGTGGTTGCTTTACCTTCTGCATCCTCAACTTCAATCGCAAGAAGATACCCTCCATCCGCCGTTGCTAGTAATTCGTAAGGATACATTTCCAAAGTCATTGGAATTAGTTTAGACCAAACTTGATTTCCATTATTTAAATCATACGCAGCGAAAAAATAGCCATATTCCGTTTCAAACTCATCCGAATAGTTACCTGTAACAAGTAAACTTGATCCGTCTAAACTAGATATTAAGTTGTTAAAATACGCCACATAATTTGGGACACCCAACTCTTTTCGCCACAGTAGATTTCCACTACCATCCAGCTTCGTAAGATGCGAACTATAATCATTCTGATTGTTGTCTGGATAACTATCTAAAAGGGCAAAAATATTGGAATTTGAATCGATAGATATTCCAGAAAGGTAATAGGAATTTGTTTCTTGAAAATAGGTTTTTTGCCACATCAAATTTCCAGAACCATCTGTTCGTACTAATTCGACTTTAGGGGAATTCGTTGTATGATTCAACCTTCCACCAATCAGGAAACCTCCATCTGGAAACTTAGTTAAAGATTCGGCATCTGAATAGGTACTCGACGTTCCATAATCTTTCGACCAGGAGATTCCAGGCGGTTCGTTTTGCGCATGGACAAACAGTACATAAAGTATGAGAAATAAAGAATAAAAATGTTTCATGGTTTTAGTTTTTTAAGGTTATCCTCAAATGTAACCACGAAATTCATGTCAAAAAATACCTATTACGGGTAGTTTTCTCGACAAAACACTTTAAAATCTACTTTTTCAACGTCTTTTCTAAAACTTTCTGCTTGCCATCAATGTTCTTTGGAATTGGCAATTCTAAAACCTCAGCAACAAGAGGATAAACATTGACATTTCTAAATTCATCGATAACCAAACCTTTTTGAAATGCAGGACCCCAAGCATAAAAAACGGCTTTCATTTCCGGAACTTTTTTCGGGTCGTACCCGTGTTTTCCTACGGTTGTTTTCTTTCCTTTTTCTAAGAAAATCTTGGGTGCTTTGGGAACTAATATGATTTGACCAATTCGCTGAAAAGTATCATCTTTAAAACCATAATGCAACTTTCTTGGGAAACGTTTGTTCAAATACACTTTGTAATCTCCAGTCGCATTTTTCTTTAGTTGATGAAAAGTAGGCTTTACGTCCATTGGGTTTTTTACGAAAACTCGGAGTAGCGTTTGCCCATTAAAAAACTGATATTTGGATTGATCTGCTAGGATTTCTGGAATGTCAATTGGATTGTCCTTATCCACACCCAACATTCCATGATCGGAAACAAATACAAAATTTACATTCTGCAATCCCAACGCATTTACTTCTTCCACCAACTTTCCTATTGCTGCATCTACAAGCTTTACAGCATTCTTCGTCTCAGCAGCTTCGGGGCCAAAATGATGCCCTGCTCCATCGACTTCGGGAAAATAAAGCGCTATAAAATGCGGTCTTTTCTCTTGGGGTAATTTCAGCCAATTAACCACTTTCGCTACCTTTTCATTGGGCGTAAATTTTTCGTGGTATGGATAATAATACGTCGGTCTTGCGCCACCAGCATCGCTTGCCGATCCTACCCATTGTAGCGATGCAGAAATCACATTGTTTTTTTCGGCTAGTGCCCAAAGTGGAGTTCCTCCATACCAAGAACCGTCTTCAACAATCTCTGTCTTATTCATAAAATAGACGGCTTGTTTATTCGGATCGTAAAAGAAATTATCCACCAAACCATGATGGGAAGGATACATTCCTGTAATTAAAGACCAATGATTAGGAAATGTAATGCTTGGAAAACTAGGAAGCATGGCTTTCGCTTGAACTCCTTGTGAAGCCAATCTCAAAACGTTTTCTGCTCCATATTTTTCCGAATAATCCGATCGGTAACCATCAGCGGAAATCATAATTACATACGGTTTTTTCATTGCTTCAACACTATTCACGCGATCTGGAACCACGCGTTGCGCCGTGTCAATTGGTTTTGTTTGACCATAAACCAAAGAAAAACAAATCATCACCAATAATAAAAAGAACTTCTTCATATCAAATAACTTCTCCCAAAGATACAGGAGAAAATTGAAATTAAAATACGCATATAGGAACTTCTGACTATGAATTATATAAAAGTCTCAAAATTTCTCAAAACAAGTAGGAATTACAGAATGTTATCTTTGTTTAAATCAAATAGAATGAATGCAACCATGATACAGTTTTTCCATTGGTACAGCGATGGAAATCAGTTTTACAACCATGTAGAGGAACAAATCGAGTTTTTAAAAGAATTAGGAATCACTGCTATTTGGCTTCCTCCAGCGTACAAATGTAATGCGGGCGGCTATTCTGTTGGCTATGACCCATACGATTTGTTTGATCTTGGCGAGTTCGATCAGAAAGAAAGTATTCCAACAAAATATGGGACGAAAGATCAGTATATTAATTGTACAAAAAAAATTCAAGAAAACGGAATTTCAGTTATCGTAGACATCGTTCTCAATCATAAAGCCGGTGGAGATGAAAAAGAAAAGTTTACTGTAGTAAAAACGGATGAAAGTAATCGAGAAAGACCTATTTCAGATCCATTTGAAATAGAAAGTTTTACGAAATTCACTTTCCCTGGACGAAATAAAACCTATTCCGATTTTGAATGGAACTTCACTTGTTTTTCTGGTGTTGATTACGCTGAGGGACAAGAACAAGGTATTTTCAGGATTGTTAATGATTATGGTGATAAATGGGATGAAATGATTAGTGATGAAAAAGGAAATTATGATTATTTAATGTACAACGATATTGAACATCGAAATCCTTTTGTTCGTGAAGAGTTGAATCATTGGGCAAATTGGTATCACGATATAATCCAATTTGATGGTGTGAGATTAGATGCAGTAAAGCATATTTCGTACGACTTCTATAAAGAATGGTTGCAGCTATTACGCTCTAATTCTGGGAAAAACATTTTTGCAGTTGGAGAGTATTGGGCACCTGGTCAATTAGATTTGCTAGTAAACTACATCGCTGCTACTGAAGGAAACATGTCCTTATTTGATAGTTCTTTACATCACCATTTCCATACAGCATCCAATTCCGGTTCTGCTTTCGATTTACGAACCATCTTTGATGATACATTAACCAAAGTTGACCCAGTACATTCTGTAACTGTAGTAGATAATCACGACACGCAACCACTTCAACAGCTGGAAGCTCCTGTGGAATATTGGTTCAAACCTTTAGCATACGCATTAATTCTACTTCGTCAAGAAGGCTATCCATGTATTTTTTACCCTGATTTGTTTGGCGCACATTATAAAGATCATGATAAAGAAGGTAACGAGCAAGAAATATTCCTAGATAAGGTTGACGGAATCGAAAACTTATTGAGAGCTAGAAAAATATATGCCTATGGAAAACAAAGAGATTATTTTGAAGATGCAAATTGTCTAGGTTGGGTTCGCGAAGGTGACGAAAACCATAAAGGTTGCGCCGTTGTCCTTTCAAACAAAGATGCGTATCAAAAGCCTATGGAAATGGGAAGAAACTATTCGGGACAACTATTTTATGATTTCCTGCAACGAACTGAAGAAACGGTAGCAATAGACGAAAATGGTTGGGGAGACTTCCCCGTTCCTGCAGGTAATGTAAGTGTTTTTGTTCCCAAAAATTAACTTTTATTTAACCCTAACATACTCGTAACACTAAGGTCCTTTTGGTTAATATTCCCTATATTTGTTGAACACGGATGCATTTCTGCATTTTAATTTTAGTCTTTTACAAGACTTATTTCAATCAAGTTTTATGAAAAAGTTTCTTTTTATTTGTTCACTTAGTTTGGTTTCTGTTTCAATGCATGCACAGCAAAAAGCACCGCGAACTTCATCTCCTAAAAAACAAACGACGATTAAAAAAACGAAAATCGTCAATGCGATTGATCCTATTTGCGACATGAGAACAAATGAAAACACAACAGAAACCGTTGATTATAAAGGAAAAACTTATGGTTTCTGCAGTAAACATTGCAAAACAGAATTCGCTAAAAACCCCGAAAAATATTTGAAGAAAAAAGACTAATGTCTCAAAAATCGACCTTGTCAAAACGCATATTGCCCTTTCTACTATTGGCAGGGATTGGGTTGCTTGTATTTTTTGGAAAACGATATTTCCAAAAAGAACTCTTTACAGTGATGGATGTTCCCAGTTTTTCGTTAACGGATCAAAATGGGAAAACCATTACCAACAAAGACATGCTTGGAAAAGTCTATGTCGTTGAATTTTTCTTTAGCACATGTCCAACAATTTGCCCTGTAATGAACCGTAATATTCGGCATATCGATCAAGAGATTAACAATCCCAACTTTGGTGTGATTTCGATTTCAATTGATCCTGAAAAAGACACGACAGAACGTTTGAAAAAGCATGCTGATAGTTTAGGAATTACAAATCCGAATTGGCATTTTCTTACCGGAGACCGAAAATATATTGGAAAAATCGCTGATGAATTTGATATTTACGTCGGTAAAGATGAAAGCGGCGCCGAAAGTTTAAACCACAGTGGAATGTTTGCTTTGGTGGACAAAAAAGGAAAGTTACGATGTCGTTTTGATGAGAATAACCAGCCTATTTTGTATTATTCTGGATTGAATTATTCGGATGCAAAAGGCGAAGAATCCCAATTGGATGGAAAATATCATCCTGATCGCGAAAAGTTGATTCAGGATATCCAAACCTTATTAAAAGAGTCAAATTAAAATAATAAAAGTTATGAACGTTTTTAAAATCACAACTTTAGCTGCACTATTCGTTGCACAAGGTGTTTTTGCACAATTTAGTCAAACCCCATTGAAGTACGCATACAATGCATTAGAAGGGTCTATTGATGCCCAAACGATGGAGATTCATTACTCCAAACATGCGGCGGGTTACATGAACAATCTGAATAAAGCTGTTGCGGGAACTCCGCTAGAAAAAGAGTCGATAGAAACGATTTTAGGGAAAATTTCTACATTAAGTCCAGCAATTCGTAACAACGCAGGTGGACATTACAACCACGAGTTGTTTTGGACAATCTTAACACCACAAAAAAACACGCAACCTTCGGCTAAACTTGCTGCAGCCATTAAAACTCAATTTGGTGATCTAACTAAACTAAAAGAGCAGTTGAGCAAAGCTGGAGCGGACCGTTTTGGTTCTGGTTGGGCTTGGTTATCGGTTGATGGATCGGGGAAATTAGTTGTTTCTTCAACAGCCAATCAAGATAATCCGTTGATGGATTTGGCGGAAGTGAAAGGAACTCCGATTCTAGGAATTGATGTTTGGGAGCATGCCTATTACTTAAAATATCAAAACAAAAGAGCTGATTATCTTACAGCTTTTTGGAATGTCGTTGATTGGAACGAAGTTTCAAAACGTTATGAGAATGCTTTGAAGAAGTAAAAACTTCACACATTAAAACAATAAAAAATCCCGACCATTGGTCGGGATTTCTTGTATCTTAAAATAAGGATCCAATTACGCTTGTACGTTGTTTCCACCTAATACGAACGGCTCAACTTCTTTGATTTCTCCGAATTGTTGCTCGTAGTTAGCGATATTCTGCTGAAGTGCAGCCAAAACTCTCTTCGCATGAAGAGGAGCCAAGATTACTCTTGATCTTACGTTAGCTTGTTGTACACCTGGCATTAATTGAATAAAATCCAATACGAATTCTGATGGAGAATTGTTAACCAAAGCAAGGTTACAATAAACACCTGCAGCTACCATTTCGTTCAATTGAATGTTAATGTTGTTTGGATCTTGATTTTGATTGTTGTCCATTTTAATTTTTTTTTATTGTTTAAAGTTGATAGTTTCAGGTTTGCAAGATAAAACTTTAGACTTGAAACCTGAAACTAAAAACCAACTATTTTAGTTAATATCTTCGAACTCTTTTTTAGAGCCTACGATCACATTCTGGTAGTCTTTCAGACCTGTTCCCGCAGGGATTCTGTGACCTACGATAACGTTTTCTTTCAGACCTCCTAAGTAATCTACCTTACCAGAAACCGCCGCTTCGTTAAGAACTTTGGTTGTTTCCTGGAATGATGCAGCAGACATGAATGATTTCGTTTGTAGAGCCGCTCTTGTAATCCCTTGCAATACCGGCGTAGCCGTTGCAGGAAGTGCTTCTCTCACTTCAACGATTTGTAAATCTTCACGCTTCAATTTCGAGTTTTCATCTCTCAATTCTCTTGCTGTGATCATTTGACCTGGTTTGAAAACTTTAGAATCTCCAGCTTCCATAACTACTTTCAATCCGAATACACGGTTGTTTTCGTCTAAGAAATCGTATTTGTGCTCTAAAGCTGCTTCCAAGAACTGAGTATCACCTCCATCAACAATCGAAACTTTAGTCATCATCTGACGCACGATAATTTCGAAGTGTTTATCATCAATTTTTACCCCTTGCAAACGATATACATCTTGAATTTCGTTTACTAAGTATTCTTGTACCGCAGTTGGGCCTTTAATTCTTAAGATATCGTCTGGCGTGATAGAACCATCAGATAATGGCGATCCCGCTCTTACGAAGTCATTCTCTTGAACTAGAATCTGGTTTGATAATTTAACTAAATAAATTTTTCTCTCCCCAGTTTTCGCCTCAACGATCAATTCACGGTTACCTCTCTTGATTTTACCGTAAGAAACTACACCATCGATTTCTGTTACTACAGCTGGGTTTGATGGGTTACGAGCTTCAAATAATTCGGTAACTCTTGGAAGACCTCCGGTGATATCCCCTGCTTTTGCAGATTTTCTTGGGATTTTGATTAAGACTTTACCCGCCTTAATTTTTTCACCATCGTTAACCATTAAGTGAGCTCCTACTGGTAAGTTGTATGCTTTTTGTTCAACACCTTTAGCATCAACAACCTTTAATGTAGGAACGGCTTTCTTATTTCTAGATTCTGAGATTACTTTCTCTTCGAAACCGGTTTGTTCGTCAATTTCCAATTGGAAAGAAACCCCTTGGATAATATCCTCGTATTCTACTTTACCTGCAGTTTCTGCAATGATAACCGCGTTATACGGATCCCACTTACAGATCAAGTCGCCTTTGCTTACTTTGTCTCCAGGTTTTACTGCTAAGATAGCACCGTAAGGTACGTTAGCAATCATCAATGGAGTTCTAGCCGCATTATCAGCAACCAAACGGAATTCTGTAGAACGAGAAACAACAACCTCCGCTTTGTTTCCGTTTTCATCTTCAGAAGTAATTGTTCTTACTTCATCCATTTCTACAATACCGTCTCTTTTTGCAACGATAGAAGGGTTTTCTGAGATGTTACCCGCTGTACCCCCTTGGTGGAAGGTTCTCAACGTTAACTGAGTTCCTGGTTCCCCAATGGATTGTGCTGCGATTACACCTACAGCTTCACCCATATGGATCATCTTACCAGTTGCTAAGTTTCTACCGTAACATTTCGCACAGATACCTTTTCTAGCTTCACAAGTAAGAGGTGAACGTACTTCTACAGCTTCAATACCTGCAGCTTCAATAGCTTTTGCAAGTTGTTCGTTAATCAAATCACCAGAGTGAACGATTACTGCATCCGATTCTGGATCGTAAATATCATGAAGTGAAATTCTACCTAAGATTCTTTCAGAGATTTTTTCAACAATCTCGTCATTTTTCTTCAAAGCCGTAACTTCTGTACCTCTTAATGTTCCACAGTCTGCTTCTGTAATGATGACATCCTGAGCAACGTCTACCAAACGACGAGTAAGGTAACCCGCATCGGCAGTTTTAAGAGCGGTATCCGCAAGACCTTTACGAGCACCGTGAGTTGAGATAAAGTATTCTAAGATGGAAAGACCTTCTTTAAAGTTCGCTACAATTGGGTTTTCGATAATCTCTGCTCCAACTGCACCTGCTTTTTGTGGTTTTGCCATCAAACCTCTCATTCCTGATAACTGACGAATCTGTTCTTTGGAACCCCTCGCACCAGAATCAAGCATCATGTATACAGAGTTGAAACCACCTTGATCGGATTTCATTCTGCTCATGATCATCTCTGTTAAACTAGCGTTGGTATTCGTCCAAACGTCAATTACTTGGTTATAACGTTCTGTATCGGTGATAAGACCCATGTTATAGTTCGCCTTAATTTCGTCTACTGTTTCTACAGCTTTCGCGATCATGGTTTTCTTTTCTGCTGGAACTACGATATCACTTAATGAGAACGAAAGTCCACCTTTAAATGCGTTCGTATATCCTAAGTCTTTCATGTCATCCAAGAACTTCACTGTTGTAGGGAAATCCGTGTCAGCAAGAATTCTACCGATAACGTTTCTAAGAGATTTCTTCGTTAACAATTCATCAATATAACCTACTTGTTTAGGTACGATTTGGTTGAAGATAATTCTACCAACGGTTGTTTCAATTACTTTAGAAACTAACTCACCATCTACCTTAACTGGAAGTTTACATTTTACTTTAGCATTCAAAGAAACTTGTCCTTCAGCATACGCAATTTCTGCTTCTTCTGGAGAATAGAAAGCAAGACCTTCACCTTTAACTTTCATTGTCTCAGTAGAATCCAATTGTTTGGTCATGAAATATAGACCCAAAACCATGTCCTGAGAAGGTACCGTAATTGGAGAACCATTCGCAGGGTTTAGGATGTTTTGAGAACCTAACATCAATAACTGAGCTTCCAAAATTGCTTCTGGACCTAAAGGTAAGTGTACCGCCATCTGGTCACCATCGAAATCGGCGTTGAATGCCGTTGTTACTAATGGGTGAAGTTGGATTGCTTTACCTTCAATCATCTTAGGCTGGAATGCTTGGATACCCAAACGGTGAAGCGTAGGTGCTCTGTTCAAAAGAACTGGGTGACCTTTCATCACGTTTTCTAGGATATCATAAACTACAGGCTCTTTTCTGTCGATGATACGTTTAGCAGATTTAACTGTTTTTACAATTCCTCTCTCGATTAATTTTCTAATGATGAATGGTTTGTAAAGTTCCGCTGCCATATCTTTTGGAAGACCACACTCGTGCAATTGCAGGCTAGGCCCAACGACAATTACCGAACGAGCTGAGTAGTCAACACGCTTACCTAATAAGTTTTGACGGAAACGACCTTGCTTCCCTTTCAATGAATCAGAAAGTGACTTCAATGGTCTGTTTGATTCCGACTTAACTGCAGAAGATTTTCTTGTGTTATCGAACAATGAATCTACCGCTTCTTGAAGCATACGCTTCTCATTACGAAGGATTACTTCTGGAGCTTTGATCTCCAATAGTCTCTTCAAACGGTTGTTTCTGATGATTACTCTTCTATAAAGGTCATTCAAATCCGAAGTTGCGAAACGCCCTCCATCTAGTGGAACTAACGGTCTCAATTCTGGTGGAATAACTGGAAGAACTCTCATGATCATCCACTCTGGTTTGTTGATCATTCTTGTATTAGCACCTCTCAATGCTTCAACAATATTTAATCTTTTAAGAGCTTCTGTTCTTCTTTGTTTAGAACCTTCGTTGTGTGCTTTGTGTCTCAAATCGAAAGACAAGGCATCCAAATCAATTCTTCTTAGCAATTCTTCAACCGCTTCTGCACCCATTTTCGCGATGAATTTATTCGGGTCTGAATCGTCTAAGTATTGGTTTTCAACTGGAAGTGTTTCCAATACATCCAAATATTCTTCTTCAGTAAGGAACTCTTTATCTTCGAAGTCTGATCCGTCTGCTTTTTTAGCAATACCTTGTTGGATAACGACATATCTTTCGTAATAGATAATCATATCCAATTTCTTAGAAGGCAATCCTAAAAGGTACCCAATTTTGTTAGGTAACGAACGGAAATACCAGATATGAGCAACCGGAACAACTAGGCCAATATGCCCAATACGCTCACGTCTTACTTTTTTCTCGGTAACTTCTACCCCACAACGGTCACAAACGATACCTTTATAACGGATTCTCTTATACTTTCCGCAGGCACATTCGTAATCTTTTACAGGACCGAAGATTTTTTCACAGAACAAACCATCTCTTTCTGGCTTATGCGTTCTATAGTTAATCGTTTCCGGCTTTAAAACTTCTCCATTAGACTCCTGAAGGATAGACTCTGGTGAAGCTAAACCGATGGTGATTTTAGTAAATCTACTTGATTTATTTTTATTTGACATTTGTTTAATTTTAGATTAAAAGATTAAGAGATTTGAGACTTGAGACCTTTTATTGGTCTCCTATCTCATGTCTTTAAGTCTCTAGTCAATTATTCCTCTAGTCTTACGTCTAATCCAAGACCTTGCAACTCGTGAAGTAATACATTGAAAGATTCTGGAATACCAGGTTCTGGCATTGATTCTCCTTTTGCAATTGCTTCATACGTTTTCGCTCTACCAATCACGTCATCCGACTTCACGGTTAAGATTTCTCTCAAGATGTTCGATGCTCCAAATGCTTCTAGTGCCCAAACCTCCATCTCTCCGAAACGCTGACCACCGAATTGTGCTTTACCACCTAACGGCTGTTGCGTAATCAATGAGTATGGTCCGATTGAACGCGCGTGCATCTTATCATCAACCATGTGTCCTAACTTCAACATGTAGATTACCCCAACTGTTGCCGGCTGTGTAAATCTCTCTCCAGTACCACCATCGTAAAGGTGTGTATTTCCGAATTTCGGAAGACCAGCCTTCTCTGTGTACTCCGTGATTTGGTCAAGATCTGCACCATCGAAAATCGGTGTTGCAAATTTCAATCCTAGTTTTTGACCTGCCCAACCTAAAACGGTTTCGTAGATCTGACCGATGTTCATACGAGAAGGTACCCCAAGTGGATTCAATACGATATCTACTGGTGTTCCATCTTCTAAGAATGGCATATCTTCCTGACGAACGATACGTGATACGATACCTTTGTTACCGTGACGTCCCGCCATCTTATCTCCTACATTCAGCTTACGCTTTTTCGCGATATACACTTTTGCCAACTTCATGATACCTGCTGGTAGCTCATCTCCGATAGAAATTGCGAATTTTTCACGGTTTTTGATCCCTGCGATATCGTTGTACTTGATCTTATAGTTGTGAATTAATTGTTTGATTAATTCGTTTTTGTCGTTATCAACCGTCCAATCTGAACCGCTGATGTTTACATAATCTTCAACAGATTGAAGAAGTTTCAGTGTAAACTTCACTCCTTTTCCGATTGCCTCTTCTTGCAAATCGTTCATCACTCCTTGCGAAGTTTTTCCGTTTACAAGCGTAAGAAGTTTCTCGATTAACGTCGTACGAAGCTCGTCGAAAGTCGCTTTGTATTTGTTTTCAATCTCTTCAAGTTTCAACTTCTCTTCTGTTCTCTTCTTCTTGTCTTTGATGTTTCTAGCAAACAATTTCTTGTTGATAACCACACCTCTTAGAGAAGAATCTGCTTTTAATGATGCGTCTTTTACATCACCTGCTTTATCACCGAAGATGGCACGAAGTAATTTTTCTTCTGGAGTTGGATCTGATTCTCCTTTTGGAGTAATCTTACCAATCATAATATCACCAGGCTTCACCTCCGCACCGATACGGATCATCCCGTTTTCGTCAAGGTCTTTTGTAGCTTCTTCTGAAACGTTCGGGATATCCGCTGTCAATTCTTCCATACCTAATTTGGTATCACGAACTTCTAGTGAATATTCATCAACGTGGATCGAAGTAAACCAGTCTTCGCGAACAACTTTCTCGTTAATTACGATTGCATCCTCGAAGTTATACCCTTTCCAAGGCATGAAGGCTACTACTAAGTTTCTACCTAATGCTAATTCTCCGTTTTCAGTTGCGTATCCTTCGCAAAGAACCTGTCCTTTCTCAACTGTATCACCCACTCTTACGATTGGCTTCAACGTAATGGTTGTAGACTGGTTGGTTTTTCTGAATTTTGGAAGTTTGTATTCTTTTGTTCCTGTTTCGAAAGAAACTAGATTTTCATCTTCGCTTCTGTCGTATTTGATAACAACTTTGTTTGCATCAACATACTCAACAGTACCATTTCCTTCAGCATTGATTAAGATTCTAGAATCTGCAGCAACTTGCTTTTCCAGACCAGTACCTACGATTGGAGCTTGCGCTTTCAATAATGGAACGGCCTGACGCATCATGTTAGATCCCATCAACGCACGGTTTGCATCATCATGCTCCAAGAAAGGAATTAATGAAGCGGAAATACCAGAAATCTGGTTTGGTGCTACATCGATAAGGTCAACTTGTTGAGGCTCAACTACTGGATAATCCCCATCCAAACGAGCAATAACTCTGTCTGTAGAGATGTTACCATCCGCATCCATATCAACAATTGCCTGAGCAATTACTTTATCTTCTTCATCTTCCGCATTTAAATAGATAGGATCAGCATTTAATTCTACTCTTCCATTTTCTACTTTTCTGTACGGCGTCTCGATGAATCCTAACGTGTTGATTTTCGCATAAATACCCAAAGAAGAGATCAAACCAATGTTTGGTCCTTCCGGAGTTTCAATCGGACAAATACGTCCGTAGTGCGTGTGGTGAACGTCACGAACCTCGAAACCTGCTCTTTCTCTTGATAAACCACCAGGTCCTAGTGCAGAAAGTCTACGCTTGTGCGTGATTTCTGAAAGTGGGTTGGTTTGGTCCATGAACTGAGATAGCTGGTTGGTACCAAAGAACGAGTTAATTACTGATGTTAATGTTTTTGCATTAACCAAGTCAACTGGTGTAAAGATTTCGTTATCACGAACGTTCATTCTCTCACGAATTGTTCTTGCAATTCTTGAAAGACCAACACCGAATTGTCCTGCTAATTGCTCACCAACCGTTTTAATTCTACGGTTTGATAAGTGATCGATATCGTCAACCTCAGCTTTAGAGTTTACCAATTCGATCAAGTGTCTTACGATCGCGATGATATCGTCTTTTGTAAGAACCTCTGTATCAACAGGAATATTAAGTCCTAATTTTTTATTTAATCTATAACGTCCAACTTCTCCTAATGAATAACGTTGTTCTGAGAAGAATAATTTTTCAATAATACCTCTAGCCGTTTCCTCATCTGGCGGATCTGCATTTCTTAACTGACGATAGATATACTCTACAGCTTCTTTTTCAGAGTTTGTAGGGTCTTTTTGTAATGTATTTTGGATGATAGAAAACTCGTTAGAATTTTCTTTGTGAATCAAAATAGATTTCACACCAGAATCCAAAATCATATCGATATGTTCTTTTTCAAGAACCGTTTCACGATCTAAGATAATCTCGTTTCTTTCGATAGAAACTACCTCACCTGTATCTTCATCTACGAAATCCTCGAACCACGTGTTCAATACTCTCGCAGCCAATACTCGACCTTCAATTTTCTTCAACGCTGCTTTAGAAACTTTCACTTCTTCTGCAAGGTCGAAAATCTGAAGAATATCTTTATCAGACTCGTAACCAATAGCTCTTAACAACGTTGTAAGAGGTAATTTTTTCTTACGGTCGATATACGCATACATTACGTTATTGATATCCGTTGTAAATTCCATCCAAGATCCTTTGAAAGGGATAATTCTTGAATAGTACAACTTCGTACCGTTCGCGTGGTATGTTTGCCCAAAGAATACACCCGGAGATCTATGCAACTGTGTTACAATAACACGCTCTGCACCATTGATAATGAACGATCCACTTTGGGTCATATACGGTACTGGACCTAAATATACATCTTGGATAACGGTTTGGAAATCCTCGTGCTCAGGGTCTGTACAGTACAATTTCAATCTCGCTTTTAATGGAACCGAGTATGTTAAACCTCGCTCCACACACTCGTCAATTGAATAACGAGGTGAATCTACCAAGTAATCTAAAAACTCAAGTACGAACTGGTTTCTAGAATCCGTGATAGGGAAATTCTCTTGGAAAGTCTTGTATAGACCTTCGTTTGTTCTGTCATCTGGCAAGGTATCCAATTGGAAAAATTCCTTGAATGACTCAATCTGTACATCCAAAAAGTCTGGCGTTACCACCTTTCCTTTAGACGCAGAAAAGTTAATTCTTTGATTTTGCTGAGTTTTAGCAGTTGTCTTACTCATAAAATGTTTAGAAAGGGTTAAAAAATATTTTGATTTTCACTAAAAAATATCAGAAATAGAAGGGAAAAAAAAGAAAAAAAGAGGAAAGACTTTTGATTTTTGGCGCTATCAGAATTAGTCTTAGTTCTTGATTCTAGTTTCTTATTGCTAATTTCTAATTGCAACGCCGGTATATCTTTTCACGGAGTAGTGCAAAATATTTTCTTTATTTCTTAAGGACGATAAACTAGGCGAAACCACCATAAACACGAAATCCCTTTCATAAAATGAAAGAGTCCCAATGATTTATTTTTAAAGTGTTTCGTACAATGTTAGCGCCAAAAGAGGTGCAAAGATACAAAATTATTATTTGATATACAAATATTTACGAGATCAGCAGATTACTAAAAAATCCACCTCTATGAGATGGATTTTAAAGTTTATTTTGAAGAAAAATGATTTTTCCAGCGACGCACCGTATTTCTACTTATTGAGAAATGAGCAGCTAATTGACTATCATTAATTTCATTTTTACGTTGATACTCTAAAATTTCAGAAATAGATTGCAAATCATACGATCGATACTTTGAGCTTTCGACGTGATCTTTGCTGTTTGATTTAAAAATCTTCTGATTCAGCGCAATCACATCTCGAGAAGATAGTTTCGCTTTAGCCAAAATACTTTTGCATTCCTTTTTCACATCGGGAAAGTCGTATGCAATAATGTCCTGAAATATTTTCTGATAATTAGGTCCTGTTAATACTTGCTTATCCATCTGTATAAAGTTGATTTAGGGATTCTATATTCTTCAATAACCTGCGAAATGGTTTTCTCATTTGTTCTAATTAATCGTAAAACAAAATCTATCACTTCTTGGGTGTAAATATTCTTGCGAAATTGCGGCAGAGCAGTCTTTTTTTCCTTTGGCTCAGGATTAATTGCTGCAACTGGCGCATAAAAAATAAGATGCTGAGAATACAACCTAAAAAAATCATATTCCAATACTTTGCTTAGTCGCAAAAGCGTATCGGTATCTATCGATTTTGATTCAAAAATTTTTGGTAGATCCTTTTCTGGCCAATCGATAAATCTAGCAATACGATCATAAGAGATACCACATTCCTTGATTCGATCTTCAATGTATTTTCCTATAAAAATGTCTTTTAAATTACCAATTGGATTCATTTTCTGTATTTATTTATTTCAATTTTGAAATAAGCATCTGTATTCAATAGGAAAACAAATGCTTATTTTCAACTTTTTACGGTTTCCAAAAACTCCAAACCGTTCCGTTGTACACGCAAAGTTGTTTGGTAACGGTATCGTATGCCATTGTTCCCGGTTCTGGGTTAATGATTTTCAAATGCGGACTCGCCACTTTTGGTAAAATCATTGCTTTGTTGGTATCCGCCAAAACCAAAATTCCATTCGTGGTATCCGTTGTTGGGTTTCCTCCAATCTGGGTTTTTGCACTTGTTTTTTCAATCAATGAAGATTGTAATGATGTATTAACTGCACCATCATCGGAACGAGTTAAATCAAACCAAGCTCCTGCTTTTTTATATTTAACTTTTTTGTCTTGGGAATCGAAAATTAAAGTTCCATCCACCGATGATACATCGCTTGCTTTGGTTACCCAAGGCAAAATCATGGCTTTAGCATTATCGGCACCATCGTAAAACTCTAGTGAAACACTCGGGCTACTAAGAGCTGTCTTGCCTATAGCCACTTGTGCAAATGCACAAGCAGCCGTAGAACTTAATATGAATATGAATAGTTTTTTCATTGTAATTCTGTTTTTAATTGAATTATTGATCTGGACATGCCGGATTTTTATAACACTTCCATCCTGCCGCTGTTCCATCAACATTGATCATTAAACATTCTTGAGTGATGTTATAAATCATCATTCCTTCTTTTAAATCGCCTGCAGGAATTGCGGATACTTGACTATCATTTAATCTGTTCACCACAAAACCTTTAGTTTTAGATTCTAAAACCGTCCAAGCGCTATTTCGTACTTGTGGCCAGTTTCCGTTGTTAGAACCCGCTCTACCAAGCGATGTAATACCATGCTTTGTAGGATTTGTAGCTCCAGCGACTAGCATTCCAGGTTTGAAACATGATAGATTGAAAATTCCTGTTGCTGTAGAACAAGCACAGTTTTCTGGCGTTTCTATCGCCGCGATAATTCGAGATGTTGCGCAGATAGTTCCAATAGTAATATTGAAGTTTTGCGTAACCGTTGCTCCCGCAGCAATTGTTCCTGTAACAGTGTACGTTCCTAAATACGCACCTTGATTTCCAGCCGAATCTGCACAATAAAATCTAACTTTAATAGGATTTGCAGAACTTGAAGCCATTGTGGATGTATTTGTAACACCAATCGTTCCTGTAAAATTTGATCCGTTAATAGTTCCTGTTAATGATGGAATACTATACGATGGTTTTACGATGGTGTACGAATAATCTGTCGTTCCAGTAACAACCGTAATTGCTGGACAAGCAACTCCCGTTGATGAACAAACAATTCCCGTTTTCTTATCAACCGTTCTAATCTCAATCGTGTAATTTCCACAAGCTGGAGGCGTTGGTGTGATCGCAAAATTGATGGTATAATTCATTTTTTGTCCACCAGTCATTCCAGCAGGAATTGAGAACGTTGCGTAGGTTTTATTGTTATTAGGATCAACAACAGTTCCTATATATGTAGGACAAGCAGTTGATGTACATGTAATACTTGAATATTGATACCCTTGCGGAACTTCGATCTGAACCTGACCAGAACTTCCTAACGGATTACTTGCTACCAATGTTTGTTCAACTGAGAACGAAACCGTGCTTGCACAATTGTCAAAGCTTGCGTTTGGAACAAATGTAGAAGAGAACAAATATTCTGCTTGCGTTCCGTTGATATTTATTGGAGCAGATTTCGTTACCACGCCATTTCCTGAAGCTGGTGCAGCACATGTTGAGTTTGCAAAAACAGCTAAATCAAACTGTGATCCTGGCTGGAAATTACAATCTGTTTTAACATCAAATCGAATTCCGATTTGTCTGTTGTTTAAATTCCCTCCATCGTTCGATGTTCCTGGAAGTCCTGTTGCTACTGGATAACTTGGTAAAGTTGTTAAATCTAAAACCATCGTTGTTCCAGTTGTCGTGGTTGAAACCGTTGCCCAGTTTCCTGAATTGTAAGGATATTCTGCTTGCAAAGTTCCTGGGGCTATCGTTAAACCACTTGGAATTGTGATGTTTAATTTCGGATTCACGGCATTTCCAGCACCTGCGGATAAAACAGCATATTTGAAACTTGCGGTATCACACATATTCATTGGCGCCGTAGGTTCTTGAATTTTTTGTAATTGAATCGCCGCTGGTTGCGGATCAAAGGTCAATGAAGTTGTTTCTAAACTACACGTATACTCATTTGGACTTGTTGGGTAACCCGCACAGTTCCATCCGCCATCAATCGTAAATGAGGTTTTCGTACAAGTAGTATATGTGAAATTAACTCTGTAATCTTTATAAGCTCCTGATGTAATACCAGTATCGGTTAATTTAAACCAAACTCCCCCTGGATAAGAAATAGGCGATAATACGGTTCCTGTTGCAATGTCGGTAACATTAAGAATATTAACCCCTGCTTTGGTAGGTATTGCCATCCAAACATACGGTGCAGTGGTAGTTCCAGTAGAGGCTACTCTCACAATTCCACTTTCGGTAGGTTTCGAAGCTTGAATGACTCCAGACTGATCTGCTAACGTAACTTTCGGACGAGTTATCTCATTATAAGCAATACTTAGATCTTTATTCGCAATCACGTTTGCAGGCAATGGACCATTATTTTTATAATGATAATAATATGGTACGTAAGTTAATTTTGTATTTATTTGTCGTCCAGCTGCTGGAGTTGAGCAAGATGGTTTCAAAAATACGCCTATAATTAAATTATACGTGTTGGTGACAGGAATATTATATCCATATTCCGCTGCTGGAAATGTGTACGTATATGTATTTCCAGATCTTACAAGACTGCCCGTAATATCTGTTGGTGTTGCTGGCGTCTGTCCTGTTGTATTAGGAAATGTATTCGTAAGCTGAACTTTATCTAAAACATAATCTGCGGGAACTGTGAACTCATAGCTTAAAGCCTTAAAACCTGGCCTGTTTTCTGAAACATAAACATTTCCTGACGCGTTAAAACGATAAGCATAGTTATTGGTTGAACCTCCAACATTTAGTGAGTTACAAGATGTAGCAGTAAGAGAAGTTCCAGCATTATGCGAATCGGTGAAAGTCGCTCCCACAAGATACATTTCTGGCACCAATTCATTACATCTGGTTTCTGTAGCCCCAATTAAATTATAGAAGTAAACAGATTTTCCGGTAGCTTGATCAAAATTGGGTAATGCATTTGAAATAACGGTATAGGTTGCTTTGGTTTCAAAAGTATCACCTGCATTGATGGTTCCTCCTGGAAGAATTGTTGTTAAATTCCAATCGAATACCTGTTGTGTTGAAGAAGTCCCTACTACACTTGCTGCAGAAGCGGGTAAAGTACCCGTTGCAGTAATGACTCCAGCACTATTTTTAATGGTATAGACCAAGTTTTTAGCCGAAAGTTTATCACTAGCTCCGCCTAATTTGTTAATAATAAATTTTAGATGCAAATTATTCTGAGTTGCCGTTTGTGATCCGTTAGCAGAAACCTCAATATCATCTAGATAAAGGGCTTTTGCTAAATCATATGCTGAAATTTGCGATCTGGATTGCTTGGTTGCAAGAGTATGATCTGTCCACCCCAATGAGTTATCTGCTCTTTCCACTTTGATTAAAGAAAGACTTGCTCCTCCGTTTCCGCACGGACTTGGGCAAATAACATTGCTAAGCACCAAGTTAGAACAG
Source organism: Bacteroidota bacterium (assembly GCA_023423715.1). Taxonomy (GTDB): domain Bacteria; phylum Bacteroidota; class Bacteroidia; order Flavobacteriales; family Weeksellaceae; genus JAFAFC01. Next base: position 27,690 of record JAFAFC010000034.1, read on the forward strand.
AAATATTGGTCATTACAGGTCGTACAATTTGTCGCAATATTGTCTAATCGTCTAAGTTTATACGGGATCTGCATTGCACCACTGGTCCCACAGGTATATACCAAATTAATCGTAAAATACCCCATATCTTTGGTGTTCGACGTTACGGTTAAAACGTTTCCAACTTGAGAAAAAGTTGCTCCTGCAACCGTTGATGTGCTTGGATACTTTCCATTATACCATTTTAAATCTGGAGTTGGTGCGACTGCAAAACCAGTTGGTAAAGTGATTTCGTAAATATAACGGGTGTTTGGACCATCAAAATAATTTACAAGATTTCCGTAACCCACCGAAAACCTCGCATTGAAAGGAACTCCACCGAAAACATTCGCTGGTGCGTAAGATGTATTTGTTAATGATCTTGTTTGATTTACGAATAAGGAACTCGAAGGTCCGGTTGGTAAAATTTTGTTACTTGTCACTACCGAAGTACGGTCGCACATGGTATTATACTGCGCATCTGCATAAATACCGTATGTTAATAGACCATTCTCCTCCGCCTGACAAGCAGTAAAATAATTACAATTAATTTTTATTGTTAAAACAATACTCACCGTCTTACCACCACCCGCTAAATCATCAAAAAATCCATCTCCGTCTAAATCTGCCAAACCTACGCCATCTCCATCAATATCTGAATTAAACACATTATTTAAATCAATACTTGCAATACCATTTGCATTACCATTTACAACAGTTACAGGAATACCATTAATTGTTGCACCGGTTATATTGTAATAACGCCAGTCAAAATTTCCTAGTGCAGCAAGGTTAGTACCTCCCAAGCGTAATTTTACGTTGTATGCACCTGCAGCTTTAGGATCTCCCGATCCGTTATTTGTAAAGCTAATAGGCACCGAGAAAGGAGTACAAGCATCAACATAATTTGGTAAAGTTTCGATTCTAAACGTATTAATATTCACAACACCTGTCGCCATAGAAACTGAACCCGTTCCTCTTTGGGTATCACACCAATTGGCAGGCGCAGCGTCACAACCCCAACCTACCGCATAATTCGTCGTTGCATTACATTGTAATAACTTATATTTTTCTGTAAAAGTAATGGTTTGGCCATTACATAATTGCCCTGAAGGAAGCTGAGCAGAAGTTATGGTGTAATATTTTATATTTCCTACGGTTGAAGTTGGAGTTAAAGCAACTGGAGTTCCACCAACATTTACAGTAAGTGATGTTTGTTGAGTTCCTGTTCCGTAATCTATTGAAAAATAAAATGTTTTAGCACAGCCATTTCCTCCATTTGTTACCGAAAACGTTCTCGTATATTCGGTATTTAGAACCGCATTATTTTGTGTCGTTGGTTGCGTGAAATTGAGAACTGGATATAAAACTGTATATGTTGCTGTTGCTTTTGTAGAAGCAGTACCACCAGAAATAGTTCCGGTAACAGAATCGCTAAAAGTTCCCGATGCAATTAAGTGTGTTCTAGAAGCACAAGTTGCATTTCTTGTAATTTCAAACGTAATTTCTTCACCTGTGGCAAAGGCAGTTGGTTTTGTAATTTTAAAAACGGGTTTGTTAGGTGTCCCACCATTTTCTGCAATAGAAAGGTCGGCTACACCTCCAGTTTTTGTTAGTGAACCAGGAACGTATTCTACACCTGGTGCAAGTTGTATGGTAACGTCCCCACTTGTTTGAGTGGTAGAAGAAAGTGCTACACTCATCTTCACTGTAAGTTTTGATGAGGTGTTGCAAACCGTCATCGCCGTAGGCGGATCGGTAGGAAAACTAATCAAGTACGAACTCTGTGCGTAATACAGAGAACAGAACATGATTGCGAAAAAAGCTAAAAACTTTTTAAAGTAGTCTAGCAAGTAGTTGTTTGTCATAAATTGTGTAATAGTTGATGGATATTAAGGGATTAACTCCCTTCTTGTGAAAAGTGATGGCACGTTGATTTTAAAAATCAACTACACAATGTCTGGCGGAGGTCTTGCTATGATATACTGACTGTAATCTTTTAAAGTGAAACCCTCTGAAAGTTCAGTTTTAAGAAATACAACCTCTTTATATGAATTAAATTGAAGATTAGACCTAAATTTTGCTTCTAAAGCTTTTCCTTTTTGAAATGAAAATGAATCCGTTTGCGTAATAAATATTCGTCTAACTCTATTATCTAATGAAAGTGTATTTTCACTTTTTAAAGGAAGTATGAGGAATTTTGGCTTTGGAAAAGAAGCCATTTTTCGGATTTTTTTCTCCTTAAAAACTCGAATTTTATCCTTAGATTTTTTTTCTGTAATAAACTCCTTTGCGCTTCCCGCGTGCTTATCCTTTTTTATTTTGATTGTTCGAACATTTCCTAAAATCTTCGCTTCACCAACGACATGAAAACTGTTATTGGTGATATAAATTTCAACTGTAGATGACGAATTTTTTATTGAATCTTGAGACCAAACCGTAGATACTGATAGCCAAAAAACTATCAATGAAGAAAAGAACCTAAAGAAAACCGAATCTTCCAAAGAAAACCGTTTATGCATGTGTAGGGTTTGGGACTGCAAATCTATTTAATACTCTTAATTAGTTACACTCGATTTTCGGACTTATCTTTATCATAACTTTTACTTAAGTCTTGAAAATCAACCACAAAAAAAACAGATACGCCTAAAAATCTGACGAAATTTAGGCTAAGTATCTGTATTTCATCATTTGTGTTTATAAGCAATTGACGATCAAAAACTATATACCAATTCCTTATACTGCAAAGCTACGTGTAAGTTTAGGGATTTAAAATCCCATCAACGGGGGCAATTTTCTACCCTAAAAAGGGGATAACATGATGAGAATACCAATCCCTAATATTGCATTTCAAACTTTAATTATTTACATTTGTTAATCTGATGTGCCACATCTTCAGACCATTTTGTTTCCTTAACTTGTAAAACATGCCATCAATGGGTTTCAGAAACTTCGGGTTCGCATTCTGCTATTCTATCATTAGGAAATTTTTAGTAGTATCTCTAGTCTCAATCCCAATCTCAAAATTTTTCGCTCAAGTCGATGATAAAAAATATTTAGACAGCGTTCATCAAGCAATAAATACAGAAAAAGACGCGTACAAGAAAGCCCGTAAAATAATGCAGCTTTCTAATTTTTGGGCATATCGCGACACCGTAAAAGCTTTTAAACAATTAGATTTAGCAGATCCTTACATTAAAAACAACAAAGCGTTACAAGGTTTAAAACTGATCTACAAAGCTGGAATTATCTACGATAACGACATCCCAAGAAGTCTTAAAATTTATAAACAGGCAGACGAAATCCTAAAAACCGCCAAGGGAAAACATGTTGCCGAAGACAGAGCCATTTTATGGCATAATTATGCGGCTTTGGAACAACTTCGGGGAAACGATTATTTATTCCTGAAAATTATTATCGAAAAAAGTCTTCCACTAGCGAAAGAAGCCAAAAACGAAACCATTTTGGCGAGCTATTACACCGATGTTGGAAGTACGATGAATAACACGAAAGAGTATAAAAAATCGGAACAATATTTTCTAGAAGCTCTGAAAATTCTAGATAATCAAAAAACGGATGAATATAGTGCGAAAGTGTGGACTTTACTGAATATCGCCAATATGTACATCAATTCTAAGCAGCTGGAAAAAGCCGAAACTCGTTTAAATGAAGCTTGGAAAATCCTACAAACGACTCCAAATTCAGAATATACTTCCTACTATTATTTGCAATTGGCGAATCTTCAAAATATCAAAGGAAAGCAAGATTTAGCAATTGAAAGCATTGATAAAGGTATTGATGTGTGCAAAAAACTGAAAGTGACGTATGATTTGGAGAGTCTTCAATTTGAAAAATACAAGCTTCTAAAAATTCAAAAAAGATACATCGAAGCCGAATTGATTCTTGAGGAATTGTTACATGCAAACTATCTTGAAAACCCCAACAACAAACTCAAATATTTGGATGAAATGGCTTGGTTGCAAAACGAATTGCAAAATTATAAAGAGGCCTATCGTTATCAAAATTTATATCAAAAGCTGAATGACAGCATCAACACCAATAAGAAGCAAAAAGACATTCAGGAGCTAGAAACCAAATACGACACGGCTACCAAAGAAAATAAAATCCTGAATTTGGAAAGCAAATCGCGGTTGCAAAACACGATAATTTGGGCATCAGTACTGAGTTTATTGGGGATTTCTGGATTTTCATTTTACGCGATTAATCAAAGGAAAAAACGAAACGCTCAAAAAATTCAGATTATCCAGCAATCCAAAGAATTGGAAGTTGCTAATGCGACTATTGACGGAGGTTTGGTGGAAAGGAAACGCATCGCACGAGACATGCATGACGGTTTGAGTGGCCGAATTACAGGCGTAAAAATGAATTTAGAATCGTCGGAAGCTTTCAAAGAAAACACCAACGTTCAAAAAAGTGTGAGCGAACTCGATAAAGTTATCGTGGAACTTCGGCAAATCGTTAGAAACCTAATGCCGGAAACACTTTTGGCGCAAGGTTTAGAAAAATCGTTGCAGCACTTTTGTACGTCAATGACCTCCGAAAAAACATCCGTTTCCTTTTATGGAAGTAACCTCAACGAAATTACAGATCGTTTTCAACAGCTTAACATTTATAGAATCGTGCAAGAACTGGTTACTAACGCCATTCGTCATGGTGAAGCAACCGAAATATTAGCGCAAATAACGTACGACAAACCCGTTTTACTAATTGATGTAGAAGATAATGGCAAAGGGTTTGATCCCAAAATTGCACAACGAAATCTTGGACTGAATAGCGTTGAAAATCGAGTAAAATCTTTAAACGGAAGCGTAAAATGGACTTCCACGCCTGGAAATGGTACTTTTGTAAACATAGAATGTCATTTATGAAGAAAATAAAAATTATCATTTGTGATGATCATCCTTTAATTATTGCAGGAATTTCTAATTTCTTGAAGGATAAAGAAGACATGGAAATGCTTGGTGAAGCAACTTCAAGTGAAGAATTGTTTTCATTATTAGAGAAAAATGCGGCCGATGTTGTGATTTTAGATATTAATTTAAAAGAAGAAAATGGTGTTGAAATTTGCGCTGAAGTCACCTCGAAATTTCCAAAAACCAAAGTGATCGGATTAAGCAATCTTGATGATCAAGAAACTATTGTAAAGATGCTGAACAACGGCGCTTCTGGATATCTAGTCAAAAACGCACCCTTAACCGAAATTGAAACCGCGATACGCAGTATTTATAATGGAGATATGCATTTGGGACGTGAAGCACAATTGGCTTTAACGCAGTTTTCAAAAATTCATAGTCAAAATATTCCACCAACAACGATGCGCGAAAAAGATGTTTTGCGTTGGCTTGCGGAAGGCTTAACCTCAACAGAAATCGGCGAAAAACTCTTTATTAGTCCGCAAACTGTTGACAGTCACCGAAAAAATTTAATGAAGAAATTTGAGGTCAACAAAACTGTAAATCTGGTTGCATTGGCGAAGAAATATAATTTGATTTAAATATTATCATCGTTTCTGGTCTAAAATCAATCTATTTTTTTAACAAATAATATTAGTTCTCGATACAAAATCTTTCAGATTTTTACTCGAACGGACGCTATGGTTAGTAGGGAAAAATAATTTTATCGATTTCTATCTTCAATAATAATTCATCTTGTACATAAAAAAATCCACCTCTCACGAGGTGGATTCATTATTTAAGAATTAAATTCTAAGGTTTCCAAAAGGACCAAACTTTACCGTTGAAAATAGCTAATCTTTTTGCATTGTTCTTATTCACAAAAACCATCATTCCTGGAGCGGGACTTGGAATTTCATTAACGTCGGCTACGGTCGGTAAAACCATCGCTTTTGTATTGGATTCTAAAACCAGAACACCATTTGCTGACGAAGTCGCTGCACCAATGATTGCTTTAGAGGTATTTTCTTCCGCCGTTGTTGGTTGGTTTGCCAACTGAGTAGCAACGTCTCCATTTTCTCCGTTGAGATCTTTCCAACCAGCAGTTCCTGCTGTTGTATTCGCGTTATAAAATTTAATTCTTGAGCCTCCAGAAGATGATGCATCAAGAAGAATTGTTCCTTCCACCAAGCCCGTTGCAGTTGTTGGAATCGTTCTTACATAGGGCAAAACCAACCCTTTTTTCTCTTTAGAAAACTCTAGCAGCACTGATGTTTTATCAGTTGCAGTTCCTACGGCATCGCCAATAATGACTTGTCCAAAACTGAATGAATTAACTAACATGAGTGAATTTATGATGAATATTTTTTTCATGACATTTCAAATTAATTGATAAAAATTAAGGACACGTTTGTGTGTTAAAGCATTTCCATGCTCCATCAGAATAAATTTTTAAACATTTATCTGTGGTATCATACACCATCATTCCTTCTTGTGGATTGGTAATTGTTTTAACAGTTTCAAGATCATTTTTAGAAATTCTTGTTGGAACAAAACCTTTCGTATTCGATTCTAAAACGGTATGCGCCGAAGGACGATTTACAGGCCATTGATTGGCATTTCCACCTGCTCTTTTTAACATTGTTATTCCATGTTTTGTTTTATTTGGTGTACCGAAGTTGGTAACTGGATTATTACATACACAATTTCCAATATTTACTACAAGTTTTGTTTCACTCATACAACCTGTATTACTTGTGAAACGATAAATAATTTCGGCTGTTCCTGTTTTTCCGTACACTGCTGTTGCAAGTCCGGTTGTTGGATTAATTGTTATTAAATTCGTGTTATCGGTACTCCAAACACCTGTTCCAGAAGATCCTGGATTTGCAATGGTAAATTGGTATTGATCGGGGTTTGAACTTTTACTACTACACATGATCGTAAAGCCAGCCGGAGCTTGTATTGGTGGTAACGGCGGCGGAGCTGGTGCAAAGGAAATATCATCAATTGCTAAATCATTTCCATTTCCTCCTACTGAATTATTTCGTAAATAAATTTCTGCAGTAGCTGCTGTTGCCGTAAACTGAGCAGAATATCTTTTCCATTGAGTGGCAGAAATATCACCTGTATTAATTGGAGTAGCCATCTCTTGACCTGTTGCAGGATCAAAAATACCCATCGTTACATTTGGTCGAATATTAAATTTATCACCGACATCTGCTACCCAAAACGCTAATTCATATACAACGCCTGGAACCAAACCAGTAACAGTTTGTCGGAAAAAATCGTCTTTCGAATAAGATGCATTAAAAATCGCAAAATATCCATTTACAGGATTCCCACTTGCATCCACAGAGTGATCTCTTAAATTTGTAGTTGGAGGTCCACCCCACCATCCTGAATTATTTTTAGTGATAATGTAATATCCATCTGCTGCATTGTTATCATAACGATAGTGGTAAGATGTAAAACCATTAATTGCAGGACCATTGGTTGGGCTGGATGCATTCCCTCCGAAGGTAACAACATAATTTGTAGTACAAACATTAGGTACATTAACTTGATTTTTAAGTGCATTGGTATATACTACATTTACCACTTCACCTGTTGCTACATTAATTGTAGATTCACTATTTGCAAGAGTATAACTCGAATTATTGGTTGGATCATAGATATTAATGTAATTATTGTTCCATGCAGCATTATCAATTTCAGAGAGTTTATAAGTACCTGCCGGAACTGGAATCATAATAGAATTTCCAATAAAATTCGTCCGTACACGCTCGTCATCTAACCAAACAGCTTCTTCACCTGCAGGAACTGGAGCAGTTGCTTTTGTATAAATACTATGTTCTATTAATGTGCTATTATTCTTATTAATTCCCCACGCTTGATCTCCAGAACCACCAGTTAAACCGTACAATCGTCTTGTCATTTTACTAGTAACCCAATTTCCTGTTGGACTTCTCCAGTAAATAGCTTCAGAATAGGTTGAAAAGACAGTTCCGTCGTTACTAACGGCAATATCTCGGCTATTATCTGAAACCGCATTTCCTCCACTTGGCGTATTGTAAAGAATAGTTGGTGTTGCCGTTGCAGGGTTAGAACTAGGTACTTTCCATATATTTCCGCTTCCACTAGTTCTAATAAAATAAATATCTTCTGTAGAAGGAAGAACATCAATTCGATAGGCTTTTAACGGATTTGCACCACTTAAATCTGGAACAACATTTGTGAAAACTTGCCAAGTATCATTGGTACCATTTCCAGAATATTTGTAAATCTTACCATCATCGCCAACCGCTGCTAGAACTTTTCCTGTTCCACCAGAAGCGACATCAAGGATTTTGACACCTAAATGATTGGCAGGATCCCAAATTTTTGTAGAACCAGAATCATATAAGTAAACTGCACCTAAATCATCAGAATAAATAGCAGTTCCCGACCCGATGCCATCCACCGATCTTGCGTTGGTTACCGTTGTAGCAATCCAATTAGGAGCAGCAACAGGTCTTGTATAAAGAGTTCCGGTAACAACATGAACATCCTGAGAATTATTGTTTGGTTGAATTACTGCCCACAACTGACCTTCACCGGAACCATGGCTATTACCAAGATCAAAAGCATTTCCTACAGAATCTGGTTTATCATTAAGTTTAAAATTAAGAAAACTGCTTCCAGAAGTCCCAGCCAAAGTATAATCGAAATCAACTGACGCAACCTCACTAACTGCTTTTTTATGAACATAAATGTAACCCATATCTTCAACCGCAGAAACTGATAATGTGAAACCATCTGTAGAAGTTACTGCTGTATCTGAACTAGCCCAATTATCTGAACTAGAATCTTTATCTCCACGAAGATACATTTTAAATGTTATCGTAGTAATTCCTGAACCATTTACTTGAACTGAACCTGATGCTGCCCCATTAGTACCATTCATTGTGGTAGCATTATTATTAATTTGGTTATTAGTTACAGTCATTACATCATTTCCAGATAATTTCGAGAGTGATGCAGACCTAACATTAGTACTCAATAAATCAAATTCTGTTGAAAAATTGAGATTATTTAATGCATTTCCTCCCAAACCAGCTAAGTGAACAATAGGATTATTAACTGGTCTATTAAATGTTATTTCAAGATCACCAATGTAGGTTCTATTTAATGTAGGTATTTTATTTTGTCTTAAAGGAGCTGTATAATTATTAATTACAAAAGCTTGATTATTTGCAATATCAATGCCCGTTCCAGCTGCAGCACCGTTAGATGTATACATTGATTTACTTGGAGTTCCTAAATACCCTAAATTGTTTAAAACAGTCCCACCTGATCCTGCAATTACATTAGATTTCGTTCTTCCCTGACTACTCCAGTCAAATTGATGGTTTTTTAGAGTAACAGTTGTCTGTAAAGGATTTGGAAAATTAATTACGTCATTATTGGAAGGATTACCAGAATTGTAAGCCATTGTAGCCGTCGCTGCTAAAGTTTGTCCTGTAGTAGGATTACTTGTTGAGCCTAGCATTTCCCAATCCGCCTTTGCTTGTGCAAAAGCATGAATGCTAAAAAAGCAAGTCATTACAAATAGTAATGATGTCTTCAATAGATTTTTGTTCATAATAAAATTGTGTCTTAAATTCCTCTACTAGCAAAAAAAAAAAAAACAATTCCCTACTTGTGCATGTACAAGAAATTGAATTCTATATTTTGCAAATGAGTGTGCAAATGTACAAAAATTATTATTTAAACAGTTAGCACTCAAGTTAAAAAAGAAAAAAGCCTGCAAAAAATGCAGGCTTAAAAAATTAATTTTAAAAATTAAGGTTTCCAAAAAGACCATACTTTACCGTTAAAAACAGCAAGTTGTTTGCTTGTGGTATCATACACCATCATTCCCGGTTCTGGGTTTACGATGTTCAAGTGTGGACTTGGTACTTTGGGTAAAATCATCGCTTTGTTGGTATCTTCTAAAACCAAAATTCCGGGTGTAGAAGTTGGTGTTCCGATACTGGCTTTAGCGCTGGCTTTGTCCGTTAACGGATCTTGTAAAGTTGTATTTACAACGCCGGTTGTATTTACATTTAAAGTTCCATCAACATTCATGGTTTCGTTTCTTGTAAGATTAAACCAAGAGCCGTCAGCTTTTTTATACTTCATGATTTTATCATTGGTATCAAAAACGATGGTTCCTTTTTCAGCACCTGTTACAGCTGCCGCAGAAGTTACCCAAGGAACAACAATTCCTTTACCTTGTCCCGCAACATAATCTCCGAATTCTAAAGAAACAGAAGTGTTTGTTACGCTAGACTTGCCTATTGCTACTTGCGCAAATGCACAAGTAGAAAATAGGAAAGCTGATATTGCTAATACGTTTTTCATTGTATTGAATTTTAAATTAAACATTATGGACATGCCGGAGTTGAATAACAAGACCAAATTGTTCCGTTGTAGATTTTCAGACAGTTGTTGGTTGTGTCGTAAACCATCATACCTTCTACATAGTTTGCAGTGCTGATTCCTACAGGTTTTCCTGTGGTATCAAACTCTACTCTGTTCACAACGAAACCTTTTGTTTTCGCTTCTAAAGTTGTCCAAGAACTTTGTCTTACCATTGGCCAGTTTCCGTTTGCTTCTCCTGCTCTACTCAACGCTGTAATTCCATGTTTTGTTGGAACATTTACACCTGTGTTGGTAGTTGGGAATTTATAACAGTAACCTGCAACTGTATCAATTGTTGTAAGATATAAAGTTGCGGTATCACAAGCTTGTGGAGTTCCGTTATCGCATTTTGTGTAAACAACTTGCGCGGTTCCTACAAAGCTCGCATCTGGTACATAGGTATAAGTTCCATCTGCTCTTAAAGTAACTGTTCCTACACCTGCAATAGTTGTTGGGCTATCGATTGTTAATGCCGTTCCGTTGAATGTTCCTGCGGTAACCGTTGTTTGGTTATTTTCTGGATCTGAATCATTGGTTGTAACATTTCCATTCATTGTAGTTCCTTTAGGAGCAGAGTTCGCATCATCATTTGCATACGTTGTATTTCCTAATTCTGGATTTACCGTTAAGTAAATGAATGCTGTATCTGTTCCACCATTACCATCGTTTGCAGTGTAGGTAATTGGATTTACAGTTCCTACAAATCCTGTAGCTGGAGTGTACGTATACGTTCCGTTTGGATTTAAAGTAACCGAACCTGCGTTAGAAACTGTTGCTCCCGCAGCATTAACTCCTGAAACCGTAAATGCAGTTCCTGGTGTTACGGAAGTTCCTCCGAAACTAATTGCAGAAACTGTTAAAGTGTTTCCATCTGGATCGCTGTCATTCGCTAATGCGTTTCCTGAAACAGGCGTATTCATTTCCGTTCTTGAAACATCATTAATCGCAACTGGATTGTCATTCTGAACTGAATTCGCTGGTGGAATCACTTGAATTTCTAATGTTGCTTTATCTTTAACACTTGTTCCATTGTTAATCGTATACGTAATTGGAACCGATCCAATAAACGTTGCCGTTGGAGTAAAAGTATATGTTCCATCTGGCTTCAGTAACATACTTCCTGCTAAAACTCCGTTTGCATAGATATCTGTTGCCGTACCTATTTGTAAATCAGTAAGAGTTCCTGATGCATTGTAATATTGAGCTAATTCTATTACTTTTACTCCATTTGAAGAGTCATCATTTATAAGAATATCTCCTTTCACAGCTATTCCTTGTGGCGTTTGGTTAACATCATCAACTGCATCAATAATGTCTTTGAATACTCCAAAATTAGCATTAGTTACAGGAGCACCACTTACATCAACATTTAATTTTCCGTCTGGTGTACCATCTGTTCCCGGTCCTGTCCCTAGTTTTTCACCTAAGTTTGACCAACCTGCTGGTAAAGTCACTGCTGGTGGATTAGATCCTACCGTTGCTGTAGCCGTTGTAATCTGGATTGTATAAATACCCGCAGATGTTTGTGGGAAGCTGTACGTACCATTAGCAGCTACTGGAACTGTTGCAACAACTTTTCCATTATTTCTGTCGATTAACACCGCATTTAAAGTACCACCAAGGTTAGTTCCTACTCCATCAATTGTATTTGCTGGAGTTCCGCCTAAACCATTCGCATCATTATATACGTTACCCGAAATATCTTGTGGGAACGCCGTAAGAGGCAAGCTACAAGATGCTAAATCTGAATATCCTTTAACATTTGCAACATCCGTAATGCTAAAATCATTGTTTAGCTGATAAATTTTATTAGGTGTACCTAAATAAATTTGTCCTGTCGCATTAAATGCAATACCAGTATACGTTTCATTATTATAATTTATTGCAGACTGCTGCAACAAAGCAATACTTAAACTTGCAACTGGAGTTGTAGGAAGTGGACCACTAATTTTGTACAAACTGTGGGTTGCATCTGTAGGATTTGGTTGACTACCATAAGCTGATGATAAAATCCAAAGGTTATTTTGACCATCAATTGCAATATCTCCACTTACTTCTTTATTCTTAATCACAGATGGTACATTTCCGTTTTGATCTAAAAGATTATTTGTAATATAAGTCCATGTACCCGCTGAAATATTATAGTAATACAATTCCACAGCTTCATTTAACAAATAATATCCTGTTCCATCCGCAGTTACCACTCCTCTCGGTACAGTTCCATTTGCATGAGGGAATGTATAAGGTGATGGTAAAACGGCTTTTGTGTTTGTAATAGGATCATAAGACACGAATGTCAAAGGATTATTGCTCGTTTCGAAATAATAGAATTTCTTAGAAACAACACTGTACCCCAAAGCATTTGGCGAAACACCAGTTGTATTAGGGAAAGGAGCTCCTTCTGTTGCCGTTGCTAAGTTTACAGGGATAATTCCCTTTGTTCCTACGGTATAAATTACGTTAGGATCTGTACAAACTTGAAGATCGAAAACATCTAAAGACGTTAAATACAATGTCGCTTTATCACAAGCTTGAGGCGAACCATTATCGCATTTTGTATATATAACCTCAGCTGTTCCTACAAAATTAGCTTCTGGTGTAAATTTGTAGGTACCATCACCATTTAAGGTAACACTTCCAACACCTGATATTGGAGACGCAGTTCCTAACGTTAGAGTAACACCCGTAGTATTAGAACCTCCAAAGAAAACACCACCTGTTACACTTGGTGAATCCCCTTCCGGATCCGTATCATTTGTTAATACGTTTCCGTTCATCGTTACACCTTTTGGAGCCGAATTCGCATCATCATTTGCAAACGTAGTGTTACCAACATTTGGTTTTACCGTGATGTAAATATTTGCAGTATCTGTTCCTGAATTACTATCGGAAATGGTATAATTAATAGGATTAACATCACCTACAAATCCTGCTGCAGGAGTGTATGTATAACTACCATTTTGATTAATCGTAATTGTACCAGCATTCGCAACGGCAACACCTGCTGGATTTGTACCTGCAACAGTGAAACTTGTTCCAATGGTTATCGTATTTGCACCTTGTTTTGCTGCAGTTATTATTAAAGTATTTGCTTCTGGATCGCTATCATTCGCTAATGCATTATTGGTAACTGCAACACCCGCTTCTGTAAATGAAGTATCGTCCTGAGCAATTGGTTTGTCGTTCGTAGATGAATTTGTAGCTGGAATAACCTGAATGGTTAAAATCGCCGCATCAGTTAAACCATTTCCATTTGAAGCAACATAATTCACAGGAACTTCTCCTACAAACGTAGCGGCTGGCACAAATGTATAAGTACCATTCGGATTCAACGTCATTGTTCCTGCAGCGGTTGTTCCACCAGCAATATAAATTGTGGTTGCCGTTGATAATGGTAAATCAGTTAAAACACCTGATGAATTATAATATGTAGCAGATTGAACTGTTAATGCTCCATTTGTAGAATCATCGTTTGTAATCACATTTCCATTAACCGAAACGCCTTGAGGTGTCTGATTGATATCGTTTACTGCATAAATTCTACAAACTTTAACAATAACTTTCGCCGTATCACAATTGTTTTTACAAATTTGGTATGTGATTGTATACGTTCCTTCTGGAGTTCCCGCTGGAACGATTAAATTTCCATTTGCGTCGATGGAAACACCTGTCATCCCTCCATCATTCATAACAGTAAATGTCATCCAAGCATCATTAACAGGAAGTCCGTACATTAAATCGTTTGCACTAACATCACCTGCGATTCCACCTGTAATTGAAGAAACACAATTTGCAGAGAAATCATCATCCATTGCATCCATTAAACATGGATTAATTGTCTTATCATAAGCCGATCCTGGACCTTGACCAACATCGTTTCCAATATCAAATGTTCCTGAATTTACAATATTTGGAACACCAAGGTTTGAAGGTAAATTACCTACACCACCATTTGCAGCGGTATTAATTGCACCATTTGCTAGCAAGTGATCTGATCTTAGTTTTTCATCACCTTCAATGGCATCAGAACACCCATCTCCATCCGAATCTAAATCTAAATCATTTGGAATTCCATCTCCATCAGTATCACAGACTCTTACGATATGGATGTCATCAATCGCGATATCATTACCATTACCACCTTCTGAATCATTCATTAAAATGAATCGAATTTGTGTGTTATTTCCGGGATTGAAATCAAAAGAATATTGATGCCATTGCTCATCTCTAGCGATATTACCCGTTGAGAAAGCTTTAATTAAAGTTGTTCCATCGTTCGTTTTTATTAAAACTCGAACATTTGGTAAAACTCTATTAAAATTACCTTCATCACATGTATTTTTTATGGCATCTACATTTAACGCCCAGAAACTTAAACGAACGGGCGTATTGGCAGGAACCGTAATTCCGCTTCTATTATAAAACTCTTCCGAAGGATTGTATGTTGCATTGAAGAATGCCATTCTACCATTGGTATCACCAGGTGTATGATCTTGGGTTAAGTTCATCCAAGCACATGGCGCCCAACTTGCGGTATCACCAATACTATTAATAATGGCGTAAAAACCGTCATTTAATTGACCACCCGTACTTGTATTAAAATCCCAAGGAGTTGCCATGTAGGTGTAATTGGTGTAATTGGTTGTCGTTCTGCCACCAGTTCCAAAATTTTCAACAAAGAAAGGGGTAAATGCGGAACAAGCTGTCGCTTCATCTGTGTCTAAAATTCCGTCATTATCATCATCTAAATCTACAACATCGGCATATCCATCTCCATCCGAATCTAAATAAACTTCAACCGTAATTGTCGCTGTAGAACAATCGGTAGGAATAGCTTTATTACAAATTTGATAAGTTAAAATATAAACTCCAGCTGGCGTTCCCGCTGGTATTGTAAGGTTGCCGCTTGCATTCAAAGTAGCACCATTCATCCCACCGTTATTGGTTAAAGTAATATTTACTTGTGTTGTTGGTGATGTAATTAGTTGTTGATTAATCATATCATTTACCGTTACAACTCCTACAACTCCGCCATTGGTATTGGTTACCGATGGTGTATTGTACCCATCATTTCTAGCTTGAATAGTATTACAACCCGTTGTTGATTGTGTAATATCAATCGACTTAATATTGGTAATACCATATTGATCTGTTAATGTCACGGTATAAGTACCAAAATCAGGAGCTGATAAATTGACTCTTGTTGGATTTTGCTGCGTAGATGTAAATCCGTTAGGACCAGTCCAAGCGTATGTTACACCACTTGTAATCGGAGAGGTAGCTTGTAAATTAAGTGTATTACCCACGCACAGATTGGTGCTTGTTGCAGTAGCTGTTAAAGCAGGAACATAAGGTACAACTTCTACTGCGGTCATTTGGAAATCGTCCCCGTTTACTCCTTGAGCAGCACTAGTAACTTTAAACTTTTCTGAAGTTCTTTCTGCTTGGAAAGTAATTGAAATTCTTTTCCATCCTTTTAAGGCTGATGCCTTATCCGCTGCCGTTAAATTTGCTAGTTGGATATAAGCATGTTCAACACCGTCTGGAAGACCGTCTGATCCACCAGTTCTTAACCTTGTTCTAGGTACTGCAGGAGAAGTTGAACCTGCCGTTCCATCCAATGCATTTTTAACATACGCGTAGAAAGTATAATATCTCCCTACTTGTAGCCCTGTAATTGTATTTTGCCAGATTAAATATTCAGGATTTGCCCAAGGTTGATTACCACTACTTCCTTGTTCTGCTAAATACCCTTCACCAAAAGCGTTTCCATTAGAATATAAATAGGTATTACTAGGATTTACATTATTTGCTAGATCTCCAGGAAAAGGGATAATATTTAATTGAAGTGCAGAACTATTTGGCCAAGTTCCTGACATTAAATTATACTTATTTAATCGTTCGTTCTGTGACGCAGAAAGACCAGGACAGTTGTCATGAGCTCTTATTAAACCTGTTGGAGAGTCAGCACAATGGTATGCCTGACTCCATAAATTGGAAGTTGTGTTTTGGCCTCCAATAGTTGTAGCTGGATTACTTGTAGACACAACACCACCGCCAGTTGCTCCTCCCGTAGTTGCAAACTTACCATTCACGACAAGTGAGTTACCACTTGTATTGGGCGCTGGCTCGTAGCCCGTTGGTGGCGTTGTAGATGTTACTTGACTTTGAAATATTCCCACCGAAAAGACGAGTATCAAAGAAGTAATTGTTTTTTTAAAATTTAGAGTTTTTATCATCTTAAATTTTATAAATGTGTTATTTTTTATATGAAAACATTTTCATCATTTTAAATAATGATGACTGAATAGGATTTAAAACCCTAGTCAAAAAGATTTTAGAAACTAGACCATTGGAGGAGGCCGAATCGAAGCCGTTCGCAAATAGTAGGATAACTTGTAATTATTTACATAGTCTCTATTTACTGAAGTATGTTTTATTTGAAGTAAGAACGAAGCAGTATCAATTTTTCCTTCAATTGATTTTCCTCTTACTTTTTTAATAAAATGTTCAAGTTGATTGATTGCACACGAAACGGTGCTTGATTTTGTCGAAAAGGAGTCAGAGCTTTTACCTGGAAAATAGGTGTAATTTATTTTCTTAGGATGCTTCACTGCATTCTTCTTAGTTTTCGTTTCTACAGCGGCAACGAGTTTTGTTTTCTCCTTCTTATTCTGATGTAAAGAATTTGTCTTGCATGTGGCGATTCGCTCATTATGAATTGATTTTTTTTCATAAACGATAGTGCCCGCTACTTCTCCTTCATTAAAATACAAAGCATCACTTTGTACATAAATTTCCCCAACACTATTGCTTGTATTTTCTAATTTTTGAGCATCAATAAATTGAACCGAAAAGAGTAAAAGTATAAATACAAGAACTCCCTTCCGCATTCTATTTTGGAAGACAACAAAATCAATTAATTGACTGGAATTAGTATTTATTTTTTTCAAATCTGGTTGTAGTATTTTATCAAATTCCCATTCCCTAACTGGGAAAACGACTAGACATGACAATATTTACCTACACTTTTGTATAAGTAAATTCGCTTGTAATTACGTGGGGTTTTAAGAATTTAGAATCTCTAGAAAGACTCCATTAAGAAGTAGTTTTTTTCATTCATTTTTTGTGTTTTTCTTTTCACAAAGATAGAAATAATTACTGACGAAAATTCATCGAAAAGAGAAAACTAATAAATTAGAAAGCAAATACAACAAATTTACCCTAAAAGGGGGATACTGTCACGAAGTAAAAACACCCAATTGATAATCGTAATCTATTATAAAAAAAGTCACCAAATTTCGGTGACTTTTATAAAAAATATTAGATTTTAAGGTTTCCAAAAACTCCATTTACTTCCGTTGTAAACAGCTAATCTCTTTTTTGGACTAGTTCCCGTTCCTTTAACATAAACCAGCATACCTGGACTTGGACTAGGAATATTATTAACATCGGTAACGGTAGGTAAAACCATAGCTTTCGTAGCCGATTCTAAAACCAAGACTCCGTCGGCTGAAGAAGTCTGTGCTCCTATAATTGCTTTAGAACTTGAATTTTCGGTCAAATTTGGCTGACTAGCAAGTGCGGCTGAAACATTCCCATCTTGCCCACTAAGATCAACCCAGGCACCATTATAATACTTTACTCTAGCCGTAGTTGGGGAACTTGCATCTAAAATAAGTGTCCCTTCCGATGGTGAAGCTGATACGGTAGTTACATAAGGAAGTATGATTCCTTTGTTATTTGAATTAGCAAATTCTAATAAAACAGATGTTTTGTTGGTCGCAGTTCCTGTAGCGTCTCCAATAATCACTTGTGCGTACGCTTGAACAGAAGTTAAGATAACTCCTATGAATAGTATTTTTTTCATTTTGTTTGTTTTTGTGTTTTCGAAAAATTAAGGACAAGCTGGTTTTGAAAAGCATTTCCAAGAAGTTCCATCAAAAATCTTCAAACATTTCGCATAGGTATCATAAACCATCATCCCTTCTTGAGGATTCGTGATTTTTGAGCTTGCATCGTCTGAAAGATAATTTGCTGCCGAAACCTGCGATGGATCAGAGGTCATTCTTGTTATTACAAACCCTTTAGAACCAGATTCTAAAACTGTGTAAGCCGATTTTCTAATACCTGGCCAATTTGTGGCGCCACTATTTGCACGTTTTTGCAACGTAATTCCATGATTAGAAGCAATACCAGTAGCTGTACTCGCCGTATTATAACATGGTAACTCGATGACCAACTCTGTATTTCCTTTAATATTATTACATGCGATGCCCAAACCATTATTTGCACATTCACTATAAGCATCTGTAGGCATAACGGTAATATTTGGGTTTGTCGCGTCTGGATCTGTATTATCTTTTACCCTAAGAATTGCGGCTTCATAAAGTTTATTACCCGATGTTACTAGATTATTAACCACAACTGTAATTACATAGGTCACTTCACAACCATTTGGTAGATTAACATTCGACGAATATGTATTTGTAGCACTATCAAAAGTCATAGGAACACTTTCAGAACCGCAAGTGCCTCCTGTAAACTGAATATTTTGTGGAGTGAAACCTGGTGGAATTTTAACTGTAACTTTTGCTCCAGGAACATCACTAGGTCCATTATTTTTAAACTTTACGGTATAAGCAACCTGATCTCCTACTTCAGCTAAAGTTTTATTGGGAGTAATGGAACTCACTAATAAGTCTGCACTTTTTAATATGGCACTAGTCATTACTGTAGTTTCTTCCCCTTTAATAAAGGTCCACGTATCAATAGCTCTCACATCACCAAAAGTTCCGTTTGTTCCAGATCCACCTACACCCCACTTGTGACCGTTTGTAGCACTACTAATTCCATTGCTATTTGTCGGGGGTAAATGACTATTATTTTTTGGAGTTGGGTTGCTTCCGTTACTAGCATTTGGTACGTCTGTATCATTCCAATAAACAATATCAGACACTACTTGACTTAGATTATTCGTATTTAATAATTCTAGAAGGAATCCGTTTCTGTTGTACTCCATATCCATAAATGGGAAATGTACTTCGCCTCCTTGCAAACGAACAGTAACATCCATCCCTAAAGCCACTGCACCTGGAGTTGCTGTTACTCCAGCACCATCTTTACCATCCCAATATATTTGATTTGCCCCAGCTACTGAAGATCCACTTAAGGTTCTTGTAACAAAACCACTACCTTGTATCAGGATTTGATAATTTCCTTGAACATCGGCATTAAACTTAATATAACCCCCTTTCAATACTCCAATTTGCTGCGGTGTACCTTCTACCCCTTCTATCGTAACATTAGTAACTACGGGAACTATTACTGTACTTTTAAGCCAAGTAGTTCCCCCAGGAACAGCACCAGCAGAAGTCGTAGGCATATCCGTATTGGGTAATGTATAAAACATCTTATGGGTTATTTGTCGAGATGTATCTGCACTATTAGGGTTATGGACTTTACCCGTTAAATTTGCTGGAACAGAACTCGCCAAACTTTTATAAATAGGAGCTCCATTAGTATCAATAAAACCATTATTATTTACAAAAAATGTAAAATACATCCCGTTGTTACCGTTGTTGTTTACTCTATAAATGTACCCATCCTTGGTAAGTGCATATAAAATACCATAAAAACCATTGCTATTAGGCGACGTAGTACCCATGTTAAAATTAATAACATTAGTATAAACCCTTCCCGCAACAAAACCTGTGTTGGCCGTATTAATAACCGATACATCCCAAGCTGCAATTTCATTTGAATTGGTGGCTTGTGTCCAATTGGAATTAGCTGAAACCGTTGTTGAAGATGTATTCGTTCCTGGTGATACAAATTCAACTCTATAGATACCATCACCTCCAGAAGGTACTACATAGTAAATGGGTGTATATTTAGATCCACCTGTAACTCCAGAGAGTTGTGGTCCCGCTAATTCAGCAGTCCTGTTCGCGATATTTCCAGTGGAAGTATTATTTACTACCGCAGTATTTGTCGGTGAGTATAAACGAATTCTCCCAGAGCCTACTCCTTGAGCACTGGAAGCTAAAGTAATCCGCTCGCCTGCTTTTGCATAAACGTAATGAACTCCTTCATTTGGGAAAGGCCAGTTTTCTGTAGCCGCTGTACTAGATCTAAGAAATGCACGGTAGCCAGAAACACCACTAGGAAATAAATCCTTGGATCCGTCGGCGAAGAGACTATTACTGATGAGGAAAATGAGGAAAAAAATTGCACAATGCAGAATACGTGCAAAATTTTGCAAATAATTTAAATTAATTTTCATGATTATAGTTTAATACAAATGTATTAAAAAAAACGAATCATGAGTTTTTTTTTAACAAAATACAACATTTAACATAATATTGATAAATTTTCAATTCATATTTAAAACTATAATAATACGGAACCCCGCACTATCATTAACTTTATTAAATAATATTAGTATGTTTTATTGTATTAAATTTAAATGAACAATCGCAAATAAATAATAGAAATTGGAGACACAAAACAAAAAAAGCCTTCCCAAAAGGGAAGGCTTCGTATACTGTATAAAGCGTGAATTATTTCAATTCTACTTCAGCACCAGCTTCTTCTAATTGCTTCTTAAGAGCTTCAGCTTCGTCTTTAGAAACACCTTGCTTAATTGCAGCAGGAGCTCCGTCTACGATATCTTTAGCTTCTTTAAGACCTGCACCAGTTAAATCTTTTACTAATTTAACGATAGCCAATTTAGAAGCACCAGCTGATTTCAAGATTACGTCGAATTCAGTTTTTTCTTCTGCAGCCTCACCTGCACCACCTGCAGCAACTACTACAGCAGCAGCAGCTGGCTCAATTCCGTACTCATCCTTAAGGATAGTAGCTAATTCGTTTACGTCTTTTACTGTTAAGTTTACTAGCGTTTCAGCTAAATTTTTTAAATCTGACATTGTTGTAATGTTTTTGTTGTTGTACGATTATATTATTTCTTGAGTGTAATTATTCAGCAGATGGAGCCTCACTTCCTTCTGCGCTTGCTTCTGGAGCTTCTTCAGTTGCCGGAGCTTCTGGAGCTGCTTCCACAGCTGGTTCAGCAGTTTCTGCTGCACCTTCTGCTTTGTTTTGTAAAGCAGATACCAATCTTTGGATAGGAGATTGAAGTAATCCGATGATTTCTCCAAGCATCTCTTCTTTAGATTTGATGTTTGCTAATGCATCAAGATTCTCATCACCTACGTAGATAGTCTCTTGTACGAAAGCTGCTTTCAAAGCTGGCTTCTCAGCCTTTTTTCTGAATCCTTGTATTAATTTTGCAGGACTGTTTGCAGTCTCAGCAATCATTAATGCAGAGTTTCCTTTGAACGATTCAAACATTTCAGCGTAATCTACACCTTCTGTCTGTTCCATTGCTTTTTGCAAAAGTGTATTTTTTACAACTCTTACTTTGATATTGTTTTTGAAAGCTTGTCTTCTAAATTCTGAAGTTTGTGTAGCGTTCAATCCTTCAAGATCTGCAACATATACTACTTTTGCATCCTGAAGCAAATCTTTGATCTCTTGTATTGCTACAACTTTTTGGTCTTTTGTCATTGTTTTAGGATTTAATATTAGTTAACAGATTTTGTATCGATTGCAATACCTGGGCTCATTGTTGAAGACAAGAAGATTGACTTCACATAAGTTCCTTTAGCAGCAGTTGGCTTCAACTTCAATAATGTCTGGATAAGCTCCTGAGCATTTTCTTTGATTTTAGCCGGTTCGAAAGATACTTTACCAATTCCAGCGTGGATGATACCGTACTTGTCTACTTTGAAATCAATTTTACCAGATTTTACTTCAGAAACCGCTTTTCCGATTTCCATAGTAACTGTACCTGATTTTGGGTTTGGCATTAAACCTCTTGGACCTAATACACGTCCTAATGGACCTAATTTACCCATTACAGCTGGCATGGTAACGATAACGTCAACATCTGTCCAACCGCTTTTGATTTTATCTAAATATTCGTCAAGACCTACATAGTCTGCACCTGCTTCTTTAGCTTCAGCTTCTTTATCTGGAGTTACAAGAGCCAAAACTCTTACATCTTTACCAGTACCGTGAGGAAGAGACACAACACCTCTTACCATTTGGTTCGCTTTTCTAGGATCAACTCCTAAACGTACTGCGATATCTACAGAAGCGTCAAATTTAGCCGTGTTCACTTCTTTTACAAGAGCTGAACCTTCTTCTAAAGAGTATGCTTTATTTTTTTCTACTTTGCTTAAAGCTTCTTTTTGCTTTTTCGTTAATTTTGCCATTTCAATAAGTTTTAAGCGTTAGTTGGTTTAGTTCCTGTTACTCTAATTCCCATAGATCTAGCTGTTCCTGCTACCATTGTAAGTGCAGAATCCAACGTAAAGCAGTTAAGGTCTGTCATTTTGTCCTCAGCGATCTTTTGAACCTGAGCCCATGATACAGCACCTACTTTGTTTCTGTTTGGTTCTCCAGAACCACCCTTGATCTTAGCAGCTTCCATTAACTGGATTGCAGCAGGAGGAGTTTTGATTACGAATTCAAAAGATTTGTCTTCGTACACTGTAATTACTACAGGTAAAACTTGTCCTGGCTTGTCTTGGGTTCTTCCGTTAAATTGCTTACAAAACTCCATGATGTTCACACCTGCAGAACCCAAAGCTGGACCTACTGGTGGAGAAGGGTTAGCAGCGCCACCTTTCACCTGAAGTTTTACCATTTTAAAGACTTTTTTAGCCATTTTAAATTTGTTTTTTGTTGAATACTAAATGAGTTTGGAAGCATTTATTATTCTACTGCTTGCTCTTCTCACATCACAAGACAGTATTTTGGTTTGCAAAAATAAAACTATTTTTTGAAATAGCAAAACCTAAATCACTTGATTTTGTGAAAGTTCACAGAAAAAATAATTTCAAAAAAAATGGTATCATAAAAATCCCCCATATGAGGTATTGAACGCTGCTTTAATATTTCAGAATTTTGCAGGACTAATAAACCAATAACCATGAAAACATTTTTTTAAAAGGTTTTCACCTCACGAGATTTCCATAACACAAATGATAAAAGGCTCTTTTCAGAGCCTTTTTTTAATCTGCGATGTGCGAAAAACTTAATTTCTTTATCAACTCAATAAAACTATTCGAGTCTGTTTTATTAAGAATATTCTTTCGATGGGTAATCACTGTGTTTTTACTGATATGCAGCAAATCAGCAATTTCACCACTATTTCTCCCTTCTTGGATTAACGAAAGAACCTCAAATTCACGATCAGAGAGATTGTAGCAATTATCCGAATCAATGAAAATATTTTTAGTCTTGTCGTAAATTTTATAATCCCGCTCTGGTCGCACTGCATACATGGGAATCCGACGGTGGTTAACTAGCGTTTTGGTAAGATGCCCTGAGTCATTTACTTCGATCGCTTGACATTCTTGCTGAATCATAATATATTTTCCCGATTTTGTTCGAATACGGTACGTATAGTTCATTGTATATTTAAAATGCTGATTAAAGCTCAGCGAATTTGAAAAGTGCAAACCACGCTCTTCACACTCAAAAAAATAATCCCGATCCTCAGGATGAATGATTTCTAACAATAAATCTATCGTAAAATCGGATGACTTAAACCCAGTAATGGTTTCAAAAGCTGAATTCGTAAAGATTACTTGATTGGAAAAAGAATCGAATAGAAAAAAATACGAGGTGATTTTTTCAACTTCTTTTGCAACATTGTCTTTAGAAGAATAGGATTTTTGGCTAATAACCAAATCACCCCATTTTTCAGTGTTTAAAATATTTTTCTCTTCGTTACTCATATTTTAAAAAAAATATCCATTAAAAACAAATATACAAAAAAAATACATCGCTATTTTTTAGCGATGTATTACAAAAATAAATATATAAAACTAAAAACCTGTCGGTTTAGGTACGGAGTATGTACTAGCAGAACCATCGCTCCCATTTAAGTTCACACTTTGGTCTCCGATATTCTGCTTCGTAATTAGGTAACGATAAGCCATCATATAGAGCTCAATACGGAAACGGTCGGAATTCGTATCAAAATCCGAAACACGTCGGAACGTACTATCTGTAAAGTTTGCACGAATATGCCAAAAATCATCAGAACCCTTGTACGCCGTTATATTAGGCGAACCTTGAACATTTGCATTGGTATTTTTTAAGGTAACTGTTGTTGTTCCGTTAATACTAGAGTTAGAGTTCGAGCTATAGTTTTTAAATGCATAATTATGAATGACTAAAACAAATTCTTTCGTACTCAGTTTGGTATTAAAATCTGTTATCCCCGAAGAAGCAACATTATTTAGATTCAATTGTATGTAATTGAACAATGGCTTGTTTCCTGAATACTTGGTAAACGGCGTATCTTTAGAATTACGAACCGCTTTATCAGCAACCGAAGCCAAAAACTTCCCTCCTGTTTCTAAAGGTTCCCCAGGATCCCTTAAGTAAACAGAATTAGCATACGTTTTTCCATTAACATCTAAATTTTCTTGAGGAACAAAAGGGGTTGATGAAACCCCTACATTCCCCGTTTGTGCAATAATTAGGCTACAGCATAAAAATGCTATAAAAGAATAAATTTTGTTTTTTTTCATGGTTTTTGTTTTTGGAATATATCGTACTAATTATTGTAATCCTTGTGGAGTAACGTTTGATACTCCGCTGTAATTGGGTGTTGCACTATTGGAAACACTTCCTGTAAAGGTTCCCCAATCCTTTACTAATTCACGTTCATAAACTACTAAGCTCAGCTCCCACGTTCCGTTAGTCCCAGAAGTTGTAGTAGAACCCGTAAAGTCGAGATTAATTGCATTGTAGCTAACCCCACCTCGCACAACTTTTGTAATTTCAGTACTAAAAGAACCATACTCACTATCTGAGGTTATAGCACTATTTGCAACTGAAAAGCGAGCATCTGTTATTGCAATCACATATTTACTCTCAGGAAGGTTCGTAACTAACCCTGCAACTTTATCAGTAGCCACGTTACTTACTTTAACGGTGTACTTATTAACAGGACCTACATTTCTAGCTGTAACATCAAGAAGTTTTAATTCTCCAACTGGAGAAGAGTCTTTGGATCTTACCAAGAGAAAAGTATTGATATCATCGGCAGCATCAATATTAATGTCATCTCTTAAATATCCATCAACAAGAATATTTCCGGAAACATCTAATGTACCTCTAGGTGTTGTGGTACCTATACCCACTTGTGAGTACGCAAGAACATAGCCTCCTAAAAGGAAGCCAAAAAATAAAGAAATTTTCATGGTTATTAGTTTTAGTTTTATTAGTTCAATAGGGAACCCGAAGGTGTATAAGTTGTATTCCCGCTAACATCATAATCCTTTGTTATCGAACTCGCATATGACTTATCAAAGACGACAAGGTTTAATGTCCACACTCCTTTTGTAGTTTTATTTTTCGGCGTGAAAGATTCATAATCAGCCTTCAAATGCCATGTATTTTTCCCATCGGGAACAAAGGCGTAAATCTGAGGAACAGGTGTCATCCTACTATTACTATTGTAAGTCGGGAGATTATACCCATAAGAAGCAATAATCACGTTAAATTTCGTTGAACTTATCTTTGTGTCAAATTGATTTACCCAATCGTTATCCTTAGTATCACATGTAATTTTAAATTGAATCAAATTCAATGGTGCGGGTGATTGTGGTAAAAAAGTTTGATTGTAAGAAGTAATTCTATTTTCTGGCGCGGGCGATTTAATTAAGAAGCTGTAACCTTCTGAGGCACCAAGTTTTGAGTAAGGATCTTCTAATTGAACTCCTTTTGTTTTCATGTTGCCTTTAACATGTAACTTCTCTTCGGGATTTGTTGTGTTAATCCCAACCTTTCCTATTGGGGAATTTTGCGCATAGGATATAGCGCTAAGACATAGCATAGCTATGCATAGATTCGTTTTCATTTGGTTTAGGTTATTAGTTTACACAAATATACTTATTTTATGTTAACTACAAACCAATTTTACTAAGTATTACTCTATTAATAGTGTAAATCCTCAATAAAATAACGTAAAAGCAGGTTTTTACCTAAAAACTTATTTTACATAATCTGTTAAATAGGAAAATTTTTCAGTTAATCGTCCATCTGAAGTGGTCATTTGTGCCCGTTCAAGAACACCATCTTGATCCTTATTAAAAAAAGCGGGAATTACTTGCTTTAAAAAGATTTCACCAAATCCATCACTTGCATCACGAGGAAGTTCACAAGGCAAATTATCCACCGCCATTACAGCAATGCTATATTTATCTAAGAAGGAAACCTCAGAATGTGATTTTGCATCGTAACCATAAATAGGATCAGCGATAGTGGACGGCCGAATTGTACACGCAACGGGACCATCAATATCACAAGAAACATCGGCTACAACAGAAATTTTATTCTTTGGTGAAGCTAACATTTCTTGAGTTAATATGTACGGTGAACCATCAGCATAGAAGTGTCCCGCTATAAAAAAATCAGCGACTTCAGAAAACTTTCCAAAATCTGAATCATATTCGGAAGCATTTCGGTAAAAATGGGAACGATCCGTTTTCTTACCTTCTTTATGAATGTTATAATCTAATATATCAATTCGAGCATAAACTGGAAAATCAAATTCTTCATTAAGAAAAGCATCAACATCAACTTGCTTGATTTCCATAGCATCCAACATTTCCTTAGCACCGAAAGCCACCTTTCCAGAGCCAGTAAGTACAATTTTAATATTAGGAAGTGGAATTTGTCTCAATTCGAAGATCAATTCGTTCTGATCCTGCAACGTTTCAGCCTTAGGGAGTGTATATAAATGATGCTTTAAACCATAGGCACGAAAACCATTGTAAGCACCTACAATTCCAGCATAGCGACCGAAACCAACCAATCTGTTTCCATTTTCTTCCACCAAAACTTCATGATCGTACAATTCAATATTCTTATCCAAAATAGTGCGTAACAAATCTCGATTATATGGTTGTTGCTTAATAGTATGCGAAAAAAAGAAGTATTTGGAATTTGGAATTAACTGCTCAATAGGGACTTCTTTAACCCCCAGCAATACATCACAATCCGACAAGTCGTTAGCTACTTCAAATCCTTTTTCACGATACTCTTCATCTTTAAAAATTCGAACATCAGAAGACTCTACGACTATTACTGCTTCAGGGAATTGTTTTTTAAATTTTGCTAAAACAGCAGGTGTAAAAACAACGCGCTTATCAGGTGGCGTTTTTCCTTCTCTAATAATTCCGAATTTGATCATAACTAAACTATATCGTGATTTTAACGATTTCATCAAAAATACTGAAAATGAAATCCAAAACAAAATGCATAAAAAAAAGCTGTTGCAAAAACAACAGCTTCTCTATTTGTGATGTATAAACTTATACTTTTTCTACTTGCATGAAGCTTAATTCCATTGGAGTCTTTCTACCAAAAATAAGTACAGAAACTTCCAATTTCTTCTTGTCTTCCAAGATTTTCTCAATCGTACCGTTGAAACCATTAAATGGACCATCAACTACTTTTACGCTCTCTCCTACTACATAAGGAATCTCCATTTCTGTAGCAAATTCTGAAAGCTCGTCCATACGACCTAACATTCTGTTCACTTCTGATTTTCTCATTGGAACAGGATCTCCACCTTTTGTTAAACTCAAAAATGAGATAACTCCTGGGATGTTCTTAATAATATGCGGAATTTCACCGATAAGGTTAGCTTCCACCATTAAATAACCAGGATAGTAAGGTCTTTCCTTAGGAACTTTTTTTCCATTTCTTATCTGGATAACTTTTTCCATAGGGATTACTACTTGAGTAACAAATGATTCGAAGCCTAACCTTCTCATCTCGTTCTCAATATAGTTTTTAACTTTACTTTCTTGGCCACTTACTGACTTCAGCACGTACCACTTCAATTCGCTCATACGATTTTTTTAATTGAATGCGTTAATCAACATTGATAAAGTATTTGTGATTGCTTTGCTAAATACAGTATCTACACCAAATGTAAACAAAGCTAACAATACCGTACCGATAGTAACAACTATGGTCGATGATTGTAAATCTGGCCACTTCGGCCATTCTACCTTATTCTTAAATTCGTCGATTGAACCTTTTATAAATTCTGCTAGTGAACTCATAATAAAAATTTGCACGGGCACTAGGATTCGAACCCAGATCAACGGTTTTGGAGACCGGTATCCTACCATTGGACGATGCCCGTAGATTAAAAAGTTCCGTAAGTTTCCTTACGGAACTTTTGTATAATTAGATGATTAGTCTAAGATTTCAGTTACCTGACCAGCACCTACTGTTCTACCACCTTCTCTGATCGCAAATCTAAGACCTACGTTAAGAGCGATTGGTTGTAACAATTCTACTGTAATTGTCAAGTTATCACCAGGCATTACCATTTCTACACCTTCTGGTAAGAAGATCTCACCTGTTACGTCAGTAGTTCTTACGTAGAACTGAGGACGGTATTTGTTGTGGAATGGAGTGTGACGCCCACCTTCTTCTTTAGAAAGGATATAAACCTCTGCTTTGAATTTTTTGTGTGGAGTTACTGAACCCGCTTTCGCGATAACCATACCTCTCTTGATATCAGTTTTTTCAATACCTCTTAACAATAATCCTACGTTATCACCAGCTTCTCCTCTGTCTAGGATTTTTCTAAACATCTCTACCCCAGTTACAGTTGATGTTAATTTCTCATCACCCATACCTACGATATCAACAGGATCACCAGAGTTGATTACACCAGCCTCGATTCTACCAGTTGCTACAGTACCTCTACCTGTAATAGAGAATACGTCTTCGATTGGCATCAAGAATGGCTTATCAGCTTCTCTTACTGGCTGCTCGATCCAAGTATCAACAGCGTTCATTAATTCATCAACAGTTGCAACCCATTTTGGCTCACCGTTAAGAGCACCTAGAGCAGAACCAGCGATTACTGGAGAATCTTCTGAATATTCATAAGTAGACAATAAGTCTCTTAATTCCATTTCAACAAGCTCTAACAATTCTGGATCATCAACCATATCCACTTTGTTCATGAATACTACGATTCTAGGTACGTTTACCTGACGACAAAGAAGGATGTGCTCTCTTGTTTGAGGCATTGGCCCGTCTGTAGCAGCACATACTAAGATAGCTCCATCCATTTGAGCAGCACCAGTTACCATGTTCTTAACATAATCGGCGTGACCTGGACAGTCTACGTGAGCGTAGTGTCTGTTTTCTGTTTCGTATTCAATGTGTGAAGTATTAATAGTAATACCTCTTTCTTTTTCTTCTGGTGCAGAGTCAATTGCAGAGAAGTCTCTTTTTTCTGCAAGACCTTTATCAGCTAATACTTTACTGATAGCAGCAGTTAAAGTAGTCTTACCATGGTCAACGTGACCAATAGTACCAATGTTCAAGTGTGGTTTGTTACGATTAAACGTTTCCTTTGCCATGATTTAAAGTTATTTTAATTATTAAATTTTAAAATTTCGGTGTGCAAATATAGTGATTTTTTAAATATCAAAAATATTTTTGTCAAAAAAAATTAATATTCAATCACTTGACCTTACAAACCAGCTTAATTCTTATTAAGGAGGTACAAAGGTAAGACAAATTTTGAAAAACCTCGAATTGGAAATTCTAAATTCTTGTTAAGATTTTCTAAACACACTTCTTTTATAGAACACTACTAATAATGTATTTGAAACCTCGTATTTCTCCAAATAAAAATCTCCCAGTTCCCTGGGAGATTTTTGAGCCAACGATGAGATTTGAACTCACGACCTCTTCCTTACCAAGGAAACGCTCTACCCCTGAGCTACGTCGGCAAAAAAAAAATCACACTCAATAATGTTGGTGTGATTTTCTATGAGCGGAAGACGGGGGTCGAACCCGCGACATTCAGCTTGGAAGGCTGACGCTCTACCAACTGAGCTACTTCCGCATTTTTGTTTCCAAAAACCATGTTGGTAAACGGTGTGCAAATGTAAAAAATACTTTTTAACCTTGCAACATTTTATATTATAAAAAAGTGGGGAGAGCAGGATTCGAACCTGCGAAGCCGAAGCAACTGAGTTACAGTCAGTCCCATTTGACCGCTCTGGAATCTCCCCAAAGTTTTTACTGAGCCTCCAGAGGGATTCGAACCCACGACCCCGAGATTACAAATCACGTGCTCTGGCCAACTGAGCTATGGAGGCAAAATATTTTTATAATTAAAGATCTCTATTCTTGAAAAAGCCTTTCGCTTTTTGCGTGTGCAAATATAGAATGTTTTTTTTGTCTACCAAAACTTTTTTTAAGTTTTTTTTCGAGTAGTTATTTTCTTTTGAATTCCTTCAAACAAAAAATTGAGAATTTCAAAAGACTACTATTCTGTTTTGCGGTGGCAAAGATAAAGCAGTTTATTTGAAATTCCCAAATTATTTTTAGACTTTTTTACACTTATTTTTTAAGCCGTTTCTTTCTTCTTGATTAGTAACTTTTTAGCAGTATCAGCACATTGATCAAGACTGTCCTCAAAACTAGAACTTGTCTTTTTTACAACGATATCATCACCCGGAACTACCAAAATGATTTCTGCAGTTTTATTTTCACGATCAGATCGGTTTTCTACTTTCAAGATAACTTTACACTCAATAATCTTATCATAGAACGTATCCAACTTAGCCAATTTTTTCTCAATATGCCCTTCTAATGGTTCATGAGGAGTAAGTCCCATAGACTGCACTGTAATTTTCATAATCTATTCTATTTATCAGTTAAACATCAAAGAAACCTGAAGTTTCTTTCTACTTATCTTTCTTAATCGCTCTTGGGTGCGCTGCATTGAGCACTTTTTTCAATTGCTCAATATTCGCATTGGTATATACCTGTGTACTCGCCAAGCTAGAATGCCCCAATATTTCCTTTACTTTGGATATCTCCGCTCCTGAATTAAGAACATGCGTAGCAAAAGTATGTCGAAGGATATGCGGACTTTTCTTTTCCTTGGTAGTAACAAGACTAAGGTAGAAATTTACGACAGAATAAACAAATTTTTCACCGAGTTTTTTCCCGTTTTTATTGACAAGAAAATAGATTTCGGAACCGAGACTCGGTTTACGCTCTTTGAGGTATTCACCCATCAATCCAGCTAATTCTTTTGAAAAAGGAACAACACGCTCTTTATTCCCCTTCCCTATTACTCGCATTTCACACGAACCTAAATCAACATTCTGGCAAAGCAAATTGCACAGTTCCGCTTTACGCATTCCGGTTTGATATAGAATTTCAATAATTAACTTTTCTAATAGACTAGAATCCGTATCGAGAACCTGTTCTAATTGAAGCATCTCATCTTCCGACATGGGAACTTGCTTCTCGGCATAGAATTTTAATGAATCAATATTTTCTAAAGGCGAAATCGAAATAGAACCTAATTTTAAATAAAAGAGATAAAAACTACGTAAAGCCGAAAGCTTCCTGTTAATACTACGTTTCAACAAGCCTTGATTGCTGATTTCAACTATAAAATTGCGAACTACTTTTTTATCTACAGACAACAAATCATCACTTCCCTCTACCCTAGCTACAAAATCAGAAAAATCACCAAGATCTTTTCTGTAGCTAATAATCGTATTCTTGGAGTAGCGTTTTTCTACTTCCAAATACTCTAAAAATTTATTAATTGCTGTAGCCATAAAACAAAAATCACTTCCCAAAGATACACAATGGGAAGTGATATATTATAAAAGAAAGCTTGTATTAAGCCTGTTCTTCCTTACTTAATTCTCTTTGCTTATGAGCGGCTTTTAACTTCGCTTGTCTGTTTGTTACAGACGGCTTAAGGAATTGCTGTCTAGATCTTAATTTTTTAACAACACCTGTTTTGTCAAATTTTCTTTTGTATTTCTTAAGAGCTCTATCGATAGACTCTCCGTCTTTTACTGGAATAATTAGCATAGTTTACATCTCATTTTGGATTGCAAAAATAGAATTTTATTTAATAACCACCAAATCATTTTAATAAAAATTCAAAATCCTTTGAAAACATCATTGGAAATGGTCACTAATTTTTGTACTTTTCGGTTTTAAACTAACATCGCAAGAATGGTTACAGCGCATCCTTACATAGCAATCAATGCATCAGCTGGTTCGGGAAAAACCTATACTTTGGTGCAGCGAATTTTATTAATTTGTCTAAGCAAACCGCATCAGCATGATGCCATTCAGCATATTTTAGCTTTGACATTTACCAATAAGGCGGCGAATGAAATGAAAGCTCGAATCTTAGATTGGTTGAAAGCATTTACGAAGAAAGATTACGAGCAAAGTCAAGATTTAAAGGGCGTTCAAAGTGAATTAAAGTCATTAGGGATAAACGTATCGATTGCTGAACTTCATGAGCGTTCACAAAAAGTTCTGGATTATATTCTGCATCATTATTCTACGTTGAATATTAGCACCATCGATAAATTCAACTCAAAGTTGGTGCGAAATTTCTCTTACGAACTTGGACTTCCACATCAGTTTTCCATTGAAATTAACAATGAACCTTTTCTTTTGGAAGCTGTAGATCGTGTTTTAAATGAAATTGGTGAAGAAAATCCTATTTCGGACGCTTTTATGGATTTAGTGGAATATAATTTGGAAAATGATGAAAAAGCGAATGTTAGTCAAACCCTTTATCACAAAGCAAAAAACCTAGCAAACGACGTTCATTATCATGAATTGCAGAAGAATCAAAATTTCAATTGGCCCGCCTATGAAGAGTATAAAAATCAGATTCGGAAACGGATTACTGAATTAAAAAAAGAAAATCTTGAACTTGCGAAACAAGCCTTAGAGCTGATCCAAAACAACGGTGTATCCATCGACGATTTTCATGGAAAGAGCAATGGATTGGGTGCTTTTTTCCATTCCTATCAAGCATTTGCTATGGGAACTAAAGGTTTTCCATTTCCTGGAGACGAAGAAAAAAAACTAGAAACCTTCCGAAAAGGAAGCGCCAGTAAAGATGTTTCTGTTCAAAACTCGGTTGCTGCTCTTGTTGAGCCGTTACTTGAATTTCGCACTAAAATAATACAAAACTATATTGATCAAATAAAAGCGGAGAAGATTTTAAAAGAACTTTTGCCATTTAAGTTCAATAAAGAAATTCAAGATCAATTGCAGCTTATTGAAGATGAAAACGACTTGGTTTTACTTTCCAGATTCAATATTTTGATTAATGAGAATCTGAAAAACGAACCTTCCGATTTCATTTATGAAAAAATTGGAACTCGATTTCAGCATTTCTTTATTGACGAATTTCAGGACACATCGCAAATGCAGTGGAACAATATTATTCCGCTAAAAGACAACACGGTTTCCTCAGAAAATAGCTCGTTTACCTTGGTTGGTGATCCGAAGCAAAGTATTTATCGATTCCGCGGAGGCGACAGCGAAATTATGTTGAATATCCTCAGTGGAAAAGAAGAAAGTTTACTCCAAGCCCAAGTCGAAAACCTCAGCAATAACTGGCGAAGCTCTAAAAATATCGTTGATTTCAACAACGAACTTTATCAATATGTTTCTCAAAATCTAAAAGAAGAACATCAAAATTTATTTGGTGTTCTGGGAATTCAAAATTCAGTAAAAACACATCCTGGACGTGTAAAAATCAATCTTTCGGAGTACGATAAAAAAGCAGATCCGTATTTTGAAAATGCGAGCATCCAAATGTTTGAAGACATTCAAGAATGCATCAATAATGGATTTTCGCTTTCGGACATCACGATAATTTGTAGAAAAGGTAAAGAAATCAAACGCTTTTCATCTTTGCTAGGTCAAAAAGATATCGAATATCAAGGAAAAACGCAGAAAATAAAATGCATATCTGAAAAAGGATTGACTTTAGAAATTTCCAAAACCCTAAAAGCTTTAATCGAGTTTTTGCAATGGAAATTAGAACCTGGAAATCTGCAATACGCCACTCGATTTTTGTATCATTTAAATGATTTGGGAAGAATTAAAATGCGCAACTTCACGGAAGAAGTTAGCGTTCTATTTGAATCTCGAAATACAGAAACTATTCAAAAAGCGATAGAAAATCAATTTCAATTAAAATTGGATTTAGGAGACAGTCCACAATTGAATTTGTACAATTATATAGAATATTTTCTTCAAGAATTTTCGGTTCCGACTCTTGAAACCGATTATTTATTGAATTTTCTAGAAGTCGTTTTTGGATTTACCCAAAATGCGGGAGCCACTTTGAAAGACTTCCTTAAATTCTGGGAAGAAGAAGCCAAAGATATTTCCGTTCAAGCCAGTGAAAACATTGATGCCATCAATATGATGACCATTCATTCGGCAAAAGGATTGGAATTCCCTGTGGTATTTCTACCGATGACCAACGAGCAGAAAGATTCTAGATTCAGCAATTGGTTTGATTTGGAAGAAGATGCTTTAAAAACGATTAACCTCAGCAATTTTGAATCTTTGTTGGCTACATACGATCCAAAAATTCAAGAATTCAACGAAAAAAATACGTACAAAAACACGATTGATCGACTTTGCGTGAGTTATGTTGCAACGACAAGACCTGTGGAACAGTTGTTTTTATATTTGCAAAAGCCTTCTGATAAAGG
Organism: Bacteroidota bacterium; assembly: GCA_023423715.1. Classification (GTDB taxonomy): domain Bacteria; phylum Bacteroidota; class Bacteroidia; order Flavobacteriales; family Weeksellaceae; genus JAFAFC01. Next base: position 62,707 of record JAFAFC010000034.1, read on the forward strand.
AAAAGCGAATGAAATCTACGATTTCATTCAACACAAAGTAGGAAATCTGGCTAGTGAAACATCATTTGATTTGTACCCAACGACTCCCGAAGATCTAAAAAAACAAGCGAAAAAAGAGGCGAAAAAGCAGAACAGTTGGAAAATTGAACGCCTTTCGCAAAACGAAAAACATTTAGACAATATTCGAATTGCAACGCCGTCGAAAAACTATCAAAAGACTGTTGATCATGTTAAAGAAGGAATATTTGTACACGAAATCTTATCCAAAATAAAATATCCAGAGGATTTAGATCGTGTTATAACGACATATGTTCTCAACGGGATTTTTAGTTCAGAGGAATGTATCAAAATTTCCGATAAGATAAAAAGCATTTTCATCAATCCGGAATACGCGCATTATTTTGACAAGGCAAACACCGTTTTTACGGAGAAAGACATGATGATTTCTACTCAAGGAGAAACAAAAATTTTTCGTCCCGATCGCTTAATTGAAACCCCAAAAGGATGGATTATTGTGGATTATAAGACTGGAGAAGAAAACCCTGAGAAACATGAAGCCCAGTTAGATCAATATCAAGCGATTCTTGAAAAAATGGGTAAAACCGTCATTGAAAAGAAAATCATTTATATTCGATAAAAAAAGCCGACGATCGTCGGCTTTTTCTTTTCTTATTTCGTTTTTTATTTCTTTTTTACTGCGGTAACTACTTGACCTTCGAGTTTTGTAATGTTATCAAAAATTTGCTTGAACGCCGGATAGTATTCTTTCGGAAATGTATAATCTCCAATTGTTACTTTCGTTTCTAGAGTCAACTTATTCCCTTCCAATGTTGGAATGTAAGAATATTGAATAGAATCGTCGTCCGTTCTGAATTTTTTGGGTGCAGGAACGTTTTCAAAAACATAACCATCCGGCAAAACGATTTCCACTTTTTTTACTTTTTCATTCGCTGTAAAAAAATCAATTGGTGCTCTTCGCGCATCAGTTTGACTAAAATCATGATTTTTAGCATATAAAAACAAAAGTGGATTAAAAGCTAATTTATTTCCAATTGCATCCACAAATGAATCCGAATTGAAATTCAAAGTTGTTTCAAAATCACCATCTTCACGAAGTTTGCTGTTAATGTCTGAAAGCGCAAATTTGTATTTTTCCTTATACAATTTCACATGATCTTCCTTACCATCGTTATACATTTCGTTCACCATGTTTGCATAGAGGTTGGTGTCTCTATCCGAAAATTTACCCGAGAAAGTACCGTCTGGAAGCAATTGCGCATTCACGTTGAGATAGGTTGCACTCTTTTTTGGATAAAATACATCAACTACTTTCGCACTGGAACCCGTCATCAGAACGCCCGTTTTATTTAGTACTCTTCTAGGAAGTTCATAAACACGTGCATTTTTAGATGTCGCATCGTAATAATAGAATGTTTTATCCAACTCTAACGCAACAAAAACATAGTTTAGCTGCGCAATAGAAGGAACATAGCCTAACAATTCACCACGATCAATGGTAGATAAAACGACAGGATTAGCATCTAAACCTGTAGATCTCATCAACATTAAAAGAAGCATATTGATTTCTGCCGAGTTTCCACTTTTGGTTGAAATTAAGTTTTTGATTCCTTTATCCGCAGCAACGCTCACTTCTTTATTCCATGTATAGTTATTTTGAACGTACTTCAAAATCGCATTGGCACGATCTAATTTGGTTACAATTTTCGTTACATCTTGTGGAAGAAGATCTTTCACCAAGTTGGCTTTTTTGATTTGCCCACCAAAATCCTCAAAATCATTTAGTCTTTTGCGAATATCCTCCCAAGATGTTGCGTACGATTTGTAATCATTGTTAATCATGGTTGAATTTAACTCCGCCTTGATGGAAGTCTTATGATTATTGTCGTTTAGGACATACATTTCATCTTTATAGGCAGGAACGTTTTCATAACCAAAACGGTAGACTTGATATTCACTTCCATATATGTTCATCGCTTGCATTTCCCGAACCTTGGGGGTAACATCTCCTTTATAGTTAATGTTGTAACCTAAATATTTAGGTGAATCTAAAAAATAATCTACATAACGCTGTGGCAATGAAGTCTCGATCATAAATCGATCAATACTCCATAAAAAACGTGATGGTGCACCAATGACATATTTGTACTCTACAATAGAACCATTTTTAACATTCGGAAAGGTAAATTTGGTTACCGTGTAGTTTTTATCTTCTTTAGAACGAAATTTCGAATCTTTTTCTACTTTATTGGTAACCACTTTTCCGCCTTCTAAATTATACGTAACCGCATTAAAATTTAAAACCTTCTCACGTTCTTTATCATCCGTTTCATAGATAGAAAACTCTGGCGAAAGGTAAGAATCTGCTTTATCTTTATCATAAATGATCATTCGAGAAATATACGTGGTCTCAATAGTCCCATCCGTTTGAATAACGTTACGCATCGATCGATACAGATATTCGGCTGGCGCATCTGGCGTAATTGTCGATTTTTGCTGTCCAAAATCCTCGGGAGAGATTTTTGGAAGATCTTTAAATTTCTTTTGAGTAAACCCAAAATGAAACAGTAAAACGAACAAAAAGAGTAGAGTTTTTTTCATATAATGATGTTTTAGATTTTAGTAACAAGAATTTTCACATTATCCTGATTTATTGTTTTCTTGCGAAAATCAATGTATTGAGCGTATTTTTCTTTCGGATAAACCCCTTTATTAATCGTTAAAACTCGATGAACAATAAGTTTCGCATTATCCATTCTGTATTGAATTTGATATGTACCAAACTCTGATTTCAATTCTTTTTCTAAAGGTAGATCTGAAAATTTATATCCTGCAGGCGCTTCGTACTCAATCTCGTAATCATCTTGGTAAGCATACGATGTTTCGAAAGGTAATTTACGTTCCGAATCTGATGTATTCATAGAAAAATCAGAAAATGGAATTACCCCAAAAAAGTAATCATCGCCCAATTTCTTAACATAATCATTGGATTTAAAATTAACATCATACGATATGATGGCGTCGTCCTTATCATTCTTAAAATTCGAAACATCCAATTGAGAAAAAGCCAATGCCCCATAATAGGATTTCAAATGATCTTCTATTTCTTTTTTAGAAAATCCAACTAAAATTGAGGTAAAATCATATTGGCCACCTGTATATTGATGTGCGGAAGTCACTTGAATACTTTTATCGGCGTTTAATTTAATTTTAGCTCTAATTTGCTCCTTGCTTTTTTCTGCTGGTAAAACGGGTGTATTAATAATCTGAGTTCCCTTATCGCTCACTGCCAAAACATTTCGATTGGTTGTACTGTACGAAAGGTGATTAAAAGCAATGGTTTGACTGGTATTTTCCAACCAGATTGGCTTGTCACCATTCGGGACGTACAAAATAGCGTGATTACCACCCATTTTGGGGAATTTAGGATCAAAGCTTAATGAGGATTCATCGCTATAGATTAACGCATACTGAGAAGGAATTCCGGCGACTTCCAACATCGTTCTCATATAATTGGTAAGCGCTTTACAATCGCCATAACGTTTTTTACGAACATCATCGGCCGTCATGGGCATCCAACCACCAATACCAATTGCCACAGCAATGTAGCGATTTTTATCTTGCATGTGTTGGAAGATTTTTTTCACCTTCTCTTCCGTTGTTCCCGTTAAATTCAAAGCAGCTACTTCCGCCTTCAATTCAGGTGTTGCCACACTTTGCGGAATTAAAAGATTGTTGTAGTACCATTTTCCGAACCCGTCCCAATCTTTAATATCGCCTTGTTTTCCTGCTAATGAAAATTTTTCCAAAGAAAACTCAACGCTTGGCGTGATGTATTTTGAAGATGGCGCATATTTCTCAAACTCCAAAGCGGGAATATTTTTGTATTCATAGGAGTAGGAATTACCATTTTCAGTTGCCTGAACACTTGCAATTGATGTATTAGAAATTTTGGTTCGTAATGGAATTCCAGATTTGTTTTCTATTCTACGTACCGAATTTTCAACAGAAGTATGGTATGCTGAAATCCCAACAAAATCAGAAATAAAAACAGTGTCAGACGAATTTTCTGTATAGGAAAGCTTGATCGTATAAGGATAGGTATTGGAGTTTACTTTGAGTACTAAAACACGGTTATCATCATATAAAGCAAATGAAGGTGTATTGCTATAATCGGAAAAATCTTTTCGAGAAAACTTCTCAATTTCTTTCCCTGCAGCGTTATAAGCAACTACTTTAATATCATTCAGCTTTGTATTTTTGTCATAATGCAAAACAATTTGGCTTTGATTGTCGCCTTCTTTTTTAAGAATCGTCCAAATTTTTGCTTTCTTTAATTCAATATTATCAATTGAATTAATGGTATAATCTTCTGTATTTTCACGGACCACAACATAGGCATTCGACTTCATATTATCCGGAATCACTTCACTAGAGACATTTTGTGCATTTGCTGTCGCAAATGCACAAAATAATAGGATAAAAGCCTTCATAACGTATATTATTGTCCTGCGGCAGGATCAAAAACGCGTGTTGCTAGTTCTTGATCGAATAAATATAATGCAGAAGGGTTATCTTTTACCATTTTAATTTTTGCTAAAAGCTGGGAAGCATTCGCCTCTTCTTCTACTTGCTCGTTAATAAACCATTGCAAGAAAGATGTTGTTGCGAAGTCACCTTCATCATTAGCTGCTTTCACAATATTAAAAATGGATTTGGTTACAATTTTTTCATGCTCTAATGCCTTATCAAATATATCTAAAGCATCAGCAAAAACGTGTGGAGGCTGAGGAATTTCCCCAATCACGATATTAGCTCCTACATCCGTTAAAAAATCAAACATTTTATCGGCATGCATTAGTTCTTCTTTGCTTTGAACTCGAAAATAGTTGGCAATTCCATCTAAATCCTGTGCATAAAACCAAGCTGACATTGACAGATAATACTGGGCAGCATATTGTTCTTTCGCTATTTGTTCATTAATTAATGATGAAATTTTTTCACTGATCATAATCTTAAAATTTTGTTAAAAATACTATTTTTACTTGTAAATAAACAAGATAAAGTTACGAAAATTCTTATTGTGGTTTGGCAATAACCTTTACATTTTCTGCTTGTAGTGCGTTATCCAAAACCTCTTTCAAATAGGAGAAAAACTCTTTAGGAAAGGTTTGTTTCGCTACACTCATCGTCACTTTGGCTTCCAAAACATTCGCAAGGCTACTCAACTCATACAAATAGGATATTTCTGAATCGGAAGTACGAACTTTAAACGGTTTTGGAAGATTTTGAATGCGATAATTGGATGGAAACTCAATGCGGACAACCTTTTTCAAATCTTGAGCACTTTCAAAACGAACAGGGCTTTGGCGTATTCCTTTTTGTTGAGAATAATTAAAATAATCTTCCACTAAAAAAAGCAACGGTTTTACTTCAATCTCACCTTTCTTGCCAACATTTACATACTTTTCATCAAAACTAAAGTTATAGGTGAATGTATTTCCAGTTTTCTGAACATTTGGCTCATCAATCCGAACGGGCAGTTTATTGACATAATCTTTAAAAAATTCATACTTATTCTTAAAGTATTTATCATCTGCAAAAGTGGCTAACAGATTCGTCTTTTCTTCTTTAAAGGTTCCTGTTAATTGACCATCTTTCGAAATTTTTGCATGAACAATTGTGGATTGAATACTTTTCTGAGGATAATCAATTCGTATAAAAACCGGTTTTTTATCATCCAACATCAAACCGATTCTATTAAAATATATTTCTGGAAGCTCATTGACTTTCATAATAGGATTGGAGGCATCATAAAAATAATATTTCCCACCAAATTCAACTGTAGAAATTACATGTTGAAGATTGTCTATACTTGGCCATGTTGCTACAATTTCGTCCGAAATATCCGGAACTAAAACAGGGTATGCTTTCAGTCCAGCCTTTCTAAAAAGCATTGTCAACAACAAATTAATCTCTGCCGAATTCCCCAAGCGTGTTTTCAATAAACTAGGAATTCCTTCTTCTGTAAAAATCCCTTCTTTGCCATTAAATCTAAAATTTTGTTGCGTAAATTCCAAAATCTTTTGTGCTTTAGAATACATATCGTTTTCAGACAAAATAGACGTTGGCAAAACATTATCAATCATTTTAGTTCGCTTCAGCGCTCTTCCAAAATCACTATTTGTGCCTAGAAACTCCGCAAGATTATTCCACAAATCTTCATCAGAATACCTTTGAAATCCTCCTGTAATTATGGGCATAAAAGCCATCCTTCTCCCCTCTTGCCCCATTGCTAAAGGTTCCAAAGTAAAAGCAGGTATATCTTTTAGCGAAATTTTCGTTTCATCACGGTATTTCCCTCCTCTTTTAGCTTCAGCATTGAGTAAATCACCTTTCGATTTAAAATCCAAATTCCAACCATCAGGAACAATTCCTGAATATTCAAATTGCTTCTGCGGGTAATCGAGTTGAACATCTACATTCAAATTGGGTTCCATGGTATTGATGGTATAGGAATATTCAATCACGGATCCATCACGAACTTGAGGCAGAAAAAAGGTCATGATGCTTCCATACGGAAACTTTTCTTCCTCTAAATCTTTTGAAGTGATTTTCGATTCAAAGATTTTATCATCAATTGAGTTATAGGTACTAGCTTGAAATTTCACAATGCGATCTGTTCCTAAATTTCCCTTACGAAGCGGAATTTGATAAAAAATTAAATCTTTGGCTAGTTCTGCATCAAATATTTTAATTCTTTGGGTATTCGTAATATCAAAACTACCGTTATCACGCACTTCATGAACTACGGAACGATACAAAATAAGCGCTGGAGTCCCATTAGTATGTACAAAACTTGTAAAGTCTTGCATATTTACCTTCTCTAACTTTTGAGCATTCGTAAGCGAATGCAGAGACAAAAAGCAGAAAAGGACGATGCCAAGTCTAAATTTTTTGACCATAAAATTTTCACATTTATCTTTAGGGAATGTACAAAAAAAAGTGGGACGAATCCCACTTCACTTTAAAAAAACTAAAATTATGAACTATGCTTATTGTTGGCTTATTGCATAGGTTTGTGCATTTTCTTTTTCTGCACCATTGTGGTCTTTTTCTGCATATTTTCCTTCTTCATCTGTTCCCATTTTACATACTGTTCTGGAGTTAAAATCTTTTTCATATCCGCCTGCATTTGCTCTCTTTTTGCTTTATGCTCTTGCATTTGCGCTTTTCTTTCGGCCATCATTTTTTCTCGTTGCCCTTTATTTTGCTCTTGCAAGGCTTTAATTTGACTTACTTGCGCGTCTGATAATTTCAAATCAGCTTTCATTTTTTCAAAACGCTCTGCTTTTTTTTGCTCGAATTTCGCTTTCTGCTCTGGTGTAATTTCCTTTTTCTGAGTTTGTTGAGCCATGGCTAAAGTTCCTAAACCTACCAAAGCAAAACTTAATACTAATTTTTTCATTTTATTATCTAAATTTTTAATTCTGTTTTCTATTTATTTGATTCAATAACCAATTGAAGGTTAAATAGTTATATCATAAATTTTTGTTAAAAAACCACTAAATTTTTCTAAATAAAAATCCCGATTTAAAATAAATCGGGATTACAAAAAATTGAATGGTCTATCCTATCTCTGAGTAAAACGCTGAACGCTTCCTCGAGATTGAGATTGACTTCTAGTGGAGTTGCCCGATTCTCCTCTAGAAGGGTTTGGCGCAACGCGTCGTTCTTGTTGGCTGCGTGAAGGCTGCTGTTGCATTCCACGGTTTTCATTAGAGCGCGTATTTCTTTCTATTTCGCCATAATTTCTTCTTGAATTATCTTGTCTAGGAGCTTCTGCTCGTCTCGTTTCAACATTTCCACGATTTGAGTTTCCTTGATAAATTCCTTGATTTCTATTCGAATTCAATCGAGAGCTTTCGTTTCTATTTTCACTATTTGAATTTCGTCTTACCTCATCATTACGAACCGTATTTCGTTGAGAAGCTTCAGCTCTATTATTAGAAGCTCTAAATCCATTTACATTGTTCGTGTTGTAGTTTCTAGGTTCATTCCATCCAAAACGATTCGCAGAATGTTGGTGGAAATCCCTTCTATTAACATGGTACACATTAATATTTACATGCGTGTATGCTGGACGAACTCGATATCTTGGTCCGTAGTAATTCGTCCAATGATTTGTATAATAAACCACCGGCGAATAGCCATTGTAATATCTATTTTGGAAAACGACGAACACACGTGGACCCAAAATACGTTCTAAAGCATAAAAACGATCATAAAACCAACGAACTGGATTCACTCGATAATAGGAATTCCAAACGCCATACGAAGGAAACTGTCTATTCAAATCAATAATCAAACTAATTTGCTGTGGACTCAACCTCATCTGCGTAAAGAAACGATCCCAATTTACTTGAGAAACACTTCGTCTATAATCGCTGTACATATCTTCGTAATACCCATCGTCATAATAATCTTGCGGATATTCGTAATAGTAATCATCGGAAAAATAATTTCCTTCATCATACGTATCATACCAAGAATCTTGATATCCAGAGTTTGGATAATATTGAGCATTAGCTAAGCCTAAACTTCCCAACGCTAAGAGTAAAACTATTTTTTTCATTTTTTTTCACATTAATTTGGTTAAAGAATTCCACCGAATTCTATAAGTAAGATGTAAAAACAAAAAGGAAGTTAAATCTTCTCGATAAAACTTCCTTTAACTTTCTGATATTCAGGAATAATTTATTTTCTTCCACTATCGGAAACCCATTGCCCGATTTTGGTGTTGAATTCTTTTTGATTAACTAAATCTTCCAAGTTCAGATGCATACGATATCTCCAATAATGCGGGAAAACCGCTGGATTATTGATACGTTCTAAATCTTGTTTTGGATGCGTTAAATACGATTCGGTCGCCAAAAACTCCTGAATTGGGAAAATCGCTAACATCGCATCATTGAACAAATGCTGTTTCATAATCACTTCCGCCAACTGAGGTTCTAAACTCCAAGGCGCCGTTCCATGCTGATGAAGTTGATCTTTAAAATATTTCACCGAAAGATCTCGGTCTTCCTGCCACCATTGTCTTAACGTAGAACTATCGTGCGACGAAGCTGTAACCACATTCATATAACTCGCATCTTTTGGATCGTACCAAAGAATATTTTCCGAAGGCATACGCTGAACTTTCAATGCCGTAATCGCCAATTGATCCATCACCACAGGAACGCAATCTGGAACCAAGCCCAAATCTTCCCCACAAATAAGCATGTTCGTCGCATTAAGAATCATCGGAAGCTTTTCCATGGCACTTTTTGCCCACATTTCGTCTTGACGCTTGAAGAAATAATCTAAATAAATGGCGTACAATTCGTTTTGAACTGAAATCGGTAAAAACTTATACGATTCCGTTTTATTGATATTGAATCGCGGGTGATAAACTTGTTCGTCATCACGATCTTCCGTAAGAAACAGTACGTTTGCTGCTAATGAAATCAACTTTTCGGAAGCCCAATGCGGATTGGCTTCGAAATGTTCTGAAAGTTTGCGCTGTGTATTAAAATCTTCTTTAAACGAATACGTTCCGTCCCCTTTTGCATTCAAATAATAATCGGCAATTGGATTTTTCTCTTCGCCGAAAAGATTCCATAAAATTTGATCGTTAATAAAAGGCGTACAAAAACGATCGTAGTCAAAAGAAATTCCTTTTTGTTTAAACTCGTTTATCGTTACTGGAATTGCAGGGTAGAAATACCCTAAAATACCTTGAGTTGCCGAAAATGGCATTCTCCAAATTCTGAAAAACCCAAGAATATGATCAATTCGCATCGCATCAAAATACTGCTCCAACGCTTTGAAACGGTTTTTCCACCACTGGTAGCCATCTTGCTTCATCGCTTCCCAATTGTAGGTTGGGAATCCCCAGTTTTGACCTAAATCGGTAAACTGATCTGGCGGTGCTCCAGCTTGGAAATCCATACCGAATAATTCAGGTTCCGTCCACGCTTCCACAGAATAGCGGTAAATCCCAATTGGTAAATCTCCTTTTACAGAAACTCCCAATCCATGAGCATAATCTATCGCCTCTTTCAATTGCAAATGGAGCTGATACTGTACCCAAGAATGCATCATAGCCGTTTCATAATCCTTGCTTTTTGGAGCAAAAATCGCAGAAACTTTTCCTGCAATATATTTCTTATGCGTTTTCCAGTCGTTGAAATTCGGCGTATTGTATTTATCTCTCAAAACGCAAAAAGCGGAATATGGCAAAAGCCATGCTTCCTGTTCTTTTTGGAATTTTTTGAAATTTTTATCTTTTAAAATCTGAAATTTATTCGCTTCAAAAATAGCTTGAATAAACTTCCACTTTCCAGAAATCATCTTTTCGTAATCGATGACTTCTAAGCTATTCAACTCCTCTTTTTCTTTCTGATAAGCTTCAATATTTGCTTTTGGAATTTCAAAATCCAATTTTTCTAGCGAAATATATTGTGGATGAAGGGCATACACGGAAATCGCCGCATACGGATATGAATCTGTCCAAGAATAATTTGCGGTTGTATCGTTAATTGGAAGAATCTGCATGATTCCTAAATTCGTTTGGTGCGACCAATCCGCCAATAATTTCATATCTTGAAACTCACCAACACCAAATCCACTTTGAGATCGTAAGGCAAAAACCGGAACGGCAACACCCGCCGCATGATACAACTCCCACGATTTGAATCTAAAATAATGATCGGATTTCACCATCAAAATTTCATCTTCCGAATTAGGATACACCCAACGATTATCTCCGTATTCAACATCGATTACATCACCAGAAACGGTATCCATAATTCCGTATTTGTAGTAAATCAGATTTGGGTCAGGAATCGTTACACCCGCTTCCCAAACTCCGTAATCCGTTTGATGCATGGGAACGGTTTTCAAATATTCCCAATTTCCAAGCGTTTCCGAACTTCCAAGCAATACGACTCTCCAATTTGGATGGTACAAAGGCGCTTCAATCCTGAAATGATGAGTATGCTTTTTCAAAAGCGAAACTTTTTCCGCTTTGAAATTCCCTAATTTATTCTTTAGGATTTTGTTGTTAAGATAGTTTTCTGGATAATTTTTGTTATTCCAAACATCATAGATTTCAAACTCATCATACGAATGAGCCAAAGCAAGTTGGTGCAATGAATATTCTTCATGCAAAATCTCATCTTGGTCTGTAACTACTTGATATTTGTAGCTTAACGTTTTTGAGAAATAATCAATCTCTGCCGTCCACCAACCGTGATTTTCGTATTTTAAATCATAGGTTTTTACCGCTTGATGATTCTCAATCATAATCAATTGGAGATTTTCTCCGAATTGCGTATTGAAATTAATGTGAAAGAATAACTTCATAGTAGGGGAATTTTACGAATTGCAATTTATAGAAATTCTCTAGAATCCCATCTATTTCCAACGAAAAAAAACAAAAATTAATCTTATGTTTATTTCGTGATTTACAAACACTTACAAAGCCAAAGGCGAAACATGACACAAATCAACTTTCAAAATGTGAGTCAAAAAGCAAAATAACTCGCTTTCTTGGCGTTACAAATCTCATTCCCTCATAATGAGCGAATAAAGAAAAACTCCCTTGAAAATTTCAAAGGAGTTTCTTTTATTTTTTATGTCGTTTGATTAGCTAATTTGATATGACGTTCCGTCGCGACCGTCTTTCAATTCGATACCTTCTTCAAGCAATCGATCTCTAATTTGGTCTGAAAGTTCAAAATTCTTCGCTTTACGGGCTTGATTTCTCAAATCAATCAAAACTTGCAATGTTTGATCTAATTTTTGATGATTGCTTTCTTCTACATTTTGCAAACCTAAAACATCAAAAACAAAACCATGAATTAGCGACTTCAATTCTGCTAAATCTTCCGAAGTAATTGTTTCCTTACCATCTTGAATCGCAAAAATCCATTTTACTGCTTCAAATAAATGCGCAATTAAAATAGGTGAATTAAAATCATCAGTTAATGCTTCGTAAGCTTTTTGCTTCCAATCGGCTACATTGATCGACGATTGAGTTAAAGTTGGTAAATTATCTAATAATTTCACTGCTTCCATTAAGCGATTGAAACCTTTTTCACTCGCCACCAAAGCGTCGTTAGAAAGATCGACCACACTTCTGTAATGCGCTTGCAAAAAGAAAAACCGAACAACAGAAGGATGAAAAGCTTTTTCAAAAAAGGTATTATCGCCAGTAACCAATTCCATTGGAAGTATCGTATTTCCTGTTGATTTACTCATTTTTTGACCATTCATCGTTAGCATGTTCGCATGCATCCAATAATTTACTGGAGGCGTATCATTGCATGCTTTTCCTTGCGCAATCTCACATTCGTGATGCGGAAATTTTAAATCCATTCCACCTCCATGAATATCAAATCGATCACCAAGATATTTCGTACTCATCGCTGTACATTCCAAATGCCACCCTGGAAATCCTTCTCCCCAAGGCGAAGGCCATTTCATAATATGTTCAGGTGAAGCTTTCTTCCACAAAGCGAAATCTTGTGGATTTTTCTTTTCACCTTGCCCATCCAAATCTCGAGTATTTGCAAAAAGTTCTTCGATATTTCGTTTGCTTAATTCACCGTAATTTCCGCCACGAGCGTTATACTCGTGAACATCAAAATATACTGAACCATTACTTTCGTAAGCAAAGCCTTTGTCTATTAAAAGCCTTGTTAACTCCAACTGCTCAATAATATGTCCCGTTGCCGTCGGTTCAATATTGGGCGGAAGATTGTTGAACATCTTCAGAACTTGATGAAAATCAATCGTGTATTTCTGAACGATTTCCATAGGTTCTAATTTTTCCAAACGCGATTGCTTCACAAAACGATCGTTTTCAACAGAACCATCATCCGTAAGGTGTCCTGCATCCGTGATATTACGTACATATCGTACTTTATACCCTAAATGCATCAACGTTCTATAAATAAAGTCGAAAGACATAAACGTCCTCACATTTCCCATGTGAACATTAGAATAAACCGTTGGGCCACAAACGTACATCCCGATGTTTCCTTCTAAAATCGGTTTGAAAACTTCTTTTTCACCCGAAAGTGAATTGTATATATTAAGTTGCATTATACTTCTATATTAAATGATTGAAAAATTAGTTGATGTTAAATCTAAAATAAGGAACTACCCACAACAAATAATCGTTGTGATATAAATCGTATTCGATATTTTCTTAAACTTGGTCATCGTAAATTTTTCTATACAAAAAATCCATTTATTAATTAATCGTTGCATGACTTCCTACATAATGAAGGAATTCCTGTCTTGTAATTGGATTGGTACGGAAAATTCCGCTCAATTCAGCTGTAATAGTAGAACTTGCCGTGTCTTTAATCCCACGACAATTCACACAAAGATGTTTTGCATCAATAATACAAGCCACATCCTTTGTTCCTAAAGCTTCTCTTAAAGCATCTACAATCTGCATGGTCAAACGCTCTTGAACTTGAGGACGTTTCGCATAATAATCAACAATACGATTGATTTTCGATAAACCAATCACTTCACCATTCGAGATATAAGCTACATGCGCCTTCCCAATTATCGGTAAAAAATGATGCTCACAGAAAGAATATACGGTAATATCCTTCTCTACCAACATTTGTCTGTACTTATACTTATTCGAAAATGTAGAAATTCCCGGCTTATTTTCAGGAAGTAACCCACCAAAAATTTCATTCACATACATTTTCGCCACACGTCTTGGCGAATCTTTCAATGAATCATCCGTCATATCCAAACCTAACGTTTGCATAATTTCTCCGAATAACCCTTGTATTTTATCAATCTTTTCCGCAGGAGTTAGTTTAAACGCATCCTCGCGAATAGGAGTATGCTCTTTTCCTGTAAAAAGATCGTCATCATTATCAAAATTATGATCCATAATTTAGCATTTAAGAATACAAAATTACGTATTTTAGGAGAGAAGGGAAAAAGAATTCTTGTTGATATCAGTTAATTGGAAAAAAAGATGGAAAAAAAATCATTCTGATGGCGAAAAGAATTTTAAATGTTAAAGAATTTTATATATTTGCACCTATCTAACAACTAATAAAATCATATATTATGTCAGACATTGCATCAAGAGTAAAAGCTATCATCGCTGATAAGCTAGACGTTGAGGAAACAGAAGTAACTCCAGAAGCTAGCTTCACAAACGATCTAGGAGCTGATTCTTTGGATACTGTAGAATTAATCATGGAATTTGAAAAGGAATTCAACATTCAAATCCCTGATGATCAAGCAGAAAAAATTACTACTGTAGGTCACGCTATTGCTTACATCGAAGAAGTAGTAAATAAATAATACTAAAGAAGATAGAATAATTTTATGGAATTGAAAAGAGTAGTTGTCACAGGATTTGGTGCGATCACGCCAATTGGTAAAAATGCAAAAGAATACTGGGAAAACCTTATTAAAGGGGTGAGCGGTGCTGCTCCAATTACGCTTTTCGATTCCGAAAATTTCAAAACAAAATTTGCCTGCGAGGTAAAGGATTTCGATCCTTTGCAGTATTTCGATAAGAAAGAGGCAAAAAAAATGGACCGTAATACACAGCTAGGTTTAGTTGCTGCTCGTGAAGCCGTTGCTCATGCACGTCTTATTGAGGACAACGTTGATAAAAACAGAGTTGGTGTTATTTGGGGTTCAGGGATTGGTGGTCTTGAAACTTTTGAAACGGAAGTTTTAGGTTATGCTGCTTCAAACGGCATCCCAAGATTCAACCCATTTTTTATTCCGAAAATGATTGCGGATATCACTCCGGGACACATTTCTATGGAATACGGTTTTCATGGACCAAACTACACAACAGTATCTGCTTGTGCATCTTCTGCGAACGCCCTTATCGATTCTAAAATGCTTATTCAATTAGGAAAAGCAGACGTTATCGTTTGTGGTGGTTCTGAAGCTGCTGTAACAGCAAGTGGTGTCGGAGGTTTCAATTCCATGATGGCACTTTCGACAAGAAATGACGATCCTAAAACCGCTTCTAGACCTTTTGATAAAGACCGTGATGGTTTTGTTTTAGGAGAAGGAGCAGGAAGCATCATTCTTGAAGAATACGAACATGCTGTAAAAAGAGGCGCAACCATTTATGCAGAACTTGCAGGAGGTGGAATGAGCGCTGATGCTTACCATATGACAGCACCACATCCAGAAGGACTTGGAGCATATATGGTTATGAGAAACTGTCTTGATGACGCAGGATTAACAGCTGCTGATGTAGATCACATCAACATGCATGGTACTTCTACTCCATTAGGTGATATTGCAGAAGCAAATGCTATTGCAAAACTTTTCGGAGAAAATGCCTTTAATATTCAAATCAACTCAACGAAATCAATGACAGGCCACTTATTAGGTGCAGCCGGAGTTATTGAAGCAATTGCAGCTCTTCACACTATTGTAGAAGGTATTGTTCCACCTACTATCAATCATTTCACAGATGATGAGAGAATTGATAATAGATTGAACTTCACTTTCAACGAGCCGGTGAAAAAAGAGGTAAACGTTGCGATGAGTAACACATTTGGTTTTGGAGGTCATAACGCTTGTGTCCTTTTCAAAAAAGTCTGATTAATTCCATTAATCAATGAGGTTTCGGAAATACATTCCCAAATTTCTACATAAAAAGAGAAAAACCACTCCACTTTCTAAAGATGACCAAAAGTTTATTGAGAAAGTAAGCCGAATTGTGGGCTATACTGTTCATAAACCTCATCTTTTTATTGAAGCTTTTTCTTTAAAAGGTTCCTCAGACAGAAACCGAAAAAATTACGAACGATTAGAATTTTTAGGTGATGCCGTTTTGGGGTCCATAATTTCTTGTTATTTATACGAGAATTACCCAAAAGCTAACGAAGGGTATATGACCCAAATGAAATCGAAAATCGTCAATCGTAAAAATCTAAACAAGCAAGGAGACGAACTTGGCTTAGCCGAAATGTTGCGAAATGATGGAAGCAGCACTTTGAGTGAAAATCTTTCGGGAAATCTTCTTGAAGCCTTAATTGGCGCCGTCTTTTTGGATGTTGATTATGAAACATGCCGAAAAGTCGTGATGAAAAAACTGCTTACTCCAAATGAAATTCTTAAATTAGAGAATAAAATTGTAAGTTATAAGAGCTTACTGTTGGAATGGTCGCAAAAGAAAAAGAACGTTTTACGTTATGAAACCTTGGAAGAAATTCTTCCGAACAACACACCTTCCTTCCGAAGTTTTGTTTGGTTGGGTGATGTAAAAATTTCTAATGCAACAGCGGCTTCCAAGAAAAAAGCAGAAGAAAAAGCAGCGCAACGCGCTTTTTATATTTTAAATAAAAAACAAAATATTCTTGAAAAACCAAAGATTAACTCTTGATTATGAAGACGATGCCAGCATCATTTTAGGCTTAGTACGACTTATAAAGCCCGTTCAGGATCATGAACTATTCTTTCATATCAATCAGATTAATGACCTTTGTTTTCAACGAATTGAAGATTTTCCTATAGAAAAAGAATACCACTCGTATTCGCATTCCGTTTTCACGGCATTCCATCAAGGAGTGCAGAATTGCATTCAGTTCATCAGTAATAAATCCATCGTCCACACTAAGAAAAAAGAGATCGTTGAGCTCTTTACAGATGAAGAGGATATTAACTATTTATTACCAAATTTTCAAGATGTAGACTACATTATTAAAACATCTGACAATATTGATGAATTTTCCGTAATTTTGTTGCCCGAAAATATGATGTTTCAAATACAAGAATATGAACTGACTTCGGAAGAAGAGTTCTATCATTTAATACAATATTATGAGTAAAAGATTAAAGAAGACTAAGGTTGTTGCAACGTTGGGGCCAGCTTCTTCAAGCAAAGAGGTGATTATTGATTTAATCAAGGCAGGTGTAGATATCTTCAGAATCAACTTTTCTCATGCAGACTATGATCTGGTTAGAAAAAATGTTGAAACCATTCGAGAAATCAATGCAGACTTTGGCTACTCCGTAGGAATCTTAGGAGACTTACAAGGTCCAAAACTTCGAGTTGGTGTGGTGAAGGAGGGTTCTTACCTGAACCCTGGTGATGTATTAACATTCACCAATGAAAAAATTGAAGGAGACTCTACTCGAGTATTCATGACCTACCAGCAATTCCCACAAGATGTAAAAGTGGGTGAGCGTATCTTAATTGATGATGGTAAATTGGTTTTGGAAGTTCTAGAGACAAATGGTGTTGACACTGTAAAAGCGAAAACTATCCAAGGGGGACCTTTAAGTTCTAAAAAAGGAGTAAACCTGCCGAATACCAATGTATCACTTCCTGCTTTAACGGAAAAAGATATTCAGGATGCTAATTTCATGTTGGACTTAGAATTGGACTGGATTGCCCTTTCTTTCGTACGTCATGCACAAGATATTATTGATCTTAAAGAATTAATCAGCAAGCATCCAACTAATAAATTCAAAACGCCAATCATCGCTAAAATTGAGAAACCAGAAGGTGTGAAAAACATCGACGAAATCTTAATGGAATGTGACGGTTTAATGGTTGCTAGAGGAGATTTAGGTGTTGAAGTTCCAATGGAGGAAGTTCCTGCAATTCAAAAGAACTTGGTAGAAAGAGCAAGAGCACATGCGAAGCCTGTTATTATTGCAACACAGATGATGGAAACCATGATCAACAGCCTTACGCCGACAAGAGCAGAGGTTAATGACGTGGCAAACTCGGTGTTGGATGGTGCCGATGCAGTAATGCTTTCTGGCGAAACTTCGGTGGGTAAATACCCGGTTGAAGTGGTAAGCAACATGACAAAGATTATTAAAAACATTGAACAAACCGAATTTTATAAGTCTAAGAATACGATTATCGAAAAAGAGTTCAACTGTATTGATGAACGTTTTATTACAGACCGTGTCTGTTTAGCAGCGGTAAGAATCGCAAAAAGTACCGATGTACAAGCGATTATCACACTTACCTACTCAGGATATACGGCGTTTCAAATTTCATCACATAGACCAGACTCACATATCATCGTTTATAGCTCAAACAGAAGAGTTATCAATATGTTGAATTTACTTTGGGGCGTACGTGCTTTCTTCTACGACATGAAGAAATCTACGGACGAAACAATTATCCAAGTAAATGCGTTAACATACAACAGTGGATTTGTTGAAGAAGGCGACATGGTGGTAAACATCAACGCGATGCCTGCGCATGACGATGCCAAAACAAATACGTTACGATTAACGTTTATCTAAATAAAAAAGCTCCTCAATTTGAGGAGCTTTTTCGTTTTATGCATTTCCGACAATGGTTTTTGCCGTAACAAATTCTTTCAAAGCATGAAGTGAAAGTTCGGTACCATAACCCGAAGTTTTCGTTCCACCAAAAGGAAAACGAGGATCCGAACTCGTCATTCGATTAATATTGACCGTTCCTGAATCTAAACCTTCAATAAAAAACTGTTGACGGGATTTTGAACTCGTCCAAACCGCATTTGACAATCCAAAAGGAATATCATTCGCCAATTCCAAAGCATGTTGATCGTTGTTGGCGATCATCACCATTCCTAGTGGACCAAACAATTCTTCTTGTAAAATTGGGTTCCCTTCTTGAACTTGGATTAAACCCGGTTCAAAACCCGTCTTAGAAATACGTTTTAAAGGCAAAATAACTTCAGCTCCATGATCCAAAGCCTTTTTATACTGAACTTCCAATTCATCCGCTAAATCAGCTCTAGACATTCCAGAAAGTTTCGTTGCTTTATCAAATGGGTCTCCAATTTTGAATTTCTGATATTCTTCAATAAATTTTGGAAGAAATGCTCTTTCAACAGACTTTTCAATGATAAAACGTTTGGCAGCAACACAAGTCTGACCACAATTTTGAAGTCGAGCCAAAGCACCAACATTCGCTGCTTTATCCAAATCGGCATCATCCAAAACAATAAAAGCATCGCTTCCGCCCAATTCCAAAAGAGATTTTTTAATCAATTTACCGGCTTGGCTAGCGACATCAGCACCAGCTTTTTCACTTCCTGTAAGGGAAACACCTTGAACGGCTTTGTGAGCCAAAACTTCTTTCACTTCGTTATGTCCAATTTCCAAATTCTGAAAAATTCCTTTTGGAAAACCAGAATCTAAAAGTAATTGTTCAATCGCATTTCCGCTACCGAAACAAATAGAAGCGTGTTTTAAAAGCGCTGTATTTCCGGCCAAAATCGCAGGAATTGCAAAACGTAAGACTTGCCAAAACGGGAAATTCCATGGCATCACTCCAAGAATCACGCCCTTCGGAACAAAATGTATTTCTGAAATGCTTAATTCAGATTCGATTTTCTCGACACGCAAAACGTTTTCCGCTTTTGCATAATAATCCATCATCAAACCGCATTTTTCAACTTCGGCAATGGATTGCGAAATCGGTTTATGCATTTCGGTTGTGATAATTTTTCCGTAGTCTTCCGCTCGTTCTTTGATCAACGTTGCGGCTTTTGAAATATATTTTTGACGTTCTTCAAACGGCACTTTTCGCCATTCTAAAAACGCATTGTGAGCTAATTCTACTTTATCTTGTAAGTTCTTATTCATTTTCTAATTTTGACTTTTTTAAAGCAATTTGTATTCCTAGCCTTTTGAAATTTGATTGGTTTTGTAAATTCAATAAGATGAAAATTTAAATCATAAACCATTCGTTCATCAAAGCTGCGGCTAATCTTGCTGTTCTATTCTGAATATCAAACTCTGGATTGACTTCCGCAACATCTAATGCAACTAACTTTGGTTGCTTTAAAATATGTCTAAAAAACGTCAAAAACGTTGCGTCAGCAAAAAGTCCATTATACGCCAAAGCCGAAACTCCAGGCGCAATTGATGCATTAAAAACATCCATGCAAATGGTTACATAAACTACATCTACTTCTTCGATCAGTGCATTAATTCGCTCATAAATGGAAACCAAATTCTCGTAAAAAAGTTCATCAGCAAGAATGTATTTCATTCCCATCTGATGCGCTGTATCGAACAATTGCAGTGTATTAGAATTTCGTTGAATCCCAATGTGCAACGAATGAATATCGCCTTCCTCTGCTATTTGCCAGAAACCCGTTCCCGAACTTACACCTTGTTCTGGTTTTCGATTGTCAAAATGTGCATCGATATTGATAATTCCAATTTTAGAGTTTGGAAAAGCCTTTCTAATTCCCGAATAATGAGCAAACGTGACTTCATGTCCACCACCCAAAACAACAGACTTCGCCTTTGCTTTCAAAACCTTAGAAACGTGCTCTGCTAAGTCATTTTGAGCTATTTCAAGTTGACTCCCTTCGCATTCAACATTTCCTGCATCCCAAAGTTTAAATTGCGAATTCACCACAGGGAAATTCACCATTTGCGCACGAATAATATCTGGTGCGGCTTTCGCTCCTACTCGACCTTTATTTCTTCGAACACCTTCATCAACCGCAAATCCGTGAAGCACAAAATCCGCTTCTTGAACTTGAGTATAATCAGAAAGTAGTTTTACACGCTGGAAAATCCGATGATGCAATGGACTTTCACCATCATTTCGCCCCTCCCAAATCATGATTTCAACTTTTGACCGTTAACATAAACTGCGCTAGGCATTAAACTTCCTTGTTGGTATAAAATATTTTGAAAATTATCCGTTTTAAATACCACCAAATCTGCTTTTTTCCCTGAATCGATCATTCCACGATCCGAAAGATTCAACGCTTTTGCTGCTCTAAATGTAATTCCAGCCAAAACCTCAGCGGTTGTTAATTTCTGAAAAGTCGCTAAAACACTCGCTTGCGTCAATAAATTCCCCATGGGTGCCGAACCGGGATTCCAATCCGTTGCAATTGCTAAACAAGCTCCGGCATTCAATAATTTACGAGCTGGAGTAAAAGGTTCGCCAAGTCCTAAACTTGCTCCCGGAAGAGCTGTAGCTACCGTTTCTGACTTTGCAAGAAAATCAATATCGTCATCTGAAGTTGCTTCCAAATGATCTGCAGAAAAAGCACCGACTTCTACTGCAATTCGAGAACTTCCTGGTGTAAACTGATCTGCATGAACCGTAATTTCAAATCCTAATTCTTTTGCTTTCAACAAAAAAGCTTTGCTATCTTCTGGCTGAAATGCCGACTTTTCAATAAAAACATCAACGCGATTAGCCAATCCCTCTTCCTTAACTTTAGGAAGAATATCAGTCAAAATGTAATTCAAATACGCTTCATCCGAACCTTCAAAATCCTTTGGCTTCAAATGTGCTGACAAACACGTTGGAACCAAGGTAACCGATGTCTTTTCCGCTGCATTTTTGATTGCTCGAAGCATTTTCAATTCACTTTCAACATTTAATCCATAACCACTTTTCACTTCAATCGTTGTAATTCCTTGGCTAGCTAAAAACGAAATTCGCTCCAACATTTTTGCTTCCAATTCTTCTTGCGAGGCTTGACGTGTATGTTGTACAGAACTCCAAATTCCACCACCACTTAGAGCAATATCCAAATACGATTTGCCTGCATTACGCATCGCAAAATCATTGGCACGATTCCCTGCAAAACAAATGTGTGTATGAGAATCTACAAAACCGGGAAGTAGTACTTGATCGCCTTCTACTTTTTCTAATTTGGCATTCGGATAAATTCGTTGCAAATACTCAAAATCGCCGACATCAAGAATTTCATCTTCTTCAATAAACACCGCTCCGTTGGTAATCACTTCCAATTGTTCATCTGCCAAGGCTCCTTTCATTGGGAGGTTACGCAAGGTTACAATTTGTTTGAATGGGCCAATTAATACCATAAAAATCTGTTTTGTGTAAAATTAGTCAATTCTAAAACTTTAGAAAAATGAAAGCTGTTAAGAAATAAACACATTGCTCAAAATGCGTTATCTTTACATCAAAATAGAGATTACATGCCGGATTTTCTGCATCCCGATAAAGAAAATTATTCCCACGAAGATTTACAACAAGAGGAAAAAATTCGTCCCCAGAGTTTCAGCGATTTTGCTGGACAACGGAAGACGATGGACAACCTTGAAGTTTTCGTTGCCGCTGCAAAAAACAGAGGGAATGCGTTAGACCATGTTCTTTTGCATGGCCCGCCAGGATTGGGAAAAACGACACTTTCTCATATTATTGCTAATGAGTTGGGCGTTGGTTGCAAAGTCACTTCAGGCCCGGTTTTGGATAAACCTGGAAGCCTTGCCGGCTTGCTTACCAATTTGGAAGAAAATGATGTTTTGTTTATCGACGAAATCCATCGTTTGTCCCCAATTGTGGAAGAATATCTGTATTCTGCCATGGAAGATTATAAAATCGATATCATGCTGGAAACGGGTCCGAATGCTCGAAGCGTGCAGATTGCTTTAAATCCGTTTACGCTTATTGGTGCAACAACGCGAAGCGGAATGCTCACCAAGCCGATGTTGGCTCGATTTGGAATTCAATGCCGATTGGAATATTATAACGTAGAGCTTCTCGGAATGATTATCGAGCGAAGCGCTCGTGTTTTAGGGATTAAAATTTACGAAGATGCTGCATTAGAAATCGCAAGAAGAAGTCGTGGAACGCCTCGTATTGCCAATGCATTATTGAGAAGAGTCCGAGATTTTGCTGAAATTAAAGGCAATGGTGAAATCGAAATTGGAATCACTAAGTTCGCTTTAAATTCATTAAATGTTGATGAATTCGGATTGGACGATATGGATAACAAAATCATGACGGTGATGATTGAAAATTTCCGCGGAAAACCTGTAGGAATTTCTTCATTAGCAACTTCCATTGGAGAAAACCCTGAAACTCTTGAAGAAGTTTACGAACCGTATTTAATTCAAGAGGGTTTTATTATTCGTGGTCCGAGAGGAAGAGAAGTTACCGAAAAGGCTTATAAACACCTCAATATTGAACGACCTACTCGTCCCGGAGAATTGTTTTAAATCAGTAAAAACCCAAAAGAACTGAAGACAAAGTTTTTTTCCTCCTGAAAAAATTTTTACTTTAGTAAAAAAGATAATCTCTATGAAACTATATCCCATACAATGCGGAAATTTTAAACTTGATGGTGGCGCGATGTTCGGTGTTGTTCCTAAAACTCTTTGGCAAAAAACAAACCCAGCCGATTCGAACAATCTAATCGATCTTGGGATGCGCTCGCTCCTTATTGAAGATGGAAAAAAACTCGTTTTGGTGGATTGTGGATTAGGAGACAAGCAAGATGACAAATTTTTCGGCCATTATTCCTTGTATGGAGATGATTCTTTAGATAAAAATTTACAGAAATACGGCTTTGTCCGTGAAGATATTACGGATGTGTTTTTAACGCATTTGCATTTTGACCATTGTGGTGGCGCAATTGAGTGGAATGATGAACGAAACGGCTATCGTCCTGCTTTTAAAAACGCACACTATTGGAGTAATGAAAATCATTGGGATTGGGCTGTTGATCCAAATCCTAGAGAAAAAGCCAGCTTTCTAAAAGAAAATATTCTGCCCATCCAAGAAAGTGGTCAATTGAACTTTTTACCGCTTCCGACAACGGGAAATTACGGATTTGCACCTGATCTTAAAATGGATGTTATCTTTGTCGATGGACATACCGAAAAGCAAATGCTTCCCGTGATTCAATATCAAGAAAAAACGATTGTTTTTGCAGCTGATTTAATTCCGACCGCAGGACATTTACCTTTGGTTTATGTAATGGGATACGATACGCGTCCGCTTTTAACGGTTGCTGAAAAGGAAAAATTCTTGAAACAATGTGTTGATAACGATTATTTGTTGTTTTTTGAACATGATGCGCACAATGAGTTGGCAAGTGTAAAAATGACAGAAAAAGGTGTACGACTAGATCAAACGTATAGTTTTAATGAAGTTTTTGGATATTAATTTTTAAAAATATAAATGGAAAATCAAACAGAACCCGAACCCGAACCGAAAGTCATTGGACTAACAGGAGGAATAGGATCCGGAAAAAGTACAGTTGCCAAATTCCTAATGGAAATGGGCTTTCTTGTATACAACTCGGACACCAGAGCGAAAGAACTGGTGAATGAAAATAATGATTTAAAATCGAAAATCGTTTCGCTTTTAGGTGAAAAAGCATACGATAACGAAGGAAAATATGATCGCAAATATGTAGCCGATTTGGTTTTCAACAATAAGGATTTATTAGAAAAACTAAATTCTTTAATTCACCCCGCTGTCGCATTGGATTTTGCACATTGGGTTCACTCTCAAATGGCACCGCTACTCTTCAAAGAAACCGCTTTATTGTTTGAATTGAGACTTCACGAAAAGACCGATGCGTCTTTGCTAGTAACGGCAGACGATAACATCCGTATGAAGCGCGTAATGGATAGGGACGGAAAAACCTACCGTGAAGTTGAAAACGTGATGGACAAACAAATGTCCGAGCGTGAAAAATGCCGTAAAGCAGATTTCATCATCTACAACAACGGAAATCTAGAAGAATTAGAATCTGAAACTAAAAATATCGTTGAGGCAATCAAAGATAAATTTTTAGGTTAATTTGATTGAACATATA
The DNA here is from genome assembly GCA_023423715.1 of Bacteroidota bacterium. Classification (GTDB taxonomy): domain Bacteria; phylum Bacteroidota; class Bacteroidia; order Flavobacteriales; family Weeksellaceae; genus JAFAFC01. The sequence goes on from JAFAFC010000034.1 coordinate 87,351, forward strand.
ACGAATTACGCCCCGGCCAAAGGCCGGGGCGTAATTTATTTTTACAAAAATTGGTTTTTAAAATCGATACGCAATATTCCAAGCGAAGCCTAGATTAAATCCTGTTGATGATTTCCCAAATCCTGGAACAATCATCGGCTTTATATCCTCTTGTTTCGTTGAAAAAAGTAGATATCTCGGTTGCAGTTGAACATCCACAAAAAAATTGGATTTAAACAACTGAACACGACCTCCCAAACTTGCTTCCAACCAAACCGCAGTTTGATTGCTAGCTGGAAAACTCACAAAATAATCACCCGCTTCAAAACCACGAACCGGAACTTTATGATACTCTTGCTTGTAAAATGAAGCGCCTAATTTCGGTCCTGCATAAAAACCATCATAGTCATTTTTAGGATCACGAACCATCATATAAATTGCTCCAGCCTTTACAAAAACGCCCGAAGCTTCGGCATCATAACCATTCTTTTCGTAGGTATTTTTGCCAAAACCTGCATCCGCTACAACATGAATTTTCTTATTGATATTGTAGGAAGCAAAAGCTTGATATGTTTTCTGATCCGAAAAGAAGGACAATCCAGCATTCAGAATATCTACTCCCAACGAAAGATGTCGTTGAGGCTTTACTTTTAAACTATCTTGACCAAAAAAACTGGCACTAAGAAGGATCGAAAATAAAATAAAAATGCGTTTGTTCTTCATTCTTGATTTCGTTTTGTACCGATTGAATTTCTTTTACGGTAGTCGTAGACTGCAAACTTGTAGAAACACCTTCATAAACACGTTTCATGCCGCAAGCTGGCGATACATATTCGGTTTTTGTGGTGTAACTCACTTGTACATTCGAAGGGGCAACTTGCTCGGATTTGCTCACACTAAAATTGGTGAATGTAGATTCGTCAATGCGAAGTGGAACAAGTACAGAGTCTACATTTGCAGCCTCCAAAACACCGTATTTGCCATCGCCATAATCAACTTTAATACTGATATGTGGGATACGATATGCTCGATTTTGAGTATCTCTGAATTTAATTTTCATTCTCGGCGTTGCCTCACCACTCATACAAATATCATCGTCACTTGTACAAGAAATAGCAAATAAACCAAGAATGAAAAATAAACCAATTCTTTTCATGAACTATTATTTAGGGTCTAAAGCTTGATTAATACGGAAAACTAGATCTTCATTATGATATCTCGTTGCCATATCACCTGAATTGGATTTGGAATCCAAATTCTTTTTAATTTGATTTAAGTTTCCTCTTACAAAAGCAGTAACGTCAGATTTATCGGTTTTATTTCCTAAAAGTTTAATTTGGGTATCAACATAATTACGTTGTAAGTTTCGAGAATATACATCGGCATTTGAGTTGGTAAATATTGCCCCATTCAAATCCTGCATGTATTCAATTAAACCGTACGCTTTCTTGTCGATAGATTCCATTTCATATAAACTTTGAAGAACCATTGGGTTTAAAATTCGCATTAAAACTCCTGATTGCAAATCTTCAACTGTTTTTACCGGCGTTTTCCCAGTTTTCTCAAAAATAGAATCTTTTAATAACCATTTAGGCGTTGTGAAAACCTGATCTTGTAAAAATTTCAAGGCTTCTTTCTGATCTTTTTTAGCTACAGCTTCATAAACAGCACCCGATTGTTCTGCCGTTTTTGGACTTTCCGTTTGTCCACCAATATATTTGGAAACGTGCCCCAAATAGCGTTTGAACTGACCAACAACTTGATCGTACATGGTCTCCAAATTTCTATAATCTTCGTTTGGCGTCGCCGTCCAATCTTCTAAATTATCGACAATTCGTTGAAGATTTTTCACACCATACGTACTTGCTACCATGGCATTATCACCAACGGCTTCACTTTGCAAACGAGGATCTAAAGGATTGGATTCTGTTCCAAATAACAATCTAGGATTTTTTGTTTTGTTGATTATCCATTTATTAAGATGTGCTTTTTCCGATTCAGGTGTTTTGAATTCTGGAAATCTTCTATAACCCCATTCAATTGCCCAATCATCATAATCACCAATTCTCGGCATGATTCCTTTTTCAGTCACTTTATCTTCAGGTTGCGCCACATAGTTGAAACGCGCATAATCCATAATGGAAGGCGTATGTCCGTTTTGCTCTAACCATTTACGGTCACGAAGTTTTTCTACAGGAACCGTTGCACTTGAAATAAAGTTATGTCGAAGTCCTAAAGTGTGCCCTACTTCATGCGAAGAAACGAAACGAATCAATTCCCCCATCAACTTATCATCAAACTCCATTTTACGTGCGTTAGGATCGTTTGGTGATGCTTGAACGAAATACCAGTTTCTCAACAATTGCATCACATTGTGATACCAGTTGATATGACTTTCCATAATTTCACCCGTTCTAGGATCCGAGATTGATGGTCCTGAAGCATTAGGAACATCCGATGGCTTATAAACAATAGCTGAATAACGAGCATCTTCTAAGCTCCAATCTTTATCCACTTTTGGATCTGGAAGTTTTGCATAAATAGCATTTTTGAATCCAGCTTTTTCAAAAGCTTGTTGCCAATCATTAACTCCTTGAATTAAATACGGAACCCACTTCTTAGGTGTTGCTGGATCAATATAGAAAACAATAGGTTTTGCTGGCTCTACCAATTCTCCTTTTTTATACTTTTCAGCATCTTGAGGTTTTGGCTCCAATCTCCAACGTTTCACTAAAGAAACACGCTTTACACCTTGAGGATCAGCATCAAAATCGGTATAACCAACTGTGAAATATCCAACTCGAGGATCGTAAAAACGAGGTTGCATTTTGTTGTCTGGGAGCATCACAAACGATGAGTTGATTTCCACCGTATGATTTCCGCTCACTTTTGGAGTTGGACGACCAGGAATTGCTGGCGTTGTAGGTGTTCCCAACGTTCTAGCAAACGTTTTTGTTGTGTTAATTTCAATATTTGTTGGGAAGGATTTCACATAATTAACAAATGATTTGTCTTTCTGGAAATTTCCAACCTTAAAATTATCTTTTACTTGAGTAGAAAACGAAACCAATTCGCTATCACCATTAATCATCTCGGTAATATCAATAACGGATGATTTCTTTTTGTCGCCATAAGCTTTAACATCAAATGACATTAAAATTGGCTGAACATTATTACGAGTCACGGAATTGTACATATCCGACGTAGAATCCTTGGCGTAATCTACAAACGAAATAGAACGCATTAAGATTTTATCTTTTGGACCTTTCTCAAAAGCGATCACGTTCTGCCCGATTTGATCCCCAGCGTAGCCCGTAGTTCCTGTTCTCATTCCCGCTGCTGCTTTGGTAAGACGTGTTACCATCAAGAATTCCTTTTTCAACATTTGATCAGGAATTTCAAAATAGTATTTATCATCTACTTTATGAACCGTAAAAACCCCATCATCAGACACTGCTTTGGCAGTGATTACATCTTTAAAAGGTTTTACACCACCAGCTGGTTTCTTTGCGGGTTCGTCTTTTTTAGCAACTTCAGCCTCTTTCGTTACCGCTGTTGAATCTTTAACCTGCCCATACAAGTTTGGCTGATTGTAAAAAATAACGGCTACCAAGAGCGCTACGGAGAATTTCTTCATTTCTTATTCTGTTAAATTTGATTATTCTCCCAAATTTATCTATTTCTTTTTTAATAATGCAATATTTTCCACATGATGTGTCTGCGGAAACATATCTACAGGAAGAATTTTCACCACTTCATAAGCATCTTTCATCAAAGCGATGTCCCGAGCTTGGGTTGCCGAATTACAACTTACGTAAACGATACGCTCTGGAGCCAATTTTAAAATCTGCTCAACGACTTTCTGATGCATTCCATCACGAGGTGGATCGGTGATTAAAACATCTGCTTTTGGATGATTTTGAAGAAATTCTTCGGTGAAAACTTCTTTCATATCTCCACAGTAGAACGTTGTATTCTCTAAACCGTTCAATTTAGCATGCGCAATCGCTGCATCAATCGCCTCTTGAACCGATTCAATTCCAATAACGTGTTTTGCATTTCGAGCCACGTATTGTGCGATCGTTCCCGTTCCCGTATATAAATCATACACAACTTCATCACCTTTCAAATCAGCAAATTCTAACGTTTTACGATATAATTCTAATGCTTGGTCGTAATTGGTTTGAAAGAAAGATTTTGGACCAATTTTAAATTGAAGTCCATCCATTTCTTCCATTAAGAATCCACCTCCAAAATACACTTGAATATCCAAATCATAAATAGAATCATTCGGTTTTGGGTTGATTGCATACACCAACGTTTTGATTTGTGGGAACTCATTCAACAAGAAATCAAACAATAATTTTTGATTTTCTGGCTCTTCACGGAACAGTTGGAAAAGGACCATCCATTCTCCTTTGGAATTTTGACGCATCATCAATGTTCTTAAAAATCCATCTTGGTTACGAACATCAAAAAAGTCCATTTTATTTTCACTTGCGAATTTCTTCACCGCCAATCGAATAGCATTCGAAGGGTCTTCTTGCAAGTGGCATTCTTTAAGATCAAGAATCTTGCTCCACATTCCTGGAATATGGAATCCAAGCGCGTTACGGTCTGTAAAATCCGAAGCCGAATCAATCTCATCTTGAGTCAACCAACGAGAATCCGAAAACGAAAACTCCATTTTATTACGATAGAAATACTGCTGCTTGGCACCTAAAATGGGCATCAAATCAAAGGAATCAACGCCGCCAATTCGTTTGATGTTATTCACCACCTCATCTTGTTTGAAGAAAAGCTGTTTGTCATAACTCATACTTTGCCATTTGCAACCTCCGCAAACCCCAAAATGAATACATTTTGGCTCTACTCGATCTTCAGAAGGTTCTAAAAGTTCAGCAACATCACCTTCAACATATTTGGATTTGGACTTCTTCACACGAACGTTCACCAAATCCCCTGGAATTGCTCCGGTAACCAAAACGGTTTTCCCTTCTTCGGTTTTCCCAATTGCAACTCCTTTAGCACCCGCTGCAAACAAGCGTATATTTTGTAGTATTTTGTTTTTCTTCATTTCCTATCTATGATGAAAAACGGGCTTTCGCCCGTTTCAGTAGTTTATATTTGTCTTAAAATTATTTTGCGTGAGCAGAATCAGCAGGCGTTTCTACGGGCATTTGCATTTGTGGAGGCATTTGCGTTTGCACTTGTGGCGCTTTCAATCCGCTTACCTTGTCCATTGTGTTTACAAATTCTTCTTCTCCTAGATTGTAGAATTGTCTTCCAACCATTTTACCATCTTTATCTAAAATAATAAAACTTGGAACTTTAAATGCGTACAATCCGAAGTTTTTAGCATCTTCCGAATTAATCCCTCCCTGAATCCAATAGTTGCTTCCTGGGAATCCTTTGAACATCGTGCTGCTTGTTTTCTTGAATTGTTCTTGTGTATCATCAATATTCACCAATGCAAAGTTCATTTTTGATTTGTAGAAATTTGCAATTTCATTAACCACAGGGACTGTTGACATAGAAATATTTGGACTGTATGATGCGTAGAACATCACCAATGTTGGTTTTCCTTTCAATTCAGAAAGGTTGGTTTTCTTACCTGTTGCATCTTCTAATCTCAAATTAGGAATTGTTCCTTCTTTGTGACCCATCAATACTTTTTGAAGATTCAAAACGTCTTTTTTAACGTTTGCATCCGAGATATTTTGCTCAATTAATTTCGTGATTTTATCGTAATCTTTTACGTTATTGTAGTTGATATCCGACTGAGCAACAACGTACGCATACAAATAATCTTTAGCTAATGGCGAAAGGTCTTTCTTTGTTTTAAGAAACTCTGCAAAAATCTCTGACATTAATGGTCTTTTGGTTGGATCTTGCATTTTCGGCGTTGCAAATTGTTGGAATTCACCATTCAATTTTCCTAAGATATACTCTCTGTACACAGGAATCTCACGAATCATTTCGTTTTCATCCTTAATTAATTCTTTCTTCACCTTGTTGAAGTTTTCTGAAACTTTGAAGCTTGCATTCCCAGTCATCATTCCGTGGTTTTGCTCAAACGCATCCAAAAGTCCTAATAACTTCGCTCTCATATCCAATTTCTTGAAATTCACCGCTTCAGAATCAGCGCTAAATTTTTCAGCTTGCTTATCAACTTCTTTCAATAAATCTGCTTCAACTTTTTGGAAATCTTTAATAAATTCAGGTTCTTTTTTATTCAACAAAGCTTCCATTTGAATTTTCTTCGCATAGTCTTCAAATCCTTTGTCTGCCGCTTTCAAAAAGTCGTTATTTGCTTTTCCATCCCCTGTAATCACATATTCTGACGGGAATGTAGCTGCGTCACCCGAAATATTTAATGATTGTCCTTTCTTAAGAAAAATCATCGCCATATTGTTTCCGTATGTAATTAAATACATTCCTGTTTTTGGCGACTCGAAAGAACCTTGGAACTCTCCTTTATCATTAACACCTAAATTTGCTAATGGCAATGTCGCAACACCTGAAGCCTCGATAAACTCAACACGAGCCAGTGGATTTGCATTAGCTATTTTTCCTTTTACTTCAATGTTCTTCGTACACGAAACCGCTAAAACAGCGAATAAAAGCATTAAAAAAAACTTTTTCATTTTATGATTTTAAAATTTGAGCAAAAATAAGGCTTTCAACCAATTGAAAGCGATTTTTTATTGTTATTTATGATTTTTTATAAAAAACTTCGTCTCCCGAGTTGGAAGACGAAGTATCAGTATGTATTTCTACTATTTTTTATCTAATGAAGCAGTAAGAAACTCACGATTCATACGAGCGATGTTTTCTAGAGAAATTCCTTTCGGACATTCAATCTCACAAGCTCCCGTGTTTGAACAGTTACCGAATCCTTCTTCATCCATAGCCTCAACCATGTTCAGAACTCGACGTTTTGCTTCAACTTGTCCTTGTGGTAATAATGCGTATTGAGAAACTTTAGCACCAACGAAAAGCATTGCTGATCCGTTTTTACAAGTCGCTACACACGCTCCACATCCGATACATGCTGCTGCATCCATCGCGCGGTCCGCATCTTCTTTAGGAACAAGAATCGTGTTTGCATCAGTCGTTCTACCAGATGTGTTTACGGAAATAAATCCTCCCGCAGCCATAATTCTGTCGAACGCACTTCTATCAACCACTAAGTCCTTGATAACTGGGAAAGCTGCTGATCTCCAAGGTTCAATCGTAATGGTTTCTCCATCTTTGAACATTCTCATGTGCAACTGACACGTTGTGATTCCTGTATCTGGACCGTGCGCTCTACCATTGATGTAAAGAGAACACATACCGCAAATACCTTCACGACAGTCGTGATCAAAAGCTACTGGCTCTTTTCCTTCGTTAATCAAATTTTCGTTTAGGATATCCAACATTTCTAAGAATGAAGAGTCTGTAGAAACATCGGAAATTTTATAAACTTCAAATTGACCTTTTGATTTATTATTTTTCTGTCTCCAAATTTTCAGAGTCAGATTAAGTCCTTTTTTTGTACTCATTTTTCTTTACTGTTTTTGGAGATTACTTATAACTTCTTGTTTTCACTTCGATGTTGTCATAAACCAAGTCTTCTTTATGAAGAACCTCTTTATTAATGTCCGCTCCTTCATACTGCCAAGCTGCAACATATTTATAGTTTACGTCATCTCTTTCTGCTTCTCCATCTGGAGTCGAGTGATCTTCACGGAAGTGACCTCCACAAGATTCATTTCTGTGTAATGCATCCATAGCCATCAACTGACCAAGCTCCATAAAATCTGCAACACGGAATGCTTTTTCCAATTCGGTATTCATTCCATCTGCATCACCTGGAACTTTAACGTTCTTCCAGAATTCTGCACGTAATTCTTCAATCTCCTTAATCGCTTCACGAAGACCTTCAGGTGTTCTTCCCATACCAACTTTGTTCCACATAATGTGACCCAATTCTTTATGGAAATGATCTACTGAATGTGTTCCGTTATTATTCAGGAAGAATTTGATTTTTTCTTGAATTCCAGCTTCAGCTTGATTGAACGCTTCCGAATCTGTTGGGATTGTTCCGGTTCTAATATCAGCTGAAAGGTAATCTGCAATCGTGTAAGGAAGTACGAAGTATCCGTCTGCCAAACCTTGCATTAATGCAGAAGCACCCAATCTGTTTGCACCGTGATCTGAGAAGTTAGCTTCACCGATTACGAAACATCCAGGAATGGTAGACTGCAAGTTATAATCAACCCAAACACCTCCCATGGTATAGTGAACTGCTGGATAAATTTTCATTGGTGTTTTGTATGGATCATCCGCTGTAATCTTCTCATACATTTGGAATAAGTTACCATACTTTTCTTCAACCCACGCTTTTCCAAGATCGTAAAGTTGTTTATCCGAAGGATTGTGAATGTGTTTTTCAATCGCAGCTTCACGTCCTTTTTTCATAATTTCTGTAGAGAAATCTAGGAAAACACCTTCTTTTGTTAAGTTATTTTCAATTCCGAAACCAGCGTCACATCTTTCTTTTGCTGCTCTAGAAGCTACGTCACGTGGCACTAAGTTACCGAAGGCTGGATATCTTCTCTCCAAATAGTAATCTCTATCTTCTTCTTTGATGTTTTCAGGCTTCAACTTCCCTTCACGAACTGCTACTGCATCTTCGATATTTTTAGGAACCCAAATTCTACCCGAGTTTCTTAACGATTCTGACATTAACGTCAATTTTGACTGCTGTGTTCCGTGAACTGGAATACACGTTGGGTGAATCTGCACATAACAAGGATTTGCGAAATACGCTCCTTTTTTATGAATCTTCCAAGCTGCAGAAACGTTTGATCCCATCGCGTTTGTCGATAAGAAATAAACGTTACCGTAACCTCCTGAAGCAATAACAACTGCGTGAGCCGAATGTCTTTCAACTTCACCTGTTACAAGGTTTCTAGCGATAATACCTCTCGCTTTTCCATCTACAAGAACGATATCCATCATTTCGTGACGGTTGTACATTTTGATACGCCCTTTCCCGATCTGACGACTCATTGCTGAGTACGCTCCTAATAATAACTGTTGTCCTGTTTGACCTTTTGCGTAGAATGTTCTTTTTACCTGAACCCCACCAAATGATCTGTTATCTAACTGACCTCCGTAATCACGTCCGAAAGGAACCCCTTGAGACACACATTGGTCAATAATATTTCCTGAAACTTCAGCTAAACGATATACGTTTGCTTCTCTTGCACGGTAATCTCCTCCTTTAATAGTATCGTAAAACAATCTATAAATGGAGTCACCGTCTCCTTGATAATTTTTCGCAGCGTTGATACCTCCTTGAGCCGCAATAGAGTGCGCTCTTCTTGGAGAATCTTGGTAGCAAAATGCCTTAACATTATATCCTTGCTCTGCTAAAGTCGCGGCAGCTGAACCACCAGCTAATCCTGTACCTACAACAATAATATCAATCTTATCTCTGTTGTTTGGTGCAACAAGGTTCATATGATCTTTATGATTATTCCATTTGTCCTTAAGAGGTCCAGCAGGAATTTTATTATCTAACTTACTCATCGTACTTTTGATATTATTGAGTTACAAAATGAAAAATTGCTATAAAAATAAAACCTGCAGGAATTAAGATAGAATACCATCTTCCTAAAGCCATAATTACAGGTGTATATTTAGGATGTCTTGCTCCAATCGATTGGAAAGAGGATTGAAATCCGTGCGCTAAGTGTAACCCTAGCAATACGAAAGAAATCACATAAAAAATAACTCTCCATAGATCTGCAAATTTATCATGTAGGTCTCCCCAGAAACGTGTTGTATCAGTGGAGTCTCCTAATCCTGGAGCATATTTATATTGCATTTCATGTACCCAAAAATCGTACATGTGCAATCCTAAAAACGCCAAAATAACCAATCCAGAGATGATCATGTTACGAGAAACCCAGCTCGAATTAGATGCAGCACCATTTGCCGCGTACTTTACTGGCCTCGCTTTGTTGTTTTTTGCTTCCAAAATAAAACCCATAATGAAGTGAAAAAACACTGCAAAAATAAGGATAGGCTGCATTAGAAACTGTACCAACGGGTTGTACCCCATGAAGTACGACGCATCATTGAAGGCGCTTTGGCTAAATACCGATATCAAGTTTACTGATAAGTGCATAACCAAAAATATCAGCAGGAACATTGCTGATAATGCCATTGCATATTTTCTACCGATTGTAGAACTAAAGAATCCTGACATAATTTTTCTTTAAAAAATTGATTTCGCACAAAGTTAGACAATGTTAAAGACTCTTAAAAATGAGAATCCTCACAATTTGCTAGTTTATAACTTTTCTAAATAAGAAAGGTAGGCATCATTCCTATTTATCATAATATTTAGTTTCATTCTGGCTTCAAATTATAGTCTTTCCCTTGAAATGAAACCTGAGAAGTAGAGCTCGGAAACATTGTGACAGAATACGTTTTCACCCTTCGATTAACGATATACGGCTGAATGGAATATTTTTCAACATCATTTATTTCAGCATCTTCAGGAATGTAAAAATCAACATGATCGCCTTGTTTAACTGAGAATAATGAAGTTTTAAATGTAGAATGTACAATAGATTCTGTTTTTTGAAAAGCAAAATAATCAGAAAAAAGACGAACCGAGTAGAACAACAAAAGTAAATACGAAAATCGCAGAACGTCTTTCATCGAACGTTTAACCAAAACGTTTCTTAAGAAATAGCACAAGACAAAAAGCAATACAACCTCAACCCAATTCATTGAAATATTCTCCACTAATTGCCTATCAAAGCTTCCAAAAAAGTGAACTAGTCGAAGAAATAGTGTTGCAAATTGATCATAAAACCAATTCAGAATCGAAAATTGAAGTCCAAAACCGATTAGTAAAACATAGCAAAATGAGAAAACTATAAAAAGTTGAGCAACAAAAACCATGACCAGATTTGCCAAAATAGAAATCAATGGAAATTGATGAAAATAATATATAATTAGAGGTAGTGTTGATAATTGGGCACTTAAGGTCAAACTAAAAACCGTTTTCGCATAGTTCAAAACAACATTCTTAGTTTCAGGAAAAAGATTTGAAATTGGTTTATTCAGCCAAAAAATTCCCAAAACCGCAATAAAACTCAGTTGAAATCCTACATCAAAAATCTGATTGGTATCCCAAAGCAAAATAAGCATCGCCGACAAACTCAAGGAATGAATCAAATCGGGTTTTCGTTCTAAAATAACATAGGCGTAATAAATCGTCAGCATTAAAGACGATCGTACAACCGAATTTCCATAGTCAATTAGAATTGAAAACAACCAAATGCAGATCAGCGAAATGATGATAACCACTTTTTTCGGAAGTCGGATTTTTGAAAAGATAAAATAAATCAGCGCAAAAATAACCACCATATGAGATCCCGAAATCGCGAGAATATGTACCAAACCCGTTTTATTGAAATCCGAAACCACCGAAGCATCCATTTCTGTTCGATCGGCTAGAATAATTCCTTTTAAGAGTTCTTTATTTGAATTGGAAACTTCTGGCAATTCCGAAATCGAATTAAGAATATTCAACCGCCATTGTTTGATTTTTGTTGAAAAAGAAAGCGAAGAAACTTTAGCCGATTGAATTTCATTAGGGAAATATATTTGATAGAAAACACCTTGTCTCTTCAAATACTTTTGATAATTAAATTGATAGTCGTTTTTCGGAGGCTCAACCAAACGAATAAAGACCGAACCTTGATATTGATGTTCAAAATCCAATAATTTTTGCTCTTTTGGGATGGAAACAACAGCCAAAAAAGTATTAGACTTTGAAAAAACTTCAACGATGTATCTTCTATTCGAGACATTAGAATTCAATTTTTTCACTAATTGAAACTGAACAACATCTTTAGAATTGATTTCTACATTCGGAGATTTCGGTTCCTGAATTTGATGCAGAAGCGTTCCAAAACAGAAAAATAGAATCAACAACGAATATTCTACAAATCGATTTTTGAAGAAATAAACAAAAATAGATGCTGAAAAAACCAGTAAAAATGCGCTAAAAAGAATCCAAAAATTTTGCGGGTACGTGTCTTGAAAAACAATACCTAAAATAAAAGCGATGCAAATAAAGAAAATAGGTTCTTTTTTCATGCAACTCACTGTTTGTCAAAGTGAATTTACATAAAAATCAGAATAGAAAAACTAACCTTTAACAATAATTTTTGCGGCAACATCGCTCGCACCACTACCACCCAGTTTTGCACGTAATTCGGCGTAATCGGAAAGTATTTTGCTGCGATTTTGACCAAGAATAAGATTCAATTCTTTAATTAAATTATTGGTTGTAAGCTCATTTTGAATCAATTCGGTAACCACTTCGCGATCCATAATCAAATTCACCAACGAAATATATTTGATATTTTTTCCCACCAAACGTTTCCCGATTTGATACGAAATGAAATTTCCGCGATAGCACACCACTTCGGGAATATTCAGCAAAGCCGTTTCTAAAGTTGCCGTGCCCGAGGTCACCAAAGCAGCTTTGGAACAACGTAATAAATCGTAGGTTTTGTTGGAAACAAAATGAACCGAATCGTCCACATATTTTTGATAAAACTCTTTCGGCAAACTTGGCGCTCCTGCAATTACAAATTGATATGCGGGAAACGAAGATTGTACGGATAACATCAACTCTAGCATTTTCTCAACTTCTTGCTTTCGAGAACCGGGAAGCAAAGCGATAATTTCTTTATCGTTTAATCCATTTTGAGTTTTAAATTCATCAACATTAATATCCGGCAAATCCGAAATCGCATCTAATAAAGGATGACCAACAAACTCAACTTCCACTTGATGCTTCTTATAAAAATCCTTTTCAAAAGGGAGAATTACAAGCATCTCATCTACAAATTTACGAATGGTTTTCACACGACCTTCCTTCCAAGCCCAAAGTTGAGGCGAAATATAATATACGACTTTAATCCCAAGGCTTTTCGCATATTCTGCAATACGTAAATTAAATCCTGGATAATCAATTAATATTAAAACATCGGGTTGATACGCTTTCAAATCCGCTTTGCAAACATCAATATTTTTCAAAATGGTTCTTAAATTCATCGCTACTTCAACAAAACCCATAAATGCAAGATCACGGTAATGCTTTACAAGTTTTCCGCCCACATTTTGCATCAAATCACCACCCCAAAAACGAAATTCTGCTTGAGAATCTTCTTTCAGAATAGATTTCATCAGATTGCTTCCATGCAAATCTCCAGATGCTTCACCAGCGATGATGTAATACTTCATAATGATAATAGATAAAACAATAGGCACTCACCTATTGGTATGCAAAAATAAGCGTAAATTTGTTTAAAGTTAGAAAAAGATGAACGAAGAATACGAAATAAAAAACCGAGTTGCCGATAGTGGATTGGTGAATTTCGATATAACAAACCTTCTTCCGAAAGGAAAAAGAATAGGAATTGACTTGAAAGATTTTTTATTTGAAGGACTTATTTTAAAAGAAAAAGACTTTCGCGAAAAAATAAAAAATCTAGACATCACCCCTTTTGAAGGGCAATTTGTATACATTTACAATTCTGCAGATGCTATTGTTCCTTTGTGGGCGTACTTTTTATTGACTTCTAAAGTTGCTGAAGTTGCTAAGAAAGTGGTTTATGGAGATCGAGATCAGTTGGAAGTTTTGCTCATGCACGATGCTATTTTAGAATATGATTTTGAAACTTTGAAAGACAAACGTGTCTTGGTAAAAGGCTGTTCCGATAACACCATTCCTGAAAACGCCTATGTTGAATTGGTGGAAGCTTTACGCCCCGTTGTAAAAACATTGATGTTCGGAGAAGCTTGTTCCAATGTTCCGATTTTTAAAAATTAAATTTTCGGAATGTAATTTGCTAATCAAAACGCACGAAAAAAAATAACAATCAAACAAACAAGTAACACAAAAAAATTATGAGCCTATTAGACCTTATCGGTGGAGCAGCTGGAAGTCAAGTTGCAAGCCAAGCAGAGAACAAATTCGGAATTCAAAAAAACCAAGTAATTGCTTTATTAGCCGTTGCTGCGCCATTGATTATTTCGTATTTAAGAAATAAATCTCAAGACCAAAAAGAAGCAGAATCTTTGAATAATGCACTTGACAGAGACCACGACGGAAGTATCTTAAACGATATTTCTCAAGCGGATGCGAGACAAGCGGAAGGAGGTTCTATCTTGGATCATATTTTCGGTGGTAATAAAGTGAATGTTGAAAATCAGCTTTCGCAAAATACGGGAATTTCCATGGACAAAATTGGTCCAATTTTAGCGATGTTAGCGCCTGTAATCATGGGATATATCGGTAAAGAAAAACAACAAAGCAACGTAAATGCAGGTGGTTTAGGTGATTTGTTGGGTGGAATTTTAGGTGGAGCTTCTCAACAAGCGCAAGCTCAAGATTCTAATCCTTTGAACGATATTCTAGGAAGTGTTCTTGGTGGTGGCCAAGCGCAATCTTCAGGAAATCCATTAAACGATATCTTAGGAAGCGTTTTGGGTGGCGGAAACCAACAACAAGCTCAACAAGGTGGCCTTGGCGGTTTGCTAGGAAGCATCTTAGGAGGAAAATAATTTCAGACACGAGATATAAAAAGACCGAAGATTATTCTTCGGTCTTTTTTGTTGTCTTTTTTGCTTTTGGCTTTTCTTCTGCAGTTTCGGCTTTTACCGTTTTTGGTTTGGTTGTTTTAGGCTTGGTTTCTTTTTTTTCAGCTTCCACTTTCGGCGCTTTTGCAACCTTTTCAACCTTTACTGGAGCTGCTTTCGCTGATTTACGAGGTCTTTTTTTTCCATAGCTACCTGCGTTAATTTTACCTCTTCTTGATTTTTGATCTCCTTTTCCCATAAATGATATTTTGATGATTTATACGAAGTTACAAATTTTTTGAAAACAAAAAAACTTCAAAACATCAATCAAAGGAAACCCTTAAAACAAAGGATTTTTAAATATAGATTCAATAATCATCTCGGTTTCATCAGGAAAATCAAATGCTTTTTGTCGATCATCGTGTACCCAAATTTTCAGTTTTTCTAAAAACTCAGCTTCTTTCCAAATCACAGGAAATCCCATTTTTTCTAAAGCCAAAGCATTACACTGCTGTTCATATTGTTTATGCATGGGAACAACCAAAAGTTTTTTACCTAAATACAGAGCTTCTGCTGGACCTTCAAAACCGCCACCTGTTAAAAATCCACAACAATTTTTCAAGGATGTCTGGAATTCCGCATTGTTGATGGGCGAAACCAACGCATTTCCTTTTTCATACTTCGATTTTGAATGTTTTGAAAAAATATGCCATTGAATTTCAGGAAAATTTTGAACCATTTTCAGAATAAAAGTATCCGAATAGGCTGGAAGATACACCGTATAATGCCCTAAATTTTGAGGATTTAAATTTCGAATTTCACTTCGGATAACGGGTGTATGAATAAAGTCGTCATATTTTTCAAAATGAAAAGCAATTTGCGAAGTGGAAGGCGCATAATGATTCATAATTTGCTTTCCCCAATGAAATCCTTTTAATTGAGGTGTTTTTGCTGATAAAAAAGCCGCTTGATGACTCAAACCAATACTTTTTTTTCCTTGAAAGCGGCAAGCCCAAGCAGTAACTGGCTCAAAATCGTTAACAATCACATCATAATCCTTTACAGGAAGTTGTTTGCAATCTTTTAAAAATTGTTGAAAATCAAACTTTCGCCATGTTTCTTTGAAATCAATTCCACCCTTGCTACCAAAAACGAATCCAAATCCATTAAAACGATACTTAATTTCATCATCCAAGCCAACCTCAGCATGCGTTCCGCTCACCAACAAATCCAAATCTCCATGCTTTTTCAAATGCGGAATAATCTCTCGTGCTCGGCTTAGGTGCCCGTTCCCCGTCCCTTGTATGGAATACAAAATCTTCATTCTACCGAAATTATACATTTTTTATGGAATATATTTTAACAGAATACTAAATTTGTTGTGAACCAACTAACACAAAGAAAATGCTACAAACCATCATTCCAAAAATTCCTTTTATTGATAAAGAAAAAACGCTGAATTACTATAAAAATTTAGGTTTTAAACTTAAAGCAGATTATGGAGTTTATCTTATTTTAGAAAGTAATCAGTTGGAAATTCATTTCTTTCATTATCCAAGTTTGGAAAGAGAAAAATCTGATTTCATGCTATATATACGATGTTCAGAAATTGAAAACTTATATCAAAACTTGCAGGATAGTGAAGTTGAAATCCATCCAAACGGACCTTTAGAAACAAAACCTTGGGGACAAAAAGAATTTTCACTCATTGATCCCAACGGAACTTTACTCACTTTTGGGGAATCAAATTAAAGAACTTAGTAAACTATGAAAAAACAATTTTTTATTGCTTTTATATTTCTTTTATTTCAAACGCAGAATTTTGCTCAAGAGAAATCGATTTCTGCTTCAAGTAATGATCCTTCAACAACAAAATTGAATATAAGCGAAGCAAATAAAGCACTTGACGACATACTGGATATTACCGAAAAAATATCTATTTATAGAAAAAACGTAAAATGGAAAACAATACTCCCACAAGTTAGAAGCACTTTAGACATCAATGCTCCCAATGTATTTTTAGCGGTAAAACCTAGCGTCGAATTACTACTGGATAAGCTAAATGACAACCATTCTTTTTTACTATATAATAATAAAGAAAGAGCGCACAGAGCGAATCCTAAGAATTTTGAGTCAACAATCAACCCAATAACTCTTGAAACATTAAAGCAAGATGATAAAAAAGTAAAAACAGAAAAACTTACGGATAATATTGGCTATATATTGATTCCATCAAACAACATTGATTTAAGCGACCGCGAAAAGCAAGAGATAATTCTTGGTCAAGAAATACGAGACTCTCTTTGTAATTTGTTACCAGAAAAACTAAAGGGCATTGTTGTAGACCTCCGTATTAATACAGGTGGAAATATGTTTCCTATGGTTGGCGGACTAGGACCAATAATAGGTGATGGCGATGCGGGGTTTATAATCTCTAATGGCAAAACCATCAATTCTTGGAGTATTAATAATGGAAGTATCAAAGGCTTAACTCTTGAAAATAATTGCGAACAAAACCATAATATTAAAATAGTTATTCTCATTGGCCCAGCAACAGGTAGTTCTGGAGAAATCACCGCTATTTCCTTTATTGGAAAACCGAACATAAAATTAATTGGTGAAAACTCCGCAGGATACACTACCGCAAACACGACTATCAAAATTGCAGAAAATCTTCATTTTTTTCTTGCAATCGCATACGATGCCGACCGTAATAAAAAGGAATACCGAAATTTTATCACTCCAGATATTACAATTAAAGACGGCGATAATTTTAAAGACTTATCACAAGACAAAAAAATACAAAAAGCCATTGAGTGGATTAACCAATAAAAATCAAGCCTTTTGGCCAAAAAATCAAAAGGCTTTTTCTTTGATTTTCCCTATCTTTGCACCTGAAATTTTTGGTGGAAAACATCTAAAATTCAAAATCTAAAATTTAAAATTTCAAGAAAAATGTTCCGTACACACACCAATGGCGAATTGACGCTAAAAAATCTAAATGAAGAAGTTACACTTTCAGGATGGGTACAAACCATTCGTGACAAAGGTTTTATGATTTGGATCGATTTGCGAGATCGTTACGGAATTACACAGTTGGTTTTCGATCAAGAGCGTTCTACAGCTGCTTTGATGGAGGAAGCGAAGAAATTAGGTCGTGAATTTGTGATTCAAGTTCAAGGAAAAGTAATTGAAAGAGCTTCTAAAAATCCAAAAATCCCAACGGGTGACATTGAAATTTTGGTTGAAAAATTAACGATTTTAAATGAATCTCAGTTGCCACCATTCACCATCGAAGACGAAACCGACGGCGGCGAAGAATTGAGAATGAAATACCGCTATTTGGATATCCGTAGAAATCCAGTGAAGGACAAATTAATTTTCCGTCACAAAATGGCGCAAAAAGTTAGAAATTATCTTTCTGATGAAGGTTTTATCGAGGTTGAAACTCCTGTTTTAATTAAATCTACACCAGAAGGCGCAAGAGATTTCGTGGTTCCAAGCAGAATGAATCCTGGTCAGTTTTATGCACTTCCACAGTCGCCTCAAACTTTCAAACAATTGTTGATGGTTGGCGGAATGGACAAATATTTCCAAATTGTGAAATGTTTCCGTGACGAGGATTTAAGAGCCGACAGACAGCCAGAATTTACACAAATCGATTGCGAAATGGCGTTTGTAGAGCAAGAAGACATTATGAATGTTTTCGAAGGCATGACAAAAACCTTGTTGAAAGACATTACAGGAAAAGATTTCCAAGATTTCCCAAGAATGACTTTTGCTGATGCGATGAAAAAATACGGAAACGACAAGCCAGATATTCGTTTCGGAATGGAGTTTCATGAATTAAATGATTTAACAAAAGGAAAAGATTTCAAAATATTTGACGATGCCGAATTGGTTGTTGGAATTAATGTAGAAGGTGCTGCAGAATACACAAGAAAACAAATCGACGAGCTTACAGATTGGGTAAAACGCCCGCAAATTGGAGCTTTAGGCATGGTTTGGGTGAAATATCAAATGGATGGAACGATTACTTCATCGGTAAACAAATTCTACAACGAAGCTGCTTTGAAAGCGATTGTTGAGGAATTCGGAGCAAAAGCTGGAGATTTAATGTTGATTCTTTCAGGTTCTGAAAACAAAGTAAGAGCGCAACTTTCTGCTTTGAGAATGGAACTTGGAAATCGTTTAGGATTAAGAAAAGGTGATGAATTTGCACCACTTTGGGTAATCGATTTCCCGCTTTTAGAATGGGACGAAGAAACTGGAAGATACCATGCAATGCACCATCCATTCACATCTCCGAAAACCGAAGATTTTAGTTTATTAGAAACCGATCCTGGTAAAGCAAGAGCCAACGCTTATGATTTGGTATTGAACGGAAACGAAATCGGTGGTGGTTCTATCCGAATTTTCGATAAAGAATTACAATCTAAAATGTTTGATTTATTGGGTTTCACGAAGGAAGAAGCAGAAGCGCAATTCGGATTCTTGATGAATGCCTTCAAATACGGAGCGCCACCACACGGAGGTTTAGCATTCGGATTTGATAGATTGGTTGCGATTTTGGATGGAAACGAAGTAATCAGAGATTACATCGCATTCCCTAAAAACAATTCTGGTCGCGACGTGATGATTGACGCTCCAGCTCCAGTTGCAGAAGCTCAATTAGACGAATTAGAATTAAAATTGGAGTTGAAAAATTAAGAATTGTCATTTCGACGAAGGAGAAATCTAAACTTTTTTCGAGATTTCTCACTACACTTCGTTTTATTCGAAATGACAGAACTTTATAAATTAGAGCGAGGTTTTTGAGCCTCGCTTTTTTTATCCAAATGCTTTCTGCTCCAACAAATTCTCCATACAATATTCCACCAAGGCTGTGATTGTAAGAAATGGGTTTACGCCAATACTTGCTGGAATCAACGAGCCATCCAAAACAAAAAGATTCTTGTGATTTTTTAATTGTCCGAATTCCGTGGTTGCTTTTCCTAAAACGACGCCACCCAAAGGATGATAACAAACATCGTAACCTAAACCGTTATGAAAGAGCATGTGACTTCGAGTTCCACCGTTTATCTTATTCATTTTACGGAGGAAAAACTTAGCATTTTCTTCCATTTTAGAGGTATTTTTTCTTGACCAATCTAAAACGAGTTTTTTCGTTGAAGCATCAAAACTCACACTTCCTGGCTGATCAACTTTATTAATCATCAAATATAAAGCGGTCGCAACATTCATTCCCATGGGAAGTGGCGCCAATTCGGCGAAAAAAGTATGTTTAGGATCATCCCAATTATCAATTCCACCAACGGGAATCGTCGAATGTTGAAATCCCAAACCTCCAGAAAACGCTTTCACCCAATTTCGTCCCGTCATAAAATTCCCGTTGTTGCCCCAATGTTTTCCGACTTCTTCGTTAAGTTGCAAACCGTTTTCAAGATGAGATTTTAAAAGCAAATCTAAAGTTCCCATCGTTCCAGCAGCCAAAACAAGTTGTTGACAAGTCATCAATTTTTTAGCAACGACTTGTCCAGAAGTATTAATTTGATGAACTTCTAAACGATAACCGTCGTTTTCACTTTTGATATTTTGAACCGCATGTAAGTCCAAAATTTCTAAGTTTCCAGTTGCTAAAGCCTTTTTCAGATAGGTTTTATCCAAAGAATTCTTACCGTGATTATTTCCGTAAATCACTTCCCCATCCAATGCAGATCTTGGAACTTCATTTCGATATTCTTTTTCCATGTAGTCAAAATCATAGACATTGGGAACTCGAATGGTTTTAAAACCTACTTTATGCGCTTCTGCTTCACCAACTTTATTGAATTTATAGAATTTACATTCGTTAAGAAATTCTTCACGGGCAACGTTTACTTTCAATTCTTGTTGCGCTTTCGGGAAATATTTATCAAAAAATAATTGACTATCCAAATTTGGAAAAATCTCTTCAAAATAATCTCGTTTCGGAAGAACCGCCATTCCACCATTCACCAAAGAACCGCCACCAACGCCACGTCCAACCCAAATTTTAATATCTTTAAAATCCAATCGATCCAAAGCTCCCGTAAACGGTTCTAGTGAAAATAGATTAAAAAAAGGCGCAATAGATTGCTTTTTTAACCATGCTGCACTTTTCCCTGGTTTTTGCATTTTAGAAAAAGGAATTCCAGATTTCTCCCAATTCAAGCCCATTTCCAGCATACACACTTTCTTCCCAGCCTCGCATAAACGCAAAGCCGCAACGGCACCACCATAACCCGAACCAATGATAATAATTGGCCGATTTTCTTCGTTAGTTTCAATATTTGAAAATGAGTTGGCTAAAATATTTTGAGTTCCTAAAAAGAACAAAGCTCCAATTCCTAGAGCTGTGGTTTTAATGAAAGTTCCTCTATCCATGCGAAGAAACTTGCAAATTGCGTGCTATAAAGCTACGGGAGTTTTGAAACAAGCCCTTCTGGAAGGACTTTTAGAATGCTATAAATAAGTTTCCACTTCCAATTGGGAACGATAGTGAATGTATTTCCTGCTTCTACAATATGTTTTGCGACATATTCAGGTTCCATAATTAAGTTTTTATTCAACTCTAGACCATCATTGATTTTCGTATTGATATAGCCGATTACCAACGCATTCACCTTAATATTTCGGTGATCTAATTCTTGACGAAGTCCAGCCAGATATTGGGTAAAAGCAGATTTTGTACTTCCATACACGAAATTCGATTTACGACCTCGAACACCTGAAAGCGATGACAAACCAATTATTCGTTCTAAATTATTATTACTTGAATCAAAAGCAATAATATTTAAAATTGAAACCGCACCAGCATAATTCACTTTCATCATTTGAAAAGTTGCATCAAAATCATGAAATGCTTTTTCATTTTGAACTAAAAAACCAGCTGCATAAACTACAATATTGGGTTTTGTCGGAAGTTGATTATAAAAATCTTGATGGGAAGAAAAGTTGGCAGCATCGAAATACAACAACTGAATTTTCGATGAATCTAAATTATTTTCTCCTATAAATTTTTCAAGTGAAGTTAAATCTCGCGAAGCCGCCATCACCTCAAAACCTTTTTGCAAATAAAGTTTCATCGCTTGTTTTGCAACATCGGAATTGGCTCCAAGAATAAGAACGGATTTAGAATTTGGCTTCATCATAGTGCAAAGATATTTGATAATTTCAAAATTCCATAAACTATGTTTTTAGTCCTTGATATATTTCAGCTATACTAATTTCATTAAGCTCTTTTATCTTCCTATCTTTGAGTGTATTTCAAAAAAACTAAACTATGTTCGATTGGCTTCAAAATCTCTTGTTACCATCTGCAACTCCAACCGTCGTTCAATCTTTAATCACAGTCATGTTGGCCATAGGAACGGGAGTTTTTCTTGGACGATTGAAACTCGGAAAAATTAGTTTTGGCGTTTCGGGAGTGATGTTTATGGGGTTAATTCTCGGTCATTTAGGCTATCGAATTAATATACAAATCCTTGATTTCATCAGAGATTTTGGACTTATTTTATTTGTTTACGGAATTGGATTGCAAGTGGGTCCTTCTTTTTTTTCGTCGTTTAAAAACGAAGGTTTGAAATTCAACATTCTCGCAGTTTCTGGTGTAATTTTAAGTGGTGTGATTACTTATCTTCTTTTCAATTTCACGGGTTTAAGCATTGAAAATTTAGTTGGGATTATGAGTGGCTCGGTAACCAATACGCCAGGATTGGGAGCTGCAAAAAATACGATTGAAGAACTTGCGGTAACTATGCCCAATAGGACTTTTGACGATCCAGCAATTGGTTATGCGATCACGTATCCATTGGGCGTTTTTGGAATTATTGCAACGATTATTATCGCAAAAGTGCTTCTAAAAGTAAACAACCAAGACGAAATGAAAAAGTTTCGGTTGAAAAAAATTAATCGTGAAGAACCTTTAATCCTTCAAAAAATTCGAGTTACCAACCCAGAATATTTTGGAAAATCATTTCAAGAAATACTTAACGAAACGGGAAAGCATCTAATTTTTTCGCGACTAAAACATAGCGGAAGCGAAGTTGTTACTTCACCTACATTAGATATGCAACTTCAAGAAAGAGATGTTTTGATGATGGTTGGGCTAGAAAAAGACATCCAAATAATCACAGAACTACTTGGAAGACCTTCAACTGATTTGTTTATTGAGTCCGATTCTGATTTGGACAAGAAGAATATTTATGTAACCAAATCCTCGGCTGTACATAAAAACATGAATGATTTGGAACTTTTCAATATTTATGATTTGAAAGTAACTCGTGTGTTCCGTGCTGGAAAAGAAATGATTCCACGCCCTTCTTTAGAGTTGTTTTACGGCGATGTTTTGCGTGTTATCGGTTCTAGAGAAGCTATTGAAGATGCTGAAAAAATTATCGGAAATCAAGAAAAGAAAATTATCGAATCTGATTTCCTTTCCTTATTTGGCGGACTTTTAATTGGTGTTATCGTTGGTTCCATTCCAATTTTAATTCCGGGACTTCCGATTCCTCTTAAACTCGGATTTGCAGCGGGACCGCTTTTAGTTGCCTTGATTATTTCAAGATTTGGTAGCATTTCATTCATTCACTCCTACTTAAATACGGGTGCCATCCACTTTATGAAAGATTTCGGAATTTGCTTATTCTTCGCAGCGGTAGGAATTCATGCTGGGGATGGTTTCTATGAAAATTTTGTAAAATATAATGGTTGGACGTTCCTTCTTTATGGAAGTGCAATCACCTTTATCCCATTGCTTTTTATGATAGTTCTTGGAAAATGGTGGTTGAAAATGAATTTCCTTCAATTAGCTGGGCTTTTAAGTGGAAGTTATACCGATCCAGCCGCGTTGTCTTTCAGTACGAATTATTTGGATAGTGATGTTCCAATTCAGACGTATGCGCAAGTGTATCCGTTGGTAACGATATTCCGAATATTTACAGCAAGTTTATTGATTCTCTTATTAACATAAAAAAGGCATCTCAAAAATGAGATACCTTCTATATAAAATTTGGTGTGTCTTGATTAAACCTCGTCGTCACTATCAATAGTAAACGAACGTGCTTTGAAATCTTTGTCGTGTTTTTCAGAAATTACGTCCTCTCCTTTTTCATTCACGATAAAATCCGTTGATTCTTTGAATAAGTCTTGGAAACTCTTAAAATCTTCTTTGTAAAGATAGATTTTGTGTTTCTCAAAAGACGCCTCTCCATTTTCTCCAAAGTTCTTTTTACTTTCGGTAATGGTAAGATAATAATCGCCCGCTTTCGTCTCGCGCACATCAAAGAAATAGGTTCTCCTTCCTGCTTTTAACACCTTCGTAAAAATCTCATTTTCGTGGCGTTCCTTATAATCACTCATTGTACGATAATTTTAGTAATCTGTTGTAAACAAATTTAAAAGAATTATCGGAACTGCAAAATTTTTTTTATTTTGAGCTAAAAATTATGGATAACTATGTGATAATTACACAACTAGAGTGTTAAATTATCATTAAAAATGTTAAGAAAGTATTAAAATTCGGTCTGCTCTTTTTGCACTAGACTCCCTATGAGTGATGATAATTGACGTTGCATTTTCAATTTCTGTATCAATATTCTGCAAAATATTCTCTTCCGTTTCGGTGTCCAAAGCTGATAAAGAATCATCAAAAATAAGAATCTTAGGTTCTTTTATTAAAGCACGAGCAATACAAATTCGTTGCTTCTGTCCGCCTGATAGCATCACGCCTCGTTCACCCACCATCGTTTGGTATTGATCTTTGAATTTGACAATATTTTTATCAACATCGGCAATCTTTGCAAAACGAACTACTTGGTCATGATTAGGTGAATCTAAAGCAAATCCAATATTATTCTCAATGGTATCCGAGAACAAATAACTTTCTTGTGGAATGTATCCTAAGAAATCACGAACCAGAACCAAATTATGATCTCTCAAATTCTTTCCATCTAATAGAATTTCACCAGAAGTTGGGTCAATTAAACGAGCTAGTAAAAGAGCAATTGTTGTTTTCCCGCTTCCTGTTTTCCCCATAACCGCAAGACTTTCGCCTGCGTTTATATGAAAACTGACGTTATCTAAGGCTTTAATTCCAGTATTTGGATAAACGTAAGTGACATTTTTAAATTCGATATCGCCTTTAATTTCGTATTGCGAATGATTGGTGTTTACAATCTCGGATTTCATATCCATAAATTCGTTCACACGTTGCATGGAGGCTTCCGCACGTTGATTGACCGACGTTACCCAACCAACCATTGAAAATGGCCAAATTAGAATATTGACGTACATAAAAAAGTCGGCAATTTTTCCTACGCTCAATTCTCCTGCGATATATTTCTGCCCACCAACATACAAAATCACGACGTTCAACAGTCCTATTACAAAAAGGATAATCGTAAAGAAGTAGGCTTCCGTTTTTGCTAAATCCAACGCTCGATCTTGATAATCGGTAACTTTCTCTTTGTAGTTTTGATTGATATAAATCTCTTTTGCAAAGAATTTAATCACTCGAATTCCCGAAAAACTATCTGTTACAAATGTTGAAATCGCAGATTGGCTTTTCTGCATTACTTTGGATTTTCGATTGATAATCGAACTAACTTTATAGATAACAAAAGATAAAATCGGAAGTGGAATTAACGACCACAATGTCATCGAAAAATCCGTTTTCAACATGTAAATACTCGTAATCACTAACAAAACCAACGTATTAACCACATACATCACGCCTGGCCCTAAATACATTCGGATTGCAACAACATCTTCACTTAAACGATTCATCAAATCACCAATCGTAGTTTTTTTGAAATCTGTAAGTGACATATCTTGATAATGTCGGTAGATTTTGTTTTTCAATTCGTACTCAATTCTACGCGATGCAACGATAATTGTTTGACGCATCATAAAGGTGAAAAAACCCGTTAGAAGCGACGATCCAACATAAATTAAAACATAAATAAGAATTTCTTTATTGAATCCAAGTTTCCCAGAATCAGCCAGTTGATCCACCGACTTCCCTACGAATTGAACTTTATAGATGAGGAAGAAATTACTGGCTACAATAAACAGAAAACCCCATAAAAGTAGTGTTTTATGTTTCCAAAAATAGGGGTTTAGTGTTTTTAATGCTTTCATTCCGTTTGTTTAGAAAATACCCACAAAAATAGTGAAAAAATGCTCTTTGCACCTAATATCCTTTTCATGGACATTCTCTATTTCTCAAAAAAAACCTATCTTTGCACCCATAAAAGCTCTTTGAATGTTAGGCAGAAGACAAATACGGGAAAAAGTGGTAGAATCTATCTACTCTTACAGCCAAAACCCAATTAAGATCGATGTTTTAGAGAAAAACATGTTTTCGGAGATTGATAGAATTTTCAATCTATATATTTATCAGTTGAACTTCTTTGTCGCGCTAAAAGAATTAGCCGAAGACCAAATGGAAATCAACAGTAAAAAGTATTTCAAGACTGAGTCTGACATCAATCCCAATAGAAAATTCATTGAAAACCGTGTTTTAGAACTTATTGAGAATAATTCTGAACGTATTGCATTTTCAGCAAAACATAAGGAACTCAACTGGGATCTACACGATGATCTTTTGGTGAAAACCTTCCAGAAAATTGTTGGTGGAAAGCGTTACACGGATTATATGAGTTCTGGTGAAAACTCGTTCGAAGAAGATCAGAAATTCATGGGAAAACTTTTCCTTCGTTATATCGCGGAAAATGATGATTTTCATGACCACCTTGAGGATAAAGAAATGAGTTGGGCAGATGATTACCATATTTCAAACTCAATGATCCAAAAGACTATTGGATTTATGAAGGATGGCGAAACGTACAACACGCTTATCCGCATGATTAAAGATGATGAAGATCGTTCTTTTGCAAGCAAACTTCTTCGTGAAACCCTAAATCATTGGGAAGAAACGGAAAAAAAACTTATTGAAAGATTGGTAAACTGGGAAATCGAACGTGTTTCTTTAATGGATAAAATCATTTTGATTACCGCTATTTCAGAATTGGATTATTTTCCATTAACACCTTCAAGAGTGATTATTAATGAGTATATTGAAATCTCAAAAGTGTATTCAACAGATAAGTCTAATATCTTTATCAATGGTATTCTAGACAAATATGTTAAAGATTTAAATCGCAATTAATATGAAAAAGTTAGTATTTGCAAGCTTTCTTGCAGCGGGGTTATTAGCTACCCAATCATGTAAAAAAGAAAATAACGCATCAGAATTAACTGCTGCATCAGAAGTTACAACAACAGATCCAGCTATTGATGAAGCAGCTATGTCAAACACAGCTTCAGCAGTAGGACAAACTCAAGCGGAAGAAGTTGCTTCTAATCAACCTTTAACTTCGGTTGTTTTAGCGCAAAGTCATTTTGATTTTGGAAATGTTAAGAAAGGAGAAAGCGTACAACACGATTATGAAATTACAAACACAGGAACCAACCCGTTGATTATTTCTAAAGTGGTTCCAGGATGTGGATGTACAGCTCCAGATTATACAAAAGAACCTATTTTACCAGGTAAGAAAGGTAAAATCACATTGAAATTTGACTCGTCAAGTTTTGATGGTGCACAACACAAACAAGCAGAAGTTTATGCAAACGTTGAAAAAGGACCTATGGTGATTACTTTCTCGGCGAATGTTCAACCTAAATAATTTAGTTTAATGATCTCAATATTTTTACAAGCTGCTCCAGCTGGAGGAGGTGGAATGCAAATGATTCTTTTATTCGGTGTTTTTATCGCATTTATGTATTTTGTGATGATTCGTCCGCAAATGAAGAAACAAAAGCAAGAAAAGAACTTCCAAGAATCTTTGAAAATCGGAAGTCGAATAGTAACAACTTCAGGAATGCACGGTCGAATTTCTCAGATCCAAGAAGACGGTGTTATTATCGAAACACTTTCAGGAAAATTGAAATTTGAAAAAGCAGCGATTTCTAAAGAATTTACTCTGGCAAGATTTCCAGACGTAGATCCAAAAGAAGAAAAAGCAAAATAAAAAAAAGACCAGCAATGCTGGTCTTTTTTATTTATAATATCAAGATTAATTATCTTGGCTGCATTCCTGCTTTGAAAACCGCCATCGCTCTCATTCTACCTTTGAATAAGTGAAGTTCATCACCTGAAATAGAAAACGTATCTGCTGTTTTTAATACTTCCATTAATTGCTGTTCCCATTCCAAATTCGGGCAAGCCATCATTGTTGACATTCCTTCACCAAGTTCCAAATGGTTGTATGAGTTCACCATGAATGATCCTGAAATCGTGTTACATCCCGCAGAAGCAACATATCTGTTTTCTGCATCATTGAACATAATGAATGCTTCTTTCTTCGTCGTTTGACTTGCATCAAATTTTTTCCCGTTCAACTCAACCAAATCCCACTTTTTATTTAGAACAGCGTAGTTGTCTTTCGTTAACATATAGAATTTAGCCAAAGAACCTTCGACTTTCTTGCCATCCAAATTTAATTTGGTAAGTGTGTTTTCCCCAACGAAATATTTAGCCTTTTCTTTACCGTTTAGGGTAATAATACTTCCTGTTTTATCCCAAGTAAATTTTCCTGTATCTACATCTTCTGTTTCAGAACCGATATATTGAGTAATGGTTCTAAAGGTATTATCTTTACTTAAGTAAACTGTCGTTTTGATTCCTTGACAATCTGCACAAGGTAAAGTACCACGGTAAGTCCCGTTATAATCTACAGACACCTGAGTTGTGTCTCCAACTGTATTCTGTGTTGTACATGACTGTACTGTAAATGCAGATGTTGCCATAATTGTTGCTAATCCCAAAACCGAGATAATACTTTTTTTAGTCATAATAAAAAATTTTATACAACATACTAAGAAAAAATGATACCAATCTCTAGTTTTTAGCGAAAGAAATAAAAAAAGAGAAGTATTAAACTTCTCTTTACCTAGGGTGAATGATGGGTCTCGAACCCACGACCTCCGGAACCACAATCCGGCGCTCTAACCAACTGAGCTACAATCACCGTTTCGTGGGTGCAAATATAGAAATTTATTTGTTACTACAAAACTATTCCTTCAAAATTTTTCAAAGCAATCAGCCTTTCGTAGGTAAATCCCTCAGCATAAGCAACTCCCGATAACCTTCCTAAATTCTGAGCACGATACGTTAAACTTTCGAAAAAATCACGATTGGAGATTGGCGTTTCGGGCTCATTAGATGTAGGATCATAGAACTGAGATGAATACGCCATACATGAATCAATCTTTTTGGTAAGAAAATCGCTGATGTCAATAACAAAATCCGGCTCCACTTCTTTCCATTGAATGTAATGAAAAACATGTTTTGGTCGCCATGCATTTTGAACGTCACCATCCAATGTTGTTTCAATTCGTCGTAATCCAGCTAAAAAACATGCATCTGATGCGAGTTTTGCTCCTTTTGCATGATCAGGATGTCTATCATCAATAGCATTTGCTAAAACCACATCGGGTTGGTATTTTCGGATCATTTTCACGATTTCCATTTGATACTCTTCCGAGTTCACCAAAAAACCATCTTTCAGCTTCAAATTTTCTCGAGCCGTAACTCCTAATATTTCGCCCGCCTTTTTGGCTTCTTGTGCACGAGTTTCGGCGCTTCCTCTTGTACCTAACTCACCTTGAGTAAGATCAACGATCGCTACTGATTTCCCTTCCGAAACCAATTTTGCAATTGTGCCACCACAACCCAATTCTACATCGTCAGGATGTGCTCCTATAGCTAAAAAATCAACTTTCATAAATCAAAATTACAAAAAAAATCTCCCTTGTTGGAAGGGAGATTTATAGAATATATAAAAACCAATTATGGGTTTAATTCTTTATTCAATTTTGCAGCGTCTTCATACCCTGGATTTAGTAGAACAGACTTCGCAACATATGCTTTCGCTTTTGCAGGATCTGATTCTTTAACCAAGTACGCTACTGCAAATAATGCATATGATAACGTTTCTTTGTTCGCTTGCTCATCCGCAGGCTTTACTTTAGAAATAAAGTTTTCATAAGCTAACTTCGCCATCTCGTTATTTTGAGCTTGCTGATACGAATATCCTTGACTATAATAAGCCGGAGCCCAATCTGGTAACAAGTTGATCATTTTTTGCCATGTAAGTACCGCACCAGCCCAGTTTTTAACATCTTGGTATTTTGTTGCCAATTGGAACAAAGCATCAGAATCTTGCGGATTAGCGGCTACTTTTTTCTTCAAAGCATCGATCTCTGGAGATGTTGGTCCCGCATTCACTTCAGACTCAGAAGGTCCACTTGCACCATTAATTTTAGCCAATTCTTGATCCCACTTCATTGTTTCGTCTTTTGCTGTTTTAGCAATAGCAATTTTAGTTTTAGAATCTGCTAGTAATTGTGCTTTTTTAGTTGCATCTGCCTCATCTTTAGCCAAACCAGCTGCGATAAGTCCTTGCAAACCTTCATCACCTGGATAAACTCTAGATTTATCTACTTTAGATAAGAAGTTATCCATATTTTGTTTTGCTTCCGCATAATTTCCATCAGAGAAAGAAAGGTATCCTCTTAATTTATATTTAATTGGATCATCAACTTTATCAAATACTTTATCTAAAGTCGCTTTTGAGTTTGCGTAATCTTCGTTTGTGAAGAACAATTTAGAAATTTCTAATTGCGTGTACGGATCCTCATCTGCATATTTAGCATAATTCAATAAATCTTGAGTTGCCATTGCATTCTGCTGATATTTGATATCGTAAGCTGCTTTTGCTTTATAAGCTGGAGCGTATGATTGATCTACAGCGATTGCTTTGTCAATATTTTCTTTGGCAAGTTTCCATTGCTGCGCAGCCATCCAAAGTGTTCCCATTCTTGTGAATACAGACGCTTTGTTACGAGCTACAGCTGAAGCCTTATCATATTCTGACATAGCTTTTCCTGGATCTTTTTTCAAACGATACGCATCACCAAGTGCATAATAATAATTTGCTGGAACTCCACCTTTTTGACCTCTCTCGATTGCTTTAGTTAAGTAATCGATAGCCGTATCAGGTGCACTGGTTTTTTCGAACAAGGTTAATGCTTCTGCAGCACGGTAAAGAACTTCTGGATCTTTCTCTCTAGAATCTTTTACGATATTCTGGATTTCTACAATTCCTGAACGATCGCCTTTACCTAATTTAATACTCGCTAAACCGATTTTATTTAAATAACTTTTAGATTCAATCCCAAGACCTTGTTTGAAATACTCTTCCGCTTTTTCGAAGTTCGGTTCAAACTGAGTTAAATAAGTATTCCCAAGATAAAAGTAGTTATCTGCTTCTTTAGGATTTGCTGTAATTAATTGATTAAAATTATCTCTTGCTTTTGCAAATTTGTGACTATCTACATACTGGATTCCATCTTGTACAGATTGTGCAAATGCAGCGTTAGCGAAGAAGCCTACTGCAGCAGTCAAAACAATTTTCTTAGTTAAGTTCATTTTATCTATCTTATTTAATTATATTAATACTAATTTATTGACGATAACACAATTATCGTTCCATAATTTTGGGTTTATCTCATTTGCACTTCACGATTGAACAAAAAGTACGGCTGCAAGCCTTCTTTGCTCACTACGATTTGTCCTAATTGGGTACATGAAAATCGTAAAAAACCTTTCGCTATACCAAATCCATTTTCATTGGTTAAAAAATAAATTGTTCTTACGAATGGGTATTTCATTTTGGTTAATCCTTCGCCTTCATACGATATAACCTTACCTTTTTCTTCAATTGGTAAAACGTTAATCATTTCCCGCAATTTAGTAGCTTCATTTGCATAGGGACGACTAATCGTATTGAGACTAATTACTCCAATTTTATTCGGATACCGATCTAGCTCTTTCACAACTTCATCATTACCAACAATAGTCGCATATTTAAGTTCGGATGGTTTTTTACCAATTTTATTGGCTACGAAATTCAAATTACTTGAATTATTCCCGTCGAATATAAGGTTCTTTTCGCCCGAAAGCAATTCTTTCTTAATATCTTCTATACTTAATGAAGTACGAGTCGAGTTTTTGCTTACTACAAACAAGACTGCATCAATAGCAAAAAAGTCTTGGTGAAACTTGGTATTCGTTGCTTTTTCGTATTCCTGAATTTCTTCTTGATTCAAAGGTTTCGAAATCGCAATCATTTTCGCATGATTATTAAGCATGTCCATAAATGCTAAATCTTCTTTTTGAACTTTAACTTCAACTTTAGTTGAGGGATAGTTAATCATGTAAGCTTGAGCCAATCCTTCGACTACACTTTTGAATGAGTCATCTGCAAGAACAACTAATTCACCTTGATTAAATTCAGCAGATTTAGGCTCTTCCTTTTTTTTAGAACAGCTTGCAACTACGAAAATAGAAACGATAAAATAACTAAGAATTTTTTTCATGATTGGACATCCTGATTCGGTGAATAGCACGACCAACACGGAAAAGCCCATACACCACAAGTAAAGCTCCTAGTGAATAAGCCACACCAGGATCTAACTGAATTACAAAAAATTTAAATACAATAACTACGATTCCTAAGACAACATAGAAAACGCCCGTAATCATTGATAGCCAATTAAACGCCATATCTTACAAATGTAATAAAAAAAGAGAAGCCTAAGCTTCTCTTTTTATGTTAAATAATTCTAAAATTATTCAAATTGCATTGTAATTGGGAATCTGAATCGAGAACGAACTGGTTGTCCGTCAACTTTACCAGGAGTCCACTTTCCTTTGATAGCTTTTACTGTTCTTTCCGCTTCTTTGTTGAATGCTGAATTCGAACCGCTAGCCTTAACGTTAGAAATAGTTCCATCACGTTCTACAACAAAGGTAACCTCTGTTTTTACAGAACCTTCGCCTTCCATGGAATCAGTATCAATTCCTTCAGTGAATTTCTTTCTAAACCCGTTAAGACCTCCAGGAAAATCTGCTGCCTGATCCACTCTTTCGTAAACCTCTGATGTTGAAACTTGAGGCTTAACCTCTACTGTACTTGTTGAAGTACCTGTAGATGGTGGTGGAGGCGGAGGTGTATACGCCGGAGTTTTTACACCTTCTTGATTTTGTAAACCTGTAGTTGTCTTCATCTGATCCGAGATTGGCGGCGGTGGTGTTTCAACCTTAGGCGCTTTTACTGGTTCAGGAACAACGTTTTGGATCACCTCAATCTTCGGTGGCTCCACTGCTGGTGGAGGTGGCGGAGGTGGGGTTTCTTCTGGTTGTTCTAAGATAGGTTCCTCTTCTGGTAAAATATCAATAAGATTTGATTTCACCTCTGTTTTATCAGCTGCATTCATTTGCTTAATTTTCATTATAACAAATGGAGTAATTGCAACTACACAGAAAAGAATTGTTCCTAAAACAAAAGACTTTGTTAAAACTTTACGATACGATGAACGCAAATCGTAAGCTCCATATTCTTTGTTTCTATTCTCAAATACGATTTCATCTAAAGTTAGATTTTTGTCGTACTCTAATTCGTTTGCCATCTTAATTAAATCTATTAAGAGTTAGTATTAATTTGCCGGTGTAGGTGTTACTGGCGCTGCTCCTCCAACTTTTTTCTCATATATAGCCTTTTCATAAGGTCTAATATCGGTTACCCCGTAGATTTCGTTTTTGGTGATTGCCATTTCATCTAAAATGTCGACAAAGTTTTTATATACTGCATCGTCTGTTGGCTTAATGATCACTGTAAATTTACTTGGATCTTTAGCTCTAGCTTTTGCTTGCTCAATTACTTTCGTAATTCCTTCTCTATCAAAGTTAGTTTCCATCAAGGTTTGATCGTTCAAACCTGTTTGGTCTTGTTGATGATAGAAGATTCTATTATTTTTACCAATAATCAAACTTATTGAATTGGTAAGGTCAATTTGTGTATCTGGAGCTTTCTGCCCATCTTTAGGTTTCGCTGGAAGTCCTAAATCCATCACATTCGGTTTGGAAAACGTCGTTACCAACATGAAGAATGTGATCAAAAGAAATGCCAAATCCACCATCGGAGTCAAGTCGACACTAGGGTTAAGCTTCTTGGAGCGAACCTTACCACCTTTGGCGCCTGAGTCTTTTACTTGTACTTCTGCCATTTCTTATTATTTATTAGTATTAACTTCCTGATTTGTAATCAACTGAAACTTAAGAAAATCGATATCTCTAAGTCCTTCAAATAAGGATTTCACTCTTGGGTATTTTGTTTCTGTATCACCTTTCAATGCAAGCTTTGCATCTGCATTAACAGCAACACTTTGTTGTACCCAATCTATTAATTCCTTTTTTGTACTATCCATTGGAACTCCAGGAGCTTTATATGCTTTTTGATCGTCGTCAGAAAGTTTCAAAAAACCGTTTAATTGGCTCATAGGAACTCCTACCGATTTGATTTTTGCAAAAGCAGATTTCTCTTCTGGTGTAAACGTTAGTCCATACTTCTTGGCCATATTATCTAATAGCCTAATTCTTTCAGTTCCATTATCTACAGGTGTAAAGTAAAATCTACCATCTGTAGTACTAAGAATTGTCATGACACTTCCTTCTCCTAAAAGCGTCTCAGAAATTGAAGATGGCGTCGTGATTGTCTCCACATCCGGCTTAGCAAACTGAGCCGTCAAGATAAAGAACGTAAGTAGAAGGAATGACACATCGGTCATCGCCGTCATATCTACTCGAATATTATGTCTTTTTGGTTTGACTCTCGCCATTATTTAAATCTTTTTTATTAAACTTCTAATTTTCGAAAATGGGTTGACCCATTATTCTTAGTTGTGCTCAGCGAAAGACTGCTGAATAGACATTGCGATCTCGTCGATTTTGAATGTCAAACCATCAATTTTAGAAGTAAAATAGTTGTAAAGGATAATAGCTACTGCAGAAGTACCAATACCTAAAGCTGTATTTACAAGTGCTTCAGAGATACCTACTGATAGTTTAGCTGAATCTGGTGTACCACCACCTGAACCTAATGCGTGGAACGCGTTGATCATCCCGATTACCGTACCTAATAGTGCTACTAACGTTGCAACTGTACCTAATGTAGATAAGATCATCATGTTTTTCTCAAGCATTGGCATCTCAAGCGTTGTAGCTTCTTCGATAGACTTGTTCAATGCAATAATTTTTTGCTCTTTATTTAAAGTACCATCTTTTGCTAAAGCTTTGTAAGAGATAAGTCCTTCTTTCACTACGTTACCAACAGAACCTTGTTGTCTATCGCACTCTTCAAGAGCTTCGTCAATTTTGTTTTCGTTTACTAACTTTCTTACAGTAAGTACGAAGTTATCAACATTACCTTTACCTTGAGCCTTGCTCAAAACGAAGAAACGCTCGATAGAGAACACGATTACGATAATCATGAAAGAGATTAGGATAGGTACGATAACCCCTCCCATGTAGATAATCCCCATAAAACCTTCTGGTTGAAATTCGGATCTTTCTACATCTGTGAAAGCAACTGATAACGCATCTTTGATTCTGTCATCTGGCTTAAAATTACCTGGACTACCTAAAATAAACCAATAAATTGAAACCCCAACAAGAAAAATGATTGGGATAATTAAAAATGGATTAAGACCACCCGTTTTTCTAGCAACTACTTGCTCTTCTGTGTTTGAAACATTCATTTCCATATTAAACTAAATTATACTTGTTATATATTTTTACAGCGTGTAAATTAAAGTCAAAAAAAATTAAGTTGCAAGTATTTTACCAAAACTTCATGTTTCCATGTTAGCAAAAGCCTTGCGGAAAAATTACAGAATTCTTATTTTTTTATCTAATTTTTAATTCTATTTTCCCAAAATTTCATTTACGTTGATAATTTTGAAAAATACTCGCTAGATTTTAAGAAATCAGTAATAGTTTTTCCCTCTTATTTTTTTTTACATCACAATATTAATAATTTTTTTAGGTACAACGATGATTTTTTTTGGGTTATTTCCATTTAATTGCTGAATTGTTCTTTCGTCAGCCATCACCGCTTCCTCAATTTGTTTAATTTCCAAATCTGCCGCTAGAGGTAGTTTAAACTTCATTTTCCCGTTAAAACTAACTGGATACTGAATTTCATCCTCTACCAAATACGCCTCGTTTAATTGAGGAAAGCTTTCAAACTCAATACTTTGCTCATGACCCAACGCTGCCCAAACTTCTTCACAAAGATGTGGAGCATACGGTGAAACCAAAATTGCTAAAGGCTCTAATATGGCTCTTTTGTTCGTTTTTAGCTTCTGAAGCTCGTTTGTAGCAATCATAAATTGCGAAACCGACGTGTTAAATGAGAAATGTTCAATATCGTAAATAACTTTCTTAATTAAGGTATGTAATACTTTATATTCTTCTTTCGTTGGCTCTTCCTCTGAAATCGAAAGCACATCGCCATCGTAATAAAGATTGTAGAATTTCTTCAAAAACCCATAAACGCCACTCAATCCTTGCGTATTCCATGGTTTGGATTGCTCTAGTGGACCTAAGAACATTTCGTAAAGACGAAGGCAATCTGCTCCATATTCTTCACAAATATCATCTGGATTTACCACGTTGAATTTAGATTTAGACATTTTCTCAACTTCCCTTTCCGTGATGTATTTTCCGTCTTCCAAAATAAACTCAGCATTAGCGAATTCTGGACGCCAATTTTTGAATTTCTCCGTATCTAATTCGTCCGTTGCTCCTTTTAATAAAGAAACATCCACGTGGATTTTCTGAGTTTGATGGTCTTTTGCTAAACGTTTAGAAACAAATGTATTCGTTCCATCAATTCGGAAAACATACGCACTCATTCCTAAAATCATCCCTTGATTAATCAACTTCTTGAATGGTTCTTCTTGTGAAATCCATCCACGATCTTTCAGGAACATATTCCAAAAACGCGAATATAGCAAGTGTCCAGTAGCATGTTCGCTTCCTCCGATATACAAATCAACTTGTCCCCAATAATCAGAAATTGACTTCTCACAAAACGTTTGATTATCGTGCGGATCCATATATCTTAAGAAATACCACGAACTTCCTGCCCATCCTGGCATCGTTGATAATTCCAAAGGAAAGACCGTTTCATTATTAATTAAATCAACAGAAACCACTTTTTGATTCACCTCATCCCAAGCGAAATCTTTTGCATTCCCTAATGGCGGATCACCATCTTCCGTTGGAAGATATTTTTCAACTTCTGGTAATTCTAAAGGTAAAGCCGAAGCCGGCAACGTATATGGCATCTCGTCCTTATAATAAATAGGAACTGGTTCTCCCCAATACCTTTGTCTGCTGAAAATCGCATCACGTTGTCTAAAATTCACCGTTCCACTACCGATCTTACGAGCTTCGATTTCTGAAATAATTTTAGACTTCGCATCATTATAGTTTAAACCATCAAGAAAATCCGAATTTACACACGTGCTGTCTTTGGAATCAAATGATTCTTCTTGCGTATCAACATCCGTATTTACTACTTTCACAATTTCCAATCCGAATTTCTTCGCAAAACGGTGATCACGTTCGTCATGAGCCGGAACCGCCATTACTGCGCCTGTTCCATATCCCATTAAAACATAATCTGAAATATAAACCGGAATCTTATTCCCTGTAAATGGATTGATTGCATACGAACCCGTAAACGCACCCGAAACAGATTTCACATCAGCTAAACGATCACGTTCTGTCTTTTTCGAAGTTTCTTCAATGTAGTTTTCAACTTCAGTTTTCTGTTCTGGAGTAGTAATTCCTTCAACTAAACCGTGTTCTGGAGCCAAAACCATGAAAGTTGAACCAAAAATGGTGTCAGGACGCGTTGTGAAAACTTCAATAACCTCATCATGACCATCCAATTTAAACTCCACAGAAGCACCTTGCGATTTTCCAATCCAGTATTCTTGAGCATCTTTCAAAGGCTGAGGCCAATCAATATTTTGCAATCCAGAAAGCAATCTTTCAGAATATGCTGTAATACGCATACTCCACTGCATCATTTTCTTTTGAAAAACGGGGAATCCACCTCGTTCAGACTTGCCGTCTTTCACTTCATCATTCGCCAAAACCGTTCCTAAAGCTGGACACCAGTTAACTGTCGTTTCCGCACGAAAAGCTAAACGGTAGTTTAACAAAATATCTTGCTTATCTAGTTCAGAAGCGTTTTTCCAATCTTCTGCAGAAAAAGAAAGTTCTTCCGTTTGAGCCGCATCTAAACCTTCCGTTCCGTGTGCTTCGAAATGAGCAATTAACGAATCAATAGATTCTGCTTTATCGGTTGCTATATTGTACCACGAATGGAAAAATTGAATAAAAATCCATTGCGTCCATTGATAATATGATGAATCTGATGTTCTGATTTCGCGACTCCAATCAAATGAAAAACCAATACGACGCATCTGTTCTTCGTATCTGTTGATATTTTCTTCCGTTGTTACGGCAGGATGTTGACCCGTTTGAATGGCATATTGCTCCGCAGGCAAACCAAAACTATCATAGCCTATGGGATGCAATACATTGAATCCTTGGTGTCTTTTGAACCTTGAATAAATATCACTTGCAATATATCCGAGCGGATGTCCAACATGCAATCCAGCTCCAGATGGATACGGAAACATGTCTAAAACATAAAATTTCGGCTTATCGGATTGATTGTTGGTTTTATACGTTTGGTTTTTCTCCCAGTATTCTTGCCACTTTTTTTCTATCTTCTGATGATCGTAAAACACTTCGAATTTCTTTATAGTTAATTACTTGATTCTTTTTACAAAGACACAAATTTACGCACTTTTGAGGTAAGAAAAAACGGCATTTGAAGAAATATCCTATTTTTGCGGTGCACGAATAGCATACAATGGCGGAAATATCTATTATCACACCTGTTTACAACTCGTCCCCTTTTTTAGAGGACACCATAAATTGTGTGCTTAATCAGACATTTCAAGATTGGGAATGGATACTTACAGATGATAAATCCACAGATAATTCGGTAGAAATAATCCAACGATTTCAAGATCCGAGAATAAAACTCGTCATTGCTGAAAAGAACGGCGGAGCGGGACATGCGAGAAATTTATCCTTAAAAGAAGCAATCGGAAAATACATCACATTTTTGGATGCAGATGATTTTTGGGAACCCAATTTTCTCGAAGAAATGGTCACTTTCATGAAGCGCGAAAATGCGGAGCTTGCCTATTCTAATTACGCTCGTTGTGACGAAAATTTGAATCCTCAAATTGCTGATTTTATTGCCGATAAAGATGTTACTTTTTCTAATTTATTAAAAACGTGTCGACTTTCTTTGCTTTCTACCATGTATGATAGCAGTCGAGTTGGTAAAGAATATTTTCCAGAAGGAACAAAACGTGAAGATCACGTCATGTGGCTGAATTTGTTGAAAAAAATCCCCATTGGAAAGCCGCTCGCTAAAACTATGGCGAAGTACAGAATGCATCCACAAAGTATTTCTCGTAAGAAAACCAATATCATGCTCGATCAGTATTTGGTTTACAAAGATTATATGCACTACTCGACCTTAAAATCCATGTATTACACAGCTAATTGGGCTTTTAATGGTTTTAAAAAATATTCCAAACTCTTTAATTAATGGAGTATTCTAAAGAATTTAAACAAGCATTGAGCGAATTTTCGTCGATTGAAAAAGATCGATTGATTTTTCGATTGTTGAAAAAAGACAAACTTCTTTCTAAAAAATTGTATTTCGAACTTATCGATCAAGAAACAACGGATGATAAAAGAAATATGATGGAAGACGTGATTAAAGAACGAATTTCATCCGCTTCGAAATATATTTCCAATCCGAAATATTTTCTGACGCTTATTCGAAAACTAAGCGCAGAAATCACCGAACATGTAAAAATTACAACAGATAAATTTGGTGACGTGAGTTTGAATTTATTGCTTGTTAGTCAAGTTTTAGAGTATCACGAAAAGCTCAACAGAGAACGTTTTGACATGGTGTACAAACTTCACATGTACCTCATCAACAAACTATTGAAAGCCCTAATTTTAATAAAGAAATTGGACGAAGATTATTGGATGGAATTTGATGAATTACTTCGTGATATCGATTTACAAATTCACCAAATCCTTTTCTTAGAAAAGCTTTGCGTGAATAATAGTTTTGATTTCAATTGGCTACAATCGGAAAATATTCCTGACAATTTGGACGCAATCGTAAAAGACATTAAAAATCAAGGATTTTTACGCTAGAATTTTTTTCACGACATATTCCGTCGCGTTGGGTTGAGAAGAAATAAATCGTCCGGCGTTGTCGCCCATTTCTTTTCTCAAAGGTTCGTTAGCAAGCAATTCCAAAATAAATTGAGCAGCAAAGAACTCATCTTCCATGGCGCGACCTCCATTTTCTGCAATAAGTTCATCTGCTTCAGGATTTTTCTGATACTGATCACCGAAAAAAACCGGAACTCCAAAAACAGCAGCTTCCAAAATATTATGCAATCCCGCAGAATGAAATCCACCACCAACAACGGCAATGTCCGCATACGAATACAGTTTGGATAAAAGCCCGATAGAATCGATGATTAAAACGGGAGCATCCCATTCAAAAAACTGAGATGTTTCTTGAGATTTCAGATAATCGCTGTATAAAATGACTTTCGGAAATTGCGAAATCAACGATTCAACACGTTTTAGATCGTGCGGAGCGATGATGATTTTCACATTCGAATTTTTCTTGGAAACAATTTCAGCAATACGTTCTTCCGCTTGCCATGAACTTCCAAAAACAACTACTTTTTTTCCATTCACAAAACGAAACAAACCTGCCACTTCGTTATTTCGAGTTAAATTATGTTTTACTTGATCGAAACGCGTATCACCCGACGTTGAAGAATTGGTAAGTCCAACACTTTTTGCCAACGCCGTAGAATGTTTTGTTTGATGAAAAAACCAATCAATTGAGTTTTTTAAACTTGAGACAAACCAATTTCCATACGGTTTAAAGAAAACTTGCGTTTCGTAAAAATAGGCCGAAATCACGTACATTTTCGCTCCGCTTTTCTTAAGATGCGCCAATAAATTGTACCAATAATCGTATTTAACGGTGAAAAAAATATCCGTTTTGAAATTTGCGGTAAATTCCTCAATCCACTTTTCTCGATCAAAAGGTAAGTAGCAAATCACATCAGCGATAGTTTCTTTCTTAATCACGTTTTCGTAACCTGATGGCGAGAAAAATGTAATTAAAATTTTATGATTCGGAAGTTCTTCCTTCAATCGAATTAAAACCGGTAAACCTTGAAGATATTCTCCTAAACTTGCTGCGTGCATCCAAATAACTTTATCATCCTTAGAAAAGTTAGATTTCACGCGATTACAACTTTGTCTACGCCCCGCTAAACCTCGCTTCAACTTGTAATTGAACGGTGCGCCGATTTTCATTCCGAAAATCAACAAGCTAACAAATATGTTGTAAAAGAAATGCAAGGTTTTGATTTATGAATTGAGAACGCGTCTAA
The DNA here is from genome assembly GCA_023423715.1 of Bacteroidota bacterium. GTDB lineage: Bacteria > Bacteroidota > Bacteroidia > Flavobacteriales > Weeksellaceae > JAFAFC01. The sequence goes on from JAFAFC010000034.1 coordinate 128,520, forward strand.
TGAATCGTAGCTTGTGCGAATGTTTCTTACGCTCGTGGTTGTAAATTCCTGTGCTATCCAAAACATCAATTCTTACCTTTCCAGAAGCATGAATGATTTTTTGATTCTCCAACATGATTCCAACGTGAACAATATCGCCATCTTCATCTTCGAAAAATGCTAAGTCACCTGGCAAACTTTCTTCAACAAAAGTCAACAATTCGCCAACTTCTGCTTGCTGATGCGCATCTCTAGGAAGTTTTACATTATGAATTTTATAAACCAACTGAACGAAACCACTGCAATCAACGCCAAAAAAGCTTTTTCCTGCCCATAAATACGGGATATTCAAAAACTCGCGAGCCGTAAGCGCAATACTTTCTCGAAGATTGTGACTTCTTTGCGAGGTAACGATCGGGAATTCTACTTCAGAACCCATGGAAAGCAGCGTTCGTCCATCCTTCATTATTACTGAAGAAAAACATTCGGTAACAACAGAGACTTTTCGATTCTCCAAAAATTCGTCTGTAACGGAGGAAACTTGTTTCGCATCAATCCAACCTTCGTAATTATCGTAATGAATTTTAATTTTCGTCCAATGCTTTTGTTCTTCCAAAATATCACACGATTCCCCAAACAACATTTGAGTAACCATTTCTACTTTTTCAGAAGGAGTTTCTCTCACAGGAGCAACGGTAACAACGCAAATTCCTTTTTTCATCAATTCCAACTATTTAAAATTCAAATTTTTCTTAAAAAATTAACTCCATCACGCAAGGGCAAAATCAGATTATCAAAATCTTCATCTTTTGCAATACGATCATTTAGTTCTTGTATGATCTGTGTTGATTTCAACTTCGGATTTTCTTCCAAAACCTTTCCGTACCACAAAACATTATCAAACATGAGAACCGAACCTGACTTCAAATGCGGTTTTAAAAGCTCCAAATATTCGATATAATTTTCTTTATCCGCGTCAATAAACACCAAATCGAAAACCAAATCTGTGTCTTTCAGAAATTCTTTAGCATCTTGTAATCGAAAGTCAATTTGATTACGAAAATCGCTTTCAGCAAAATACTTTCTTGGAATATACGCCAAATCTTCATTAACATCGAGCGTAATGATTTTCCCATCTTCGGGAAGGCCTTCTGCTAAACAAAGTGTCGCGTAACCCGTAAAAGTTCCGATTTCTAAAATCATTTTAGGCGCATTCATTTTTGCAATAATGCTCAACAAACGTCCTTGCTGATAGCCCGAAATCATATGCGGCTGCGTGGTTTTCTGAAACGTTTCTCTTCTCAAACGTCGCAAAATATCCGACTCTTGGGAAGCGTGATTTTCAAGATACCGATCCATTTCGGGACTTATTTCTTCAAAAAAACTCATGAAGTTCTATTTAATTGTCAAAAATAGGTAAAATCAACAAAAAACCTTGCCAAAAAATTAGCAAGGTTTCTTTAACGATCTAGGTTTCGTTTATTTTTTAACTGGAGCAATATCCATCAACTTCATGAATTCATCAAGCTTCGGCATAATGATAATCTCCGTTCTTCTGTTTTCTGCTCTACCAGAAATGGAAGCGTTGGTTGTCTTCGGATTGTATTCTGAACGACCACCAGCGGTAATCCTTTGCGGATTCACCCCAAACTGCGTCTGAAGAACTTTTGCAATCGCTGTTGCTCTAAGCGCTGATAAATCCCAGTTATCTCTAGGAACATTTCCAGAACTTAATGGCGTGTTATCTGTGTTACCTTCGATTAAAACACTATACGTATCATAATCGTTGATTACTTTCGCAACTTTTCCTAACACGTCTTGCGCAGCAGGTAAAACGTCGAATTTACCAACATTGTAAAGCATTTTATCCGATAGTGAAATCATCACCACTCCTTTTAATACTTTTACATCAACATCTTGATCTGCGATGTTGTCCAACGATCTTTTTAATTTGTTAGACAAAGCCACATTCAAACTATCGTTTCTAGAATTTGAAGCAATTAATTGCTTAATGTACGAATTCGAAGCATTGATTTCTCCAACCAATTTATCAATATTAGCCGAAGATTTCCCCGTGTTAGACAAACAAGCGTCTAGGGAAGATTTTAAAGCGTCGTTTTGATTTTTAAGCAAATTGTTCTCGCTAGTCAAACCAGAATTCGCCGACTTTAAGTCTTGAATTTCTCTTTGTCTTTCCGCAAGATTTTCAATACTCTGCTTGTAGTTTTGGTTGAGCGCATCGTACTGCTTTTTGCTTACGCAACTCGTCAAAGTAAGAGCGGCCGCTCCAATGACGAAAAGTTTTCCTAATCTCATATACTTTATTTTAAAATTTTTGTATTTGAATCTGAAAAAGCCTCTCAGAAAAGGATTCAGATAAGCCAAAAATACAAATAAGTTTTTAAAAGATGCCTATATTTGTGTGTTTTAACCAAATTTTAATACTTCAAAACGTGATTACGGTAGCGCAATTTCAGCAACAAATAGAGCTCGATTTTCCTAATTTTTCAGGGCATCGTTTTCTTTTGGCCGTGAGCGGTGGCGCTGATTCGATGGTTCTTGCGCACCTTTTCAATTCGTTACAAATCCCGTTCGGAATTGCTCATGTTAATTACCATCTTCGGGATGAAGATTCTAATTTGGATGAAGAACTTGTTAAAAACTTCGCTGAGCTTAATCAAATTCCATTTTTCTCTTATTCGGTAACCGAAAAAGATGAAAAGCCGGAAGGCTCCATTCAAATTTGGGCTCGAGACTTACGCTATGCTTTTTTTGAAAAAATTCAAAAAGAACATGATTTTGATATTTTGGTTACCGCGCATCATCTGGATGATCAATTGGAAACATTTTTAATTAACCTCGGAAGAGGAAGCGGAATTAAAGGTTTAACAGGAATCCCTTCCAACGAAAAAATTTATCGTCCACTTTCCAAGTTTTCAAAGCAAGAAATTTATGATTTTGCTGAAGCAGAAAAAATCAATTTTCGGGAAGATTACACCAATAAAAAAGACGATTATTTACGAAACAAACTTCGAAATCAGGTTATTCCGAATTTAAAAGAGACGAATTCTCAGTTTTTAAAAAATTTTGAAACAAGTATTTCACATTTGCAATCTGTCGAAAAATTTGCTCAAGAACAAGTGGAACTCTTTTTCAAAACAGAATTTTCAAAAATTGAAAACCGCTTTGAAATTGAAAAGTCAAAATTAGAAACCGCGAATTCGTATTTACAGTATGAAATTTTAAAGAAATTTGGATTTAAAAATCCAGAAGAAAATCGAAAACTATTCACATCCGAAACAGGAAAATATTTTCAATCCAATAGTCACAAAGTCTTTATTAATAGAGATCAATTACTATTTATACCACTAGAAATCAATCTAGAAGGAGATCAAGAAATCATTCTCATACCAACTAAAAATGACTTGGATTTTTCGTTAAAATTTTTCGTTTCTACAGAAATTTTAGGTTTAGAAAAACAAGTGAATAAAGTTTGGCTTTACAACCTTGAAAAGCTCGTATTTCCTATAAAAATTAGAAAATGGAAGACAGCAGATTACTTTTACCCAATTGGAATGGATGGAAAAAAGAAGGTCTCTAAGTTTTTTAAAGATGAAAAATTTTCTATTTTAGCGAAGCAAAAAACATGGCTCTTGTGTGATGGCGAAGATCGAGTTTTAGGGATTATCCCGAAACGACAAGATGGTCGTTTTGCTCAAAATGAAGTCGGAGGCGACACGTTACAGTTACGTTTTTAGAATCAGTGCAATGAAAAATTGCAGAATAAATCAGTAAAAAAGTAAAATGAAATTTAGAAATTGGATATTCTTACTCCTAGTTATGATTGGGAGTTTGGCGAATGCGCAAATAAAAAACCCAGTAAAATTTAAATTTGATGTAAAGGAAATAGGCAACGATCAATACGAAGCCGTTCTTGTAGCTACGCTGGAAAGCGGATGGCATGTAAACTCAAAAGACATCGATCCTGAAGTGGGCGCCATCCCAACTGAATTCAAAGTAAGCGGTGCGAATATCGTTCCTGTTGGTAAGTTTACCGAGCATGGAAAGAAAATTCAGGAATATTCTGAAGCCTTTATGGGCGACATTGCGTATTATGCGAACACCGCGCAATTCAAGCAAAAATTCAAATTAAAAGATCCAACAAAAGCAGCTGAAGTCATTGCGGAAATCACGTACCAAACGTGTAATGACCGAATTTGTTTGGCTCCAAACACGTTAGAGTTTACCAAAGATGTTGCTGGAAAAGCAGCCGCAGCCGATACAAAAACAGAAGAAACAAAAACCGATACTGTTGCAACAGCTATAACTGAAGTTGTTCCCGTTGCCGGAGCAGATTCTACCAAAGCAGGGGCAACAATAGCTCAAAAATTAGATCCTAAAAACTTAAAAGTTGCTAGTTTAGATTTCCAAAATCCTTTAACTGATTGTGGAACCGAAAAGCAAAAAACAAGTGAAAATTACTGGACGTATCTTTTCTTAGGATTTATCGGAGGGATGATCGCTTTGCTTACGCCATGCGTTTTCCCAATGATTCCGCTTACCGTTTCTTTCTTTACAAAAGGAAGTAAAGACAAAGCAAAAGGAAGAAGAAACGCCCTTATTTACGGATTTTTCATCTTTATCATTTTCGTCCTATTAAGTGTACCATTCCACATTATTGATGGAATTGCTGGAAATATCTTTAATCAAATTTCGACAAGTGTTTGGTTAAACATTTTCTTCTTTGTAATCTTCATTTTCTTTGCCGGAAGTTTCTTCGGATACTACGATATAACGCTACCAAGCGCTATTGCAAACAAATCTTCGAAAGCAGAAGAAGCCGGTGGCTTGATCGGGATTTTCTTCATGGCTCTTACTTTGGTTATTGTTTCATTCTCATGTACAGGTCCAATTTTAGGAAGTTTATTAGGAAGTGCGGTAACAGGATCTACCGACGTACCAATGCTACTAACGTTTGCTTTAGCAGGATTTGGATTGGCTTGGGCGATTGTTTTCGGGTTATTAGCTTTATTCCCTCAAGCATTGCAGAGCTTACCAAAATCAGGAGGTTGGATGAATACTGTGAAAGTTGTTTTAGGATTTATTGAATTAGGTTTAGCTTTAAAATTCTTATCAAAAGCCGATTTAGTTTCTAAGACATTCTTATTAAAAAGAGAACTATTCATCGTACTTTGGATCATCATCACTCTTGGATTGGTATTGTATTTATTCGGATTAATTCGATTTCCACACGATGATAAAAAACCAAAAATATCGTTAGGAAGAAAACTATTCGGTGTTGCCGGAGTTGCGTTTTTGGTGTATTTAATACAAGGTTTATTCCCAAGTGATCGACCAAAACTTCAATTATTAAGTGGAATTTTGCCTCCAATCAACGTGAGTTATTTCCACGATGAAAAAGATGGAATTTTAGGAATGCATCCTGAACATGACTATTTCAAAGCCATAGAATTGGCTCAAAAAGAAAACAAACCGATTCTTGTAGATTTCACCGGTTATGGTTGTGAAAACTGCCGTAAAATGGAAGAATTCGTTTGGAGCGAACCAGATATTCTTCCAATCCTTCAAAACGACGTTGTTTTAGCTTCGTTATATGTTGATGATAAGGAAGAATTACCAGAAGATCAACAAACCCGAATTGACATGGGAGGTGGCCAAATGAAACGTATCAAAACCATCGGTGACCGTTGGAGTATGTTCCAGCAGGTGAATTTCAACAACAATTCGCAACCGCACTACGTTTTAATAACGCCGGATGGAAAAGTAATTAACGATCCTGTTTCGGGATACATGCCAAAAGAAGATTTCAAAAAATTCTTGGAATGTGGAGTTAATTATTTCAAATCGAAAAAATAAAAAACTCAACAAACAATACAAAGCCTTGTGAATATTCGCAAGGCTTTTTTGTTTTTATTACGATACGCATATTATTTAAATAATCAAATTATCAATAATTTAATAAATATTAACATTTAGGTATATAATTTGTAATTCAAAACTCAGAACACAATCGATTGTTTCAAAATTCTACAAGTTTAACCTTAAAAATTAAAAAAATGGCTGAAGTACTTATTCAAGACAGAAGCAAAGGCAGAGCTTCTCCTAGAAAAAACATTCATGTAGACATGACTCCTATGGTTGATTTAGGGTTTTTGCTAATCACTTTTTTCATGCTGATTAGTAATTTTTCTAAACCCAATGTGATGGACCTTGGTCTACCAGCAAGAGAAAACACTCCGACGGGAAATGTCATTGACATTAAAAATCAAATTACATTTATTTTAGGAGCCGACAATCGAGTTTTTTATTATCAAAAAGAAGCGCAAGCTGTACAATCTAGGGATTTACAGGAAGTAAGTGCAGAAGGAATTGAGATTTCTAAAGTCATCAATTCGTACAAGCAAGCAGCGCCGAAAAAGGATTTATTCACCATCATTGTGAAACCAGCAACTGATGCGAATTATAAAAACTTTGTTGATATGCTAGATCAAATCGCCATCACACAAAACGAGCGTTATGGCATTACAGATCTTAAAGACACCGAAAAAACAGCGTATTTGGAAAAACTACATTAATTAATCTAAACTTGATGGGCAGTTTCTGCCCATTTTGTTATTTTTGAAGAGGAAACTTGTTACAAAAATAAGTTCTAAATAACGAAAACGGAAACTATGTTGAATTTTGAAATAACACATAACGGAAAAGAAAACTTGGTTTTACTTCATGGTTTTATGGAGGACTTAAGCATTTGGGATCAGATGGAGAAAAACCTTTCCAAAAACTTCACATTGATTAAAATTGACCTTCCAGGACATGGAAAATCTGATATTTTGGCTCCAATTCAGGATATGGATTTAATGGCTGATAAAGTAAACAAAGTTCTTGACGATTTACAACTTTCGCAAGTTCATCTTTTAGGACATTCTATGGGTGGATATACAGGATTGGCATTTGCAGAGCGCTACCCCGAAAAATTAAAATCGTTGACTCTTTTTTTCTCCACCACATTGGCTGATAATGAAGAAAAGAAAGACATCCGTCGCCGAAGTATTGATGTGATTGATAAAAGTTACTCGCTATTTGTAAACAACAGTATTCCGAATCTTTTTTCTGAATATGATTTAGACGAGCTGAAGAACGAAATTCAAATTGCTAAAGATATTGCCTTGCAAACTCCAATTGAAGGCGTAAAAGCGTCGCAACTCGGCATGGCTGAACGACCAGATCGAACTTCAGCGTTTGAAAACTTCAAAGGAAAAATCGTTGTTATTGCTGGAAAATACGACAACGCCGTGAAAACAGATTTGTTTTTTGAAAAAATTCCGAATCAAAAAAACATCAAAACGTATATTTTGGATTGTGGACACAACGGGCATTGGGAAAAACCAAAGATTTGCGCAGCAATTATCAACACTGAATTAGCATAAAAAAAAGCACCTTTGAAGGTGCTTTTTTGTTTATTTATCATTTCAGAATCACTTACTCTCCATCCAAAGCAAGTCCAGATTCTTCAACTTTATTTTTAAATTCTTCGATCGTTTTTTCTAAAGAAAGGTACGATTTTCCTCCAGAAGCATTAATATGTCCGCCGCCACTAAAATAGGTTCTTGAAAACTGATTTACATCTACCAAACCTTTGCTACGGAATGAAATTTTAATAAAATCTTCAAAAAGATCTTCCATAAAGAAGGCAGCAACTTTAGTTCCCGCTATGCTCAAACCATAATTCACAAAACCTTCCGTATCTCCTTTTTCAAAACCATATTGCTTTAATTCGTCTCGCGTTAATGACAAAATCGCCACACGACCTTCATCTACAACTTCAATTCGACCCAAAATCAACGAAAGTAAATGTAAACGAGAAACCGTATTGGTATCTAAAACATTGGATGAAATAATCGATGGATCAACACCTTTATCCATTAAATCGGCCACTATCCGATGCGTTGTTGCGCTTGTTGAACGAAAACGAAAACCACCTGTATCGGTCATAATTCCCGTGTACAAACATTCTGCAACATCACGATTCACCAAATTTGTTTCACCTAAAGCCGAAATAAAATGATACACCATCTGACATGTTGCGGGAACCGAAGTGTCCGAATACACATAATCAAACTGATCCGGCATCTGATGATGATCAATCAATATTTTTGTTGCTTTTGACTTTTGAAGCATTTGCGAAACCAAATCTCCAGAACGATGCGCCGCATTGAAATCTAAAATAAAAATAACATCCGCTTCCGTAAAAAGATCCCATGCTTTTTTACGCTTATAATCTGCAATAGTAATTTGCTTCGCATCCGGCATCCACTTTAGAAATTTAGGATAATCATTCGGCACCAAAACTTCCGCATCAACACCTTTTGCTTTCAGAAAATGTTTTAATCCAAGACTACTTCCAATCGCGTCGCCATCAGGATTATAATGCGTTGTAATCACAATTTTCTTACCCGGAACCAACATTCCTTTAATTTCTTCCAGCTCGGTATTTGTAAACATGAAGTTGTATATTTGATTTTTAAAAAGAGGTCAAAGATACTAAAATATCTTCCGCAGAAAGTTGTACTTTTGCTACAATTACGATCAAATTTCAAGTAAAAAAACGGTGAAAACCAAATGAACAAACTTGCCAAAAGCTAAAGATTTAGAAAATTGAAACTTGTTCCGAAAAAAAGCGTTGATTTTTGAACAATTGTTTGCGAAATTAAAAAAAACCACTATCTTTGCAACCTGAATTTAGAAAAATTACGGACACTTTATAATATACTAAAGTAATGAGCAAAAGAACATTCCAACCATCAGAGAGAAAGAAAAGAAACAAACACGGTTTCAGAGAAAGAATGTCTACACCTAACGGAAGAAGAGTGTTGGCAGCTAGAAGAGCAAAAGGCAGAAAGAGTTTAACTGTAAGTGCAGTACGCGCTAAGAGATAATTTCTGGGTTATCATATACAAAACATGCTTGGAAAAGTCAATTTTTCAGGCATTTTTTGTTGTTAAAAATTGCTAAAACTTTTCGTACTCATAAAAGTTATACGTATTTTTGAGAATTACTTCTTTGTAATTAATTAAATCAAGATCCAATGCCGCACAGAAACGAATCAGGAGAAAATATCATCCAACTTTCGAACGCTAAAATCGCTCAAAAAAGCTTTACTGTATTGAACAATGTAGATTTACACATTAAGAAAGGTAAATTCTGCTACCTAATCGGGAAAACCGGTTCAGGAAAAAGTTCTTTACTAAAAACACTTTACGGGCACATTCCATTAGCGGGAGGCGTTGGACAAATTGCTGGTTTTGATCTGGCTGGGTTACGACCTTCAGACATTCCGAATTTGAGAAGAAAGCTGGGCATTGTTTTCCAAGATTTCCAATTGCTATCCGACAGAACGGTTGAGAAAAACCTAATTTTCGTCCTTGAAGCAACGGGTTGGAACAACAAAACGCAGATGGACGATCGTATTAACGAAGTTCTTGGAAGCGTTGGTATGAAAAGTAAAAAGCACAAAATGCCACACGAACTTTCTGGAGGAGAACAGCAACGTGTTGCGATTGCAAGAGCACTTCTGAACCATCCGCAATTGATTCTTGCCGATGAACCTACAGGAAACTTAGACCCTGAAACGTCAAACGAAATTATGTCTTTACTAAAACGTGTCGCTTTAGAAAACGAAGCGGCCGTGATTATGGCAACGCACGATTATCACATGATTCAAAACTTTCCTGGAGAAGCCATTCGTTGCGAAGATGGAAAAGTTACGGTTTTGGAAACCACTGAATTATTTGAATAATTCCTATTTGAGTTTACGAAAAAATATGAAACTCTTTGGTGAGTTCAAGATAATGGTCCGAGTATTTTCTCGGACTTTTTTCTATGACAAACCCTTCTTCTATCAATGTCTTTTTATCTTTAGAAAACTCTAAAACAACTCGTTTTAACGGTCCATTCTCAATTCCGAAAATCGAAACTTTTCGATTTAGATACAAACAATTTTCAGTCGCTAAACTTTCAAACTCCAAAAAAGATTCTGCAGGAATAATCACCGAAAACAAACCACTTTCTGATAGTAAATTGGATGCGTTTGAAACCAATTGGCTAAAACTTAATTCTTTTTGCTGCCTTGCTAAAACATCTTTTTTAGAATCATTGATTTCAAAATACGGAGGATTAGAGAAAATCAAATCGTATTTTCGATTCGGCATCCACTCATTGAAATCCGACAGAAAAACATGTAACCGTTCTGAAAATGGACTATCGTTGAAATTCCGTTGAGTTAATTCAACTGCTTGTGGATTGACATCAATTCCATCGATTTGAAGATCAGAATTTCGTTGGGCAAGCATTAAAGAAATCAAACCCGAACCAACACCGATTTCAAGAGCTGATTTCGCATCCGAAACCGAAACTAAAACACCTAATAAAACACCATCCGTCCCAACCCTAAAAACGTCTTTGGATTGCTGAATATAAAATTGTTGAAATCGAAAAGCTTTCATTACATATTGGTCGGAATAAGAATCGTAAATGTAGTTCCCTTTCCAACTTCGGAATCCACAACGATCGTTCCCTTGTAGTCCTCCACCATTTTACGAACCATGGACAAACCAAGTCCCATTCCCGAATTTTTAGATGTGAAATTAGGCTCGAAAATACGCTCCCACATTTCATTTGGAATTCCAACTCCGTTATCTTCAACTGAAATTTTTACCTTTTTTTGAATTTGCTCCATATCGACATTGATAATCAATGGGCGATCTGGACTTTCCGCTTGTTTCGCGTTGGTAATTAGGTTGGTAATAATTCTATTCAGGTAGATTTTATCCATATTCACCTGAATAGTTCCTTTATTTGAATGCAAGAAAATACGGTCACCACTGAACAGTTGAATAATATTTTCCATTTCCAATTTCAAATCGAAGGTTTCATTATTCTTTTCAGGAAGTTGCGCAAATTGAGAGAACGCACTTGCCACCGAAGCAATTAAATCAATTTGATCAATTACCGTAGCACTCATCGTTTTCACTTTGTTTCTGATATTCGGATCTTCCGGGTCAAATCGACGTTCAAAATTCTGAATCGTCAATTTCATTGGAGTCAACGGATTCTTCACTTCATGAGCTACTTGTTTTGCCATTTCACGCCAAGCATGTTCTTTTTCTGTAAAAGACAAACGTTCTTTTTGATCTTGAATCTTGAGAATCAAATTATTATACGACTTCACCAAGGACGACAATTCGTCGTTATGATAATATTTAATCGGACGCATTCCCGTGTCAAATAAAGACATTCGGGCAATAAGTTCAGAAAACTTACGTAACGCGTTAGTTACATTGTTAGAAATAATCCAACTTAACAAAACACTGAATCCAACAATAAAAAGATTGATGAGAATGATGTATTTTAAATAGCGATTAAACACATCCAAATACGCTGAATCCGAATGATAATAAGGAAAATAAACTACAGCAATTGGCTCTAGCATATTATTTTTCAACAAAATATACGATGAGATAACATTTGCGTCTAAACTAGAATCAAACGTGGGAACATCCACGCGTTGTTCGCCCGCCAAAACCCGATTAAGAATCGGAAGATCAATTTTCTTTTGCGCAATTAAATTCGGATCTTTATTGGACATGATGAAATTTCCGTTGAGATCATAAATCACCAAATCGTGCTTGCTGATATCCGCAATTTCATAAATTTTATTCCCTAAAATCTGAGGAAGATCGCCGGTTTCAACTTCAGAATGGCTTACCGCGTAGTCCAAAGAAGCCATCACAACATCAGCTTTATTCTGCTGCTCCGTGCTACTTTGCTGCAATGCATTATCCCGTAATATAAAGTATGATAATACCGCCGAAGCGCCCACACTGAGCCCACAGATGACTAAAAATCCCCAGAAAATCTTATTTCTTAGACTTAATCCCTTGTATTTACGAAGCGGCATTCTGTTTTTTCATTAGTTTGGAAACATACTTTCCGACAATATCAAATTCCAAATTAACTTGGTCTCCGATTTTTAGATATTGCAAATTGGTATGCTCCCAGGTATACGGAATGATAGCTACAGAAAACTTGCCAATTTCACTTTTTGCCACTGTTAAACTTATTCCATTGACCGTAATTGAACCTTGAGGAACGGTTGTAAAATCTGTAGATTCCTGAAAACCAACGGTAATTAAGTAACTTCCGTCTAGATTTTCAATTGACTCAATTTTTCCAGTTTGATCCACATGACCTTGCACAATATGCCCATCTAGACGATCGCCCACTTTTGTGCAACGTTCCAAATTCACAAAACTTCCCACTTGCCACGTTCCTAGATTGGTTTTTTCAAGCGTTTCATCAATTGCATTAACCACATACGAATCACCTAAAATCTCCACCACAGTAAGGCAACATCCACTATGAGCAACGCTTTGATCAATTTTCAATTCGTTTGTAAATGAACTTTTTATCGTAAAATTGAGATTAGAACCTTCACGTTCCATTTTTTCAACCTCCCCTATTCCTTCAATAATTCCCGTAAACATATTTTTAAAATTGCTAACTTTGTATGTTATAATTCTTCAAATATAATCAAATGAGTTCAAAACATCATAAAGTAAAAGTCGGAATTTCTGTGGGAGATTTCAATGGAATTGGTCCAGAAATCATCATGAAAAGCTTGAGCGACAAGAACATTACCGATTTTTTCACCCCTGTGATTTTTGGCTCTGGAAAGCTGTTCACCTACCAAAAGAACATTTTCAAGTTGAATGTAAATTTCAATTACATCAATTCGGCTTCACAAGCGCAACCAGGAAAACTAAACATGGTTAACCTTTGGAAAGACAATGTAAATGTTGATTTCGGGAAACCAACAGAAGAATCTACGAAAATGGCGATTGATTCTTTGGAAGCCGCAACTGAAGCTTTGTTGAATAAAGAAATTGATATTTTGGTTACCGCTCCTATTAATAAGGACGAAATGATGAAGTATGGATTCAAACATGCGGGACACACAGGTTATTTTGAAGAAAAAATGAACAAAAAGGGATTGATGTTTTTGATTACGGAAGATTTAAAAGTTGCCGTTTCCACACATCATATTCCTGTTGCAGACATTGCAAACAATATTAGTAAAGAGAAAATTGTTGCTCAAGTTCGCATGCTTGCACAATGTTTAAAAGAAGATTTCTGCATTCAAAAGCCAAAAATCGCGGTTTTAGGACTGAATCCTCATGCGGGCGACGGCGGCGTTATTGGTAAAGAAGAAATTGAAATTATTGAGCCAGCTTTGGATCAACTATTCAACCAAGGAACAATGGCATTCGGACCATTTCCAGCCGATAGTTTTTTCCAGCCTGAGAAATACAAGAACTACGATGCGGTTTTAGCAATGTATCATGACCAAGGCTTGGCGCCTTTCAAAACAATCGCGTACGAAGAAGGTGTGAACTACACGGCTGGACTTCCATTTATTAGAACTTCGCCCGATCATGGCGTTGCTTACGATATTGCAGGACAAAATGTAGCGAATGAACAAAGTTTTACTGAAGCTATTTTTAGCGGAATTAAAATTTTCAATAATAGAAGTGAATACCGTGAATTGGTTGCAAACAAACTAAGGAAAGCGGTTACCGATCACGGCGTAGATGAAGATCTACCAGAATATTCGGAAAATTAATTTTTCAGAATGAAATTCTTCTAAAAAAAGAAGAAATATAATTTGTAATATTAAAAAAAATGCATAGTTTTGCACACTCATTTTATGGACAAGTTTAAAAACTACGACATTGCGTTCAGCGGTCTTAAAAATGGGAAACATGAGTTTGATTTTGAAATCACTCAAGCGTTCTTTGATCTATTTGATACGGAAAAAGAATTTACTGATGCTAAAATCACGGCACACGTGCTTTTGGAGAAACACAGTACATTTTTAGAGTTTGTTATTACCACAAATGGTACTCTCGGACTAGAATGTGACATTACGGGCGAATATTTTGATCACCCTTTTGAAAATAGCATTCAGGTTTTAGTGAAATTTGGTGAAGAATATGATGACTCCGACGAAAACGTTATTACCATCCCAATGCAAGATTACGCTTTTAACGTAGCGCAATTAATTTATGAAGATGTAATGCTTTCGGTTCCGATGAAGAAGCTATCGCCTAATGTTTCAGAAAAAGATTTGGATCTTTTAGACCAATTCAGTCCCAAAATTGTGGAAGAAGAAACAGAAGACAACGCTTCCGAAGAAGTAGACCCAAGATGGGACGCATTAAAAAAATTGAAAAATAAATAGTTTAACAATATGATGAGACGGTGAAAATCTTCTCATCGCTCATCAAATTAAAAAAATTATTAGAGATGGCACATCCAAAGAGAAGACAATCGTCAACAAGAAGAGATAAGAGAAGAACACATTACAAAGCTGTTGCTCCTCAATTAGCTAAAGATGCTACAACTGGTGAATTACACCTTTTCCACAGAGCTCACTGGCATGAAGGAAAATTATACTACAGAGGTAAAGTAGTATTGGAAAAAGAAGTAGAAACTTCTGAAGAAAACTAAGACATAAATCGTGTTTTTTACACGTTTTGATACAAAAACCACTCGAAATTGATAAAAACGAGTGGTTTTTTGTTGCTTTTTACTATATTTGACCAAAATTAAACAACTACGAAATGGACATTAAAGACATCCAAAATTTGATAAAATTTGTATCGAAAGCAGAAGTATCTGAAGTAAAATACAAAACAAAAGATTTCGAAATCACGATTAAGACTCCACTTGCAGGTTCAGAAGTAAGCTATATGCCACAGTCGGCAGTTTACCAAGCGCCACAAGCAATGGCTCCTCATGCAGTAGCTGCTGCTCCAGCAGTTGCAAGCGGTGAGAAAACAGAAGCAGCTTCTGATGACAGCAGATTCATCGTTATCAAAGCGCCAATGATTGGTACTTTCTACAGAAAACCATCTCCAGATAAAGACGCGTTCATCAACGTTGGTGACGAAGTAAGCGCTGGAAAAGTAGTTTGTGTAATCGAAGCAATGAAGCTTTTCAACCAAATTGAATCTGAAGTTAGCGGTAAAATCGTTAAAGTATTGGTAGACGACGCTACACCGGTAGAATACGATCAACCATTATTCTTAGTAGATCCATCTTAATAGAAATTAGATGTTAGACATTAGATGTTAGATTAAATTCTACATTTTAATGACATTATTAAATTTTCAAATTATCTAATTTTCAAATTAATAAAGATGTTCAAAAAAATATTAATCGCAAACCGTGGAGAGATCGCTATGCGAATCCTACGAACTTGCAAAGAGATGGGAATCAAAACAGTAGCTGTTTACTCAACTGCTGATAAAGATAGCTTACATGTACGTTTTGCAGACGAAGCCGTTTGTATTGGTCCTGCGCCAAGCAAGGATTCGTATTTAAGAATTCCGAATATTATTTCTGCTGCAGAAATCACGAATGCCGATGCGATCCACCCTGGATACGGTTTCCTTTCTGAAAATGCCAACTTCTCTAGAATTTGCGCAAAGAACGGAATCAAATTTATCGGTGCAACGCCTGAGCAAATCGAAAAAATGGGTGACAAAGCGAATGCTAAAGCAACGATGAAAGCTGCTGGTGTTCCTTGTGTTCCAGGTTCTGATGGTCTTATCGAATCGTATGAAGATGCGGCTCGTATTGCAGAAGAAACAGGATACCCAGTAATGATTAAAGCAACTGCCGGTGGTGGTGGAAAAGGAATGCGTGCTGTTTGGAAAGCGGAAGATCTTAAAGAACATTGGGAATCTGCAATTCAAGAAGCGATTGCTGCTTTTGGAAATGGTGGAATGTACATGGAAAAACTTATTGAAGAGCCTCGTCATATCGAAATTCAGATTGCGGGAGATCAATACGGAAAAGCATGTCACCTTTCGGAAAGAGATTGTTCTATCCAAAGAAGAAATCAAAAATTGGTGGAGGAAACGCCTTCTCCATTTATGACGCCTGAACTTCGTGAAAAAATGGGTGACGCAGCAGTAAAAGCGGCTGAATTCATCGGTTACGAAGGTGTAGGAACGATTGAATTCTTGGTAGACAAGCACCGTAACTTCTACTTTATGGAAATGAATACACGTATCCAAGTAGAACACCCAATTACGGAGCAAGTAATTGATTACGACTTAATCAGAGAGCAAATTCTTTTGGCTGCTGGTGAGCGTATTTCTGGTGTAAACCATTATCCGAAATTACATTCGATTGAATGCCGTATCAATGCGGAAGATCCATATAACGATTTCCGTCCTTCCCCAGGGAAAATTACAAGTTTAAATATTCCTGGTGGACATGGTATTCGAGTAGACACACACGTTTATTCTGGTTATACGATTCCTTCGAATTACGATTCAATGATTGCAAAGTTGATTACCACGGCGCAAACTCGTGAAGAAGCGATTGCAAAAATGAAACGTGCTCTAGACGAATTCTATATTGAAGGCGTGAAAACAACCATTCCTTTCCACAGACAGTTGATGGAAGATCCAGATTTCTTAGCTGGAAACTACACCACGAAGTTTATGGAAACCTTCGAACTTAATAAAGATTACGATTACAATTAAGATAAGCTGCTTCTTCGGAAGCAG
This sequence comes from Bacteroidota bacterium, assembly GCA_023423715.1. GTDB lineage: Bacteria > Bacteroidota > Bacteroidia > Flavobacteriales > Weeksellaceae > JAFAFC01. The sequence continues at coordinate 145,157 of JAFAFC010000034.1, forward strand.
TTTTTTTTTCGCTCAAAATACGCTAATTTTGTAGGAAACCTTAATATAATTGACATGTCAGAAAATCAGAACGCACAATTTTACATCGATTTAGAAAACGAATACGGAGCGCACAATTATCATCCACTTCCTGTAGTATTGGATCGTGGTGAAGGTGTTTTTGTTTGGGATGTTGAAGGCAAGCGCTATTATGATTTTCTTTCTGCATATTCTGCGGTGAACCAAGGACACTCCAATCCGAAAATAGTTCAAGCCTTAACAGAGCAAGCTCAAAAATTAGCGTTAACATCGAGAGCATTTTACAATTCAAATTTGGGAATTTATGAGAAGAAAATCACTTCTATTTTTGGTTTTGATAAAGTTCTTCCCATGAATTCTGGTGCCGAAGCGGTAGAAACAGCTGTGAAAATCGCTAGAAAATGGGGATACGAAGTAAAAGGAATTGAAAACAACCAAGGAAAAATTATCGTTTGTGAAAATAATTTCCACGGTCGTACCACAACGATCGTATCATTTTCGAATGATCCTGATGCCAATTTCAATTACGGTCCTTTCACACCAGGATTTATTCGAATTCCCTACAATGATATTGCCGCGTTAGAGCGAGTTTTAGAAAACTCGGGAGATATTTGCGCCTTTTTGGTAGAGCCTATTCAAGGAGAAGCAGGCGTTTATGTTCCTGATAACGGCTATCTAGCGAAAGCAAAAGAATTATGTACTGCGAAAAATGTTTTGTTTGTTGCAGATGAAGTTCAAACGGGAATTGCAAGAACGGGTAAAATGTTGGCTTGTGATCACGAAAATGTTCAGCCAGATGTTCTAATTTTAGGAAAAGCTTTGTCAGGCGGAATGTATCCGGTTTCAGCTGTTTTAGCAAATAACGAAATTATGAATGTCATTAAACCGGGTCAACATGGCTCTACATATGGAGGAAATCCTTTGGCTTGCGCCGTTGCGATTGCCGCATTAGATGTTGTTTTAGACGATGATTTAGCTAATAAAGCGGAAAGTCTTGGTCAACAATTCCGCGAAGGCGTTCAAAAAATCATGGATAAAACGGATTTAATTAAAAACGTTCGAGGAAAAGGTTTGCTGAATGCAATTATCATTAACGATACGCCAGAAAGTTCTACAGCTTGGAATTTATGTTTAAATCTAAAAGAAAACGGACTTTTGGCTAAACCAACCCACGGAAACATCATTAGATTAGCGCCACCATTGGTTATTACCGAAGATCAAGTTCAAGAATGTTTAGCGATTATTGAAAAAACATTTTTAGAATATCAAGCTTAAAATCATACAAAACTTCAGCATTCCGCTGAAGTTTTTTGTTTTCCATCGAAAAATTATCATTTTGATGAAAACTAAAACTTTACAAATGCTTAATTTTGCAGTCTAAAATTTCAAAATGGAAAAGGTACGTGTACGTTTTGCGCCCAGCCCAACCGGTGCGTTGCATTTAGGTGGAGCTAGAACCGCTTTATATGATTATTTATTTGCAAAAAACCAAGGCGGTGACTTCGTTCTTCGAATTGAAGATACCGACTCTACCCGATTTGTAGAAGGTGCAGAAGATTATATTATGGAAGCCCTAGAATGGTGCGGCATTATTCCAGATGAAAGTCCGAAACATGGTGGACCTTATGGACCGTACCGTCAGTCGGAAAGACGGGATATCTACGATAAATACACGGAAGAAATTTTAAAAACGGATTATGCATACATCGCTTTTGATACACCCGAAGAATTGGATGCGATTCGTAAAGAATTTGAAGAAAAAGGAGACGTTTTCGCGTACAATTATCAAACAAGAGAACGTCTTAGAAACAGCTTAACACTTTCTAAAGAAGAAGTTGATGCATTGAAAAGCCAGAATGTTCCGTATGTCGTTCGTTTCAAAATGCCGTTTGATCGTGTTTTGAATTTAGAGGACATCATTAGAGGAAAATTTTCGGTGAATACCAATACACTAGACGATAAAGTTTTGGTGAAAAATGATGGAATGCCAACCTACCATTTTGCCAATATCATTGATGATCACGAAATGAAAATTTCACACGTTATTCGTGGGGAAGAATGGCTTCCATCAATGGGATTGCACGTTCTTTTGTATGAAGCAATGGGTTGGGAAGCTCCAGAATTCGCGCATTTATCGTTGATTTTGAAACCAGAAGGCAAAGGGAAATTAAGTAAAAGAGATGGTGACAAATTTGGTTTTCCTGTTTTCCCACTTGATTTTAAAGATCCAGCGACAGGAATTGTTTCAAAAGGCTATCGTGAAGACGGGTATTTCCCAGAAGCATTTATCAACTTCCTTGCGCTATTAGGATGGAGTCCAGCGGATGATAAAGAAATCATCAGCTTAGATGAAATGGCAAAAGAATTTGATTTGCATAAAGTTCACAAAGCAGGAGCTCGATTTTCTAAAGAAAAAGCAGAATGGTTTAATCATCAGTATTTGCAAATGAAATCCATTCCTGAACTGACAACCCTTTTGAAAGTACTTCCAGAACTTCAAAATACATCAATTTCAGATATTAAGCTAGAAAAGATTGTTGAGTTGATGAAGGAAAGAGCCACTTTCGTGAAAGACATTTTCGAAACTGGAAAATTCTTCTTTGAAGCACCAAATTCTTACGAAGAAAAAGCAGCGAAAAAAGCATGGCATGATCAAGCGGGAGAATTACTTAATGAATTGGTTTCAAAAATTGAAAACACTCCATTTGAAGCAGCTTCTTTGAAAGATACCATGCATCAAATTGCAGAAGATAAAGGTGTTGGAATGGGAAAAATCATGATGCCGTTACGTTTGGCATTAGTTGGAGAACTAAAAGGACCGGACGTACCAGATATAATGGAAGTCATCGGAAAAGACGAAACCATCGCCCGAATTCAAAATGCATTAAGCAAATTATCCTAGTCTATTAATTATTTCTTAAATTTGATTTTTTAAAGATCATTGTATCCCTATGGAATATTTAGAATTTGAACTTCCTATAAAAGATTTAGTTGAGCAATTAGGAACCTGCTCTATCGTTGGTGAAGACGCAGGTATCGACATGAAATTAGCGTGCAGCCAAATCGAAGATAAAATTATCGCAGCCAAAAAAGAAATCTACGGAAATCTGACACCTTGGCAAACGGTACAACTTTCAAGACATCCAGATCGTCCTTATACCTTAGATTACATCAATGGAATTGTTGATGAAGGAAGTTTTTTAGAATTGCATGGAGACAGAAATTTTGCGGATGACCCAGCTATGGTTGGCGGAATGGCAACAATTGACGGTCAAAAAGTAATGATCATTGGAACGCAGAAAGGTCGTACAACAAAAGAAAGACAAAAAAGAAGATTCGGAATGCCGAATCCTGAAGGCTATAGAAAAGCGCTTCGATTAATGAAGTTGGCGGAAAAATTTGATATCCCTGTCATTACATTTTTAGATACACCAGGAGCTTATCCTGGTCTTGAAGCGGAAGAAAGAGGACAAGGTGAAGCTATTGCGAGAAATATTTTCGAAATGGTACAGCTAAAAACTCCAATTTTAACGTACGTAATTGGTGAAGGTGCTAGTGGTGGTGCTTTAGGAATTGGTGTTGGTAACAAAGTTTATATGTTGCAATACACGTGGTATTCGGTAATTGCTCCTGAAAGTTGCTCTTCAATTTTGTGGAGAAACTGGGATCACAAAGAAGATGCGGCAAATGCGTTAAAACTGACGCCAAATGACATGTTGCAAAACGAATTAATCGACGGAATTATCGAGGAACCGCTTGGTGGCGCTCATTACGATCCTAGCGTTGCTTATCAAAATTTAAAAGCTTCAATCCTACAAAACATTAATGCATTCAAGAAGTTTTCTAAAGAGGAAATTATGACTCAAAGACAAGAAAAATTCATTGCAATGGGTCGTTTCAAAGGTTAAAATTGAACATAAACATTAAAAAAACTCCACTTAAAAAAGTGGAGTTTTTTTATTTATTTGCCTTTCAATGTGATTTCAACATCTTGACTAATATCTTTGGATGACGAGTATTTGGCATCACAAACGGAAGTTGTAATTACATACTTTCCTTTAGGAACCAAAATATAATTATCATTATTAGCAGGAACATCTAGATTGTAAAACTTTTTACCACTTAATTTCACGACCAATCGGCATTTCGATTTATTAATAATTCGAACATAGGCTTCTTTTCGATTCGGATCGTTATTGAAGATATGCGTCAGCAGCTCTGCAGTTTTTTGATTTTGCGCACTTGGCTGTCCACTTCCGGAATTTTTATTCACTGTTTTCGCCATTTTATCCGTGTTCAATGGTTTCACCGTTGGCTTTGCACTTGCCTCACCTGCTCCGGTTGGAGACATTAAAGTAGCCATTCTACGCTTCAACATCGGAACTTTGGGATGTGTCGGGTTCGCTTTTACAAAAGCTGCAATAACCGTTACATCATTGGACTTTTCTACAACATCAATACGTTGAACTTGCTGTGAAAAAGCCAAAAAATTGAATGAGAAAAACAAAAGAAATAAACATCTTTTCATTGCATTTGTATTTTTGTAAAGTTTAGATAAATAAAATAGTATAACGTTAAAAGTCTGTTTTTAGTTTATTTGAAAATCATTATCTTTGCAGGGCAAAAAAAGGAATCATAAGATAACTAAATTTTAATAAAAATAAACAATAATTATGTATACACCAGTAGCAGCAGACGTAGCTAAATTAAGAAACACGACAGGTGCAGGGATGATGGACTGCAAAAAAGCATTAGTAGAAGCTGAAGGAGACTTTGAAAAAGCAATCGAAATCCTTAGAAAAAAAGGACAAAAAGTTGCTGCTAACAGAGCCGATAGAGAATCTACTGAAGGGGCTGTAATTGCAAGAGTTAATGAAGATAACACTTTAGGAGCAATCATTTCATTAAACTGTGAAACTGACTTCGTTGCTAAAAATGAAGCTTTCGTAGAATTAGCTTACGAATTGGCAGAAATGGCTCTTACTGCTGGATCTAAAGAAGAATTATTGGCTACAGATTTCCACGGAATTACGGTTGCTGATAAATTAATCGAGCAAACTGGAGTTATCGGTGAAAAAATTGAAATCGGTGCTTTCGAATCTATCCAAGGTGCTTATTTGAAAGAATACATCCACGCGGGTAACAAGATTGCTGCAATCACTGCTCTTTCTTCAAAAGTAGACAACGCTTCAGAAATCGCTCACGCTGTTTCTATGCAAGTTGCGGCTATGAACCCAATCGCTTTAGATGAAACTCAAGTTTCTCAAGAAATCATCAACAAAGAATTGGAAATTGAAAAAGAATTGTTGCTTAAAGAAGGTAAGCCTGAAAACATTATCGAGAATATCTTGAAAGGTAAAATGCAGAGATTCTACAAAGACAATACATTGGTACACCAAGCATTCATCAAAGACGGAAACGTTTCTGTTGCTGAATATGTAAAAACAGGTGGTGCTGATCTTAAAGTTGTAGGATTTGTAAGAGTTGCTTTATCATAAGTAAAATCTCACAAAACAATAAAAAAACTCTTCCAAAAGGAAGAGTTTTTTTATTTAAGTCAATCAATAAAAGCAATTTAGTAGTAACTTTGATTTCTTAACTCATTTCGTGAATGAAGAAATTTCTATTCTTTTTTGTATTTACATTTACTGTTATTTCTTTAAAAGCTCAATTAGACACGGATCATTGGTTTGCACCGATGGCCGCTGCCAATTCTGGTACGCTAAGGAATTTTACTTCTAATTTGTATTTATCAACCAATGAAACCACTCCGTTTCGTGTGGACGTTTACAACAATAATAAGTTTTTCACAACCGTTCAGCTTGTTAAAGGGAATCCCCAAAAAATACAAATCCCTGAAGAATTTATGGTCACCGTAAATCCAATTGAAATACTAACTCCAACATCCAAAGGATTATACGTAAAAGGAACTAAAAAGTTTTTTGCTAATTATCGTTTTTCCGTATTAAATCATGCGGAAATCATTACATCCAAAGGCTTAGCAGGCATAGGAACAGAATTCTATGCGGCGATGGCTCCTATTTCTGGAACTGCAGAATACGTTAATGCAACAATTGGAATTTTAGCAACTGAGGACAATACTGAAGTTTCCATTTCAAATTATGACTCTGATGTCGTTTTTTCCAACGGCAATACCGATGACGACTTAAAAGTCATTTTAAATAAAGGGCAATCTTACATTATTGATGCTAACTCTGTACGAGAACAAGCAAATCAAGCTGGATTAATAGGAACTCATATCGTTTCAAATCACCCGATTTCCGTAACTAATGGTAATTTTAATGGAATTTATACATGGAATAATTTCACTAATAATGACATTTTAATGGACCAAGCAGTTCCAGTTAATCGATTAGGAAATGATTTTGCCATTATTAAAGGAAATGGAGATATAACCTCTGGAATGGAGGCTGTTCTACTCGTTGCAACTGAAGATAATACAGATGTTTTTGTAAATGGAGCTACCACTCCCATTATTACATTAAACAAAGGAGAAAACTACACAATCCAGAGTACTGAATATGTATCTCATGGAATGGGAAACTATAATATCGGTATAAAGACGAGTAAAAACCTATATGTTTATCAATTACTTGGTGGAACGAGCTCCGGCTCCATCTACGCAACTGGAGGATTCAATTATATTCCTCCTCTAAATTGTTTCCTTCCAAGTAAGGTTGATGAAATAGGCTATATTAATGAAATAGGCTACGATTATTATAATACTAAACTAAATATTCTATCTCAAAAGGGCGGAATTATAACTGTTAATGGAAGCTCATTAAATCCAAGTAATGGACCGTTCCCAGTAGCGGGAAATCCCGATTGGGAAACTTATTCAGTCCCTAATGTATCAGGAAATATTACCGTAAACTCAACAAAATCAGTTACAGCTGGAATTGCTGCTGGAAACGGCGCCGTGGGTTATGGTGGTTATTTTGCAGGATTTTCATCGATCCCTTCAATTACAAAAACAGGCGATTGTTTTTCTGGAACACTCCTCCAAGTTGATGATTCTTACGACACGTATCAATGGTATTTTAATGGTGCTCCCATCCCAGGAGCAACAACGTATTTTATCAATCCTGAAATTTTAGGTTCGGGAACATATACCTGTCAAATTTCAAAAAATTTATGCGGTTCCGAAACGACAAAACCCTACGACTATACACTTTGTCCACCCATAGCCAACATTCCATTTTCGATTGGTAGTTGCGAAGAAATAAACATACCACCAAAGTTTACAACTTCTACGCAAACTTTGGTTCCAAATAATTCGAGAATTATCGTTAATCCAGTTTTCGGAACTGTAACAATAGACCCCGCAACTGGTTTAGTAAACTATAAAGTAAATTCTAATCTTACTCAAGATGAAGAAGATATGTTTGTATTTTATGTGGAAGGAAATGGAGACCCAGCAGATTTTGAATATTTTAGAGTCAACGTAAAAATTGATTTTCTAAAAGTTCAAAATGCAACATTAAAATCATGTTCCGACGCAACAGGAAAAGGTATTTTTAATCTTGAATCAGCATTTGTTACTCAAGAAGTAGATACAAAAATTGCGTATTTTCAAGATCCTAATTTTAATTTACCAATAACGAATCCCACAGCTTATTCTTCCCAGACAACAGCGGTTTATGCAAAAATAACGTCCGTTTATGGATGTATTGCAACAAGTAAAATTGATCTTGAAGTGGTTCCGTCTCCGAATATAGACACATCAAAACTAAATCCTATAAATTGTGATGATGATTTTGATGGAAAAGTAAATATTGATTTCAATTTGGTTACTTCGCAAATTGTTAATCAATCGGACTATTTTAATGTTCAGTACTATTTAAGTAGTTCGGATGCGCAAAATGGAAACACTTCAACGCTTCCAACAAATTGGAGTTATACAGCGCCAACAACCGTTTACGTTCGCGTTGATTCTAAGGGAGCAAATTGTACTCCTGCTTTTGGCGAAATTCATTTTGATTTTAAGTCGAGAACGTCGTTAGTATCAAATTCCATTATCCAACCCGTATGTGACTCCGATTTAAATGGTTCTGAAACCTATGATTTTAAATCTGCTCTTTCATTATTATCGACAAGTCCTACGCTTAGCTCTTCAATTTTTAAAACAGAATTAGAGGCTCAGAAAAACACAAACCCAATTTCAAATCCAACAGTTAAAGATGGTGAAATCTACTATCTAAGAGTATCTGATGTTATAAATTGTGCAAATATTGCAGCCGTTAAAATTCAGATGAAATCTTCGAGAAAATCAGAAATTTTGGTTGATCAAACCATTTGTCCAGAATCAAAAACGGTATTAGATGCGGGATCGGGTTACGATTATTACCATTGGAGTACGGGCGAAGAAGGAACAGCATTATCTCAAATTCAAGTTGCGCCAGGAAATTATTGGGTTGATTTGACCTCAAACGGATGTGTTTACAGACAAGAAGTTCATGTTTTTGCGGCTGAACTTCCAACCATAGAATCTATCGAAATAAAAGGCAATACAGCAACTATTGTGACTAAAGGAGGAACTCCACCATTGCAATATTCACTAGATAAAGTAGAATGGTTTACCTCACCTACTTTTAAAAATCTTGAAAGAGGCATACACACTGTTTACGTAAAATCGAAAGACAACTGCAGCCCAACAAGTAAAGAATTTTTAATTATTAATTTAATCAATATCATTACACCCAATGATGATGGCAAAAATGACGTCTTAGATTATTCCGATTTGAGGATTAAAAAAGATGTTCATATCAGAGTTTTTGACCGTTATGGAGTGATTCAATATGATTCGCCATCTGACAATTATATTTGGGATGGAAAAAGAAATGGGCGACCATTGGCAACAGGAACGTATTGGTACACGATTCAATGGATAGAGCCGGATACCAATCTCCCGGTAACCTATTCCAATTGGATTTTATTGAAAAATCGTGATTAATTAACAGTTTTCGAAGAACTTTAATATAACTTTAACCCTTAAATAGCATCTAAAGAGAAGACTAATCATAAGATTATCGATATTTTTGCAGCATAATGAAGAATCTATTTATCGGGTGTTTACTTTTTATTTGCAGTTGGTTTCAAGCCCAAGAATTTCGGGGACAAGTTTATATGAAAGAAGACTCGTACGTTTTCCTAAATCATATTTACGTTACCAATATTACGACGCATAAAACAGTGCTTACAAAAAACAATGGTCATTTTATCATTGAAGCAAAACCAGGGGACATTGTCCGTTTCACGTCCATTTTAACCGACCGTAAAGAATATACGTTGAATCAAGATTTATTGAATAATTCCAATAATTTTATTCAACTAAGTCCGATGTACCATGAGATTCAAGAAGTTGTTATCCGTTTTAAGCCTTCGGGAAATCTTAAAAAAGATGTCATGGCTTTGAAATCAAGTGAAAAGTCTTTTGAAATTGCAAAAATCGTTGGCTTACCAGAACCGAAAGGCGATGGTACATCTCCTGTTAATCCACCAGTAGCATTAGCTGGAGGAGGTCTTACGTTTAGCGTGGATACAATTTTTGATTTGGTTTCAGGAGAACATAAAAAGAAAATCAGATTGTATCAATATGAAAAAATGGCTAAAAATGTATCAGCCATGAAGGCCTATTTTGGCGCGGAATATTTCCAAAAATTACGAATCCCGAATAATCTTATTGATAATTTTTTAGAATTTGTTTACACTTCAGATAATATTTCGCATTATTTTGACGCTGGAAATTTAGAAGGTACTCGAACTTCAATTGAAAAATACCTACCTATTTATCTTAAACGATTAGAGTCCTCTAAAAAGATGTCAATACAAGATTAGAAAGGGGTTTTCTCCTAATCTAATTACAATTAATTTTGGTATTTTGCGTTGTTAAGTAGAAATACCGAAGCGTTCCACAAAAAAGGAATTCAAAAATTAAATTGTGATGAAAAAATGTATTTTCTTTCTATTCCTATTGGTAAGCTGTTTTAGCTTTGCCCAGAAGAAGACGAAAGATTATTCTAACATACTTAGAAGTACCAACATTTACGAAATCAACGCATTTTTACGCGATGCGCATCCAGACGATCCCAGACGATCTGTACTGAAGCCAAAAGTGATGAAAATGATGAAAGAATACATTCGCGAGGCGAAAGAAGGCGACCAAAAGGTGAAGCAAATGCAGGAAATGCTTGCTTTATTGAGAAGTAGGCCTTCCACAAAAATATCATTTGATGAAATGAACGCAATCATTAAGCGAAAACAAATTCAAAAAATGCAAGCCGAGCTAGCTCGTATGGGGAAAATCAACACCCAACAAGCCACGCCTATTGCGCCCTATGGCTACACATACAAAGCGTCGCCATCAACTTATCAAGAACCGAGCACGGGAGCACCAACAGCTTTCGTAAATACCGAAGAAGACGAGTTTAAAATGCTGATGCAAGTAAATCCTGTTGAGCATAAAAACAAAACTGTTCAACTATTAAATTCACTTTTTGATAATGACCCAAATGCCAAAGACGTTATTGTGATGATCGAAAACAAATCCGATTGCAACATTATCGTTCGTATGGAAGGGCGTGGAACCTCAAATTTTCGTTTAGCAATTCCTATGCATACCGAAAACTCCATTGTAATTCCTAAAGGAGACTATCTATTTACGAGTCTCGTTTGCGGTGCACAATACGCTTCTCAAAAAACCGTACAAAAAGCATTAATGGTTGCCTTAGGAAATCCTGCTGCTTTAGCACAAAAAGCGAAGTAAAATTTGAAGCAAATTCTGTAATAATCCGCAGAAATTCTGTAATATTGCATGTAAGAATAATACATGGGAAAGAATAAAATTGCTCGTTTTGAAGAAAACAAGCGTTTGGAAAATGTCATCCAGCCTACTCGCGACGAAGCACTTGCTGGATTTCATTTGCAAGGAAAATGGAGAAGTGATTTTTTTAAGAACGAAAATCCTATTGTTTTAGAATTAGGCTGTGGAAAAGGTGAATATACCGTTGGTCTTGCTAAAAAATTTCCTGAGAAAAATTTTGTCGGAATTGACATTAAAGGAGCTCGATTTTGGTTTGGTGCTAAAGAAGCCACAGTTGATAACATGAACAATGTTGCTTTCCTACGAACCCAAATTGAATTGGTTGATTGCTTTTTTGGTGAAAATGAAGTTGACGAAATTTGGATTACTTTCCCCGATCCTCAAATCAAGTACAAGCGTACAAAACATCGTTTAACCCATCCTGATTTCTTGGATCGTTATAAAAAGATTCTAAAACCTGGTGGTGTCATCCATTTGAAAACAGATTCTGAGTTCTTGCACGGCTATACATTGGGACTTTTGCAAGGTTTAGGTTACGAAATCCTAACGGCACATCACGATATTTACGGAGCTCCAGAATACGAACCAGGCACTCCACTATTGCGCGACGTAAGAACCTATTACGAAGAGCTATTTTCGGCAAAAGGAAAAACCATTACCTATATCAAATTCCGCGTACATTAATGAGAAAAGTGTTTTTGTGCGGTGTATTCGCTTTAGGTTTAGGTGTTTCTACGAATGTTTATGGGCAAAAAAATGGTAATGACAAAATCATGAATTCGACGAACGTTAAAGAAATTGAAACGTTCTTAGCGAGTGCTCATCCTGACGATCCAAGAAGAAATTTATTACGAAAAAAACTAGTTCGTATCAAGAATGAAACGTGGTCTAAAGGTCATCTAGCGATAACTCCAACGAAAGTAAGCACACCTAAAACGGTTGCTAATTTAGTCCCTGTCAACTCAATGAAAGCGAGTTTTGAAGTTGAGAAAACAGCAGAAATATTGATTCCAAATGGTGTTAAACCCGAAAAGGAAATTACCGTTCTAATAAAAAATCCGGAGGAAGCAGAGTTTGAAAGGCTCATGTCTTTAACACCGAAAGAACATCAAGCAAAAACGGTTCAGTTACTGAATTCTATGTTTGATAGCGATAAGAAAAACTCAAAAGAAGCGATAATTTTAGTAGAAAATAATTCGGATTGCAATTTGGTTATGCGAATTAATGGCGCTGAGAAATACAGTCTTGCCGTGCCTAGTAGAGCTAAAAACTTTGTGGTTGTAAAGAAAGCTAATTACACCATTCAAAGTTCTGTTTGTAACGTACCATATACTTCAACAAAAAACCTCAATAAAAACGTTATTATCGCTTTAAATCACAGAACACAACCTACGACAACAACGGTTAATACATTATCAAAACCGAACGCCAAAGGCGCTTCTAATTAAGATATAAAGTATTTCGCTTAAAAAATAAAGCACAAAAAAAGGTCTGAATAAATTCAGACCTTTTTTTATTTTAGAGTTTTGAAATCTTATTGATCTTCAAAATCTTTATCTGCATCAGCAGTTACTTTTTCTCCTTCTTCTTTAGACTTTTCTTTGTCTGCTTTTCTTTGAGATTGTCCTTCTTTGATAGCATCAGCTACAATAGTTAAGATCATATCTACAGATTTAGAAGCATCGTCGTTTCCTGGAATTACGTAATCTACTTTTCTAGGATCAGAGTTTGTATCTACGATAGCGAAAACTGGAATACCCAATTTTTTAGCTTCCGTAACAGCGATGTGCTCTCTCATGATATCAACTACGAAGATTGCAGATGGAAGACGCACCATGTCAGCGATAGAACCTAAGTTCTTCTCAAGGTTAGCTCTTTGTCTGTCAACTTGTAATCTTTCTTTCTTAGAAAGCGTTTCGAAAGTACCATCCTTCTTCATTTTATCAATAGCGTTCATTTTCTTAACCGCTTTTCTGATCGTTACGAAGTTGGTAAGCATACCTCCTGGCCATCTTTCTGTAATATAAGGCATGTTAAGTTCAGCAGCGTGCTTTGCAACTACTTCTTTCGCTTGCTTCTTAGTTGCTACGAAAAGAACTTTTTTACCTGCAGATGTAATTTTTTCTAATGCACTACAAGCATCTTCTAATTTTACAGCTGTTTTATGTAGGTCGATAATGTGAATACCATTTTTCTCCATGAAAATGTATGGAGCCATATTCGGATTCCACTTTCTAGTCATGTGACCGAAGTGTACACCTGCCTCTAAAAGGTCTTTTACATTTACTTTTGCCATGTTTTCCTGTTTTGTTAGTTTACTTTCCGTCTTTTAAACAATCAACAACTTCTTTAGATGGGAGAAGCGTTTGGATGCTAAACGTAACGGGCAATATTTTTGTTACAAAATAGAACCAAGTATCGAGATTGAAGAAAAACCAAAATGGTCTTGAACCTTGTATCTGATAGCTTGAATCTTGATAATTAACGTTTTGAGAATTGGAATTTCTTTCTCGCTTTTTTCTGTCCTGGCTTCTTTCTTTCTACCATTCTAGCGTCTCTAGTCAATAGACCTTCTGGCTTAAGAGCCAAACGGAATTCTGCGTTAATATCGCAAAGTGCTCTAGAAATACCTAGTCTGATAGCTTCTGCTTGACCAGTAATCCCTCCACCGAAAACATTTACAGTAACATCGTACTGTCCAGCCGTTTCAGTAAGTAAAAAAGGTTGGTTAACCTTGTAGTTTAACACGTCTGTAGAAAAGTATACTTTAGAATCTTTACCATTGATAGTAACGTTTCCGCTACCTGGCTTAACGTACACTCTCGCTACAGAAGTTTTTCTTCTTCCGATTTTGTGAACTGTAGACATACTATTTAAATTCGTTTAGGTTAATAACTTTAGGCTGTTGAGCTTCTTGTTTGTGCTCAGTCCCTTCATATAAATAAAGGTTTTTATACAACTGAGATCCTAATTTGTTTTTAGGAAGCATCCCTTTTACAGACTTTTCTAAAAGTCTCATTGGATTCTTCTTAGCAAGATCTTCAGCAGTAATAGACTTTTGCCCACCTGGATATCCTGTATGCCAAATGTAGGTTTTGTCTGCCCACTTGTTTCCTGAAAGACTAATCTTTCCTGCATTCAAAACAATAACGTTATCACCACAATCTACGTGAGGTGTAAAGTTTGTTTTGTGCTTACCTCTCAAAATCTTTGCAACCGCAGAAGCTAGTCTTCCTAACGGCTGTCCTTCAGCGTCTACCACAACCCATTCTTTATTTGCAGTAGCTTTGTTCGCTGATACAGTTTTGTAACTTAATGTATTCACACTTATAAGTTTAACGATTAAACATAATTTTCCCAATAAGGGTGTGCAAAGGTATAGATTTTTTTTGGAAGGAAAAAATATTTTTAGGAATATCCTGAATTTTCCTTTTTACAGTCGCATCTTAATCTTCTTGATGTAAAAAGCGAAAAACAAACTCTTGGTCATGGCATAGTTGTTGATTTCGGACGAGTACTAAAACACAAAGTTGAAATAGTACTTTAACTTGGGAGGCGAAATTTTATTTCGTCTCTTTTTTTATCCCAAATAGTAATCGTACTCATTCTTTTAGTATTTTGCATTATTAAAAAACTCAAAACAAACGATTAAATGAGTCATCACGGAAAATTAAGAACGGACAAAACCTGCTTAAACTGCGGCCATCATGTTGAAGAACGCTTTTGCCCACATTGCGGACAAGAAAATACCGAACCGAGAAAGCCGTTCCATTATTTATTTACCCACTTTTTTGAAGACTTAACGCACTACGACGGACAGTTTTGGGGAACGATTAAAAACCTACTTTTCAAACCTGGAAAATTAACCAACATCTATTTGGAAGGAAAAAGACAGGTTTATGTACCTCCTGTAAAACTATATATCTTCATTAGTTTTGTCACTTTCCTATTAATTGCGTTTAGCGATTTACGTGCAGATAATTTGTTAAAATACAAGAAAGATGGTAAAACTGCGGCAGTCGTTGAACAACTTGATCCAGTCAAAATTCTTGAAGAAGAAAAGAAGAAAGGCCCTGTGTCTAAAGAGGATTCCCTTTTAATAATGAATACATTTTCTACACTTAAAGTAGATGAGAATTCCAAAGACCAAATCCCTAGCATGTTTGATCTGAAAAAACCGCTTGACAAAGACGCAAAATATAAAGGTGCAGATAACATGAAAGAGTACGATTCCATCTACAAAAGCAACTCGTTTTTGCAAAGAAATATTGAAAGACCATTTGCTAAAAAGTATTTTGAATATAGAGAAGAAGGTATATCAAAAGCAGATATTCTCAATAATTTCACGATGACCTTTTTTCACACCATCCCGAAAGCATTATTTATTTATATGCCTTTGTTTGCTTTCATTTTATGGTTATTTCACAGTAAAAAGAAATGGTGGTATTTTGATCACGGCGTATTCACATTACACTATTTTTCCTTTCTACTATTAATGGTTTTCTTTACCATGATTAGCTATAAGCTGTTTCATCTTTTACCTGAAAACTTGTTTTTCAAAGTCCTATCCTACTTAGTTTACTTGGCCATTTTATGCTACAGCGTTCTTTATTTTTACTTGGCTCACCATCGTGTTTATAAAACAAGTAGAATAATAAGTGTTATCGTTGGAAGTATCATTTTCTTTATAAACTTTATTACTTTCGAATTTTTACTAATACTTTTAATATTAATAAGTGCATTAATGATGCATTAAAAAAGAAGTCCACTCTGATTCGAGTGGACTTCTTTTTTATTTAAATTTTTAAATCTTAATAGCGTAGTGATTTACTTTCTTTAAAACTTGCAATTAAATAATAGGCTACAAAAACTGTTGAAAAGCGGATAATCGATGGAATCACAATAATGAAGTCGAAAAACAAAAATCCCAATGCTAAAATAACTGCAACACCGATAAAGGAAATCATCATTTTTTTCGCCAGCGGCCATTCTGGATGATCAACAAAATAGGCCAATCCCCAACCGAGCCCAAAAGCAGCAGAATAAAACAAATCTAATTTCCATTGCCCTGTTCCGAAAAAATAATAATTTCCAAGAAAACTAGCCAAGGTTCCTATCGCAAAATACATCAACGCTCTTCCCATAATTGCAAATAATTGAAGTTCCAAAGATAAAGAAAATCACCCTAAAATAGCACGACAAAACGTGTACATCGGGATTTTAAAAATTACGTGGATATCCTTATATTTGGAGGATTGCTTATTAAGATATGGAAAACCAAAAATATACCCCTAACAATAAGGTTAGAATTGTAACTGCGGCGGCGCTTTTCGACGGGCACGATGCAGCGATTAATATTATGCGTCGTGTGATCCAAGGTTCGGGATGCGAAGTGATCCACCTCGGACACGACAAATCCGCTGAGGAAGTGGTAAACACTGCGATTCAGGAGGATGCCAATGCCATTGCGTTGACGTCTTATCAAGGTGGTCACAACGAGTATTTCAAATACATTTATGATCTTTTGAGAGAGAAAAACTCACCACAAATCAAGATTTTTGGTGGCGGTGGCGGTGTAATTCTTCCCGAAGAAATTAAGGATTTGATGGATTATGGTGTTGACAGAATTTATTCTCCAGACGATGGTCGCGAGCTTGGTCTTCAAGGGATGATCGATGATTTGGTGAAAAGATCAGACTTCGCAACAGGTGAAAAAATTACGGCTGCTGATGTTGAAAATTTAAAATTTGAAGATTCTGCGAAGTTGGCGCAAATCATCTCTGCTGTTGAAAACTTTTCAGACGAAAAACCAGAATTGGTTGCAGCAATCAATGAAAAAGCAAAAGATTTAAATATTCCGATTGTAGGGATTACAGGAACTGGAGGTGCTGGTAAATCTTCATTAACAGACGAGTTGGTAAGACGTTTCTTGCGTTCGAATCCAGATAAAAAAATTGCAATTATCTCAATCGATCCTTCAAAAAAGAAAACGGGTGGAGCACTTTTGGGCGACAGAATTCGTATGAACTCAATCAACGATCCACGCGTGTTTATGCGTTCTATGGCGACGCGTGAGAATAACGTTTCGGTTTCACCTTTCGTACATACCGCTTTGAATGTCTTAAAGTTGGCTCATCCTGATGTTATTATTTTGGAAACTTCGGGAATTGGTCAATCAGGCTCGGAAGTTTCGGATATTGCAGATGTTTCAATGTACGTGATGACACCTGAATATGGTGCTTCTACGCAATTGGAGAAAATCGACATGTTGGATTATGCTGATTTAATTGCGTTAAATAAATCCGATAAACGTGGTGCTTTGGATGCCTTACAAGCGGTGAGAAAGCAGTTCCAAAGAAATCATTTGCTTTGGGAAAGTCAATTGGACGAAATGCCAGTTTTCGCTACAAAAGCCTCTCAGTTCAACGATCACGGTACAACAGAACTATTCAATACTTTGGTTAAAAAAGTAAACGAAAAATTTAGTTCAACCGGACTTCAAGAGTTTTTAGAACAAGAAATTACGAGCGATACCACGATTATTCCTGGGAAAAGAGTTCGTTACCTTTCTGAAATCGTTGAAAACAACACACAATACGACCAACAAGTTTTGAAACAAGCGGATTTGGCTCGTAAAATGTACCATATTGATGGTGTTAAAAATTTAATTCAAAATGAAGTTTTAGATGCTGAATATGTAAAAGCTGAAAAAGAACTTCAACAAGAAAATATAGACTTCCTAAAGACTTGGGATGATACCAAAAAAGCTTTCCATGAGGAGTTTTATTCGTATTTCGTAAGAGGAAAAGAAATTAAAGTTGAAACCTCAACAGAATCTTTATCGCATCTTAAAATTCCGAAAATTGCACTTCCAAAATACCATGATTGGGGCGATTTAATTGCTTGGAAAGGTCAAGAAAACCTTCCTGGAAGTTTCCCTTACACGGCGGGAATTTATCCTTTCAAAAGAACTGGAGAAGACCCAACGAGAATGTTCGCTGGTGAAGGAGGCCCCGAAAGAACTAATAGACGTTTCCATTATGTTTCTGCGGAAATGCCTGCAAAACGTTTGTCAACAGCGTTCGATTCGGTGACGCTTTATGGTCAAGATCCTGCTTTACCACCCGATATTTATGGTAAAATTGGTAACGCCGGAGTTTCAATTGCGACTTTGGATGATGCCAAAAAATTATATTCAGGATTTGATTTAATTAATGCTTTGACATCGGTTTCAATGACGATTAACGGTCCTGCTCCAATGATTTTAGCGTTCTTCATGAATGCTGCAATCGACCAAAATGTGGAGAAATATTTGGAAGAAAACGGACTTGAAGGTAAAATTGAAGAAGCTTTAAAAGCAAAATTCGATGCCAAAGGTCTGAAACGTCCAGAATACAACGGCGAATTGCCTCCTTCTAACAATGGTCTTGGACTGAAATTATTAGGTTTAACTGGAAATGAAGTGGTTCCTGCAGATGTTTATGCTAAAATTAAAGCGGAAACAATTGCTACAGTTCGTGGAACGGTTCAAGCCGATATTTTGAAGGAAGACCAAGCTCAAAATACGTGTATTTTCTCAACAGAATTCGCGTTGAGATTAATGGGCGACGTTCAGGAATATTTCATTAAAAATAAAGTAAGAAACTTCTACTCGGTTTCAATTTCTGGTTATCACATTGCAGAAGCTGGCGCAAATCCTATTTCGCAGCTGGCATTTACATTGGCAAATGGTTTCACGTATGTTGAATATTATTTGTCTCGTGGAATGGACATCAATGATTTTGCACCAAACCTTTCATTCTTCTTCTCCAACGGTATCGATCCAGAATATTCGGTGATTGGTCGTGTGGCGAGAAGACTTTGGGCAAAAGCAATGAAGTTTAAGTACGGAGCCGACGAGCGTTCTCAAATGTTGAAATACCATATCCAAACGTCGGGTCGTTCGCTTCACGCGCAAGAAATTGATTTTAACGACATCAGAACGACGCTTCAAGCTTTGTATGCAATTTATGATAACTGTAACTCGCTTCACACGAATGCGTATGACGAGGCGATTACGACACCAACGGAAGAATCTGTAAGACGTGCGATGGCGATTCAGTTGATTATCAACAAAGAATTAGGTTTAGCGAAAAACGAAAATCCACTTCAAGGTTCTTTCATTATTGAAGAATTAACAGATTTGGTTGAAGAAGCGGTTTATGCAGAATTTGACAGAATTACAGAAAGAGGTGGCGTTCTTGGTGCGATGGAAACAATGTACCAACGTTCGAAAATACAAGAAGAATCGATGCATTACGAATGGCTAAAACATACTGGCGAATATCCAATTATCGGAGTGAATACGTTCCTTGGAAAAGATGGTTCGCCAACGGTTCGTCCAGGTGAAGTTATTCGTTCGACTGAGGAGGAAAAGCAAGCTCAAATCGAGAATTTGCACAACTTTCAAAATGCTAATGATGAGAAATCTGCAGAAGCACTAAAAACACTTCAGCACGCAGCAATCAACCAACAAAACTTATTCGAAGTGATGATGGATGCCGTGAAATTCTGTTCTCTTGGTCAGATTACCAATGCGCTTTTCGAAGTTGGAGGCAAATACCGTCGAAACATGTAGACGACAACGTCGTCGGGCAATTATTACTACTAACTGTTGTTAGTAATTACTTTAAAAAAATTATAAAAGCCTCATCGAAATTCGGTGAGGTTTTTTGTTATCTTAGTAAAAAGATAAATGATGTCAAAAATAAAAATCGAAGATCCATGTCATGAGGATTGGAACATTATGAATTCCGTTTCGGGAGGTAGATTTTGCGATTCGTGTCATGAAAAAGTCAATGATTTAGATGAATTGTCCAGTATTCAAATTATTGATTTATTAAAATCGAAGCCTAAAGTTTGTGGAAAATTAAACCCACTGAAAACGGCAAGCAGCATTATTTTAGCTTTAACATTAACGATTACATCTTGTACAACCCAAAATCAAAGAAGTTTATCAACAGAAGTTTCAACAGATAAAACTGTAAAAATAACAGGTAAAATCTCTTGGTCAAAAGAAGTTGAAATTCATCCTACATCAATTAATCTTATTACAAAATCAAAACTTTATACTGGAAAAATTGATAAAAACAACAATTTTGAATTTGAAATTCCAGAATCCATTTTGAAAAGTCAAAATTTAATCAGAATAAATTTCCAAAAAAAAGGTGCCAACGCTTTTTATGAAGATTATTCTAATCATTTAATTTCAAAGAATCAACTGATACGATCGCAAAATTTAGTAGCAGACAATGGAGAGGTTACCATTGGTGCAGTAGTGGTTGTATCTCCCACTCCACCCGATTTTTACTATTTTAATGGAAAAAATATATCAAAAAGTAAATATGAAAAACTGAAAAAAGAAAACACGAAATTGGTAGAAATCAAACTCTATGATGATGTTTATAAAAACGTAATTACAAGTGAGGATTCAGACACTATATCTTTGTTATATTCTACATTTTAATACTATTTAACCTAAAATTAACTTTCTTTCTCAAATAAAAACCGTTTTTCCTCGTACTATTAGTATCACAAAAAAATAATAGAAAGATGAAAAAAATGTTTTTAACAGCTTCGTTATTCGGAGCTTTTGGGTTCGCATTCGCGCAAAGTGTCATTGGATCGTATGCGCAATCAGCGTTAATTGCTCCAGATCAAATTCGAGATGCGGCACAAACGAATGTCAAAATTACACCAGACAAAACGCAGAAAAATAAAATTTGGATCTCAAATCTTATTGGAAAGTCTACTTTTTATGCGATTGCCAATGCAAGCAACGAGGAAAAGGCTGTTTACAACGTTCCGGCTCAAACGGTTGGTGGTTATGCTGTAAAATTAGGTTGCGTCGTTTTTGATAAAGAAGAAAATGAAGTTGCCATCGCATTAAATAATAAATCCAACTGTTTTGGGATTTCACAGTCGGATTATGGTGATGTTTCCGTTGGAAAAAATAGCGTAAAAGCAGGGAATGTGAAAGTTGGAGCCAATGGTCAAATCTCAACGGGAAATGTAAAAGTGGGTAAAAACGGTGTAAAAGTTAATACAAAAGAAGCGCTTAGCGGCGTTCAATATGTTGGAACGAAAAATTAGATTTGCTAGTTATAGAATAACACAACCTCATCCAAGTGATGAGGTTTTTTAGTAACTTTAAACGATGAAAGACGTAAAAATTGAATTTAGAAAACCCATTTATCCCGTAATTCCAGAGTTGGAAGCGTATTTGGATACGCATAATCGGTTGACCGAAATTCGATTTTTCTACGATGATCTTTTACGTTTTTCGGGCTATACGTCGGTGGAAGACAAGGAAGGGAAAGACACGTTGTGGCTTAGCGTTTATTATTCCGAGTCGGAACATAAAGAAATTGAAGAAAACCTCAATAAGATTTACACCTACTTACATTCGGATGGCGATAAGGACGTTTTGCCTTATTTAACGGTAGATTCCATTCATTTTTGCACCTTTGGAAATTCAAAGCCATTTCGAATTCGGGTTCGAAATATTCTGAACGATAATTACACCAATTTCTACATTAAAAAAGCCGATGCTTCACGTATTTATGGTTTGGAACTCGAGGAAATTCTTACACAAAACCGAATGAATTTCTTGGTTCATAAAGACACGCTGATTGAAGAACATATTTTAGGAATTCCGGGCGATGTTTTTATTGATAAACATTTAGAGAGCTGTAGCCATCATGAAAAATCCCAGATTGCAAAAGAGTTTGTCAAATTCAACGAACGGTGTATGATTGGACTTTTGGGCGATATGCGCTCGTACAATTACGTGGTGATTCCAACGCACGATTTTGATCAAGTTGTGTATCGAATTCGAGCCATTGATTTTGATCAGCAGTGTTTTGAAGGGAATCTTCGAATATATCTCCCACAATATTTTAAAGAAAATGCGGCGATGGTTGATTTGGTTTATGACAAATTGAAACCCAATTCCATCGAGCAATACCGAAAAGAAGTGCGTTCTGTTATTGCAAAACGTGTTTTAAGTAGTAACCGGCGTTTTCATGATCTAATAAATATTTTGAAATTGGATACCATTTCCACTTCCGAAAAAGTAGAAGAACTAAAACGTGGCTTGCAGAAATTAACATACAACTCTCAATTCAAAAAGTGCGAATCGATGGGTGAAGTCTTGGAAACAGGTATTAATTTCGTCATTCGCAACTACCAACATTCGCATATAAAAAGATAGCGATTTCCTTTATTTGAAAGGCTTTTGTACCTTTACGAAAAATGAACTTGATGAAACGACACTTTTGGAGCTTTTTCCTAGCCCTACCTTTCGTATTTGTAGCTTGTAAGCAAGAAAAAACGGATGAAAAAACCAAAGAACTTACTGCCCAAGAAGCCGTTTTTCAGTTCAAAACCAATTTGTATAAAAATGCTGTCGATACAGTTTTTAAAAAGTATGATTTCAACGCATCGGTAGGCGTTTTCGAGGATAGCATCCTCGTTTATCGCAAAAATCAAGGATTTGAAAATTTCAAATCTCAAACTCAAATTTCAGACGCTTCAATTTTTCCGATCGCATCGATTAGCAAGCAGTTTACAGCGGTTTTAATTCTAAAAAAAGCAGAAGAAGGCTTGTTAAATGTTCAAGATCCTGTTGCTAAATATCTCTCAAATTTCAACACAAGTGACAAAGCAAAAATTACCATCGAACAGTTGATGAATCATACCTCGGGAATTAGTGATGCGGCGAATAATTTGGTTTCAAAACCGGGAGCCGAATTCAATTATTCAAATAAAGGTTTTCGTTATTTGGGTGACGTATTGGAAAAAGCGACGGGAAAAAGTTACTCGCAAAACGCTCAAGAATTGTTTAAACAAGTTGGCTTAAACTCTACGTTTACAGCAGATCAATTTACAGGTTCAAATTTCGCAAGTGCTCATATCGGAACATTAAAAACAGCGCAAGAAGTTCCTGGAATGCCTAAACGTTTGGTGGATGAATCCATTTCTATTCCGGCAGGTGGTATACTTTCAACAGTAAATGATTTGCATTTGTGGAATCAAAAATTGTACGGTGGGAAAATTCTCAACGCCGAATTTTTGAAAAAGTTTCAAACTCAGAGTGCAGAGCGAAATCATCAAGTTTTAGGAAAAATGGGTTATGGATACGGTATTATGATGAGCAAAACAGAACCTCTATCCTATTTCCATTCTGGGTATATTAAAGGAGCGCCTTCGTTGAACGTCTATTATCCGAAAACAAAAACGTCCTTAATTATCTTATCCAATTTTGCAAATGAAGGCATTGGAAAGAATGCTATTTTTCAGCCTCATAAAGATTTGAAAGCCGCTGCTGATGCGATCGAAAGCGCTTCACCAACAGCAACTTTAAATTAATTCGCTTTTTTCAGTTGATTTTTCAGTTTGCTCACAATTTTTTGATGTTGAAGTAAATTTAAAAATCCAAAAATAGAATAAGCTGTCAATATCGTACCCGCCAAAATCATGATGTAAAAATTCACTGCTGTTTTCTCCCCAGAAAAGTAGGCAAGAAAATTACTTGCTTGTTCTTCGGGATCCATTATATTTTTGATCTGAAAAATAAAACCCAAGAAAATCGCAATACTATTTCTTTGATAAACAGAATACTGCAACGATTGTTTCTTAGTGTCAAAATACTTATAATCCTTAAGTAAAAAGAAAATCAAAACCAAAAGTGGAATACCAAGAACGATAAAGTTGATTCCGAAGAAAGCCTCTATAAACACTTCTTTGACAAGTGTTTTTGCGAATAGTACTGTTAATGCTGTTGTAAATACTGAAAACGCCACTGCTTTTCTGAATGTTTTAAAAAATTCTCGATTAATAATTTTCATAAGAAAACTAGGTGCGTACAAATGCAGCCAATAGCTGTATTTCATTTTCAACTCGTCCTTCCAAAGGTCTTTAACATAGATGAAGGCTTCATTAAAACCGATATTTTTTTCGCTTTGAACGTCGATAATTTGAGTAACAAAATGATCTTCCATTTCAATTAAAACATCCACGGGGATTTTTCTTGAATGTAAAAAATCGTGAACTTCTTGTTTTTGAACTTGTGTTATCATCATTGAATTTGAATTAAATTAAAACTTCTTCTACTTTCTTTTTGAAGCGAATTGCTTGTCCGAATGCTTTTTGATACTCTTTGAATCCAAAATAAAAATACGTTAATGCGAACATATATAACGCTAAGAAAAACCAAACAAACAACATAAAACCGTAGTTTGCGGAATTTAAATTTCCCGATTGAAAGAGTAAGGAGTTTAAAAGAGAATGCATTTTTTCCCATCTTTCTGTAGAACTAAAAAAAGCAATAGCACCACCAGTTGCACTTGGGATAGCCATAATTCCTTCATATTGGGTTAGTGGATTTGTATCTTTTAATTGTAGAGAATTTTTCTTTTTTAATTGGCTCGTTCTTATTAAAAAGAAAACAGCGAGAACTAAAAATGATCCACAAAAAATGATTTGCGTTAGCATAATCTCACTTTGAGGAATCCACGCAAAAGCAAGAAAAAATACCGTTGACAAAAGAATCCCTAAACCTATGGATCTAGGTATAGACCTTCTATTTCTTTGCGTGATTATTTTCTTAGCTAGGATAGAGATATCATCCAAACTAAATCGAACATCATAGGTCATTATAAGCTCGTCAATCCACGTAAATTGTACTTTTTGCCAAGCTTCTTCGAAACTCATATTTT
Source organism: Bacteroidota bacterium (assembly GCA_023423715.1). GTDB lineage: Bacteria > Bacteroidota > Bacteroidia > Flavobacteriales > Weeksellaceae > JAFAFC01. The sequence continues at coordinate 169,775 of JAFAFC010000034.1, forward strand.
CATTCGTTCTCAACTCATGAATCTGCGTGGTCATATGATCGTAAACTTCTGACATCAGATCATACGAAAGCCTTTTGTTCACCAAATAGTTGATAATTAATTTATCTTCTTCTTTTGAAATCATCGTAAATAATTAATTAAAAATAGAATTAAGATTCAGAATAAAGGTTTTCATTTCCTCTTCATGAAGAAGTTGTTGCCGTTTTCCTTTTTCGGTTAGTAAGTAGTATTTTCGGTCACGACCATTAATATTCCGAAGTTCCGAAACAATCAACCCATCCGCTTCCAATTTATGCAATAGCGGATAGAGCGCGCCTTCCGTCATTTCCAACTCACCTTTGGTGAGTTCTTTCGCACGTTGTGTCATCTGGTAGCCGTACATTTTCACATTCTGAGCGAGAAGCTTCAAAATAATATTTTGCAAGGTTCCCTTGTATAATTTATTATTCTTCTTTATCATACCTAATTTTCTTATATATAACAAATCTATATATAATTTTCTTATGTATCAAACAAAATGTATAATATTTTAGAAATACCCTTACCTTTGCTTTGTGGAAGTAGAAAAAATTATTTTAGGAATCGACCCAGGAACGACCGTCATGGGTTATGGATTAATCAAAATCAAGAAAGGAAAAATGGAAATGCTTTCCATTCATGAACTTATTTTACGAAAATATCCCAACCACGAAACCAAACTAAAATATATTTTTGAACGAACGTTGGCTCTAATTGACGAGTTCAATCCAGACGAAGTTGCACTAGAAGCACCATTCTTTGGGAAAAATGTTCAATCCATGTTGAAACTAGGTCGTGCACAAGGCGTTGCCATGGCAGCAAGTTTATATCGAAACATTCCGATTACCGAATATTCACCCAAGAAAGTGAAAATGGCCATTACCGGAAACGGAAACGCCAGTAAAGAACAAGTTGCAGGAATGCTTCAAAATCTTTTGAAATTGAAAGAATTCCCCACCAAATATTTAGATGCATCCGATGGATTGGCGGTAGCCGTTTGTCATCATTTTAATTCAGGTGGTATCACCAATGAAAAATCCTATTCCGGGTGGGATGCTTTTCTAAAACAAAACCCAGATCGAATTAAATAATCAATCTATTGATAATCTTTTGGCGTAATCACCAATTCCAGAACAGGTTTTTTGTTTATATCTTGATAGGAATATTTGAAAGTCACGTTTTGTTTTCTTAAATCCTCCAAATCGGGAGACGTTTTTATCAACTCGATCATTTCCTTTTTTAGCAAAGGTTTGGAGTTTTCGTAATACGCTGCATCCGTATTTTTTGGATCATCAAGTGTTAATGTATAATGATAATGCATGGTTTTTTCGTCATCGACACTCGCAAAATCCAGACGCACACCTTCATTAATTTCTTGTGGCGTAACTTTATTGATAGAATCTGCCGTCTCTTTTAACTCATTAGCAATCTCATTGGAAGGCGTTTTCTTACACGAGACAAAAAGCACAAGTAGTGAAACGGAAAGAATGGAAACTACATTTTTCATCGGAATTTTGATTTTAGGTGTTTGTAAAATAAAAATACGAAAAAATAATTTAATTTTTATATAGCTGATTTTCAGCGATTTTATTTGTAAAATTATTTTATAACCGATTTACTAGGCAAAACCTACTACTATCCGTAACATTGTCATAATTATTGCAGACTAATTAGGAACTAATTTTAGAAATAATGAAAACAAATAAAATTCAACCCACTCCCGTGAATCATGAAATGAATGGTTTTCAAAAGTTTATGATGCTGTGCTCGGGAGCCAACATTCATTTGCTAAAAAAAACACCAAGTGAATGGAATAAATTTGCAGGAATTGGTGGAATCGTATTATTTACCGCTGTTTTTGCAACGCTTTCTGCGGGATATGCTTTATTTACGGTCTTTGATAATATTTGGGTTGCGGTAGGATTCGGAATCGTTTGGGGACTAATGATTTTCAACCTTGACCGTTACATCGTTTCCTCGATGAAAAAAACGGGAACGGTTTGGAATCAGATTTTAATGGCAATTCCACGTTTGATTTTGGCTACGTTTTTAGGAATTATCATTTCAAAACCTTTAGAATTGAAAATCTTTGAAAAAGAGGTTAACAAGCAATTAAATACCATCATTCAACGAAATAAAAAACAATTGGAAGGTGAAATGAACGGAAGAATCCTGCAACAATCGACACCTTTTGAAACAGAAAAAAAACAAATCTCGGAAAAAATCGCTGTTTACCAAGCTTCGTATGACTCGGCTGCCGTAGAATTGGAAAGAGAAATTCTAGGCACAAAAACAGGTTTAACAAGTGGTAAAGAAGGTTACGGATCTAATGCCAAACGTAAAGCTGAACTTAAGGAACAGCGCAAACTCGATTTAGAAAATTATCAAAAACAAATGACTCCACGATTGGAGTATTTGGATAAAGAAATTTCAAAAGTCTATACAAATCTCCAAACGGAGCGAACGAAAACTGAAACGATAGAAGATCGATTTAACGGATTTGCGGCTCGACTTCAAGCCTTAGATGAACTTGGTAAAAACTCTGAAATAATTGCTCTTGCAGCCGCATTTATCATGGGACTTTTCATTTGTCTTGAAATATCTCCAGTTTTAGTGAAACTGATTTCAAGTGTCGGACCATACGACTTCTTACTTGAAAAAACAGAAAACGATTTCCGACTCTATTCCAAAGAAAAAATTGAGAAAGGAAACTATCTCACAGACCATCGAATCGACCGATTCAAGCAAGATTTAGAAGAATAAATCACTTAAAATAGAATTTATAAAGACCTCATTTGAGGTCTTTTTTCATTAACTGAATTTTCTCATCCTCAAATTTTTGAGCATCAAACAGAATGTCTCTAGCTTTGAGTAATGTCGAAATTGAAAAACAATCGCTGGATCATAGCTAGTATGGCTACTTGTACCCATTTACTTTTGGGAACAGTTTATGCGTGGAGTTTTTTCCAAAAACCGATAACAGAATCTTTAGGTTGGACTCAATCTGAAACTGCGTGGGCTTTTAGTATTTCAATTTTCATGCTGGGAGTCACCGCAGCTTGGTGTGGAGGTAGAATTCACCAAATTGGTGTGAAAAAATTAGCCGTTCTCGGTGGATTCCTCTATGCCTTGGGGTATATTATTTCCTTTTTTGCGTTACATTATCATCTACTTCCTTTACTTTATCTTGGTTTTGGTGTTATTGGTGGCATAGGTTTAGGAATGGCATACGTAACACCCGTTGCAGCTGTCTCAGAATGGTTTCCTGAAAAATCAGGCTTCATAACAGGAATGGTGGTCATGGGATTTGGTTTGGGAGCTTTTCTTATGTCTAAAGTCTTAGCACCATTTTTACTTAGTTTATTTAATGGAAATCTCGCCTACACATTTCTTGGTGTTGGTTGCGTTCTACTCATTTTACTTCCAATTTCGGCTTCTTTTTTAAAAGCAAATCCTGAAGTTGTGAATGCGGCAACGAAAGAAAATAAAAATATATCATCCATCTTAAAATCAAAAAACTATCAATTCATTTGGTTGATGTTTCTCTTTAACATCGTTGCAGGAATGATTTTTATTGCTTTTCAATCGCCATTACTTCAGAATCTTTTAATGAAAAATGGAATAAGCGATTCATTAACATTAAGTGAAAAAGGAGCGACACTCATTGCCGTAACTGCAGTATTTAATGGAATTGGACGATTCTTTTGGGGAAGTCTTTCCGATAAAATTGGACAAATAACAGCTTTTCGATGGATGCTGATTTTGGAAATCCTTTGCTTTGTCGTTTTAATTTTCACTCAAAATCCCACGATCTTTTTTGGAGTCGTTTGTATAATATTACTTTGCTACGGTGGCGGATTTGGAATGATTCCATCCCTAATTAAGGAACATTTTGGAGCAAAACTTATGGCTTCACTTTATGGGATTGTTTTGGTTGCTTGGGGATTTGGCGGAATTATCGGCCCACAAGTTACCGCCTATTTAAGTGATCATTTTCCAGAAAACGCGGGTGTCTTTTCGTATTACATTGGTTTAGGCTTGTTGCTTATTGGATTAATCCTTTCCTTGAGTATCAAAACAAAAAAAGCCGCATAAATGCGACTTTTAATTATTTGAGCTCTCCTATTACAAAGAATAGTTTGGCGCTTCTTGGGTAATGATGACATCATGTGGATGCGATTCTTTCAAACCACTTCCCGTAATTTTCACCATTTTACTATCTTTTTGAAGTGACGGAATATCTTTTGTTCCGCAATATCCCATTCCAGCGCGTAAACCTCCTGTCAATTGGAAAACCACATCTTCTAATTTTCCTTTGTATGGTACACGACCTTCAATACCTTCTGGTACAAATTTTTTCGCTTCACTTTGGAAATAACGCTCTTTACCACCACGTTTCATTGCTGAAAGACTTCCCATACCTTGGTAGGATTTGAAGGTTCTTCCTTGGAAAATAATTTCCTCACCTGGCGCTTCTTCTGTTCCTGCGAACAAAGAACCTAACATTACAGCATTTGCTCCTGAAGCAATTGCTTTAACAATATCTCCAGAAAGCTTAATACCACCATCGGCGATAACACTTACATTTCTAGTTTTCGCGTACTCGTAAACATTGTAAATTGCAGAAAGTTGAGGAACACCAACACCCGCCACAACTCGCGTTGTACAGATAGAACCTGGTCCAACTCCTACTTTAATTACGTTTGCACCAGCATCAATTAAAGCCTCTGCTGCTTCTGCAGTTACTACATTTCCACCAACGATATCTAAATTCGGGAATGCTGCTTTAATTTCAGAAATCTTATCAATTACGCCTTTCGAATGTCCGTGAGCTGAGTCAATAGCTACAATATCCACTCCAGCAGCAACTAATGCCTCAATACGCTCCATGGTATCAACTCCAACGCCAACTCCCGCACCAACGATTAATCTACCGTTTTGGTCTTTGTTTGCATTTGGATACTCCATTTGATTATCGATATCCTTAATCGTAATTAAACCAACCAATTTGTTGTTTGCATCTACGATAGGAAGTTTTTCAACACGATTTTGAAGCAAAATTTTCTTCGCTTGCTCCAAGTCTGTATTTTTATCCGAAGTGATGATGTTTTCTTTGGTCATCAACTCCTCCACTTTCATGGCAAGGTTTTCTTGATATTTCACATCACGATTGGTGATAATTCCGATTAACGTATTTTCAACATCAACAACAGGTAAACCAGAAATCTTATAACGTTGCATTAACTCTTTCGCTTCACCTAATGTATGGTCTTTCGAAAGTGTTACCGGATCCGAAATCATTCCGTTTTCCGAACGTTTTACTTTATTTACTTGAGCAGCTTGCTCTGCAATTGTCATGTTTTTATGGATAAAACCAAGACCCCCAACACGAGCCAATGCAATAGCCAAATCCGCTTCGGTTACGGTGTCCATAGCCGCAGAAACAATAGGAACGTTAAGGGTAATTTTATCTGTTAATCTTGATTTTAAAGAAACCTGAGAAGGTAGAACTTCTGAATAAGAAGGAATCAAAAGAACGTCGTCGAAAGTGATCGCTTCTTCTACAATTTTGTTATGTATAGACATCTTTACTTTCTGTGCAAAATTAGTCTATTTTAATGAAAATGAAAAATTTTTGTGGGAATGTAAATTAAAATTAATGCAATAGACGATATCAATGCTGGAAATGAATCTAATTTTTAATAGCCAACTAAAGAAAATAATACCTCTAGAAACGGCTTATGATTCCCCAGTGGATTTTGGTATCGCGGAAATTAAAAGGATTTCCGACCTGACTTCCGTTCGAAATTTGGAAACTCATGAGTCCAATCGGTAAGAAGAAATTGAATCCAAAACCGAAACTATAAAGCTTTGGATCAACTCCCAAACTTTTGTTTTGAATTTGACCAAATTGGGCAAACACATCAAAAAAAGCTTGTTGATTCACCAAATAACGATATTCGGCACCTCCATAAGCATAAAAATTAGCGAGAATTGCATTTTCATTAAATCCGCGAAGTGAATTCCAGCCTCCAATTCGGAATAACTCGTTTTCGGCTAAATCGTTTTTAGAATTCAATAAGGCTGATTCTGCTTTGATGTTAATATAATGCCTTCCTTTTAAATGAAAATTCTTCTCCCCTAAAATATAATAGCGAACCACTGAGCCTTTGGATTGGTCGGCATCATAACGAGTCGAAAGAAAATCCAATTCGGCACGAATTCTAGAATCAAAAACAAAAAGTTCTACATCCGTTGGCTTTTGATACTCATACCAAACTCCCGCTCCACTTCGATTAAACTCTTGTGCAGCAGTATATAACGAATCCAAAACAGAAGAAACTTCAAAATTTCCGCGAACACCAATTTTTTGTTTTGGCGTCATTTGATAGAACAATCCAGGATGCATTTTCACATTAGCAAACGTGGAATCTTGGCGGTAAATATTCATCTGAACATCCAAACCAACATTGGATTTAAACAAATACGGAATACTCGTTTTCAGATCAAACGTTTGACCTTTATTGGGATTTCGCTGCCAGTATAAACTTACATCCTCGAAACCGTTGAACATATTTCGAAAAGCAACATTTAGCGTTCCGTTGAAAGAAAATTTATCGCTTTCGTTATTTCCAAAACCAATAATTCCATCAAATGTATTGGACTTTTTTTTCTGGAATTGAAGAAAAACTTGCGTAGAATCTTTTGTGAATAAGGTTTGTGGCGGTTGCTCCAACAAAACAAAAGGATGATTTTGAAGACTTTTTTGAAGATTTGCAAGCTGCCCAACTTCGTAGTCCTTACCAACAAATTCCTTTTCTAAATTCTTCTTGAATCGTTTTGGAATTTTTTCATAGCCTTTCAAAACCAAACCATCAATTTTGCGCTTTTGTCCTAAATCAACTGAAAGTCTGACTTGAGGGCGGTTGTTTTTTAAGCCTTGATATTCCGTTTTTACCCGACTAAACGCAAAGCCTTTTGCCACAAAATGTTGATTGATTGTTTTCCGAATGGAATCTAAATTCGTTGTAGAAAACGTTTTTGATTTCTTCAATTCATCGGCTAAACTACCTTCCAATTGAATATCAGCGACATTGAAATTCTCGCCTTTGTCGTAAAAAATTTGAATTTCATTCGGAGTTTCTTTGACATCAATAACTTTCGTGTAGAAATAATTGGATTGGGAAAGAGAATCTAAAAACTGAACCGCCGAAAGTGAATCTTTCTTTGGCTTCGAAATCTTCGTTTCGACATCAATTAGTTGAAAGATTTTCTTTTGAGCTTGTAACCAAAAACTTCCCATTAAAAAAACAAAAATCCAAAACCGGGTTTCCTTATAAAAAGAAACGAAGAATTGGTTATTTTGCTTTGGGGTGGTCATATTCCAATAACTGAATCGCGCCCGGAATATTATTTTGAAGGACTCATTTTAGGCGCTTCGAATTGTTTAATTTCTAAATCGGAACTTAAATTCGGAAAAAACGTTAGTATTTGTTCCTTCTTTTGATTCATCGTGTTAATCAACGTCCATGATTTTCCTTCATCTTCGGAAATCGCAATTAACATCAATTGCGTTGAAAAACGTTTCTTGTTTTTCGAAGCTTCCAAAACCGTAGTTTCTATAATCGGAATTTGAATCTCGCCATCTTTTTTAGCCATTTTTCCACCGTGTTTATGCGAAATACTTTTGATAGAAACGCCTTCCTCTTTTGTCTTCTGGGTTGCCATTTTCAGCATTTTGACCACGTTGGGTTTTCCACCCACCATCGCAAAAACCTTTGGATACATATAATCTACCAAAGACTCATAATTTCCGGCCAACAAATTCTGTCGATATTCCTTTAACGTCTTGTTTAAACTAGCATTTGTCGTTTGAGCAAATGCAAAAACTGAAAAAGTAAAAGCGATAAAAAAGAAACGTGCTTTCATGGTTTTAATCAAGATGATTGTATTTTTTCATTAAGTTTTCGTACACCTTTTGTGGAAGAATCCATTTCAAGGGAACTCCAATTTTCTGCCCCATTTTTCCGAAATAGTAATGGGCTTTCCAAGATTTTTTCTGAAGCAATTTATCCACATAAACCGCAACATCCAAAGGTTCTGTTCCGTCATTCACGTGCGAATTCATCAAGTCAAGAACTTTGGAAAATATCTTCTGATACGGCTCAGAAACCGAAGTTTTCACACGATGGTCCGCAATATTGGTTTTGATGTCACCTAAATGCAGAGAACAAACATCCACATTCCAAGGATAAACTTCATAGCGCATTGCTTCTACCACTTTATCTAAAGCCGATTTTGAAGCCGAATAAAAACCGCGAAACGGCAAACCCATTTCCGATCCAATACTAGAAACATTAATAATTTGACCTCTTTTTTGATTTCGCATCGACGGCATCACGGCACTCATCGTTTGCACGGCTCCAATCAAGTTCAGATTAAAGAGCTTGCTAATATCTTCTTTCGTAGAATCTTCAACGGCACCAACCATCCCCATTCCAGCATTATTTATCAAAACATCAATTCGATTTGTTTTTGAAAGAATTTCATCAATCGCGTCTTGAATTTGATCTTTATCGGTAATATCTGTCGGAATCGTTTTAAAATAAGGCGAATCCACATTTTTACGGCTCAAACCAAAAACTTGATTTCCTTTTTTTCCAAAATATTCCGCCATAACGAAACCAATTCCTGTAGAAGTTCCCGTTATCACAAGTACTTTATTCTCCATCCGTTATCGTTTCTGTAATATTTTCTAGATCGATCCAAAAATCAGGATACGATTTTTCTACAACATCATCATTTTCGATTGTTAAAGGAATTTGCAAGCACATCGGTGCAAAACTCATCGCCATTCGATGATCGTTATAAGTAGCGATACTCACCGGAAATAGAGGTTCACCAAACGAAATAGAACGAATACTAGCATCCGTTATTTCCGTTTCGCAACCGAGTTTTCGAAGCTCATTTTGCAACGCAACCAATCGGTCGGTTTCCTTTACTTTCAATGTCTCTAAACCATTAATTTCAAACGGAACTTTGAAAGCAACTGCCGTTACACAAAGCGTTTGCGCAATGTCGGGACAGTCATTCATATTCAAAGAAACCTTTTCTGGCATCTGAAAATAGTTTTCTGGAAATAAACTCAAGGAAAAATCAGCTTCATCCGTAACTGAATTCACACCAAAAAAGTCCCAATAAATTTCTTTCAAACGCGAATCACCTTGTAAGGAATACGTTTTGAAACTCTTTAACGTAATCGGTTGTCTTCCAATCGCAGCCATTGAGTAAAAATAACTCGCCGAACTCCAATCGCTTTCTACTTCATAATGAATCAGCGAAGACATGGTATGTTCTTTTTTGAAAGGAAAAACACGAATGCGATTTCCTTCAAATTCACTTTTAATACTAACTTCGGAAAGAATTTTTAGTGTCATTTCCAAATACGGTCGCGAGGTGATTTTACCTTCCAATTGAAGATCCAATCCATTTTCTAATTTTCCGCCAATCAACAATAAAGAGGTGATAAATTGCGATGAAATATTCGCTGGAATCTTTACCAAGCTTTTAGAAAGTTTCTTTCCTGTAATTTTTAACGGCGGAAAACCTTCGTTCTCCAAATACTCAATATCCGCACCTAACGTTCGTAATGCGTCAACCAAATATTGAATTGGTCGTTGTTTCATACGATCAGAACCTGTAAGAATAACTTCTCGCCCTTCTTGAATTGCAAAAAAAGACGTCAAAAAACGCATCGCCGTTCCTGCGTGGTGAATGTCAATCGTGGTTTCGTCGGATGCTAATGCTTTTTGCATTAATTGAGAATCTTGAGAGTTCGAAAGGTTGCCAATCAAGATGTTGCCAAACAATTCCTTTAAAATCAACAAACGATTCGAAATACTTTTCGAACCGGTAATCTGTATGGTTTGATGGTCTTTGAGTAGTGCTTTTTTTAAATACATTTAAAAAAGTATTGCGTTTTTTATTTTTTATGAAGTTTTTCGTTGTTCTGATGTCTATCGGAATCGCGTTCGGTTTTCTTTTTCATTTTCGCGTCAAAAGCGGCTTGAAGATCAACTCCTGTTTGATTTGCCAAACATAAAGTCACAAACAAAACATCGGCTAATTCCTCACCTAAATCTTTTGTTTTATCAGATTCTTTTTCGCTTTGCTCGCCATATCTTCTTGCGATAATTCGGGCAACTTCGCCTACTTCTTCGGTAAGCATTGCCATATTGGTTAGCTCATTGAAATAGCGAACTCCAATCGTTTTTATCCACTCATCAACTTCGTGTTGAAGCTTTGTAATCTCCATTTCCTCTTCGAATTTTAAAACTATATGTTATTGATAAGCGCCTAAACTAGGATTTAAAGTTCTCGAAATACCAACTAAATCTTTCGGAACCGTATTTGCAATCGTTACATTTCCTTTATTCTTAGCCGGAGAGCCTTCTCCCAAACGCATATTCATCTTTGAAATATACGGAAAAAGGAATTTCGGATCTTCATTTTTCAAGGAATTAATAACATTCGGATTTCCATCGAAGACAAATCCTGCTTGATCCGTATATTTCAATAAAGAATTGGTGATCGTATAATTGAAATTCTGCCCTGATTTTGGAGAAAATAGAATCGAATTTGAATTAACTCCGTAAACAATTGAATTCTTAAGATTTAATTTAATATCACCCGTCAATGTTTTTCCAGTTGCGTTTTTCCATTCATTGGAAGCAACTAAAGAAAGTCCTGGTAAAGAGGAATTCAAACGCCAATAATTAGCTAATGTTACATGCGTAAAATCGGCTGTACTTCCTGCAAACAAACCAACATTGGCATTTCCGCAATTGTTCATCACCAAGTTTTCCGCTTTAACAACGGATTGAACGGCTTCGATACCATAATTTTGAAACGTATGTATAAACGAGTTTTGAATTGTTGCTTCGGCTTTATTTAAAGTAAAACCTGTTGTTCCACCAAAAACACGTGCGTAGTTCATGGATAATTTCGAACCTTCCTCAAAACGAATTCCGTTCCAGTTTAAAGGAATCGTATCGTATTTAAGGTCATTACGATCGCCACGTAACACCACTTCGTCATTTAATGTTCCTTCAATTGTTAATTTAGCGTTTTTAGAAATTTTCATTCCACTATTTTTAGTGAAATAAACTTTGGTTCCTTTTTGTATTTGAAGTTCTTTTCCTTCGGCTACAGTCAAATCTCCATAAATAATTTTGGCTTTAGAGTTTGTCCAAACTGTATTTTGAGAAACGATATTCGGATTGGTCTTGCTTTCAATAAAAAACTCGGCATCTTGAACAACGGACAATAAAGTCACATGTTGATTAAGACTTCCTCCTTCAAAAACCACTTGATCTTCCGCGATCGCTTCTTTTGCATTAGCCACTGGTGCGATTTCGATAAAAACGTACAAACTGTCTTTTTTACGTAGCGGGATATTTTGAAAATCGGTTCCAGCCTTTCCATCCACATTAATACGGTATGGCGACGAAGTCCCTCCTTTCAAAGAAATATTAGGAATGATGACATCTTTATTTTCAGTATTATAAACTTTAAATGCGTAGGTTTCTGACCGAACTTGATTGTAAATCGTATCGCAAAAAACCGTGTCTCTAGAAAATCGTAAATCTTTGGATGGTTGATCGAATGAAATCTCATCATTCTTACAAGCCGTTGTTAAAAGAAGCGCCCAGAAGGCTGCAATAAATAAAAATCTGAGTTTCATCAATCTATGAATATTCGTAGTTCAAAGGTACTTATTTTTACTGAACTCTTTTATCATCAAAATATTATTCTTAATAAGTTTTGCAAGTTCAAAAAAAAGTACTATTTTTGCCACCTAAAATAACGGATAAAAAATCCATTACTACTTTTATCCAATATAAAATAAATACGTAATAAAGTAATTTTTAGCATATCATGAAAAAAGGAATTCACCCTGAAAATTATAGATTAGTTGCTTTCAAAGACATGAGTAACGATGAAGTTTTCATTTGCAAATCAACTGCTGACACAAAAGATACAATTGAGTACGAAGGACAAGAATATCCATTAATCAAAATGGAAATCTCTTCTACATCTCACCCATTCTACACAGGAAAAGTAAAACTTGTAGATACAGCGGGTAGAGTTGACAAGTTCATGAATAAATACAAAAAATTCGCTAAGTAATTTTTGTATTTTACATTATAATTAAAGTCTTTCAGGATTCTGAAAGACTTTTTTTTATTGTATTTTTGTTCTGACAATATAGAAAAATCATATGCAAATAGTATTTTCCGATGCCCAATTTTGGGAAGATTTTCTTCCACTAACTTTTACTCGTCCAATCGCTGAGATGCGTTGCGGAATTCTAACGTTTACAGAACGTTGGAAGAAATTATTAGATATTGAAAACGTCGCATACATCACCGAAGCGTTTTTAGAAGATAAATTCCCAAAACCACAAGAAGAGGAAAGTTTGTTTCTTGTACCTCATTTTCTACCATCCGAATCTATTTTGAAACAAATTCAAGATTTGAAATTTGGTGAAGCTTTGGTTTATGAAAATGAATTGATTGCTGCGAGAATCAACATGAAGAATTTTAGCTTGAATCAAATCGAGAAAATGACGGATATTGAAGAAGATTTGCACTTTTTCAAACAACCGACAGATTTGTTTTCGCACAATCAAAAAGCTATTGATTTTGATTTTGATTTATTAACTAAAGGAAGAACGTCGCAACCTTTATCAGAAACCAATGGTTTTTTAGGAAACTCGGATGATTTATTTATTGAAGAAGGTGCGCAGATTGAATTTTCAACATTAAATACAAAAACGGGAAAAATCTATATCGGAAAAAATGCCGAAGTCATGGAGGGTTGCCATCTTCGTGGCCCGATTGCACTTTGTGAAGATTCTAAATTCAATTTGGGAGCAAAAGTTTATGGCGCAACAACCATTGGTCCGCACTGTAAAGTTGGTGGCGAGGTAAATAACATCATCATTTTCGGATATTCCAACAAAGGACATGACGGTTTTGTTGGAAATTCGGTGATTGGTGAATGGTGTAACCTAGGTGCTGACACCAATTCTTCCAATCTAAAAAATAACTATGCGTCTGTAAAACTTTGGAATTATAAGAAAAAGCGCTTTCTGGATTCCGGATTGCAATTTGCGGGTTTAATTATGGGCGATCATTCTAAAACCGCAATCAACACCCAGTTGAATACCGGAACCGTTGTTGGAGTAGCCGCAAATATTTTCAAATCAGGCTTTCCTCCAAATTTAATTTCGAATTTTTCTTGGGGCGGAATGAAGGACGATGAAAAATTTAAACTAGAAAAAGCCTACGAAGTTGCTGAAAAAGCAATGGAAAGACGAAAAATTGACTTAACACCAGCGGACAAAAAGATACTCGAATACATCTACAATGTATATTAATATTTATTTGAATATCAATAATTTACAAAACTTCAGCAAAAAAAGCTGAAGTTTTTTTACTTTTAATGTAATAAAACCGGAGACAAGGTTGTCTTACTTACAAACGAACACATGGACCAAGAAACATTCAAAAAAAACATATTTTCATTGAAAGATGAAATGTATCGTTTTGCGAAACGGTTTGTGTCTAGTGTAGATGAAGCTGAGGACGTTGTACAAGATCTTATGATGAAGTTCTGGCAAAAACGTGAAGAGCTGGTTCAGTATGAAAATGTACGAGCGTTTGCCTTACGTTGCGTAAAAAACGAATGCTTGAACCGACTGAAACATCATGATGTAAAAATGAATTTTGCAGCCGTACAAATATCTAATGTTGATTATTATAAGAATGATGTCAACAATTTGAAAGACCACATTTTAAAGTTTATTAGCCACTTGCCTGAAAAACAGAAAATGGTAATTCACTTAAAAGATGTTGAAGAATATGAAGTCTCGGAAATCGCTGAAGTAATGGAGATGGAAGAAAATGCGGTGCGAGCCAACCTCATGCGAGCGAGACAAAAAGTTAAAGAACAAATAAAGCAACTGATGGCTTATGAAAGCAGATCACTATAAAAAATTAAAAGAAAAATACTTTCAAGGAGAAACTTCTACTGAAGAAGAGCAACTTCTGAAAAATGAAAGTACAGATTCTATTTTCGAGTTTTTCAAAGAAGAAAAGCAAGAAAAAATGGATTGGGATTTTGATAGCTTCCTAGAAAAAGCAAATGCACAAGAAAGTGAAAATGAAAAAATTATCCCGATTTCCACTTCAAAAGTAGGACAAAAGAGAAAATCCAATTACGTTTGGATGGCTGCTGCTAGTGTTATTCTTTTAGTTGGATTGTATTTCGGACTTAATCAAAACCAGCAACAAGATGCTATTGATGCTCAATTAGCGCAAGAAGTTCAAAAACAAAAAAATGATTTCCTAGCAGAAACAAGTGTCGCTGCGAATACAAAGTCTCCTGATAGCGCAACTGCTTCTAAAGACAGTATCCGAACGGAAAGTCCAGCTTCAACTAATTCTATAGATGAAAAGAAATTGATGGACCAAATCCTACCAAAAAAGGGAAGAATTAAAAAAATTACACGTGAGCGTTATGCAGAAAATGAGCCTGTAAAAACATCAAACAAAACGCAACAAAATCAATATCAAGAAAGTTACGTAACCGTAAATGGCCAAAAAATAAAAGACGAGCAAGAAGCGATTGACATTACGAAATACTCTGTGCAGCTTTTAGCAGATAAAATGTCAAAAAGCATCGCGACGGCGCGCATCCAAGAAAACTCAATAGACTAACTTAAGAAACCAACAACAATGAAAAACACGATTATACTTTTCGCCTTACTTTTTGTGCCTATTTTAGGATTAAAAGCGCAAAAGAAAGAACTGGAAAACATCTTCCAGCAATACGAAAAAACCGAAGGAGTCACTTCGATTAACATTACCAAGCCAATGTTTGGCTTTTTGAAAGCCTTAGACATAGAAGATTCGGAGATAAGCCAAATTAAACCTGTTTTATCAAAATTAAATGGTTTGAAAATTATTATTATCGAAGATGAAGGGAAAAATCCTAGTTTAAAAGGCGTAAGTTCAAGCATCTTAAATGCAGTAAACAAATTGAACTATCAAGAATTGATGACTGTTAATAATCAAAATGCAAAAATGAAGTTTCTCGCAGCAGATGCAAAAGACGGAATGATTGACAATCTTCTTATGAATATTACGGGAAGTTCAGGAGGAAGTATTTTGATGATGCTTGATGGAAATCTTTCTATGGAAGATGTAAATAATCTAGCAAACGAATCTCAACTAAACTCTTCGTCGAAGAAAATAAAAAATGATTATAGCAATAGATCAAACAAAGAGGAGCGTACGCTAGGTAAGTTTAGTGGAATTCGAATAGCGAGTGGAATCAAAGTAAACTTCACCCAAACGCCAACTCAAAGAATTACTGTAGAAACAGATCCTGGAAAACTAAAACACATTAAAACAAACATTGAAAACGGAGTTTTAAATATCTCTATTGACAACCTTGGAGAACGTAATTTGAATTTAAATAAGATATTAGTAACTGTTGATGCACCAACATTAAATTCAATTACCGCGACTTCGGGTTCTAATTTCACAACTTTAAATAGAATAACCTCAGATAAATTTGATGTAGAAGTAACTTCAGGAGCATCTCTCTTTGCAGAATTAGCCGCTCAAAAATCAGCTAATGTAAAAGCAACATCAGGCTCTACATCGAAAATTGATATTCAAAGTCCGTACTTAAATTACGACGGAAGTAGTGCTTCAACGGTTACACTTATCGGAAAAGTAACCAACGCAGATATGGAAACTTCAAGCGCAACAAGTTTGAACGCAGAAAACTTAAGCTTAGCAAAACTAACAATTAAGTCAAGTTCGGCATCTACGGCCAAAGTAAGCGTAAGCGAGACATTAGATGCAAAAGCATCATCAAGTGCAACGATTCGTTATTTTGGAAATCCTAAAAACACGAACGTCGATGTTTCTAGCAGTGGATCAGTTAAAAACATGAAATAAAGAAACATTCATAGCAAACTTTTAAAACGGAAAACTACTCTCATTTAGGGAGTAGTTTTTTTTTGTATTTTTATTAGATGAAGTTAATGAGATTTTGGTGTGTGCTCATTTTGATGTTACTTTTTCCAAATAAAGCGGCTGCCCAACTGGATTTGGAACATTGGTTTGCTCCTATTTATGTTGAGTCGGTTGCCGAAATAACAACTTTAGATGTATATCTCTCCACACCTCATGAAACTCCTTTTGCCGTAAAAATAGTTAACGGACAACATCAAGAAATTTACCAAGGAATGCTTTCAAAATCGCAACCATTAAGAGTTGCAATTGAACCAAGTGAAATTTTGATAAGTAAATATTCAGGTATGCAAGTCAATACCAAAGGATTACATCTTGTTGGTGAGAATAGTTTTTTTTCTAGCTTTCGGGTTAATTTTAACCATGGACGTGACACAGAGCTGATTACTTCCAAAGGAAAAACTGCATTGGGAACTCATTTTTTTTCTTCAAACCCGCCATATCAATCCAACACAAAAAATAATCTAATTAATCATCAAACATCCTTTGTTGCAACAAAAGACCATACAAAAATTAAAATTTCAGGCTACGATTCAAGAATTATATTTAGTGACGGTAAGCAATATCCTAATGGCATTGAAATTAATCTAAACAAAGGCGAATCCTATGCTTTTGTCGCTCGAAAAAATGATAAACCTGCAGATATACCTCAATATGAATACGGATATTTTGACACCTTTATTGGTTCCGAAATTACGAGTAATTATCCCATAGTCGTGTCTAATGGAGGTTTTAATGGAAATCATTTCTTGGAAGGTTACGGTAAAATCATGTTAGATCAAACGCTTCCAATAAAAAATATTGGAAAAAGCTACTATATAAAAAAAGGGTTTACAGATTTAGATAAACAAGTTGAAGCGGGATTATTGGTAGCAACAGAAAATAATACCAAAATTACGGTTAACGGAAAAAAAAGCATTCTCTTACATAAAGGTGAATTTAAACTTCTCACCGACTCCTATTTTGACAATAATGGAATGTTAATCGAAGCTGATAAAACCGTATATTTTAACCAATTTATTGGTGGAAATAACGGTAGTGGTCGGCTAGAGATTTATGCTTTCAATACACCAGCAATGGCACTTGTACTTCCGCTGGATACAAACTTACCGAATGACATAGACTTTATTAATGATGTGGGTTCGATTAACTCTTATTCTTTGGATACTCGACTTCATGTTTTAACGAATGGTAATCAATTATTTGTAAACAATTCTACAACACCTTCAAGTGACGGTCCAGAACCAATCGGAACCACGAATTGGAAATTATATCAAATACGCAATACCAATAAAGATGTAAGCCTCAAATCGGATGGTTCAATCATACTTGGAATAATTGGAGGAACCGAAGATTTTACATCCTCGAAAAATGGTGCGTTTGCAGGATTTTATACAGGTTTTAGTAACGATCCCAAAATAAAAATCAATGGAAATTGTATTGAAGAGGGTATCACCTTATCCTTAACAAACACCGATTTTGAAACCTATCAATGGCAACTAAATGGTGTGGACATCCCGAATGCGACGGAATCTACATTTCAGCCCATTTTAAGCGGTAAGTATACTTGCAAAATAGGTTATAGTGGGTATTTTTATACAACACCGGAAGTGACGATTATTAACTGCCCTTATAGCGTAACAGAGATTAATTTGGGAACAACATGCAGTACTTTAAAGTATCATCCTAAATTTTCGGCACCTAACGAAAATCTGATAGTAAAAAATTGGGAAATTGTAACTCCTCCTCAATATGCAAAAGTGAATGCAATAGGCCAAGATTTACTATTAGAATCATACAATGATTATTATGGAATAGATAGAGTGGTGATAAAATTAACGTCAACTACTGGTTTTTATGAGATACAAAAACTAAATTTTGAATTATTATCAAATTCTAAAGCAAGCTTTAAAAAATCGATCGAAGCATTAAATGAAAACGGCGAATATTACTATGATTTGAATCTCTCTATTGAAAACTCAGCTAATGAATATATAAAGTTTTATCCAACTCAAGAAAATGCTGAGAATAGAACTAATAAAATACAAAATCCAGATAAGTTTCAATCTGACCAACAGTTCATTTATGCAGTAAGCAATACAGCAACTGGCTGCTCAAAGATTTCTCAAATTGAATTAATAAAACCAGTACTAGATCATAATGTTACGATACCTAATTTCCTTTCTCCCAATGGTGATGGTATTAATGACTTTCTAGATTTTCAAATACTAGCCAAAAAACAAAATCTAAAAATTTACATTTTTGATCGTTTTGGAAAACCAATCTATTCCTATCCAAAGATAAATACGGAATTATTTTGGAGTGGTAAGTCGAAAAATGGAGCATCATTGCCTACTTCTACTTATTGGTTTATCGCAGAATATGTAGAAAATGAAGTAAAGGTTATAAAACAACAGTGGATATATCTAAAGAATAGATAATCTATGTTAACAATATATTGCTTGAATTAATAGAAATATCAGCTTAGAATTCAACGTTTTTACCTTAGACTTTGAACATTATGCTTTTAGTTCTTGGATTTGTTGTCTTATTCTTGATTAGTTCTCATTGTAGTGTTATAGCAATCTTTCTTGCTTTGGTTTTCGTGACTTTAGGGCATAAAAAAAGCTCATCAAAACTAATTGATGAGCTTTAAAAAAAACTGGCGGCGACCTACTCTCCCGCTTTCGCAGTACCATCGGCGCTAGAGGGCTTAACTTCTGTGTTCGGAATGGGAACAGGTGAGCCCCTCTGCTAAAACCACCCTAAATATTGTATTTAAGACTGAGAGACTTTTAGACTGAAGACACTAGACTTTCGTCTCTTATCTCTTGTCTTTTAATCTACCGTCTATATTTATCGG
>JAFAFC010000007.1 GCA_023423715.1 Bacteroidota bacterium
CCCCCCCCCCCCCCGAAACTTTACGATTATTTAAAATTTACTTTTGACAATTAATTTTTTAGAAAACCATTTTCTTACAGGAATATCGTAAAACTTCATCGAAACATAAGCAACTAACAATGAAACAAAAACCGTAATCAAACCTTGAACCCATGAAGTCTCCATTGTATTATTCCCGTTAATAACCCAGGCGTAAAAAACGTAAACAATAGGAAAATGAGTAATATATAAGGGATACGAAATATCACCTAAAAATTTGCAAACTTTAGTCGCTATTTTTCCAACAACCTTCCCGCCTGCGCCAAGCCAGATGATAAAGGGAAAAGCAATCATCAATGCAACACATTCATACAGTGCATTTTTCCAATATGCTGTCGTCCCACCTAATCGAGGGATCGATAAAATTACAACCAATAAAAAAGAGGTCGTAAAAAAAGCCTTATTTGTAAATTTCAACTTTAAAGTTTTAGCCAAAACAAGGCCTGCTAAAAAAGGAAAGGCCAATCTCGTAAATCCAATTTTCAATTGAGTAGCATCATCAATAGACCAACCACCAATAATATCCCCATTTGAATTAGTAAACGCCAAATGAATTGTAAATCCTGCAGCAACTATCATCAATAGAATCAATACCAATGTGGATAACCTTCTCAAAACAAGAGCGTAAGCTATATTCGCAATATATTCATAAAAAAGAGACCAAGTTGGTCCGTTCAAAGGATGCATTTCGTTCCACCCACGGATATCTAAAGATTTCCCAACAGGAAAAACAGTCATCCCGATTATCATAACGAGGATCACTTTCCAAAACGGTATTTCTGAAATCCTTCCCCAACCTAAATCTGGCGCGTTCTGAAAATAGAACAAAGCGGCCCCAATTAAAGAACCAATAACAATCATTGGCTGCAACCTAACGAATCTTCTGATAAAAAAATCTTTTAAAGTCATCGTTTTCCAACGATTGTCGTAAGCATAACTTATTACAAAACCAGAAAGCATGAAGAAAAAATCTACAGCAAGATAGCCATGATTGATAATTTGCTTCGTATGATCACCGTTAGAAAACACTTCAAAAACATGAAAAAAAACTACCATTATTGCGGCAACACCACGCAAACCATCTAGAATTTCATAATGAGGTTTCGTTTGACTAAATTCCATAAGCAAAAATTATTGACAAAAATAGAGACAATACCAATGTAGTTCTTGTCTAATATTTTTTTAATATTGTCTTAAATTCTAATTTTAATGAATTAATACTGTTTTGAAGCCAGAAAAACTAAAATATTATCCAAGGGAATCGAAAGAGAATTTCAGTTTTGATCATGTACATATTAGACCAGACAAGCAAGTTCCGTTGCACCAGCAAGAAACCTGGGAACTAGCTTATATTGTTCTCGGAACAGGAATTCGTATAATCGGAGGCATTGTAGACAATTTTTCAGAAGGTGAAATTGTCTTTATTCCGCCAGACATTCCACATTGTTGGTCTTTCGACCCGAAAGTCTGCGATACGGAAGGCAAAATTGAAAATATCTGCATCTTTATTAATTCTGAGTTTTTTCAAAATCTAAAAATAGCCTTTCCCGAACTTCAATTAACAATATCTGAAATCCAAGAAAATCCAAATGCGATTTCATTTTCTGGAAAAACCCTTGAAAACCTTCAGCAATTGATGAAAAAAATGACGTCGCAAACAAAAATTGAACGTCTATCAACATTAATTTTAATTCTTGATCAAGTTTCAACTTCAAGTAATTTAAACATAATTGGAAGTAGAATTGAAGAGGTTAAAAACGAGAAAAATTTGCACCAAATTTACCTATTTATTCTGAATAATTTCCATAGACATATAGAGCTGGAAGAGGTCTCAAAAATTGCAGGAATGCCAAAATCAACCTTTTGTTTATTTTTCAAAAAAATGACCGGAAAACCCTTTATACAATACGTAAAAGATTTCCGTATTGAATCTGCTTGCCAAATGTTGGTGAAAACAAAAATGACCGTCTCTGAAATCTGTGTCGCTTCAGGATTTAACGACATACCCTACTTTAATAGAACCTTCAAAAACTCTAAGAAAATAACACCAAGCGAGTACAGAAAACTAAATCGAATTTAGATTCGATTTAGCAGATTCATTTTGTAGCTTTCACCAATCGGAATCTCCAGTTCGGACATAAGAACAACTTTTTTCGAACCAATACATTTGATGTTGTTGGTGTTTATAATAAAAGATTTATGTATTCGTAAAAAACAATCCGGAAGTTGACCTTCCATGGATTTCAACGTATCTAAAACGATAAACTCCTCATCTTTCGTCTTGATATTGACATAATCCTTAATGCTTTCGATGTACAAAATATCATCAAACAAAATCTTATGTTGCTGTCCCGAAGATTTAACAAAAAAGAACTTTTTCTCAGATTCTTGGATGCTTGAAAAACGGCCTTTTGCTTTTTCAATACCTTTTTGGAAGCGCGAAATTGTAATTGGCTTTAGCAAATAATCAATCACATTATGTTCGTAACCTTCTAACGCAAACTCACAATAAGCGGTGGTTAAAATATATTTCACTCTTTCACCAACGATTTTCATAAAGTTGATTCCAGATAATTCAGGCATTTGGATGTCCAGAAAAACCAAATCTACATCGTTGTTTTGGATAAACTCAATCGCTTCAATGGGATTCAGAAAAGTTGACAGCAATTCAAAGTTTGCCGTTTCGGAAACGTATTTTTCCAAAAGTGAAACCGCCAAAGGTTCATCGTCAATGATGATGGTTTTTATGTTCATGCTTTTTTGTAAAATGTAAAAAGTACGATGTCTTTTAACCTCTTTTCTTTTCTCGTCTTGATTCTTGGTTCTTGGCTCTAAAAATATCTACAGCTCAATCCTTAACTCAACTACAAAACGATTTTCTTTATCCCAAATATTTAATTCGTGTCTGTTGGGATAAATTAATTCCAAACGTTTCTTCACGTTCCCAATTCCGATTCCTGAAGCATGATCTTTGGAACCTTGTCGCTTTTGGTTTTCAATTCGGAAATGCAGAATATTGTTTTCTTCTTTTAAATCGATTTTCATTTCATCCTCGTTGAAATCACCGTGTTTAAAAGCATTCTCCACAAACGGAACCAATAACATCGGCGAAATTTCTAAATTCTCATTTTTAATATTCTTTTCAAAAATAATCTTTTCAGGATTTCTAATTCGTAATTTCTCTAACGAAATCAAACTTTCAATATAACCAACTTCTCGTTTTAATGGAATAAAATCTTGTTGCAAATCTTTGGTCGAATAACGCAATAGTTCGCTTAATTCCTCAATCGCAGGAAGTGCTTTATCGGATTTTTGATACACCAACGAATAAATATTATTCAAAGAATTAAAAATAAAATGCGGATTGATTTGGGTTTTCAACGCTTGAACTTCGGCTGATTTTTTTTCTGATAGCAATTGTAATTTCTCATTTTCAACATCCAGAAAGTTCTGAATTAAGCGAAAAACCGTGGAAATAAAAATCGTAGTTGAACTGAAATAAATATTATCGAAAAAGTAAAAACCAAAACCGGTTCCTGGCGCGTAATTTCCTTTACCCACAAACAAAGGCAACAGAATCTCTTCTATAAAATACCGAACCAAAACAAAGAAAAATACACTTACAAAAAAGCCAATCAACGTTTTGTACAATTTATGAATATCAAAAAATCGAGGAACGACAAAAAAGTAGTTGATATAAAAACACAGGAAAGCGGTTACAAAAAAAGTAATATTTAGAATAAGATGTCCACCCTTAAAAACAAAATTAGGAATGATAACACTTCCAATAAAATTCAGTATCCAAAATACAAAATGCAGTGCAAGAAGCTGTTTGTTTTCCATACCCAAATGTAAGTTAGAATCCTAGTTTTATCAAGTAAAAATCGACAAAACACCCATTTTTATCGACGAAAATACATTCATCCCAAATAACGGACTCTTCATCTAAATACCCTTTCCCACATTTCGAAATGAAAATATATTTGGGAAAAAATAAAGAATGAAATATTTAACAATCCTAATGCTATTCGCAATTAGCTTAACTCAGGCACAGAAAAAACCATCTGATTTTTTCCCAAAAGAAAAAACAAAAGTTCTCGTTGTGGGAACCTTTCACTTTGATTATCCTGATTTAGATGCTCATAAAACCGAACTGAAAGACCGCGTTGATGTACTTTCCCCACAAAAAAGTAAAGAAGTTACTGAATTGGTTGAGTATATTAAAAAGTTTAAACCTACAAAAATTGCAATTGAAGCTTGGCCAAATTGGAACGCCGCAAAGAAACTACACGAATACAAAGCTGGTAAACACAGAAACGAAAGGGACGAACGCTATCAACTAGCGATTCGCATTGCTAACGAGCTCAATATAGCTGAATTAGAAAGCATAGATGCCAGCTCCGCAATTGAAGATATTAATCAAAAATTTGGAAAAACCGACTCCCTATATTTCAAAAAACTGACTGAGGATTATGATTTTAGAACCGACGATGTTTACCAAAACTATTATACTAATTTTTTAAAATCTACAGAGAACCCGAAAACCAATTTACTAAGTCTTTTAAAATACATGAATTCCAAAGAGTTTCACCAATACGAATACGGTTCGTATCTAACGGGAGATTTTAAACTTCGCGAATTTGATGGCGCAGATATGCTTTCTTTATATTGGTACAACCGAAATTTAAGAATATTTCGCAACATCCAAAGAATCCCTCAAACCAAAGAAGATCGCATTTTAGTTATTGTGGGTAACGGACACGCATCTGTCCTTCGACAACTATTTACCTCTTCTCCCGAGTATGATTTCGTAGAATTCTCATCACTCTAAAAGGATTTCCAAGTATTATGAACATTAATAAAGAGCGCAATAATTAACCATTTCCATCATCATCTTTTCGTAACATCGAAATAAATTGAGAAGGTGAAATCTCAGTATGCGCTTTGAAAATGCTGGTAAATTGACTGTGCGAACTGTAACCACACATTTCTGCGATCGCCGATATTTTATAATTACGGAGTTGCGTATTCGTATGCAACTCTTTCGTTATGTAATTAATTCGGGACGAATTGATGTATGCGTTAAAATCAGCATTTCTATATTTTTTAAGAATATAATTGAGGTATTTTGTGTTTGTATTGAGCAAAACCGCCATTTGAGCAAGCGATATCGTACTCTTGGTGTAGAGTTTTTTCTCCTCAAACTTCTGCAAACTTGCTAGAATCGCCTGTTCTGTTTCAAGGCTCATTTTGGTTTCAGACCTAAAATTTTCGACCGGTTTTTCTACCGTCTTTTCAACTTCTTGACGTTTTAAATCATCAATAATTTTTTGATAATTTTCTTTTACCGTTTTCAAATTTCTAAAATACAAAACAACGCCAGCCACGATCAACAAAAGAACAACGCCAATTATCGCAATCAAGTATTTTTGTTTGCGCTCGCGATCTTCAATAATTTGAAAAGCCTTTCTACTTTCCTTGGAAATCAAATCTTTGGTGACACGAGTTTCCGATTCGGAAATATCTTTGATGATGTGAGCGAATTTTAGCTGTTCCCCAGAATCATCCAAATCCGCATCCAAACGTTCCGACAAAACTAATTTCAAAATCATGTTGTTCTGATTGGTTTTACTTTCATTCATCGCCGAATCAAAATACGTTCTCGCAACATCATTTTTCTTATCATAAGTAGAAAGCAAAGCCTTATTCATGTAGTAAAAATCCATTAAGAGCAAGTTCTCTTTCGGGTCAACCTTCGCTTTATATTCTTCCGCTTTTTTCACGGATTCCCGCGCTTCAGAAATACGTCCGCATTTAATCTGTGCGTACGCCAGCTGTGACAAAACTCCGAAAAGATATTTCGTCCTAAAAGCCTCTCCCAAAGGATACGTAAGCATATTTTGATAAAAACGACTGCGAACATCCGCCGCTTTACAATTATCTCCATCAACCTCATAAATCTTTGCTTGAGCCACTAATAGTAAATAATCTCGCTGCTTTTGATCGAGCTTTACAACCATTTGCTTTAACTGATTGAATTTTTGATTTGAATTTTCTACCAAACCCGCTCGACGATAGGAAACCAATAACTGATTTACAATTCTGAATTTTAGATTTAAGGTATCTTCAATGGTAATATTATTCTCCCCTTTTTCAAGAAACTCAACAGATTTCACATAATCGCCTGCCTTGTACATCCCTTCGCCCATCATCATGTAAGCAACCGCTTTTTCATACTTCGTTTGCGCCAGCGAAAGAAGCTTATTCCCGTTATCGAATGAATAATTCACTGTTTTTTCCTGTTTATAAAACAAATCGAAAAACTGTTTCTGTTTGGAAACATCAATTTTAGATTGCCCCATCGCAAAACTTGAAATAAAAAGTAAAAAGTAGAAAATCCTCAAATCAGCTGAATTTAATTGGATGAACTACAAAAATATGAATTTGAACGAGTTAAACTACCGAAATCAAATAAAGTCAATAAAAAAAGCATTTTTTGTAACATTTACAAGAAACCGTTGTCTAATGGGATAGAATAAACTTTATGAATAAAACTCTAATTCTTTCCGGCCTTTTGTTTTGTAGTCAAATGGTTTGGGCACAAGAAAACTCAAAAAACACAACCGAAACGAAGGAAAAGCAAATTGAAGCCGTTACTTTGGTAAAAACTAAAAAAGCAGTTGAACAAAAAGCAGACAGAACAATTTTTGATTTTTCCGAACAACCGAATCTAAATGCAGGTTCTTCTCTTGAAGGCATCAAAAAACTTCCTGGAATGGTGGTTACCGATATCGCAGGTATGATGTACCAAGGAAAACCGTTGCAAGTTTATATGGACGGCCGTCCACTAAACATTTCATCGAACGACTTATCGGCATTTTTGGAAGGAATGCCTGCATCAGCGATTGACAGAATCGAAGTTGTAACGCAGCCTGGAGCCGAATTTCCTGCAACTTCTGGTGGAGCCATTTTAAATATCATCACTTCAAAATCAGCTAAAAGTTATTTAACAGCAACATATTCTGGAGGTTACCGTTTTTCAGATTACGAAAAATTCCGAAGCCGATTCAACAACAGTATTGTTTTAAATTCTAGAAATAAATGGTTCGGATGGCAATTTAGCGGTGGACAAACGTATGGAGAATCGTTTTCAAGCAACAAAATGGACGATTTAACTCGTGGTTTTGCCGATAAATATTCACGTGGCTATTTTGCAAAAGCAGCTTTAACATTTGACCTTGGAAAAGATCGTTTGTTACTGAATTACGATTTATACACGTCCAACAACGACTCCGAAAACGATTCAGACGGCCGCGCTTTATTTGAAAGCCCAGAAGGCTCTGCTAATTTTGTTCCTGCGGATTATACCAATATTGGTAGCAGCAAGTCACGAGGAGATCGAAATGAATTTACGGCTACGTATCAAAAACGATTTGATGACAAGAATCAAAAGCTAGATTTTAAAGGGAGCTATTCAAATTTCGTTTCTAAATTTGACCAAGCGTCTGTCAACACGGTTTTTGTGCCTAGTGGAACGAAAAGCTATCTAAGCGATTCTAACAACAAGTCGGAGCAGAATTTCTATAACCTTCGTGTAGATTATTCGCAACCTATTAATCTTTTGGATGAAGGGAAAATCAGCATCGGTGGTTTGTACGAAAAAGTTGATTTTGCAACCGACTTTTTGGGTATGAAGAATTTAGATTACGAAAGACAAACTGCATCAACCTACGCTGAAGTGAACGCAAAACTGAAAAAATTCAGTTTCATAGCGGGGCTTCGTGCAGAAGATTACGATATCTCTGGCCAATCGTATAATTATAAAGATAAAAAATGGGATGATCTTACGCCGTTCAATAAATTTGAATTGTTCCCAAATGCGAGCGTTCAATATGATTTTGCAAAATCATTGTATTTGAATTTAAATTACAACCGAAAAATCAGCTTGCCATCAACCAGTCAATTAAACCCGAACAACACCACCTTTCAAAATCCAAACGTAGATATCTCGGGTAACCCGAATGTTCAACCAACGATTTACAACAACTTCGAAGCAAAAATCAGCGCTTTTGATTATGCGTTTGTAAGTTATAACATGAGTCGAGTTCAGGATCAGGTGATGATGTACGTTGAACGCGATGGATACAACCTATCGCAAACCAATGTGAATATCAAGAGTCTTACACAACATAGTTTCAACGTGGGATTACCATTGCCTTTAATGGTTTTCTCAAAGCCGTTTAGTGAAATTATGAAGTTCAACTTCAACCCTGACAAAATCAACTTCGTTTATTTCTATGCTGGATATCAGTTCCAAGACATTAAAGAAGTGGTGAATAAAAAAGGAATGTGGTTTTTCAACGTTGCAGGACAATTTATCCTTCCATACGATATCAAGTTTACACCAAACTTCTCGTACTCAACGAAAGGAAATTACTATTTCTTCCAGGCGACACAACCTATCATGAACCGTATAGATTTGAACTTCAGCAAGAAATTCAACAAAGATCGTTTAACGGTTAGTGTGTTTGCGAATGATATTTTCAATAGCAGCCGCATGAACTTTAAAACGGTGAACACACCTACTCCTATTTACCTAGAAAACAGATGGGATAGCCGCACGTTTGGGTTCTCATTGAATTATAAAATTCCGACCAAAAATAAATTGGCCAAAGTAGATCAAACTATTTTGAATACGGAAACGCCAAAAGAAGATAACGGTGGAATGATGAATCAAAAATAATTGATACACTCTTTGTAAAAAAAAGCATTTAGAAATTCTAAATGCTTTTTTACTTTTTATACTGTTTCGCATGCCCGCCAAACCGCATCATTTTTCGGAAGTGGCGCTACAATAAGCGTTGGCTCTTTTGTAACTGGATGTTCAAATTCTAATTTTCTGGCGTGAAGCGAAATTCCACCATCGGGATTTGATCGTGGCGAACCGTATTTCAAATCACCTTTAATGGGAACGCCAATTTTCGAAAGCTGCGCCCGAATTTGATGATGTCTTCCCGTTTCTAAATCAACTTCAAGAAGTTGATAATTATCTAACGATTTAAGAATTTGATACGTTAAAATAGCTTCTTTTGCACCGTCCGTAGGTTTTGGAAAAACAATCGCTTTGTTGGTTTTCTCATTCTTTTTCAGATAATTAACCAAACGTTGATTTTGCGGAATTAATTCTTTCGCCACCAAAGCCCAGTAGGTTTTCTTGATTTCTCGATTCTTCACCATTTGAGTTAAACGAGAAAGCGCTTTGGATGTTTTTGCATAAATCACCAAGCCAGACGTTGGCCGATCAATGCGATGAACCAAGCCTAAAAACACATTTCCAGGTTTCTGATCTCGGATTTTGATAAAATTTTTGATTAACTCAAGTAACGATTCATCACCGGTTTTATCACCTTGCACCAGTTGACCAACCTTTTTGTTCACCACAAAAAGATGGTTGTCTTCATAGACGATTTGGGAAGCCTCAAAACCTTGATCTTTCATTTTAACGCTGTCTATTGAAAAGCGAAATCATCACTCCAGCAAAAAGACCAATGGTTTTTATAGCCGAAAAACGATTTTCTAAAGGCAAAAACGCCCCAACGATACACAAAGCAGCACAAATGTACAGCGGATACAAAAACGATTGATTTTTTAAACTTCGAGATTGGAAAATAAAACTTACCCCAATCAAAACGTATAAAATACGACGGTAAATAAGTTCATTCATTTCTGGCGAAAGCAAATCAAACCAACCTACAACAAAACATCCTAGGACCAATACCGAAAGTATGGCATTGTATTTTTTAATATTTTCGTTCATTAATAACTTTCATTTTCATTCGGGAAGTCCGAAGATTTCACATCTTTCACATACTGAGAAACCGCTCCTGTGATTTCAGTATATAAATCTAAATAACGTCTTAAAAATTTCGGTGAAAACCCTTTATTCATGCCTACCATGTCATGATACACCAAAACTTGGCCATCACAATCAGGTCCAGCTCCAATCCCAATTGTTGGAATAGAAATACTTTCTGAAACTCGTTTTGCTAAATCGGCAGGAATTTTTTCCAAAACCAAAGCAAAACATCCCAAAGATTCTACCAATTTTGCATCTGCAATTAGCTTTTCGGCTTCATCATCTTCTTTAGCACGAACTTTATACGTTCCGAATTGATAAATTGATTGCGGTGTTAATCCTAAATGAGCCATGACAGGAATTCCTGCATTAACAATTTTTCGAATCGACTCTTCAATTTCACTTCCACCTTCGATTTTTACCGCGTGAGCACCACCTTCTTTCATCATTCGAACCGCAGATTCTAATGCTTTTTCAGGATTACTTTGATAGGTTCCAAAAGGTAAATCTGCAACAACCAAAGCTCTATCAATACCACGAACCACGCATTGGGTATGGTAAATCATTTGATCTAACGTAATCGGAAGTGTTGTTTCATGCCCAGCCATTACATTTGCTGCCGAATCTCCTACCAAAACCGCATCTACTCCACCAGCATCTACCATTTTAGCGGTTGTAAAATCATATGCCGTAAGCATGGTGATTTTCTCTTTATCAAACTTCATTTTGCGAAGTGTCTCAGTGGTAATTTTCTTGATTTCAGAATGTACAGACATGATTTCTACGATTTTATTTTAGTTGAATGAGCAAAAACTCATTACATAATAACGTGACCTAATTTAATTAGTTTTTCGTGATTCAGAATTTTGATATTACGTCCATCAACCTCGATAAGTTTATCCGATTTGAATTCAGAAATCAATCGGATCGCGCTTTCCGTCGCCGTTCCGATTAAGTTTGCGATTTCTTCACGAGTAAGCGAAATTTTGATAAATCCTTCGGGATCCGTTCCTAACTTCAATTCAAGAAGTAAAAGAATCTCAGCCAAACGCTCACGAACCGTTTTTTGCGCCAAGAACGTAATTGTATTGGAAGACTCCCCTAATTCATATGCAATTTTTTGAAGCATCGCATACGCCATTTTAGAGTCAACTTCCAACAAATAAAGGAAAACGTCGGACGGGATAAACATCACATCAACATCGGTCATCGCCTCTGCTTTCGCTTGAAAAGTTTCATCAACCAATAACGAACGATAACCAATCAAATCACCTTCTTTGATAAATCTCAAGATTTGATCTTTTCCGTAAACCCCAGATTTTGAAAGCTTTGCCGTTCCTTTATTTAAAAAGTAAACCCCTTTTGGAGTTTCTCCATCTTCGAAAATAATATCTCCTTTTTGATAGTGAAGATTTTTCTTGGAGCCGGAAAATTTTTCGTAGTCTTCTTTCGTCAATCTTTTTTGAAGTTCTTGGTCGTTAAAAGCATCGTGAAGGCTTTTTTCAATAGCAGATTGTTTATCCAACATAGTATGACATTTGTCAGCAAAATTAACATTTTTAGCCCTACTTCCCAATTATTTTTGTCTTAATTTTGCAGTCTTTATGAGCAATATGACCCACGAAAATTGTTTTCATTGCGGGCAAACGATAGACAAAGAGCGCATTTCCTTTGACAATAAAGAGTTTTGCTGCAATGGTTGCAAGTCAGTTTACGAGATTCTCAACATGAATAATTTGGGTAATTTCTATGAACTGAACAAGCAGTCGGGTATTAGACCAGACGACAATACTTCGCAATTTGATTACCTGGATACACCAGAAATTTTCGACCGAATCACTGATTTTTCAGAAGGCAATACCACTTTAATTACCTTCAAAATTCCTGTAATCCATTGTTCATCATGTATTTGGTTGCTAGAAAGTCTACACACGCTCAATCCAAATATCAAATATTCTCAAGTTAATTTCACTCGAAAAACACTTCAAGTTTCGTTCAATCATCAAGAATTGAAATTAAGTGCTTTAGCCAAATTTTTAACCAATTTGGGTTACAAACCGGTGATAAGCCTAGAAACTTCAGACAAAAAAGAAGAAGTTTTCGATAAAACTTTGTTAATCAAATTAGCAATTGCAGGTTTTGCATTTGGAAACGGCATGTTTTTCAGTTTTCCAGAATATGCTGCGGATGTTATTGGTACCAATGATTTTTGGATGGATAAATACAAAAATTTATTCCGACTAATCATGTTCCTTTTGGCGACTCCGGTTGTGTTTTATTCGGCTTCGGATTATTTCAAATCGGCTTGGTACGGATTAAAAAATAAAGTCATCAACATCGATGTCCCTATTGTTTTAGGAATCCTAGTATTGTACGGACGTAGTATTTACGAAGTCTTAACCGATTATGGCCCAGGGTATTTCGACACACTATGCGGACTTTTATTCTTCATGCTTTTAGGAAAGATATTCCAAAAAAGAACCTATTCGTCACTCTCCTACGATCGTGATTACAAATCGTTTTACCCCATTGCTGTTACGAAAGTCGAACAAGGCGGTGAACAGCAAAATATTTTACTTTCTGACTTGAAAATCGGAGATCGAATTATGGTTCGAAACCAAGAAATCATTCCTGTAGATTCGATTTTGATAAATGGAGAAGGAAATATTGACAACAGTTTTATTACGGGAGAAAGTGCAACAATTGCTAAAAAACCAGGTGATAAAATTTTTGCGGGCGGAAAGCAAGTTGGCTCCATTCTGGAATTGGAAGTCATTAAAAACGTCGATCAAAGTTACCTTACCCAACTTTGGAACAAAGAAGCCTTCAAAAAGCACGAAACCGGATTGGATACTTTAACCAATACGGTAAGTAAATATTTTACGATTGTCATCTTGCTTATCACCTTAGTTTCAGGAATTTACTGGGCTCGAATTGACATGGAAAAAATGTTCCAAGTAGTATCCGCGATCTTGATTATCGCTTGTCCTTGCGCATTAGCTTTATCGGCTCCATTTACGTTAGGTCACATCATGCGAATTTTGGGTCGAAATAAATTCTATGTAAAAGACACATTAACAATTGAAAAATTAGCCAAAATCAACACTTTGGTTTTTGATAAAACGGGAACGATTACTCAAAGTAAGAAAACGCAAATCCATTTCGAAGGAAATCCTTTGGCTGAATTTGATCTTCAAAACTTGAAATCATTGCTAAAAAACTCCAATCATCCTTTATCGAAAACGCTTTACGAGCAACTAGAATTTAAGGACGAGTATTTCCCGATTGAAAATTATATTGAAATTTCTGGAAAAGGCTATTCGGCTCAAGTACGAAATCAATCTTATAAAATTGGCTCTGCAAAATTTATTGGCACGGAATCCAAAAACATGGAAACCGCCGTTTATTTGGCAAAAAATGAAGAGTTTTTAGGAAAATTTGTCTTCAAAAATGAATACAGACCACAGATAGACACGATGTTTAAGGAATTGGATCACTACCAACAATATATTTTGAGTGGGGATAATGCTGCTGAGGAAAGTATTTTAAGAAAAATGGCTCCGCATATTTCGGGCTTAGCTTTTAATCAAAGTCCGGAAGATAAATTGCAATTTATTCAAGAGTTACAACATCAAGGCAGCAAAGTTGCCATGCTAGGTGACGGACTGAATGACGCAGGAGCTTTGAAACAAAGTGATGTAGGAATTGCGGTAGCGGATGACACCAACTCCTTCACGCCATCTTCGGATGTGATTATGAACGGAGCGATGCTTCCAAAATTAAAAGACTATTTTGCCTTAACTAAAGACGCTATTACAATCATCAAAATAATGATTGGAATAAGCTTTTTATATAATATCATCGGATTGAGCTATGCAGTTACCGGACATTTATCTCCGTTATTTGCCGCAATCCTGATGCCGATAAGTTCTATTACAGTGGTGGCTTTCACCACGTTGGCAACTTGGTACGCATCGAGAAAATATTTTAAATAGAAGAAAATGACTTATTTAGAAGAAATTTAAATTAACATAATTTAACGTCTACTGATTAAAATCATTATTTTTCACTAAATTTGGGCACGTTTTAGTTTCTAATTTTGTCATCGCAATGGATATACTCTATTTAATGATTCTGTGCAGCGCTTCGCTGGCCGTGGTCTTCCTGATCATATTCATTGTGAACGTGAAAAAAGGACAGTTTGAAGACGACGAGTCACCTGCGGTAAGAATCCTATTCGAAGACCCACCAGAACAGGAAAAACCAAAGCAGGACGAACCGACTTCTGAGGAAGAAAAAGAAATAAAAGAAGAGAAAAAAAGATAATCTTATATATGGAGACACAAAAGTTTAGTTATGACAACAGCATTGTACGTGCGTTCCTAATTGCCACCGTAGTTTTCGGACTCGTTGGTTTCCTTTTGGGGCTTACCGCTGCATTGATGCTTTTCTATCCTGAATTACCAGAGTTTTTCTTTGGTACAGATGACCCAACCATTAAGAGTTTGGCTCAGGGGAATCTTCAGGGACTAATTAACACTCATGGTGCTTTCGGTTTTGGTAGAATTAGAATGCTACACACCAGTGCCGTAATTTTTGCATTTGTATGTAACTACGTTTTTGCGGGAGTTTACTATTCAATGCAGAGACTTCTAAAAACGAGAATGTACAGCGATACGCTATCATGGGTACATTTCTGGACTTGGCAAATTATGATTGTTGCCGTAGTAATCACGTTCTTAATGGGTATCAATACCTCTAAAGAATACGCTGAGCACGAATGGCCAATTGATATTTTAATTGCTGTTTCTTGGATTTTATTTGGTATCAACATGTTTGGTACGATTGCCAAGAGAAGAGTACGCCACTTATACGTAGCTATTTGGTTCTATTTAGGAACTTGGGTTGCGGTAACTATGCTTCATGTGTTTAATAACTTAGAAGTTCCATTATCTTTCACAGGTTGGAAGTCTTACTCAGCATACTCTGGGGTAAAAGACGCTTTAGTACAATGGTGGTATGGTCACAACGCCGTAGCATTCGTATTAACAACTCCTGTATTAGGTTTGATGTATTACTTCTTACCAAAAGCGGCTGATCGTCCTGTATTCTCATACAAATTATCGATTATCCACTTCTGGTCATTAATCTTCGTTTATATTTGGGCTGGTCCGCACCACCTTCAATACACTTCGTTACCAGCTTGGGCACAAGCTTTAGGAACAGGTTTCTCGATCATGCTTATCGCACCATCTTGGGGAGGTATGCTTAACGGACTATTAACGTTAAGAGGAGCTTGGGACAAAGTACGAGAAAATCCAATTTTGAAATTCTTCGTGGTAGCCGTTACATGTTATGGTATGGCAACTTTCGAAGGTCCATTATTGGCGACAAAAACATTAAACAAAATCGGTCACTTTACAGACTGGGTTATCGGTCACGTTCACTTAGGTGCACTTGGTTGGAATGGTTTCATCGGATTTGGTATGATTTATTATTTGGTACCAATTCTTTGGAGAACGAAACTATGGTCTGTTAAAATGGCTAACTGGCACTTCTGGTTAGGTACTTTAGGTATCATTTTCTACGCCGTGCCTTTGTACGTCGCAGGTTTCACTCAAGGTTTAATGTGGAAACAATTCAACCCAGATGGAACGTTAATGTGGAAAAACTGGTTGGATACAGTAACTGTAATTCTTCCATACTACTGGATGCGTTTCTTTGGAGGTATTCTTTACCTTGCTGGAGCAATCTTAATGGTTGTTAACCTTTGGAAAACAGCGAAACAAGGTTCATTCCAGAAAAATGTTCCTGCTGAAGCTCCGGCATTAGCGAATATCGGGAATGCTAGAAAAGAAGGCGAAGGATTCCACCTTTGGTTGGAAAGAATGCCAGTACAGTTGGGTATTCTATCTTTCATCGCGGTGGCGATTGGGGGAGCATTAGAAATTCTACCAACAATTACGATTAAAGATAACGTGCCGACGATTGCAGCGGTAAAACCTTATACACCACTAGAATTAGAAGGTCGTGACATCTATATCCGTGAAGGATGTAATGCGTGTCACTCACAAATGATTAGACCGTTCCGTGATGAAGTTGTACGTTTCAACGGTAAAAACGGACAATACTCTAAAGCAGGTGAATTCGTATACGATAGACCATTCTTATGGGGATCTAAGAGAACTGGACCGGATTTGCAAAGACAAGGTGGTAAAAACCCAAGTTCTTGGCATTTCAAACACATGTACAACCCGAGATCAACATCTGCAGGTTCTATCATGCCACGTTACCCTTGGTTAATTGCAACAAAACATGATCGTTCGTTAATGAAAGACAAATTAACATTAATGAAGAATGTGTTTGATGTTCCATATACAAAAGCAGAAATTGATTCAGCTGATGTATGGGCAAGCAATCAATCTAAGAAAATTGCTAAAGACATCTTTAGTGAAGCTGCCGATATTAAAAAGCAGTTTGATGCAGAAAAAACAGCAAAAGGTGGTGAGTTTATTCCACTTGAAGATAGAGAGATTACAGCGCTTATTTCGTACCTACAAAGATTAGGAACAGATATTAAGACTACTGAAGTAAAAACAGCAAGTAACAATTAAAATTATTTAAAGGAGTATGATCCCTCAAAGTATTAAGGACATTATATCCAACGGAGAATATACCGGTATTTTTAATACCATTGCGATGATATTGTTCATCCTGTTCTTCTTGGCTATTGTTTGGCGCGTGTTAAGCCGTCCAAAGAAATATTATAATGA
Organism: Bacteroidota bacterium; assembly: GCA_023423715.1. Classification (GTDB taxonomy): domain Bacteria; phylum Bacteroidota; class Bacteroidia; order Flavobacteriales; family Weeksellaceae; genus JAFAFC01. The sequence goes on from JAFAFC010000007.1 coordinate 16,669, forward strand.
TGAGGAAAATGCTCCTTTAGATGATGATAATAACCAATTAAACGACTAAGACAATGAAACAACGTACACCGGTTATCGTAAATATTGTAATCATATTTACATTGCTATATATCTTGTTCTACATGTTTGTACAGAACAATGACTTTTTATCTTCTCCGTATTTCTGGGGAACTGCTGTAATTAGTATTTTAATTGCATTAATTCATAATGCATTAGGAGATTTAGTAGAAAATAATCAGTTCAAAACATTAACTGATACTGAGAAAAAAGAATATTTAGAGCAAAAGAAAGTTAACTTTTGGGTTCGCCTTTATAAGAGTGCTTTCAAGAAACAATCTGCAACAGAAGAGAAAGACATACTTATCGACCATGGTTTCGATGGAATTATGGAGCTTGACAACCAATTACCAAAATGGTGGTTAGGGCTATTCTACTTCGGTGTTGCTTATTGTGTGATTTATTTGCTTTCGTACACATTCACCGATTTCGCACACCCGTATAAGGAGTACGATGAGGAATACAAAAAACAAATTGCAAGTATTGAGGCTTATGAAAAAACGCAGCCAGAAATTAACATAGAAACTGCGGTTTTTTCAGAGGATAATGTCGCAGCAGGGGAAGAGGTTTTCAAAACAAACTGTGTATCATGTCATATGGAAGGCGGTAAAGGAGGTATTGGACCAAACTTAACTGATAATTTCTGGATCAATCAGCCGGAAAAAACATTATTCAAAAATGTATTTCACATGGCTGAAAACGGATCTCCAAACAATCCAACGATGCAGGCATTTGGTAAAAATGGTGTATTGACAGGTAAAGACATCCAGAATGTTGCGGCTTATGTATACCATATCAACCAAGAAAAAGCTCCAATTACGGTTGCAGAAGGAGGTGCTGCCCCACAAGGGACAGAGGCACACTGGGAAAAGCAATAACAACTATTACTAAAACTATGAAAGCATAATTCTCCTGAGATGCAACACATCAAGGGCGAATTATGTTTTTTTTATTAAATACCTAAGAGATGATTGATCAAGATCAAGAAGTAAGAGGTGGACAAGGGCAGGTTATTTCTGCTGAAACATTCAGAGATACCGTTAGTACAATGGAACAATCAGGGAAACGAAAGTGGGTTTTCCCTAAGAAACCGAAAGGGCAATATACCAACTACAGAACTATTGTAGCTGTTATTTTGCTTATCGTTTTCTTTGCATTGCCTTTTGTCAAGATTAACAATAATCCATTTTTGTTATTTAATATTTTAGATAGACAATTTTTTATTTTTGGTCAACCTTTTTATCCTCAAGATTTTTTCATTTTAGCACTTGGTGCGATTGCATCTTTGGTATTTATCATTCTATTTACAGTTGCATTTGGACGTATTTTTTGTGGATGGATTTGTCCGCAAACCATCATTATGGAAATGGTTTTCCGTAAAATTGAATATTGGATTGAAGGCGATAGAAACAGACAAATAAAACTGGATAATCAACCTTGGAACTCAGAAAAAATCTGGAAACGTTCCCTGAAATACGGAATTTACATTCTAATTTCGCTTGTATTCACCCATTTCATGTTCATGTACATTGTTGGATACGAAGAGGTTTTGCGTATTATCAAAGAAGGTCCATTAGCCAATCCGACAAACTTCCTAGTCATGATTCTTTTTACGGCGGCATTCTATTTTGTATTTGCTTGGTTCAGAGAGCAAGTGTGTACCTTGGTTTGCCCGTATGGACGTTTGCAAGGGGTTTTAATTGACAAGCAAACCATCAACGTATATTACGATTTCAAACGTGGTGAAAACCGTTCTAAATGGAGAAAAGGCGAAGACAGAAAAGCAGCTGGAAAAGGTGATTGTATCGATTGTAATCAGTGTGTTGTTGTTTGTCCAACAGGGATTGATATCCGTAATGGTCAACAATTAGAATGTGTAAACTGTACCGCTTGTATTGATGCGTGTGATGAAGTAATGGAAAAAGTTGGCTTACCAAAAGGCCTAATTCGTTACGCTACAGAAGCCGAAATTGAAAATGAAAGCAAATTTGTTTTCACAACAAGAATGAAAGCCTATGCTATTTTCTTAGCATTATTAGTCGGATTTTTAGGGTTTTTACTATACAATAGAGGTGATTTTGAAGCTAAATTCATCAAACCTGCAGGAAGTACGTATTTCATTAAAGATGGTAAAATCAACAATACCTATAATTACACCTTGTTGAATAAATCAAATACCGATAAAGTATTAACTTTTAAAGTATTAGAACCACAACATGGTGAGATTATTTTCTACGGAAATAGCACTATTAAAGCGAAACGCGATAATATCACAAAGGGAACCATCAATATTCAGTTCCCAGAAAAAGAAATCAAATTAACCAAACAGAACATCAAAATTGGTGTTTATGATCAGAATGGTAAGTTGGTAGATTCGTTCGAAACCTACTACGAAGGACCATTCAAAATGCAATTATAAGTACAAGAATGAAGATATCATGGGGACACGGCGTTGTAATCGCCTTGGGGGCTTTCATGCTTTTTATATTAGGAATGATTTTTCTTTTTCCAATGGGAAAACAAAATTCAGAGTTAATTACAAAAAATTACTACGAAGAAGAACTTCATTATCAAGAAGTTATTGATGCGAAAAACCGAGCAGATGCTTTGGCTGAAAAACCAGAAGTAAAACTAATCACCGCAAAAGGTATTGACGTTTTTTTTCCTAAAGAAATCAATAATACCAATGCAAAAGTTGATTTTCATCTGTTCCGTACAAACGATTCTAATTTGGATGTAAAAAAAGACGTGACTTTGGATCATAACAATGCATTTACGATTCCGAAATCCGTTATCCATGTTGGAAATTACACCCTAAAACTAAAATGGACCAAAGATAAAGTGACGTACCAACGTGACTTTGACATCGAATGGAAATAGGAATGTTTATTGCGGCTTTGGGCTTAGGATTTGCCTCTGGATTTCACTGCATTGGTATGTGTGGTCCTATTGCGCTTTCCTTAGGCTTGAATCGTAGTCAACGGGCTAATTTCTATTTACAAAATCTAACCTACCAATTCGGGCGTATCCTTACCTACTCTATTTTAGGTGCCTTATTGGGAATTATTGGAGAAGGAATGCATTTCGCAGGATTTCAACAGTATTTAACCATTTTTGTTGGTGCTACGCTGATTATCATGGCGTTTTTCTCGATTGGAGGAAAAGACTTTGCATCAAAAATTCCAGGTGTAAACAAAGCTTTGTTGAAAGTAAAAATGACACTAGGAAAACATTTACAACAAAGTAATTACGCTTCTCGTTTTACTACTGGACTATTAAATGGTTTACTTCCTTGCGGAATGGTTTATATGGCTCTTACCGCTTCGTTAGCTTACGGCGGCATTATCAAAGGAGGCTTATTTATGCTTTTCTTTGGCTTGGGAACCGTACCCTTTATGTTTGCCGTTGTTCTCGCAGGAAACATGATGTCACAAACCTTTCGATCAACCGTTTTAAAAATTATTCCGTTCTTAATGCTAATCTTAGGAAGTTTATTTATCCTCCGTGGTTTAGAACTTGGAATTCCGTATATTTCACCATCAAAAGAGGCTTTAGAACTCAAAGCAGAACACGAAGCCAATTGCCAAATGAAAGGCGATTATCATACTCATAAAAAAGGCGAAACATGTCACTAAAAAATCTACGAACGTTTTTATTTCTTGTAGGAATTTTGTTTTCCGCAATTTCTTGTCAGGTAAACTACGATGTTACTTTTCACAAAAACAATGAAATCACTTCACAGGTTGAAGTTGATTTTAGACAAATGCTAGAAGCCATGAAAGCAATGGATTCTACTGGATCTGATTCTGGAAAAAAAGCATTTGAATCCATGAAAAACTTTCCAAAAGTATGGACGCCAATTGCAGAAATTGACAGTATTGGTGGGAAAGTAAAAGATCCTGATTCGCTTCGATTGATGAAGAAAATGTTTATGAAAGGAAATTTTGAAGGCGAAGATATGGTAGGAATGTCAGCAAAATTTGCCAATTTCACGAAAAAGGATTTTGATGAGTTAGGAAAAATGGACCCCAAAGCTGGAAAAGGATTTGGAGCCGATATTTTTGAATATTGGAATGGAAAACAATACACATTGAAAGTGGATGACATCCAAAAAAATCTCTTGAAAGCATTATCATCAAAAGACGGAATGATGATGGGTTCTGGAGCTTCAGATGAAGAAAGTGAAGAAGAGACAGATGACGCTGATTCCGCTGGAGGCTTAATGCAAATGATGTTCGGAAAAATAAATACAACCCTTCATTTCGAAAACAAAATTATTTCTATCAAAGGAAAAAACGATTGGGTTGAAAAAATAGATGATCACACCATACGATTGACGTATGATCTAGAGCAAAAAGATGCCAAAAAGAAATTTTCGGATACCGAAATCATCATCACAACAGAATAAAAAAACAACGTCCATCAAATGATGGACGTTGTTTTATAGATATGGATTCTTATTAATTAATCAATTCAAATCGAGCATAATCTGCAATAATTTTCGGAAGTTTAATACCTTCTTCCGTTTGGTTATTTTCAAGCAAAGCAGCCATAATTCGTGGCAACGCCATTGCTGAACCATTTAATGTGTGAACCAATTGCGTTTTACCATCGGTTTTGTATCGACACTTCAAACGATTCGCTTGGAAGGTCTCGAAATTAGAAACGGAAGAAACTTCCAACCACTTTTCTTGAGCAGCACTCCACACTTCGAAGTCGTACGTCATCGCTGCCGCAAAACCAGTATCTCCACCACATAAACGCAGAATACGATACGGTAATTCAAGATCTTCCAAAATGCTCTTTACATGCTCCACCATCGTTTCTAAAGCCACATACGAGTTTTCTGGTTTCTCAATACGAACAATCTCTACCTTTTCAAATTGATGTAAACGGTTCAATCCACGAACATGAGCTCCATAACTTCCCGCTTCACGACGATAACATTGAGAAAACGCCGTATTCATCACTGGAAAATCTTTCTCTTCAATAATCGTATCGCGATAGATGTTTGTAACAGGCACTTCAGCTGTAGGAATCAAATACAAGTCGTCTGCATTGATGTAATACATTTGCCCTTCCTTGTCTGGAAGTTGCCCCGTTCCGTATCCAGAAGCTTCGTTAACCACATGTGGAGGATTCACCTCAAGATAACCAGCATCCGTGTTTTTGTCTAAGAAATACTGAACCAACGCTCTTTGCAAACGCGCTCCTTTTCCCAAATAAACAGGAAAACCTGCTCCAGCAATCTTCACACCCAATTCAAAATCAATTAAGTTGAATTTTTTTGCCAATTCCCAATGCGGAATAGCACCTTCGCCCAAACCTTCCACTTCGTGAGATTGAAAAATAATTTCGTTATCATCCGCAGAAACTCCTGCAACGACTTTCTCATATGGAATGTTCGGAATTTGATATAAAATAGATAGTAATTTCTCTTCGATTTCGGGTTTTTGAGCTTCCAGCTCTTTAATTCTACCCGAATATTCCGCTGTTTTAACTTTCACAGCTTCTGCTTCTTCCTTTTTACCGTCTTTTAACAACAAGCCGATTTCTTTGGAGATTTTGTTTTTCTCCGCATTCAGATTGTCTAATTCGAATTGGATTTTCTTGCGCTCCTCATCCGTGGAGATCGCAGCATCTACCAATCCTAAATCTTTAAAATTTCTTTTCTTAAGACCTTCAATAACACGGTCTTTTTCGTCGCGTAAAAAGTTTACTAGTAACATGCGTTTGAGTATTAAAATAAAAAAGAGCTTTTTTGCTCTTAATTCAGGCAAATTTACGGAATTATTTCACGATTTTAATGATATTTGGCTCACCTTCTTGTTTGGTAAAAACCACTTTCTCATTTACTTCCACTTTTTGAATTTGAAAAACGGAAGGTTTATTTTCATAATAAATTCGATAATGATCAATAAAATCAGCTGTAGTGATGTTTTTCTTGTAGAAAGAAATATCAATATCCGACACATAAATCTTGGTATCTCCACTTTCGCTTAAAAAGTTACGAGCGGCACCCGCCGAATATTCTATAAAAAATCGATCTAGCGAATCCTTTTTCACACTAAAATTATTGATAGCTTGCGAATTGTAGTCACCACCCAAATCCGTCATTTTCACAGAAGCATAACCATCCGCCAACTCTGAATTCAGATAATCCAATCCAGTCGCATTCTCCACATAAATATGCATTTTCTGATCTATCTTTTGTAAATCATCATCTGCATTGCTGCAAGACGTCAACAAAAACAAAGAAAGCAGAATAAAAAACGTGTTTTTCATACGACAAAGATACATGTAATGAACTTATGATTTTAAATGTCGCATCTTAAAATGAAATAGCATCATTAAAGCTATGCCATTACTTGCAATACTCAGTAACATAGAAAGTGCCATTCCTGAAACGCCTAGATGGGGAACTAAAACAAAACTTCCACAACATAACACAATAAGAGCGACAATAGAAGCAATGGTATTAAATTTCATTTCTCCGATTGCAGAAACTAAATTCCCAAAGAGATTTCGACTTAACATGCTGATACTAAAAGCCCAGATCCCAATCATGAAAGGCGTTTCTAAATTTTCATATTTGATGCCAAAAAACAGTTTAAGTATTTGTGATTTCAAAATATAAGATATTCCAATAATACCAAGACAAATGGGGACAAAAAGTTTATAATAGTTCTTTATATAATTAAGGACAAATGATTTGTTCTTATAGTTTTTTGCTAAAATGGGATAATCACTTTGCAAAAAGGCTGCTGATAAAAAAACCATATTAGATGGAATAAGTAAAGCTATTCGATATTCTGCAACCGAGACTTCATTTAATAAAAAACCCAATAAAATAATATCCAAAGAGAACAATAAATCAGACAATAAAGCTGTTAAAACACTAAAAAAACCATAGGAAAGCATTTGCTTTTTGAAATTACTTTTAAACGAAAATTTCTCAAAACGGACCTTATGAAACCAAATCAAACTGAGAAACGGCGCAATGGCAATAGCTATTAAATATCCATAAATGCCAAAAAAATAACTAAAAACTAAAACCCCTATCAGCCCTCCAATGTTAACTGTATTATTAACAAAAGAGAATCCTCTATTATCACCATTAATTCTTAAGTAACATAATATATGGTTAAAAAAGTAAAACCCAAAAAGCCGAACAAAAAAGAATAAAAAAAGAAACCAAACATCAGAAATATCCTTTGTATAGAATAAAGAGGTTGCTAAAAACACAAGTGAAATACAAATCTCATAAAAAAAACCCTGTTTAAAAACAAACGACGAGATTTGATCCTTACGCTCATTACTTGCAAAAACAGAACCGTATCTAAGAAGAATTTGGTGACTTCCTAATCCGTTTAAAGAAATAAAAATTAGTGAAAGAGAGTTAACAATACTTATCCAACCGAAATCTTTAGGCGACAACAAATGAACGATAAGTAGTGAACTAATAAATCCAGTAATTTTACCCAACAAGGTCGCCCCAAAAACAAAATGCCCATTGTTTTTGAAAAAATTCCGAATAAATAGAATAAAACTATTCATACTCTCCTCTCAAAACAGATTGATATATTTTTGAAAACTTATTGCCAATATACTCTACAGAAAAATGATCAACAGCATACTTTCGAATTTCTTCACTTTTCAAAAAAGTTAACTTACCTGTAAGGATTTCTTTAAGCGAAAGATATAAATCTTCTTCATTTTCAGCCTCCATTAGCTTTCCCATTCCCTCTTTAACAAATTCTGGAATTCCTCCAACATTTGGCGCCACAACTGGTTTACCACAAGATAAGGCTTCACGTAAAACGCACGATTGACTCTCAAAAGAGCTAAATAAAATAAAAAAATCGCAATCCATCATTTTTTCTGCAATCCGAGTTTGATTCAAATGCTCAAAAATCTCTACATTATTTTGCATCTTCTCTCTTTCAACATTTGATTTTAATGAATTTACATCGCCATCGCCACCAATCGATAGACGAACGGGAAATCCTTCTTTCTTTATTCTAATAACAGTTTTGAGAATTAAATCCGCATTTTTTATTTTGGACAAGTTAGAAATATGAAGAAAATGAATTTCATCTCTCTGGTGATTACGGATCTTAAACACGTTGGTATCTACTACATTTCCGACAATCTCGAACCTTTTACCTATACCTAACATTTGCAAATTCTGTTTAAGAACTTGGCTTACCGGAAGAAGAACAACGGCTTGATTTCCTATTACTTTTGCAATTGCTCGCTTTGCAAAACTCAAATTAGCTCTATTCTGCTCTAAAAAGAGCGACCAATGCTCGGTAACAACAAAAGGAATTTTATGTTGTTTTTTCAAAAATACAGCATAAAATAAATCTGTATAAAGAACATTAGCGTGAACTAAATCAGGTTTATTGACCAACTTAAACCCTTTATGGTAGCCAATCAATTTATTAAAAAAATTGATAACTGAAAAACGGGATTTTCTGAAATAGACAATCACCGTTTTTACTCCATTAATTACATCAATGTCAATCGAAAATCTCTCATTTTGATCTGAATTTCCAATAGAATGAACTACTTCTACATTATGTAGTTTTGAAACTGCTTCAGCATGATTTTGTACGAAATTACCAGCAGTTGGTTTCAATTTGTTTGGATACCAAGATGAAATGAAAAGTATGTTATACCTGGTGGAGTTGGACATAAAACAAAAATAAGATAAATCCATCAAAAAAACCCTTTCAGAAAAATCTAAAAGGGTTTTGTATTTGGTTTGTATTGTTAATCTACATAAACTCCTGCCCAACTTCGCTTTAAAGGAAGTAAGAAATCGGAAAGAAAATTAACATACGTATTTTTTGAAAAGTCAAAAACTTCAATATCATGCGATAATGAACCGTCTTTCAACGCAGCTCTAAAATCTTGCAATTTCATTGTTTTCACTTCGTCATTTTCAACAAAGCTTGCTTTCATGCGATCGAAAAAGCCAAAATTAAATTCAGCATCCAGTTCACGCATTACTTGTCCCAACGCGTCAATCGAACATCCTGAAGCGGCTTCTTTTTCTTCATCAACACAGATTACCACAAACTGATTTTTTTCAATCTTAAACGAAGACGACAACGGCTTTCCGTGTGCTGCCCACGTTGCTAAAAAATCATATAAAGTCTCCGAAATTTTCTTAGACTCGATTGGTGAAAATGGCCTTGATGCCGGGTAAATAATTACTCGGTAATCGTTGGTTTCTACTATATTGGATTCTTCAATTCTCATACCTAAGGATTTGTTACAAAGTTACAAATCTTCTGCTTCTGCTAAAAGTTCGGCGATATCTTTTACCGCAACTTCACCTTCTTTATTAAAATGCTTCACTCCATCGGTAATCATCGTGTTACAGAAAGGACATCCTGTTGCGATAATGTTTGGCTTTTCTGCTAAAGCTTCTTCAGTACGTTCTACATTGATGTCAACTTTCCCTTTTTCAGGCTCTTTGAACATTTGAGCACCTCCTGCACCACAACATAAACCGTTGGTTTTACAACGTTTCATTTCAACCAGTTCGGCATCTAATTTCGAAAGTAATTCTCTCGGAGCCTCGTATTCATCATTCGCACGACCTAAATAACACGGATCGTGGAAGGTAATTTTCTTACCATCGAATTTACCACCTTCAATTTTCAAACGACCTTCTTGCATCAGTTGTTTTAAAAACTGCGTATGGTGCATCACTTCATAAGAACCACCAAGTGAAGGATATTCATTTTTTAAGGTATTGAAGCAATGCGGACAAGCCGTAACGATTTTTTTAACTTCGTATGCGTTCAAGATTTCAATGTTGGTCATTGCCATCATCTGAAACACAAATTCGTTTCCTGCTCTTTTTGCAGGATCGCCCGTACACGATTCTTCTTGGCCTAAAACCGCAAACGAAACGCCAATTTTATCTAAAATTTTGCAAAATGCACGCGTAATCTTCTTCGCTCTATCATCAAAACTTCCTGCGCAACCAACCCAAAAAAGAACTTCTGGTGATTTGCCTTCGGCAGCATATTCTGCCATTGTTTTTATTTGCATTGCTTATTTTTTGCTTTCTAGTTGGGTATTATATTCTTTCGCCTTGTTCATGATTTCTTCAGGAATAATCGAAGCAAACATCATGTTATTAGGCTCGTAGTTCACATACTTCCACTGATTGTTTGTGCTAGCATCTTTCACCGCAATCGAAAGTGAAAGCTTGCTTACTTCCATTTCGTTTTTAGAAAGAAACTTCGCATTCATCCCTTGTTGCTTGAAAATATCTTCCATCGTCGCGTATTGACTAGGCTCGAACGTGTTTTTCAAATACGTCATTTTCATCGAGATAGGATACGTTACGAAAGCATATTCCGAAGCATTATCCTTTGTTTTCATAATGTCAGAAACCGTAAACTGTGCATTTGGACTTTTTAAAATTTCAATTTTCAATTCATCATTACCTTCAAAAATTTGTTTGAAAGCACCTTTTAGCATTTCACGATCTACTATTTTGTACAACGCAGGATGTGTTAAATCTAAAATTGCATCGTAATTTTTAGTATCCATCGCATTTAGGATACTTTTATTATCCGCAAGGATTTTATCTTTGGTTTCTTGTTGAGACTGCGCAAACGTAAAGCTTACGAAGAACAAGAAAAACAAGGTTGATAGCCAGTTTTTCATAAGTTTAGAATTAGTCGTTAGCCCAATTTAATCGGTCGGCTTGGTTATATTGCCAAGGAGCACCATTGTTTTCAATATTAGTCATCATCATATTCCATTCAGCTGGAGCAGATGACTCTTCCATAATCATAAAACGTCTTAAATCGATAATAATAGAAAGTGGATCAATAAGAACCGGACAGGCTTCTACACATGCATTACATGTCGTACAAGCTCTCAGCTCCTCTCTCGTAATATGATCGTCTAATAACTTCTTCCCATCATCTACAAAAGAACCGTTTTTGTCAATATTTTTAGATACCGCTTCGAGACGATCTCTCGTATCCATCATAATTTTACGAGGCGAAAGTTGCTTCCCTGTTAAATTTGCTGGACAAACCGATGTACATCGACCACATTCGGTACACGTATACGCATTTAATAATTGAACTCGGTCCAAATCAAAAATATCGCTTGCCCCGAATTTTTCAGGTGTAGCTGGCGTTTCGTCTTCTGCTGGAGCCGCGTAAGGATCAGCATTTGGATCCATCATTAATTTGATTTCCTTCGTTACCGAATCCAAATTATTCAACTCTCCTTTTGGTGTTAATTTAGAATACCATGTATTTGGGAAAGCCAATAAAATGTGTAAATGTTTTGAATAATATAAATAGTTCATGAAGAACAAAACTCCCACAAAATGGAACCACCAAGCTCCTCTTTCAACTAAAACCAAGAATCCGTTAGAAAGGTTGAACCACTCTAAAAACGGAGCAAAAATAGCTTGGCTAATTGGGAAATACCCGTGTGCTTCGTACACGCCACGAGTTTGCAAAATAAGATCGGAAGAGTTCATGTTGAAAAACGCCAACATCAATAAAGATTCGATAACCAAGATCCAATTGGCATCTCTTTTCGGCCAACCGAAAAGCTCTTTCATGTTAAGACGCTTGAGATGCACTAAATTTCTTCTTAAATAGAAAATGATTACTGCAACTAAAACCAAAAGTGCTAACACCTCTAAAGTTGCTGTAAACGCCGAATACAGGGCATTCCCTAAAACTGAAGCTAAGAAACGATGGGTTCCGAAAACACCATCGACAAAAATCTCTAAAAGCTCAATATTGATAATAACAAAACCAACGTACACAAAAATGTGTAAGATTCCTGCAACGGGACGTTTGGTCATTTTGCTTTGGCCAAGAGCGACTTCGCTCATGACTTTCCAACGTTCGGATTTGTTGTCGGAACGATTGATGGCTTTACCAAGCATAATGTTACGGTAAATGATCATCAGGCTTTTGATAAAAAACCCGACACCCGCAACAAACAAAACAAAAAATAAAATATTATCAATGTATTGCATAAAGGCTCTTTTTAATCTTTGTTATTCTTACCAAAAACAGAGAAGTTGATGTAGCGCTTTGGATTAGCCTTCATGTCTTCTACAAGTTTATTTAGGTTATCTGACGTTTTCGTTAGGTTATTGTAAAGTTCTTCATCTTTTACCAATTTTCCAAGACTACCGTCGCCTTTTTGTATTCCAGCAATAACATTATTCAATTGGTCCGAAGTTGTTGCTAATTTATCAATCGTGTTATTCAGTTTTTGAACATCAACTTGATCTGCAACATTTCCATATTTATCAATCGCATTTTTAGCACTTACCGTAGCTAAATTTGCGTTTTCTAAAACTTTCTGCAAACGAGGATCGTTATTACTTAGTAACGCATTGGTTTGTCTCGACGTTCCTTCAAAAGAAGCAACCGTTCTGTTCAAACTTGCTAATAAACTTTTGATTTCTGCTCTGTTCTGATCGTCTAAAAGCTTGTTCGCATTATTCGTCAACGAATCTACACGTTTCAAAACAATTTGTAATTGGTCTTTTACAGGTCCTACTTGAGATGATAGGCTATTCAGCATCGAAAGTTCAGATCCTGATTTCAACGTATCTCCATCTTTTGCAAATGGTGTCCCATAAACCAAGTTCACACGCATTTGTTTCCCGGACATTAAACCAGGCTCAAATACTTCTAACGTTGATTGTTTTGAAAACTGATACTGATCGTCCACATGAACTTGAACGACAAAACTCACTCGACTATCTTTCCCGATAAACGGAATAATTTTATCAACTTGCCCTACTTTCAGACCGTTGATGGACACAGGGCTTGAAGGCTCTAAACCTTCAACATTATCAAATCTGGCGTAGTAAATATTGTCCGAAGAGAATACGTTTTTCCCTTTCATAAACTGATACAACAATACAAAACCAATAATTGAGAAAATGGCAATAAGCCCAGCTTTTATTTCTTTTGAAAATTTCACAATGTTACTTTTTGAAGTGACAAATATACTACAATTTAATTTTTAATTTTTCCAAATACTCGTATAACAAAAGAAAAGCGGCAATTAAGTTGCCGCTTTTCTTATTTATGCTTTTGAGATGTAATTACTGTTGTTGTTTTACTTTGTCCCAAACTTCTGTTCTGTAATCTTCGATGTCTGCATTATCTTGCAAGCTCTTCATCAACATTTGTCCGAACATTTGTCCGTTTTGTTGTGTTAAGGCTTGTGCAATTTGCTTCGCATCTCCAGGTTGTTTGTTAACCGTTTCTGAGTTTTTAACCACTACATAAACACCTGTCATCCCTTCAACCGGATTCGAAAGTTTTCCTTTAGCAACTCCAAATGCTGCACCAGCAACTTTAGGTTCCATTGCTCCACCAACCATTGGGTTTAGCATGTTTACTTGTGCGTTTTGCTTTGTCGTTCCGAATGCTTTTGCAACGGCATCTAATGAAGTTAATTTCCCAGAATTAATCTTATCCATAATCTTTTTCGCTGCCATTTCGTTGATCACGATAGGTTCAATTTGACCACGTACACTCTCAGGATCGGCAAGTTCTTGATCGTATTTTCCATTTAAATGAACAACGACTTTACCACCTGTTCCATCAATTGGAAACAACTCAGTATCTCCTTTTTCACGCTTCTTATCAAAAGCCCAAGCAAGGATTTCTTCATCTTTCTCAGTTCCTAAACCTTCGATTCTACCATCAAAACGTTTTGCTGCTTTCGGGTTAGAATACTGATAATTGCTTTTCTTCGCTAAATTAGTGAACTCATTGAAAGATTTCCCTTGAACTTGTTGGATGAATCTTCTTGAGTTTTTATCAACTTCGTTTTCTGTTGTTTCAGAAGGCTTCACACGCTTAACTAAATTGGCTAATTTATACGTTTGGCTACCTGCTTTTTTATCTTGAATATTGATAATATGATATCCGAATTGCGTTTCAACAACACCTGTAGCTCCTTTTGGAGACTGATCTACAAACGCTTGGAAAGCTGGAACAAACTGAGGCTGAGAAGAAACTGACCAACCTAAAGCTCCACCTTGAGCCGCAGAATTCGTATCTGAAGAAAGGTTCACAAACTCTGCGAATTTCGCAGGATTTGCTTTGATAACCGCTCCAACCGAATCTGCCAATTTTTTAGCTTGTTCTTGAGTTCTTGTAGCTCCTCCTGAAGCTTCATTTCCTTTGAATGAAATTAAAATATGTCTTGCTAATGTTGAGTCTGATGGCTTTTTGCCAACTAATTTAGATACAACATAAACATCTTGTTCTTTATAAGGTCCAAAAATTTGTCCAACTGAAGCACCTGCAATTTGAGACTGCAATGCTTGTGGCAATTGATTTAATGGATGGTATCTCGGATCGAATTGAGCTTCAGAATTTAACGACACGAACATCGAGTCATTCGTTGTATTTCTAAAGTTTTCTGCTCCTCCTGAAGATTCGCTACCTACATTTAGTAAGTTTTCAATTTCCGCTTTAGCTTTTGCATCATCCGCAGGACTTGCGTTTGCTGCGAAATAAACCACACCTAAATTTCTTGAAGGCTGAGATTTGAATCTCTTAGGAAATCTCTTAATATAGTCCGCTAAATCTTGCGTTGTAACTTTAATAGGATTTTTACCAAGAAAACTTACGTAATCAACTTTTACAAAATCAACATTCGCCAATTGATCTCTGAACTTCATCATCGTTTCCGCTTCTTTTTTGCTTACCGTAACTCCAGGAGAAATGTTTGCAAAAAGTTGTCTCGCCATGATTCTGTATTCAATCGATTTACGAACTTTCACCCAATTGTTATAGGCTTCCAGATTTGTTGTTTTCCACGTTTCGATTTCTTTTTTAAGATCGTTAACCTTAAAATTTCCTTTTTCATCAAAAAGACCTGGGTTTTGAGCAAACATCGGATCGTACTGAACTTGATTCCAGAACATATCTTCGTTTAAATCCAATCCTAATTTATCAAACTCTTGCTTGATTAATTTGCTTTGAACAGTCATTTGCCAAGCTTGCTCTTCCAACCCATTGATTGGTTGTCCTTGCTGTTGTGCTTGTTGTTGCAATACAAATAACTGGTCGTTAAATTCTTCACGAGTTACTTTTTCGCCATTTACTTTACCCAAAATATCTGGATTTTTTCCAAATAGCTTGTCAATCGTATCCGGATTTACCAAGAAAGCGAGTAATGCAAGGGCGATAATCCCCATCAAAAGAATTGGTCTTTTTCTAATTTCTCCTAAAATTGCCATTTATAGAATGTATTTTTTATCAGTCTGCGAAAATACACATTTTAAAGATATTAGAAAATAAATAGGATGTTTTTTTATACACTCGCATCGGCTTTAGAAGAAATTACACAAAGGGCATTCGTTTTCACATGAAATTTTGTCCCAAAATTTTCGATGGCATAAGAATTGGGAGATTAGACGACAGTTTTAGCAATGCCTAGTTCTAAAGGAAAAAGGCAATGTATATTCTTTTCACAATGTAAAAAAATGACATCTTGTCAGTAGATTATATGATAGATTTTGAAGATTTTAATTTTGAAGACATTTTGGATGATAATTTCGGGTTTGTAGCCAGTGAAATTGATCTTTCTGAAACTGATTTGAAAAAAGACGGTGAAGAACAAGCAGTTTTCCCAATACTTCCCGTACGAAATATGGTGATGTTCCCGAACGTCATTACACCAATTACCGCTGGTCGTGAACAAAGCAAACTTCTTTTGGAAGATGCACAAAGAGAAGGCGAATATGTAGGAATCGTTAGCCAGAAGAATGCAGGGATAGAAAATCCAGAAGCAAGTGACTTATTTGATATCGGAACGGTCGTTAAAGTCCTGAAAATCATTAAACTTCCAGACGGAAACACAACCGCAATCACACGTGGAATGCATCGATTCAAAATTTCAAAATTTGTAGAAACCAAACCGTATTTCCGTGCAGAAATCACCAAATTAAAAGATTCATCGTCTCGTAAAAAAGAAGAATATGAAGCACTTTTGGAGAACATCAAAGATTTGGCATTGAAAATTATTCAGCTGAATCCAAACATTCCAAATGCAGCCAATTTTGCCATCAACAACCTTACAAAAGGAGACGATTTGTTGAATTTCATTTGCGCAAACGCTAATTTCCCTTCTGTTGACAAACAACTTTTGTTGGAAGAAAAAAGCCTGATGAAGCGCGCGGAAAAATGCTATATGCTTCTTTTAGAGGATTTTAGAAAACTGGAGCTTCGCAATCAAATTCATCAAAAAACCAATCGCGAACTCGATAAAAGCCAAAGAGAATACTATTTGAATCAACAAATCCGAACCATTCAAGAAGAATTGGGTGGCGGCCCAGATTCGGATGTTGAAGAGCTTTTACTAAAAGGAAAGTCGAAAAAATGGAGTCCAGAAATTGAAGAACATTTTCAAAAAGAATTAAAAAGACTTCAACGACACAATCCAAATTCCCCAGACTACAACGTTCAACGTAATTACATGGATTTCTTTACAGATTTACCTTGGGATACGTTTACCAAAGATATTTTTGATCTTAACAAAGCGCAAAAAACGCTTGACAAAGCTCATTTTGGATTAGAAGATATTAAAAAACGAGTTTTAGAACACATGGCTGTTTTGAAACTTAAAAATAATATGAGATCGCCTATTCTTTTATTAGTTGGGCCTCCAGGAGTTGGAAAAACCTCGTTAGGAAAATCCATCGCCGATGCTTTGGGCAGAAAGTACGTTCGTCTTTCTTTAGGCGGACTGCATGACGAAAGTGAAATTCGTGGTCACCGAAAAACCTATATTGGTGCGATGGCTGGGCGAATTTTGCAAAGTATTAAAAAATCAGGAACATCGAATCCTGTGATTGTTTTGGACGAAATCGACAAAATTGGACAAGGCCTCCACGGTGATCCAAGTTCGGCAATGCTTGAAGTTCTCGATCCAGAACAGAACAAATCATTCTACGATAATTATCTAGAAATGGGTTATGATTTGTCTAAAGTCTTGTTTATCGCAACAGCAAATACGCTTTCGACGATACAATCACCACTTTTGGATCGTATGGAGATCATTCAACTTGCAGGATATACGCTGGAAGAAAAAATTGAAATTGCAAAACGCCACCTCATCCAAAAGCAATTGGAAGAAAATGGTTTGGAAGCAAAATCCTTTAAACTGGGAAATCCGGAACTAAAACATATCATCGAAGCGCACACTTCAGAAAGTGGCGTACGAACTTTAGAAAAACGTATTGCGTCCATCGCTCGTTGGGTTGCTTTGCAAACTGCCATGGAAAAGGAATACGACTCTAAAATATCCATTGCAAAAATTGATGAAATTTTAGGGGTTCCACGTCCTAAAAACATTTCCGAAATCACCAATGTTCCTGGTGTGGTAACCGGACTTGCTTGGACAAGTGTTGGTGGCGATATTTTATTTATTGAAAGTATTATTTCGAAAGGAAAAGGAAGTCTTACAATGACTGGAAATCTTGGAAATGTGATGAAGGAATCCGCAACAATTGCATTGGAATATATTAAAGCAAAGCATGCCGATTTAGGAATTTCACAAGAAGAAATTGAAAATCACAACATTCACGTTCACGTTCCAGAAGGAGCAACACCAAAAGACGGACCTTCCGCAGGTATTGCGATGCTAACTTCCATGGTTTCTAGTTTCAAAAACAAGAAAGTGAAACCTCATCTGGCGATGACTGGTGAAATTACTTTACGTGGAAAGGTGCTTCCTGTAGGCGGAATTAAAGAAAAACTTCTTGCTGCAACTCGCGCTGGAATCAAAGAAGTCATTCTTTGTGAAGCCAATAAAAAGGATGTTGAAGAAATTAATCCTAATTATTTGAAGAATTTGAAAGTGCATTACGTAAACCGAATGGCCGAAGTCATTAAAATCGCATTGGAAAACTAAATACAATCCTCTCTTTTTGAGAGGATTTTTTTATTCTAATAAGAAAATCCTGTACTTTTATACCACCATAAAAAACACAATGCAAGAAATTAAACTTCCTTTCCTCGTAAAAACGACTTTAGTACTTATTAGTATCTTAATTTTCGGTTTTTTGGTGAAAATCGGAAAAGTGATTCTTGCGCCTTTGTTTTTTGCATTTTTATTGGCGTTACTTTTCGTTCCGCTTTCAAACTTTTTGGAGAAGCATTTTCGATTCTCGAGAAGTATTTCAACAATATTTTCATTCCTGTTATTTACAGCCTTTCTTTTTGGAATCGGATATTTCTTTGTTGGTCAATTAAGTGGTTTCATCAATGATTTTCCGCAAGTACAGAAACAAGTAAGTTCCACATTAGAGCAATTGCAGTCGTGGGTTTCTCATACGTTTGATTTGAATGTTGCCAAACAAATGGATTACCTTAATCAAGGTTTAGAAAAACTAGTAAACGCCACAGGACTTATTTTAGGTGTTACTTTTGGAATGCTAGCTTCCACAAGTGCTTTTTTTGGTTTTACGATGTTGTTTTTCATCTTTATTTTAAATTACAGACGAACTTTGTATCAATTTATTTCTACATCATTTCATGTAAAATACCGAGTTAAAGTTCGCGAAATCGCGACCGATGTAGAACGCGTTATTAAACAATATATTCTTGGCTTAATTATTCAAATCATTATTGTAAGCATACTTACTGCCATTTTATTAACCTTTATGGATGTTAAATATGCAATACTTCTTGCGATGCTTACAGGTATTCTAAACGTTATTCCGTACGTTGGAATCATCACGAGTTGGGTTTTAGTATCGATAATTGCTTTTGCAACGGGCGGAAGTAGTCATTTGTTGTTTTTGGCATTAGGTTATATTGGAATCCACGCAATTGATGCGAATATTGTTTTACCGCTAGTTGTTGGCTCCAAAGTAAAAATCAATGCTTTGTTTACCTTTATCGCATTATTGGTGGGCGAATCTTTGTGGGGAATAGCAGGAATGTTCCTCAGCATTCCGTTTCTTGCGATTTTGAAAATTATTTTCGAACATGTGGAAGGTTTGGAACCTTGGGGAATGCTTTTAGGTGAAACGAAGAGTAAAAGGCCTAAAAAGAAATACAAAATCACCAAAACCATCACACTCGAAGAAAAAGATTAACTTTTTCAAAACCCAATTCTATTTTACAAAAAATTGATTTTCTGATATTTACAAAAGCTTAATTCATTTACAAGCATTAGAAAATCAAAATACAAAGCTTCTTTTCGATTCTGCATGACCTTTGGAAAAACAAATCCAAAGAAATAGCATTATGAAAGCAACGTACAGAAAATTAGGAAGTTTAGCATTAGTAGCCGTAACCTTAACGGCTTGTTCTAAACACGAAGGAGTTTCCACGACAGAATCTTCATCTGAAGCGGTATCCGCAGACGCAGCAATGGTTTCGGATAGCATTTCAACCGCAGCGACGATGACGGTGAAAGACAAACAATTCGTAAAAACTGCAGACGTCGATATGGAAGTTAAAGACGTATACGATGCGACCATTAAAATCGAAGGTGCCGTTCAGGAGCTTCGCGGTTTTGTAACACACAGTAATTTAACATCCAATATTGTTGAGCAAAACACCTACAACACTTCCGACACCGAAGCTGTTATGATCAAAAAATACAAATCAGAAAACAACATGGAGGTTCGTGTTCCTACGGAAAATCTTGGCGTGCTTTTGCAAAAAATTAATGATCAAAAGTTATTTCTTAACGCGAGGGTTATCAATGCCGAAGATGTTACAGCAGCGATCAAATATGCTGAATTGGAACAACAACGCGTCAAAAATAACTCAGGAAACATCCAAAACTTGAAAAATGGAAAGGATAAGGTGAATTTAAGCAACGAAAATGATTCGGATAAAAACATGCAAGCATTGTACAGCATGGAAAGAACGGATCAAATCAAATATTCTACGGTAAAAATCAATTTGGAAGAACCGTCTTTGAAAGTTGCTCAAATTCCTGTTGTCAACACCAAAAACATGGATAATCAATACAAGATCAATTTCTTTTACGACATGAAGAATTCGTTTGTAGAAGGTTTTCATTTCATTCAGTTGTTCATCATTGGACTAATGAAAATCTGGCCTTTCTTACTTATCGGAGGTGTTGTGGTGTATTTTTTACGCAAGAGAAAAAGAGCACAAATCGGAAATCCGTCCTAATTCAGGACTCTACATAGACCATATAGTGATTATGCAACCTTCCTTTCGGGGAAGGTTTTTGCTTTTGAAATATGTAAATAGGATTTAATACTGATTCGTACGAATAAAAACCGAGTCCTAAACTTCAATTTTGTAATTTTGCAATCGAAAAATAACGATATGCTTGCAAAAATAAATCCTTTACATACCAAAAGCTGGAAAGCGCTTCAAGATCACTTCGAACAAAATGATTTTGATTTAAGAACTTTATTCGAATATAATCCCAACCGTTTTGCAGAATTTCATGTTGAAAGACCGGATTATTTGTTCGATTATTCTAAAAATTTAGCGGATAAAAATACCAAACAACTTTTGTTGAATTTGGCGGAAGAATGTCAATTAAAGGACGCAATCCAAAAAATGTTTTCGGGTGATGTGATTAACGAAACCGAAGGAAGAGCCGTTCTTCATACAGCACTTCGTGACTTTTCGGATAAGGAAATTATCGTGGATGGCGAAAACATAAAACCTAAAATCAAAGCGGTTTTAGAGCATATGAAATCCTTTTCAGAATCCGTAATTTCTGGAAATCACAAAGGTTTTACAGGAAAAGAAATCACGGATGTGGTGAACATCGGTATCGGTGGTTCTGATTTAGGTCCGGTCATGGTGGTTTCCGCTTTGAAACATTTCAAAACAAGACTAAACGTTCATTTCGTATCCAATGTTGATGGGAATCACATTGCCGAAGTGGTAAAAAATCTAAATCCTGAAACAACATTATTTATCGTTGCTTCAAAAACATTTACAACGCAAGAAACCATGACCAATGCAGAATCTGCAAAAGATTGGTTCTTGAAAAAAGGAAGTCAAGAAGATGTTGCAAAACATTTTGTAGCGCTTTCTACCAATGTAAAATCTGTAAAAGATTTCGGAATTGCAGAAGAAAACATCTTCGAATTCTGGGATTGGGTTGGTGGTCGTTACTCATTATGGAGTGCGATTGGCTTGAGCATTGTTTTAGCTGTTGGTTACGATAATTTTGAATCTTTATTAAAAGGCGCTTACGAAACAGACACCCATTTCCAAACAGCAGATTTTTCGGAAAACGTCCCTGTGTTAATGGGCTTGCTAGGAATTTGGTACCGTAATTTTTACGGAGCAACTTCGTATGCAATTCTACCCTACTCACAGTATTTAGATCGTTTTGCGGCGTATCTTCAACAAGGCGATATGGAAAGTAATGGTAAATCAGTGGATCGTAACGGCGAATTTGTTGAATATGAAACGGGACCAATTATTTGGGGTGAACCAGGAACCAACGGGCAGCACGCTTTTTATCAACTAATCCACCAAGGAACGGAATTAATTCCATCCGATTTTATCGCTTTTGTAGAATCCAACAATCAAGTTTCGGATCATCAGGATAAGCTTTTGGCTAACTTTTTTGCACAAACGGAAGCGATGGCTTTTGGAAAAACCGAGGAAGAAGCTTTAGAAGATTTAGAAAAATCTGGTGCTTCTGAAGAGAAAATTGAGCAGTTGCTTAATCACAAAGTTTTCGCAGGAAATACGCCAACCAATTCTATTTTAATTAAGGAATTAACGCCATTTACTTTAGGTCAATTAATTGCTTCGTACGAACATAAAATTTTTGTTCAAGGAGTTATTTGGAACATTTTCAGTTTTGACCAATTTGGAGTGGAATTAGGAAAAGTTTTGGCTGGAAACATCCTTAAAGAACTAAAAAACAGCGAAACAATCTCGGATCACGATAGTTCAACCAACGGTTTGATTAATTATTATAAAAAGAATCGTTCCTAAATTGACGTGTCTTTAAAAGAAGGTTCAGAATTATATTTTGTAATTTTGCATCGAAATAAAAGTAAAAAGAAATACCAAGATCATGGCTCAAATTTTAGATGGATTAGCGCTTTCTAAGCAAATAAAATCCGAAATTAAAGTAGAAGTTCAGAAAATTTTAGACTCCAAAAGAAGAGCACCGCATTTGGCTGCTATTCTTGTAGGAAACAACGGAGCGAGCAAAGCGTACGTTAATTCTAAAGTAAAAGATTGTGCCGAAGTCGGTTTCGAATCGTCACTAATCAAGTTTCCAAGCACTGTTTCTGAAGCTGAACTTTTAGAAAAAATTGATGAGCTTAACAAATCAAAAGCAGTGGATGGTTTTATCGTTCAACTTCCGTTGCCCAATCAAATTGATCAAGAAAAAATTATTAACGCAATTGATCCTAGAAAAGATGTAGACGGTTTCCACCCTACGAATTTCGGGAAAATGGCTTTGGAAATGGATACTTTTATTCCAGCTACGCCATTTGGAATTTTAACATTGCTAGATCGCTATAATATTGAGACCAAAGGAAAACATTGTGTGATTATTGGTCGTTCCAGAATCGTTGGAAAACCGATGAGTATCCTGATGGGAAGAAAAGATTTCCCTGGAAACTCTACGGTTACATTGACGCATTCGTATACGCCGCACGTAGAGGAGTTTACAAGAAATGCAGACATTGTAATCACAGCTTTAGGTGATCCTCATTTCTTAAAAGGCGATATGATTAAACAAGGTGCCGTTATTATCGACGTAGGAATTACACGAGTTGATGACGATACCGAAAAAGGCTACCATCTTGCTGGTGATGTTGATTTTGAAAGTTGCGAACCGAAAGCAGCTTGGATCACTCCAGTTCCAGGCGGTGTAGGCCCAATGACAAGAGCAATGTTAATGAAAAATACATTACTTGCGTACAAAACATCTGTTTATAATGACTAAAGAAGAACAAGACATACTATTAAATGAAGGAAAAATGCTCCCAGTCATGGAGCATTTTTATACTATTCAGGGAGAAGGTTTTCACACGGGAAAAGCAGCCTATTTTATTCGTTTAGGCGGATGTGATGTCGGTTGCCATTGGTGTGATGTCAAAGAAAGTTGGGATGCCAACATTCATCCTGTAATGGATGCGATTGAAGTAGCTGAAATGGCGGCGAAGCATTGCAAAACCGTTGTTTTAACGGGTGGCGAACCGATGATGTGGAATCTTGAAATCTTAACTTCTAAATTGAAAGAATTAGGTTGTACGATTCATGTGGAAACATCGGGAGCGTATCCATTGAGCGGACATTTAGATTGGATCACCCTTTCACCAAAGAAAACCGGACTTCCGAAAGAGGAATTTTACCAAAAAGCAAATGAACTCAAAGTCATTGTTTTTAACAACCATGATTTAGAATTTGCCGAAGAACAAGCTGCAAAAGTTTCAGAATCATGCGAATTGTTCCTGCAAAGTGAATGGAGCAAGCGAGATCAAATCTATCCTAAAATTACATCTTTCATCATGAACAATCCAAGATGGAGGTCGTCTGTTCAGACGCATAAATATCTTAACATTCCGTAACTTTAGGTCAAACTAACTTTCCATGCAACAACTACGATATTCCAGATATCTCAAATCGATGATCATTTCGATAGATATTGTAGTTGTTGCATTTTGCTTTCTATTAGCACTATATTTCAGCGATACAAACGTTAAACAAGTTTATGTTAGCGAAGATTCTGTTTTAATTCTTGTTTTCCTTCTGTTTTTTTGGGTAATCCTTAGTAGTCGAACGAAATTATACTCCATTCCAAGAAGTTTCACGTATGTGTCCTATCTCGAAAGGCTTATTACGCACATTGTTACTTTTGTTATTGGAGTCATTCTATTAGCGAAAATATCGCACAACCAAATTTTGAATACGGATTTATTTAAACTTGGACTAACGCTTTTTGTAAGCTTATTTTTCATTAAATCCACTATATTTTTTGCATTAAAAATCTTACGATCAACCGGCGCAAATCATAGAAATATCATGTTTTTGGAATTGAATTCCAATATGGAGATTCTCAAGGAAACCTTTCAAAAAAGGAAAGATTACGGGTTTAAATTGTTTGAATATTCTAATTCAGGATTTGACTTAGAACACTTAACTGAATTTTGGAAAGAAAAAGGAATTCACACCGTTTTTTTACCTTCCAACCACCATTTATCAAAGCAAGAAGAAACGGATTTATTTAAAGAAGCTCTGAATCATAAAATAGCGATTTCCATTGTTCCGAAGATGAACCAACCAGAATTCTATTCCTACGAACTTTCGTATGCAGAATTAGTTCCCATTCTAACAACAGCAAAATTTCCGCTCGATTATTACACTAATGATGTTATCAAAAGAACTTTTGACATCCTTTTTTCTGTGATTATCTTGGTAGGAATTTGTTCTTGGTTATTTCCAATAGTTGCACTTATCATAAAATTAGATAGTAAGGGACCAGTTTTCTTCAAACAAAAACGGTATGGTTATCATGAAGATGTTTTTACCTGTTTGAAGTTTCGAACTATGGTTGAAAACGAGCATTCTTCGGATAGAACAACTTCAAAAAATGACTACCGAATCACAAAAATTGGAAAATTACTACGCATTTCAAGTTTGGATGAGTTGCCGCAATTCATCAATGTTTTAATGGGAAATATGTCTGTTGTTGGTCCAAGACCGCACATGATTTTGGTGGACAATTATTATAAACCCAAAATCGGAAAATATGCCATTCGAAGTTTAGTAAAGCCTGGAATCACGGGATTAGCCCAAGTAAACGGACTTCGTGGTGATAAAGGCGATATGAATCTTCAGATGCGAAAACGTATAATCGCTGATTCGTATTACGTGAAAAACTGGAGCTTTAGCTTGGATATGGTCATTATCCTGAAAACCATCGCCTTACTAATTACTGGTGACAAAAACGCACAATAATTTCTCAAAATATCTTACCTTAGCAGCATGATTAAGAAGTTTTTGAACGCCTTTGGAGAATACCTGATTTTGGTTGGGAAAAGTTTGAAGGCTCCCCAAAAAAATTCCGTATTCTGGAAAGGATTCATGCGGGAGGTTAACGACTTGGGAATCAACTCTTTTGGACTGGTCGTTTTCACATCCATTTTCGTTGGTGCGGTTGTCGCAATACAAATGTATAATAACTTTAACGCCTCTTCTTTCCCTATTCCAACCTCGTTTGTGGGGTATGCGAGTAAAGCGGTTTTGGTTTTAGAATTTTCACCTACCATTATCAGCTTAGTTTTGGCTGGGAAAGTAGGATCGTATATTGCATCAAGCATAGGAACCATGCGTGTTTCCGAACAGATTGATGCACTAGACATTATGGGAGTAAACTCGGCAAATTTCTTGGTTCTTCCCAAAATTTTAGCGTGTATCATTTTTAACCCAATTTTGATTGCCATCAGTATGGTTGTTGGTATTTTGGGAGGTTACGCTGCCGGAATGGTTACAGGAAACTGGACGACTGCTGAATTTACAACGGGAATCCAAATGTATATGCCGAATCTTTTCTTCTACTATGCATTTATTAAAACTGCCGTTTTTGCATTTATAATCGCGACGGTTCCTTCGTATTTTGGATATAACGTGCAAGGTGGTTCATTGGAAGTGGGACGTGCTAGTACACAAGCTGTTGTTTGGACAATGGTTTTCATCATTATTTCTGAATTACTATTAACTCAAATGATTCTAAGCTAATGATTGAAGTAAAAGATTTAAAGAAGAGCTTTGATGGTGTTGAGATTCTAAAAGGCATCAGCACCACATTTGATACAGGAAAAGTAAACCTCATCATTGGACAAAGTGGATCGGGAAAAACGGTTTTCCTAAAATCTCTTTTGAACGTTTATGAACCTACAAGTGGTAGCATTATGTTTGATGGTCGAGATGTAATGAATATGTCTCAACACGAAAAACAAAGTTTACGTGCGGAAATCGGAACCGTATTCCAAGGAAGTGCTCTTTTCGATTCCTTAACGGTTGAAGAAAATATTACGTTTCCGCTTGACATGTTTACGAATTTAACCTTTCGTGAGAAAAAACGACGG
Source organism: Bacteroidota bacterium (assembly GCA_023423715.1). Lineage (GTDB taxonomy): Bacteria > Bacteroidota > Bacteroidia > Flavobacteriales > Weeksellaceae > JAFAFC01. The sequence continues at coordinate 42,836 of JAFAFC010000007.1, forward strand.
GCTATAGAAGTAATGGGACGTGTACACCTAGACAATGCAAGTAAAAAGTATCCATCCGAAATTTCGGGGGGAATGCAAAAAAGGGTTGCTATTGCAAGAGCGATTGTAAACAACCCTAAATATCTTTTCTGCGACGAACCAAATTCCGGATTAGACCCATATACATCAAATATTATTGATGACCTTTTATTGGAAATCACAAAGGAATACAACACAACAACGATTATCAACACCCACGATATGAATTCTGTGATGACGATTGGTGAAAAGATTGTTTACCTAAGGAAAGGAATTAAAGAATGGGAAGGCGACAAAGATATCTTAATCACTGCAGGCAATAAAAACCTGATTGATTTCGTTTATTCATCAGAGTTGTTTAAAGAATTAAGAGAATACTTGATGGAAAACAACAAAACATCTATTGAAAATATCATAACTAAACCAAACAGTAATGACTAAATTATTTTACGCGGCGTGCATCTGTATTTCAGGATTAGCATCAGCCCAAATTTCAGTTGCAGGGAAAGCCAATTTACTTTTCCCTTCAAGTTCTGCATCTTGGAAAGACATTAAAAATGCAGCAAACACAGCTATCGACGAAAAAGGAAAAAACAATACAGGTTTCAACGTAGGTTTATCAGTAAAAATTGATACACCAACAGCATTTTTCGTAATGCCGGAATTGTATTACACAACTTTCAAAAATGAAACGGACGTTAATGGTGTTACTATCGAAGCGAAAAGTAACCGTGTTGACCTTCCTGTGCTTCTAGGATACAACCTTTTGGGTAAAACATTAGGTGTTTATGTTGGTCCCGTTGCGAGCTACAACTTAAGCAAAGAAAATACCTACAACGAATTCAAAGAAAATGTAAAAAATAACTTTACAGTAGGTTATCAGTTTGGTGCACAAGCACAAATTAAAAAGCTACTTATCAACGCTCGTTACGAAGGTGCTTTCAGTAAAGATCAAAGAGAGTACATTAGTCAAATTGCTGATAAAGACGAAACAATTAGATACGACAACAGACAAGGATTATTCATCGTTGGTCTTGGATATCAGTTCTAAAAGAATTCGAAATTTAAAATAAAAAAATCCTCAGTTAAACCTGAGGATTTTTATTTTCTAGAGCTTGTTGCTTCGCCAATTCGGCTGCTTGCTTTTCCAATTCCACTTTTTCTTTTTGCAATTGGGAATACTCTTTTTTACGTTGCGCTTGTTTTACCGCATTTCCTTTAGAAACGTAGCCTACCATTCCACCTATAATTAATCCGATCCCGATTCCGGCTAAAATCCCCATTAAAGTTGTGGGTTCAAATAGTTTTACCACCGAAAAATTTGGAATAAAGTAAAATAAAATGGCCGATAATCCTAATAATATTAATCCAATAAGAGTTAAGCTTCTCATAGTTTTGAAAATTAAAATTCCATTTCAAAAATACTAAAATTTGAAATGGAATTGGTTGAAAACTAAAATTCTATTAAATTTTTCCCCCTGCAGCTTTGTAATATTCTAAAGCTCGAGGTAAATGTTTTGCGATATCTGCTCTTCGGTTTTCAGGGCTCGGGTGCGTTGAAAGGAATTCTGGTGGTCTATTCCCTGTAGAAATTGATTCCATTCTTTCCCAGAAAGGCGCCGCAGTTCTTGGGTCATAACCTGCCATTGACATGAGATATAATCCCATTTCATCTGCTTCTAATTCTTGCGATCTACCATATTTTAATAAAACTGCTTGTGCTCCCAGTGGATATGCTTGTTGGAAGATATTAGACCATTGCGATGAAGATAAAGCTCCACCTAAAATTTGGCCACCATACTGAGCGATAACTGCTTGTGAAATTCTTTCGTTTCCATGTCCAGCCAAAGCGTGAGAAATCTCGTGTCCCATAACAACCGCCATTCCATTAGCATCTTTAGTCACTGGAAGAATACCAGAATAAACGGCAACTTTTCCACCTGGCATACACCAAGCATTTACTTGATCGGACTGAAGTAAATTAAACTCCCAAGAATAGCCTTCTAAACTACCCGCTCTACCAATACTAGTATAGTACTTGTTTGCTGCGTTTTTAATATTGTTACCTACCGTTTTAATCTGATTAGCGGCTGTTGTTCCAGAGATAACTTTGCTAGAAGCCAAAGTCTCTTTATATTGCTGAACTGCCGAAGCTTGAATTTGAGAATTCAAAGAACCAATTTGAACTGATTTTCTCCCCGTAATTGGGTTAGTCGTACAAGCCATCAGCATCAAGGAAGCTGCGCCTACACTAAAAATGGATGTTATTTTCATAGCTTTATAATTTAATAGTTGAACGTTTACAATTATTATTCCAACAAATTAATTCAAGGTTGCATAATTTTTGATTAATTTTAAAAAATATAATTTCAAAACAATGAAAAAGTTATTAATACTGACCTCAGCGGTACTTGGATTGTTATTTCTACAATCGTGTGGTACTACTCAAAGTTACTTAGATAAAACGACACTTACGCAAGTTATTGAGCAAAATGAATTCACTTTTATGGCGCAACGTGCCAATCCGCTTGATACTTCTGCCAATACCATTATGAATTCTATTCCCGGTGGCTTTGCCAATCGTGTGATGAATTTGGATTATGGATATACAATTGTCTTCAAGAAAGATGAAGTCTCAGTAAACCTTCCTTATTTCGGACGAGCCTATACAGCGCCAATTGATCCTAGAAAAACAGGATTTGATTTTGACTCTAAAGACTTTTATATTAAAAAATCCCAAGGCAAAAAAGGAAGCACAGTTTTGAATATTTCATTTAACGATCAAAACACGGTTCGCAAAATGATAATGGAAATTTTCCAGAATGGAAAAGCGTACGTTTCCGTAGAGTCTAACGACAAACAACCTATTTCTTATGATGGGTATATTATGAAAAATGAAGTGAAAAACTAAGACAATAGTTGATCTACAAATAATTTTGCTTCTGAACTGGGATTTGCCATAAGTTCGGAAGCATTTTTTTCATGCACGTCGTACAGCCCATCCTTAGCGTGTTTTGATGCTTTTTCCAAAATCAATTCTCGAACCCAATATTCAAATCGCTTTTTTGCTTGTTCTTTTCGAACCTCATCAAATCGACCTGATTTTTTCTTCAACTCAACAAAATCGGATATTTTATCATAAACAGAAGCCAAACCTTCGTGCTGCAAAGCCGAACCTAAAAGAACTGGAACGTTCCACCCTTTTTCCTTTTCGGGCATAAAATGCAGCGCGCGAAGCAATTCTTGTTTCGTAGATTTGGCTTTGGAAACATTATCTTGATTTACTTTATTGATAAAAATAAGATCGACCATTTCCATTACGCCGCGTTTGATTCCTTGAAGTTCATCGCCACCACCAATAATTTTCAAAAAAAGAAAAACATCCGAAATATCAGCAACTAAAACTTCACTTTGCCCAACACCAACGGTTTCTATCAAAATATAATCATATCCTGCTGCTTCGCAAATGAGCATCGTTTCAAAAGTTGTATTGGCTATTCCTCCTAAAAAACCAGAACTTGGCGAAGGCCGAATAAAGGCATTCTCTTCTTTGGCGAGTTCTTCCATTCTTGTTTTATCACCAAGAATAGAGCCTTTGTTGAGCGCAGAACTAGGATCAATAGCAAGAACAGCTACTTTTTTTCCTTGTTGAATTGCTAGTTGACCAAAACTTTCTATAAATGTTGACTTCCCCGCTCCTGGAACTCCTGTAATCCCTATGCGAACAGAGTTTCCGGTGAAAGGCATTAATTCTTTCAGAACCAATTCGGCTTGAGTGCGATGTTCTTCTTTTTTGCTTTCAACCAAGGTAATTGCCTTACCCAAAAGTCTTTTATCACCAGAACGAACACCAGCAACCAACTCATCAATAGAAAACTTCATAATCTCTAGACTGCAATTGTTTAAAATTAATTATTAAATTTGAAAGAAAAGATATTTATATGAAAAAAATACTGTTAGCATCAGCTTTTGGAGTTTTAGGTTTGGTTTCGTGTACCAAGAAACCGATTGCACAGGAAGAAGCATTAAAAGCGGAAAAATTAGCCCAAGGAAAAGTTATATTTGAAAATTCGTGTAAAAAATGCCACGACTTGCCTGTTCCAACCTCTTTTTCATCTGTACAATGGGTCGGAATTATGAATTCGATGGCGCCAAAAGCAAAACTCAACGAAGAACAACACCAAATGGTTTACGACTATATCGTTTCTGTGAAGAAACAATAAATAAAAAACACCGTTGAATCGGTGTTTTTTTTATGTTTATACTAATTCGATTCCTAATCCAGGTTTATCGGACAAGATAATTTTTCCACGATCGACATAACTTCCTTTGGCGTAATCGTTGGAGATCAAATTGGCGCCATCCAAATCGGCAAAATCCAACAAGCCTCCTAATGCGCAGCCAGCCGAGATCCCAACGGACGATTCTGTCATACATCCCAACATTACTTTATATCCAAGAAACTTCGATTTTTTAATGAGTTCCAAAGCCGGTGTTAGTCCGCCACACTTCATTAATTTAATATTGACACTTGAATAATGCGGTCTCAATGTTTCCAAATAAGTGATATTCTGAACATCTTCATCCGCCATCCAATTGGCATAACCACGATTTTTTAGAGGATGATATTTTCCAATTGCTAGTGGTTGCTCTAAGTATAAAAACTTCTCCGCCAAAGGGTTTTCTTGAATCCAAATGCAATCTTCATCTTTCAAACTCGCATTAGAGTCTAAAGCAACGGGACGATGAAAATTAGCCAAAACTTCAAAGTCTTTTTTATCTAAGTGATTACATTTCACCTTAAAACGAGACCAGTCGCTCTTTTCCATTTTCTTAAGCTGCTCTTCTATTGGCGCTATAGAAATCGTGTAGGAGCTTTCCGCAACTTTAGAATTATCTAGTTTATTTAATTCAGCAAAATTTTTATTCTCCAACTTCCCAAATAAATCCCAATAGGCGCAATCCAAAGCCGAGAGAAGGAATGCGGGAATATTCAGTGAAACTAAAAAATCATAAAAATCAGTCGGATACGCAATCTTATGCGATTCAATCTTGCTTCTAATTTGTTCTAATTTCACCTCAAATTCAGCCAAATTAATTCCATAATAGTTGATTTCTACGCACTCACCATAACCTTTTTTCCCTGCGTGACTCAACTGAACCATCAAAGCATCGCGCTTATCATAACTTCCATACGCAATGGCAAACGTTTCTTTTAATTTTAGTTCTTTCTGAAAATAAGCTAACTGCATGGTGATTAAATTCTAAAAAAAGGATAATTCTACTTTGTTCAACGAATTAAAAGTACATAAAACTGCTGATTCTTTTTGTAAAACAATTGTAAAACAAACATAAAAAGCATTAAATCAGCATATTAATTTTAAAATTGTTTTACATTTCCTTTTCTTGAATGCGGCATTTCTTTGGTATAGTTTTACATCAGATAATCAATTATGAAAAAATTACTAATTCTCAGTATCGCATTGCTTGGATTGGCTTCATGCAGTAAAAACGAAATTTCACAAGCTCGAGATACAATCAATAAAGTGGATAGCACCTACACTTCTGTTTCTAATCAAATAAAAACAACTGATTCCATCGTGAGTTCGGTGCGAGATTCGGCTCAAGTAAAAATTGAAAAGTTCCAAAAAGACAAAGATAAAATTCAGGAAAGTTTTAAAAAGACGATTGATTCTACCGAAAAAATCTTGAAAGGCTATTCAGAAATTCCAAAACAAATGGATTCATTGCAAAAAGTAGCTGATGAAAAAATAAGGCAAGCCCAAGAAAAAACAGAAAAGATTGTCAAAGAGACAAAAATTATCTACCGTGATAAACCAGTCGCGACTTCCGAGGCAAAAGAACCAGTTTATAAAGAAGTACTGCCTTTAGTCCAAGAAACTAGTGCGCGCGTTTCCCTTGATGTTCCGGTAGTTTCTGAAGCAAAAGAGCAGATAAGAAATCTTGTCAATAAATATGATGGTACTTTAAAATCAGAACAAATATCCATTAATACAGGAACTGAAAATGGGTATTTTCAAATTCGACTTCCCCAAGAAAAATTAGAATATTTTCTATCGGATTTACAAAATTTTGGAACAATTCAGCAAAAAGACATTGAAAACGTGTATCCAAATGGAAATTCGGTACAAATAACGAATTTAAGTTTATCTATTAAAAATCAACCAATTGCAACCTCAAGTAATGAAGACGAATCCTTTTCAAATAAATCAGCTTCTGCATTTGGAAAAGGTTGGAACGTACTTCAGGAAATCTTTTTATTTCTGATTCCTTTTTGGCCAATCTTTCTCATCGGAGGAATTCTTTTCTATATCGTTAGAAAAAACAAGAAACCTAAAGATACAACCCAAGATTCAATATAAAAAAAGAAGGAAACCTTATTTGGTTTCCTTTTCTATTAGTCTAAAAATTTTTCTAAAATATCTACCGCGCATTTTGGAAGGTTGGTTCCTGGACCGAAAATGAAATCGGCGCCGTTTGCGTACAGATAATCGTAATCTTGTTGCGGAATTACACCTCCAACAACGATGGTAATATCGTCTGCACCTAATTTTTTGAGCTCCTCTACAACTTGCGGAACCAAAGTTTTGTGACCTGCCGCCAAAGAGGAAACACCCAAAATATGGATATCATTTTCTACGGCTTGCTTTGCAACTTCCTCTGGCGTTTGGAACAATGGTGCAACATCCACATCAAATCCCATATCTGCAAAAGCGGTTGCTACTACTTTCGCGCCGCGGTCGTGACCGTCTTGTCCCATTTTCACGACCATAATTCTTGGTCGGCGACCTTCTTGCTCCTCGAATTTTTGTGTTAAATCGATGGCTTTTCCAAAATATTCGTTCTTTGTTGCATTCATAGCGTAAACTCCTGAAATTGTTTTGATATTGGCTTTGTAACGTCCGAATTCTGTTTCCAAAGCATCGGAAATTTCGCCTAAAGTAACACGATTTCTCGCCGCTTCAATACTTAAAGCCAAAAGGTTTTCAGTTTGATTAATGGCAGAATCTTTAATTCTCTCCAAAATAGCTTCTACAGCCTTATTATCTCTTTTTTCTTTGATGGAATTTAATCTTTCAATCTGTTTTTGACGAACCATTGAATTGTCGATATCTAAAATATCAAATTCTGGTTGTTTTTGCGAAGATTTGAATGAATTAACACCAATGATAAATTCCTCGCCACTATCGATTTTTGCTTGTTTTCGTGCAGCTGCTTCCTCAATTCTCATTTTTGGAATTCCAGCTTCGATAGCTTTTGTCATTCCGCCTTCTTTTTCTACCTCATCGATATATTTCATGGCTTCTTCGATCATTTGCTGCGTTAAAGCTTCCACCAAATGACTTCCGCCCATTGGGTCAACAACATCGCAAATATGACTTTCCTGCTGCAAAATAATCTGCGTATTTCTCGCAATTTTCGCGGAATAATCGGTTGGCAAAGCAATCGCTTCATCTAAAGCGTTGGTATGCAAAGATTGAGTTCCGCCCAAAGCCGAAGAAAGTGCTTCAATAGCTGTTCTCGTGATATTATTGAAAGGTTCTTGCTCCGTTAAAGACCAACCCGAAGTTTGAGAATGCGTTCTCAACGCCAAAGATTTTTGATTTTGAGGATTGAATTGCGAAATTAGATTTGCCCAAATAACTCTTGCTGCACGCATTTTTGCGATTTCCATAAAGTGATTCATCCCAATTGCCCAGAAAAATGACAAACGTGGTGCAAAATCATCGATATTCATCCCTGCTTTAATCCCCGTTCTCACGTATTCTAAACCATCCGCCAAAGTGTAAGCCATTTCCAAAACTGGCGTTGCGCCAGCTTCTTGCATGTGATATCCAGAAATAGAAATCGAGTTGAATTTGGGAATGTATTTCGAGGTATATTCAAAAATATCTGCGATAATCTTCATTGATGGCGTTGGCGGATAAATGTAGGTATTTCGCACCATGAATTCTTTCAAAATATCATTCTGGATGGTACCTGAAAGCAATTCTTGAGAAACTCCTTGTTCTTCAGCCGCAACGATATAAAATGCCAAAATTGGAAGTACAGCACCATTCATCGTCATGGAAACGGAAATTTGATCCAAAGGAATTTGGTCAAACAAAATCTTCATATCTTCCACGGAATCGATGGCTACACCTGCTTTTCCAACATCTCCAACCACTCTAGCATGATCGGAATCATAACCTCTGTGCGTTGCCAAATCAAAAGCTACGGAAAGTCCTTTTTGACCAGCTGCTAAGTTTCTTCTGTAAAAAGCGTTCGATTCTTCCGCCGTTGAAAATCCTGCATATTGACGAATTGTCCAAGGTTTTTGAACGTACATCGTAGAATAAGGTCCACGAAGGTAAGGTGCAATTCCTGCCGAAGCTTCGCTCTTTGCAAAATCAACATCTTCTTTTGTGTATTGGGTTTTCAATTGAAGACCGTCTTTTTCGAAAGTGTAGTTTTCTAAATTTGAAGCGGTTATCTTAAAATCAGGATTCGTATTCGTAATTGCTTTTCGCATTTTTTGTAAGAAATTGATTGCTTATAAAGTTACGTTTTTTTTAAAAAACAAAAAGTTGATTTTGCTAATTTAGTATAGGTTGCATTAAATAAAAAAAGCGACTTAAAAAGCCGCTCTATATTTTAAATCCCTTCCTCTTCGCCTTTCATTTTTTCGGCGTTCTCTGCCATGATAACAGCATCGATCATTTCACCAATATCTCCATTCATATAGGCATCCAAATTATAGATTGATTTATTAATTCGGTGATCGGTAACACGACCTTGAGGGTAATTGTACGTTTTAATTTTTGCAGAACGGTCTCCTGTAGAAACCATTGATTTTCTTTGTGCCGCAATATCTCCTTGAACCTTTTGCAACTCGATATCATACAATTTTGTACGAAGCATTTCCATTGCTAATTCACGGTTTGCCAGCTGCGAACGTGCTTGTTGACAAACTACCACCATCCCAGATGGCTTGTGCGTTAATTGAACTTTTGTTTCAACCTTGTTTACGTTTTGTCCACCGGCACCACCTGAACGAGATGTTTGCATTTCGATATCTGCAGGATTTAATTCAAAATCCACTTCTTCGGCTTCTGGAAGAACGGCAATTGTTATAGCTGATGTATGCACACGACCTTGAGATTCAGTTTCAGGAACACGCTGTACACGGTGAACTCCAGATTCAAATTTCATTACTCCATAAACGCCATCGCCTTCCACTTTCATGATTAATTCCTTGTATCCCTTTGCTGCTTCATTAGAATCGGTTACTTCATGTCTCCAACCTTTCGTTTTGAAATACATGGTGTACATTCTATATACATCTTCCACAAAAATAGCCGCTTCGTCGCCTCCTGTTCCTGCACGTAATTCAACAATAACGTTTTTGTCATCGGCTGGATCTTTAGGAATTAAAAGAACTTTCAACTCTTCTTCCAAACCTGGAATTTTTTCTTGCGCTTCTAGCTTTTCCATTTTAGCCAAATCCACCAAATCCCTGTCAGAACCATCTGCAATGATTTCATCTGACTCTTCAATTGAATCTAAAGCGCCTTTATATTCATCGTAAACCTTAACAATTTTACCCAAATCACTATATTCCTTGTTTAAAGAGGAATATTTTTTTTGATCTGAAATTACATCTGGCTGAATAATCAAATCGGCAACTTCATTATAACGTTGCTTAATGGCTTCTAACTTTGGAATTAATGACTTTGACATTATGGAATTTTTGTGGGTGCAAAGATACGTTTTTTTGAAAAAAGAAATTTTCTAGTTTTCCTGGATTACAAGCAAAACAAAAAAAGTTTCAACTAGGTTGAAACTTTTGTATATATTGTATTGCTTTGATATCACTTCACTCGAATTAAGGGAGCAAAGCGATGACACCAAATTAATGATGACCGTGATGTAAGAAAGGGCCGTTTCCTTTAGGCTCGCTATAGATAACTTCTACTCCTTCTTGCTCTGTAATCAATTTTCTTCTGATCGTTTCTGGATCAAATGGTTTTGACTTACCAAAATATTCTCTAAGACCTTCTGTAAGCCACATAGGTACAACTACCGTAGCGAACATAAAGATACACCAGAATCCGATGATGAACATCGTAAAGAAATAAATAGTCCAAAGGAACTGGTAAAATGGCCAAAATGCTGATAACATCATTTTCTTAAATATTTAGGGCAAAAATAGAACTTTTTTCTTTTTTGACAAAAGATTTGAAGCCTATTTTCGAAATTAGATTGAGTTTAAATTAGTTTAATGCGCCAAATTTGCAAAGAAATCATTGCCTTTATCATCCGTAATGATGAACGCAGGAAAATTAACGACTTCAATTTTACGCACGGCTTCCATTCCTAACTCTGGGAAATCTACAACTTCCACAGATTTAATGTTGTCTTTCGCCAAAATCGCTGCTGGACCGCCGATAGAACCCAAATAGAAACCACCATACTTTCCGCAAGCGTTGGTTACATCTTTACTTCTGTTTCCTTTGGCGAGCATCACCATACTTCCTCCGTTTGCTTGGAATTCGTCCACATAAACGTCCATTCTACCCGCTGTTGTTGGTCCAAAACTTCCTGAAGGCATTCCTTCTGGAGTTTTTGCTGGTCCTGCGTAATAAATTGGATGATTTTTGAAATATTCTGGCATTGGTTTTCCTGCATCCAACAATTCTTTGATTTTTGCGTGAGCAATATCTCTTGCAACGATTAAAGTTCCGTTCAATTTCAAACGGGTTTTAATTGGATATTTAGACAATTCAGCTAAAATTTCTGGCATTGGTTTGTTCAAATCAATCGTTACAGGCTCTTCCAAATGTGGAGGCGTTGCAGGTAAGAATTTCTCCGGATTGGTTTCCAATTGCTCCAGGAAAATACCGTCTTTGGTAATTTTTCCTTTAATATTTCTATCTGCTGAACACGAAACGCCCATTCCAACTGGACAAGAAGCCGCATGACGAGGCAAACGAATCACTCGAACATCGTGCGTTAAATATTTTCCGCCAAACTGCGCTCCAATTGCACTTTCTTGGCAAATTTTCTGAACTCTTTTTTCCCACTCCAAATCACGGAAAGCCTGACCGCCCATGTTTCCTTCAGTTGGAAGATTGTCATAATAACCAGCACTTGCTTTTTTAACCGCTGCCAAATTCGCTTCTGCAGAGGTTCCTCCAATCACTAAAGCCAAGTGGTAAGGAGGACAAGCCGCAGTTCCCAAATCCATGATTCTTTCTCTCACAAAAGCATCCAAAGAAGTTTCATTCAGCAAAGATTTTGTTTTTTGATACAAGAAAGTTTTGTTGGCAGAACCACCACCTTTTGCTAAAAATAAAAATTTGTAAGCATCACCTTCTTCCGCATAAATATCAATTTGAGCAGGTAAGTTAGAACCCGAATTTTTCTCGTCAAACATCGTCAAAGGAACGATTTGAGAATATCTTAAATTCTGCTCTTGGTAGGTATTGTAAATTCCTTTCGAAATCCATTCTGCGTCGTTTGCGCCTGTGTAAACGTTTTCGCCTTTTTTACCAACGCAAATCGCAGTTCCCGTATCTTGACAAGAAGGCAACGCACCTTGAACCGCAACCGCCGCGTTTTGAAGCAAGTTATAAGCAACAAATCTGTCGTTATCCGTAGCTTCTGGGTCGTCGATAATGTTTTTTAGCTTTTGTAAATGAGCCGAACGAAGCAAGAAAGAAACATCTTTCAAAGCATTTTCAGCAAGAAGTTCTAAAGCTTTTGGATCAACTGTTAAGATTTCTCTGTCGCCCAATTTCTCCACTTTTACGAAGTCGGAAGAAAGCTTTTTGTATTGTGTATCGTCTTTTAAAATAGGAAATGGTTCCTGATAAGAAAATTCCATAATTTGATTGATTTCTGAAATAAAATTAATTCCCGTAAAATTAAGGATTGCAAAATGCTCTTGTTGAACAAAATGAGTAAAATCAGTAAAGCATATTGATATTTATAATGATTATAAATTGGCTCTGAAAATTATTCTTCATAATTTTAAACAGCGAATATTTAGAATGAAAAAAATAGGAATTATCGGTTGCGGTTGGTTGGGTTTTAGAATGGCAAAATATTTTGCGACAACGAGTGAAATTTATGCAACGACAACTTCCAATGATAAAGTTAAAACGCTTTCTGAATTGGGTTTTCAAACATTTAAAATTGATTTCGATGCAGATGAATATTTAAAACCTAATGAAATCTGGAAGAATTTAGATGTTGTCATAATCACAATTCCTTTTTCTAAATCGGCAAATTTTGAAGTTTTAAAAAAGAGATTCGAAAATCTAAGTTCTTTCCTTAAGGATTTTGACAAGCCGATTTTTTTGATGAGTTCCATTGGAATTTATCCTCAAATTGAACAAGAAATAACAGAAAACAATTTGGATGAAAGCTTATTAAATCCAAATATTTTTGGAATTGAAAATTTAATGAAAAAGAATTTTCCGCAAATCAATATTCTACGTCTAGGCGGATTGATGGGCGATGACCGGTATCTAAGGAAATACAAAATTAAAGAACCACAACAAATCGTAAATCACATTCATTTTGAAGATGTTTCCAAAATTGTTGAGAAAATGATTGACGAAAATTTACAATGCAAAACCTACAATTTGGTAGCGCCTTTGCATCCAACCAAGCAACAAGTGGTGGATTTTCAAACAAAAAATATTGAAACCGAAATTGAAGAAAGTTTCGGTAGAAAAATCATCTCTGAACATTTAGAAAATGATTTGAAGTACGAATTTCTTCATCCCGATCCGAGAAAATTTAAATAAATAAAAATATGGAATATAGAATAGAACACGATACGATGGGCGAAGTAAAAGTGCCCGCAGATAAATATTGGGGCGCACAGACGGAGCGTTCACGCAATAATTTTAAAATCGGTCCAGAAGGTTCGATGCCGCACGAAATTATCGAAGCTTTTGCATATTTGAAAAAAGCAGCGGCTCTTACCAATGCAGATTTAGGCGTACTTCCAAAAGAAAAAAGCGACACGATAGGAAAAGCTGCCGATGAAATTTTGGCTGGAAAACTAAATGACCAATTCCCCTTGGTGATTTGGCAAACCGGCTCTGGAACGCAATCGAATATGAATGTGAATGAAGTAATTTCTAACAGAGCTCATGTTTTGAACGGTGGAAAGTTGGGCGAAAAATCTGAAATTCACCCGAATGATGATGTCAACAAATCTCAATCGTCGAACGATACTTATCCAACAGCAATGCACATCGCAGCATACGCAAAAGTGGTTGATGTCGTGATTCCTGCAGTTGAGAAACTAAAAATTACGTTGAAGGAAAAATCTGATGCTTTTAAAGATATTGTAAAGATTGGTAGAACGCATTTGATGGACGCAACACCGTTAACTTTAGGTCAAGAATTTTCGGGTTACGTGGCTCAATTGGAATTTGGATTACGAGCATTAAAAAATACACTTCCACATCTTTCGGAACTCGCTTTGGGCGGAACAGCAGTCGGAACAGGATTGAACACGCCAAAAGGTTACGACGTAAAAGTGGCAGAATACATTTCGAAATTAACGGGACATCCTTTCGTCACGGCAGAAAATAAATTCGAAGCTTTGGCAGCGCATGATGCGATTGTTGAATCTCACGGAGCTTTGAAGCAGTTGGCGGTTTCGTTATTCAAAATTGCACAAGATATCCGAATGTTGGCGTCTGGACCACGTTCTGGAATTGGCGAAATCCACATTCCTGAAAACGAACCTGGTTCTTCCATCATGCCTGGGAAAGTAAATCCTACACAAAACGAAGCACTGACGATGGTTTGTGCGCAAGTTTTAGGAAATGACACTACCATTTCATTTGCAGGAACGCAGGGAAATTATGAGTTGAATGTTTTCAAACCTGTGATGGCGTACAACTTTTTGCAATCTGCGCAATTGATTGCAGATGCTTGTATTTCGTTTAACGATCATTGTGCAGTGGGAATTGAACCCAATTTGCCACGAATTAAAGAATTGGTGGATAAATCTTTGATGTTGGTAACTGCGCTAAACACTCATATCGGCTACGAAAATGCCGCAAAAATTGCAAAAACCGCACACAAAAACGGGACAACTTTAAAAGAAGAAGCCGTAAATCTTGGTTTGGTAACACCTGAACAATTTGATGCTTGGGTAAAACCTGAGGATATGGTGGGAAGCTTGAAATAGAGGCAAGAATAAAGAAATTAGACTTACATCTTTAATCAAAAATAAAAATGGTCTTTGTGAAACATGAGCGGAATTTCGTCTTTGTAAAAAAATAAAAAAACAAATTTTCCGTTAATTTATTAACCCAAAACATGATTATGATGAAATTTTTTACAAAGAAAAATATAGGTATCGTTTGTTTACTTTTTGTTTTCCTATTTACATTTAGCTGCAGTTCTGATGACGACACGATCGATGGAACAAATCCAGAAGAGCTTCCTTTAGACAAATTGGCGATTGAATTTAGACCGCAATTTGCCGTTGGAAAAACCATTGAAATTGGAATTTCAACAGTAGCGGACAAGCCAATCGCAGTAGATTTTGGCGATGGAAAGCCTATTCAATTTACAACAGACAAAAATTCGAAAGCAATAACAGGAAAAATTGTTTCCAAAAACATGAAAATTTACATCAACAATCCTGGAGATGTTGATACATTTTTTGTTGAAGGAGGTGTAGAAACTATTAATGTTACACGGGTTACTAATTTAAGATATCTGGAAATTTCAGGACCTTATACTCCAGATACTTCAGCGGTACTTTTAAAAACGATTGACCTCACAAAAAATCCAAAACTTTTCTCATTAAGCGTACAAAATAATGCCTTAACCAGTATTGATCTATCAAATAAAGCAATATTAAATCAACTAAATTTAAGTAACAACAAACTTTCTAGCATTGATTTGAAGAGCTTACCTCTCCTTTCTCGTTTAAATTTGGACAATAATCTAAATTTAACGACAGTAGATATTTCTGGAAATCCAGAATTAAGCTTTATTGATCTTAGTTATAATGAAAAACTAACGTCTATTAATGTCACTAAACAGCCTAAACTTAAAGACTTACGGCTATATAATACGCCAATAACGGCTCTGAATCTTACTTCTAATACGCTTTTAGAGGATTTGACAATTGAGTCAACAAAAATTGCGACAATTGATCTGTCGAAAAATACCAATTTGGAAAAATTTAATGCTTCAAATGCACCTTTAATTTCCGCATCTTTTACAAATAATAAGAAGCTAAGTTTGGTTCGAATTCATCGCACTTCATTGACACAAACCGCGCTAACGTCGGCACTTAATACATTGCATAATCTGAATATTGCAAACAAAGAAGTACTTGTTACAAAAGCGAATGCCACATCAGCCGCGATTACGTCGACAACCAATAAAGGCTGGAAAGTTACTTTAGTTGAATAACTAGTCTAACAAAAACGCCTTCTAAATTTAGAAGGCGTTTTTTATTTTAAATCAGTTCACTTGGCGAAATTTGATCCGCAAAATACTGTTCTAAATCTCGAAGCGTTTCTGGGCTGGTTTGAATATCGCGAACCAATTCTCCTTTATTCAAAACAACAATTCGGTTACAAACTTCCGTTGTGTGCGCTAGATCGTGACTCGAAATTAAAAAAGTGACGTTGGAATCTTGAGACCAAACTTTGATTAGATTTTTCAATTTAATCTGAGTTGATGGATCCAAATTCGCAAAAGGTTCATCCAAAACAATAATATCAGGCTTTCCAATTAAAGCGCCAACAATCCCTACTTTCTTCTGATTTCCTTTGGACAGATCACGGATATACTTTTTTGCATTCAGAATTTCACCGTTAAAAAAGTCATTAAATTGCTTTAAAAACTCATCAACGGAAGCTTTATTTTGACCTCGAAGTTCACCAAGAAAATAAAAATATTCTTCAGGTGTTAAATAGCCGACCAAGAAACTTTCATCGATAAATGCGGCAACTTTCGATTTCCACGCTTCAGACTCATTGACTTTAACATTGTTAATAGCGACATAACCTGTTGTTGGCTCAATTAAATCTAAAAGAACACTAAACAACGTCGTTTTTCCAGCTCCGTTATTCCCTACCAGACCAAAGGTTTCGCCTTTTGGAATTTCTAAATGCTCTATATTCAGTACTTTTCGAGTACCGTAAACTTTGGATATATTTTCTATTTTAATCATGAATTGAATATTACAAATTAATACTTAAGCGGTCTTTTTGAACGCTTCAATAGTAGAATATTTTTGTGTTTTATAAATACGAACGATTTTATCGAAAATTTTGTCTCGAAGCAAAAATCCAATAATTCCTAGGATCGCTAAGCTCAAAACAGCTCCGTAAATTCCGAAAAAATACTTTGACGTTCCAAAAACAACAACCGGAACCACAAGCTGCGGAATCAAAAGCAACATGATTTTCATGTTAAAATTATTTCCACCGCCGCCAAATGACTTAGAACTGGAGTTTAAATCAATCGGCTTTTTGTTGAAAGCTCCCGCTAAAAGCGTGATATAAGAATTGACACCTAAATTATACAAACCAGCTGCTACTACCGTAAGATAAAAATCTAAACTCACGAAAAGATAGCCCGTACAAAGAATCATCGATACTAAAATTGCAAGAATAACTAATGACCATTTCGCACGTAAATATTCTTTGTAAGGAACATTTTGCGTCATCATTAACGGATAATACGACGAATCCCAAGCCGGAACACGTTGCCCAAACATCATCATAAATCCGCCAGTAGCAAAAATCCCACAGAAAAGTTGCATAAAGTCGTTTTGATACGCTCTATTGAAAACCAACAAACCGTAAAAAAGGAAAGCGACACCAGCAATAACCGCCGATTTTGCGGCTTTACTTCTTCTCAAAAGTCGAATATCATTATTAATAAACGTTCCTAAAACGCCGTAACGATTCAAGAATTCTATGTTTTCCGTTTTACCAACGGCTTTTTTCAGTTCTAAGCCTTTATCCAAATAAAAATTATCGTAAATCTGTCGATATGCTAAATACCCTAAAATAAACGTAATCAATAGCGGAACAACGATTAAGTAAGGCATTGTATAGAATACATAAAAAACTTTTGCAGATAATTCAGAAAGCGATAGAACTTGATAATAATCTAAAGCTGCTAAAATTGTCATCACTCCAAAAACGACAAATACCACCCAATCTTTTCCATTTAATAAAATGTTCAAGAAGTTGTTTCCGTAAAACACGAAGAAAATGGATAGCGTAAAAAGAAGAACGGAAATACTCGAATAACCGCCATCAAAAAGCAACAAACCTGCAAAAGGAATGAGAAATAACAAATTTCCCCAGTTAAAGAAGTTCGTTAGAATTTTCAACATGGTATAATTCACCAATTTCTTTTTCGTAATTCCGATCGTTAAAAAAGGTTTGATATTTTGCGTTGGCATTTGTTGAACAAAATACCGAACGATTAAATCAAATGCCCAATAGTAGATGAAAAACTTACAGAAAATCTGTAAAGGATCTGCATTCAGTTCTTCTTTACTAAAATAAAACAAAGCGAATGGAAGCCCTACCAAAATGGCCGCCATATAAAACAATCCGAAAAATGTTAAGATCTTAAAGGCGAGATTCGTTCCGAAAGATGGATTTCGAAAAAAACTTTTGAGTTCTAAGAGCAAGAGCTTTCTGTACATGTTCTCAATTTTATATAATTAGTTGAAAATTAAGAAAAATGTTACAGAATTTTTACTTCATAAGTTCCTTTGCTTGAATTAAAGCTGCATCTGTAATCTGTGCACCCGAAAGAAGTTGGGCAATTTCCTGAAGTTTTTCGTCATCCGAAAGCGAACGGATATCCGATTTTGTTTTTCCATCCACATCAAATTTCACCACTTTGTAATTTTGATTTCCTTTAGCGGCAACTTGTGCCAAGTGCGTAATCACAATCAATTGCAAATCTTGAGACATTTCTTGCATCAACTTTCCGATTTCGTCCGCAACTTTTCCAGAAACACCGGTGTCAATTTCATCCAAAATCAAGGTCGGTAGTTCCGAATTTTCTGCCATAATCTTCTTCACAGCAAGCATCACACGAGAACGCTCACCACCTGAAATTGCAGATTGAATTGGCTTTAATGGAAAACCAGAATTGGCTTGAAACAAAATTGCGATCGTTTCTTTTCCAAATTCGTTGAAGGTTGCAGATTCTTTAAGTTCAACTTCGATTTTCGCTTTTTCCAAGCCTAATTTCTTCAACAAAACTTCCATTTTTTCAGAAAAATCTGTCGCTGACTTCTTTCTGTTTTGAGCTAATTTTTGAGCATATTTACTCAAATTCGCTTCGGTTTTTTCAATTTTTCGTTGAATTTGAGCAATATTTCCTTCCAAATCAGAAAAGCCGTTTTGCTCGGAAGCCAATCGATCTCGGATTTCAATAAGTCCTAAAACCGAATCTACTTGATGCTTGGAAAACAAAATTTGTATCGCATTCACTTTTTGATGAAGTTCATCTAAAAGCTGCGGATCCATTTCAATTTTTTCGGCTTTGTTCTGCAATTCAAACAAAACATCTTTAAACTCAACAAAAATTTGCTCGAGTCTATCATTTGGTTCTGTAAATTGATGCGAAAGATCAGCCACTTTCGAAAGTTTTGCGCGAACATCCAGCAAAGAATCCAGCAAACCGACTTCTTCTTGATCAATTCGTTGAAAAATTTCGGATAGATTTTGTGAAATACTTTCTGCATTTTCTTGAAGCGACAAACGACTTTGCAAATCGTCTAAATTGATTTCATCCAAATTCGCTTCTAGCAATTCGGAAAGAAGAAAGTTTTTATATTCAGAATCTTTATTGCCTTCCAAAAGTCGGTTTTGCAAATCAGCTAATTCTCTTTTCAGCGATTTATACTCGAAAAACAAACTTTGATAATTTGTAATCTCCGTTTTGTTTTCGCTAAGACCATCAATGATTTTAAACTGATATTCTTCGGAAAAAAGATTCGACGTTTCAAACTGGGAATGAATATCAATTAAATGTTCCGAAAGGTTTTTTACCACTTCTAAAGTCGCAGGAACATCATTGATAAACGCTCGAGATTTCCCTGTAGGAAGAAGTTCTCGACGAATAATGGTATGCTTTTCAAAATCAAGATCGTTTTCATCAAAAAACGATTTCAACTTTTCAGAAACCTCAAATTCGGCTTCAACAATACTTTTCGCATCCGAATTCTGAATCGATTTCACATCTGCCCTTTCACCCAAAATAAGGCGTAAAGCACCAAGGATAATGGATTTTCCCGCACCTGTTTCCCCTGTAATCACTTGCAATCCTTTTCCCAAATCGATATCCAAGGTATCGATCAATGCAAAATTCTGTATAAAAATTCGTCTGAGCATGCTATCAAAAAAGCTTTAAGTGCTGACTTAAAGCTTTACAAAAGTATTGGTTATATCTTAAATCTACAAATTCTACTACTTCCATTTATTCCATTTTTCACTGTCTTTTGCCGAGAAAATGGTCATTAGATTTTTAAGTTCGTTGATATTGTAGTTTGTGTTGTTTCCACTATTAAAAATATCGAAGATTTCGTTGCGTTTGGTTTGAAGAAAAACATCAAACGGATAATTCATTTGGAAACTGTTTTCGTAGTATTTCAAACTCATTAAAGCATCAAAAATCGCTTTCTTAGCTCGCGTAGGATCTCCTTGATTAGCCATATTATCCAAACCTTGACGGTGATAATTATAATACGCCGTTCGCAATGTATTGGCTTCGGTTTTCATCATGTTGTCAATTAATTGCCCACGAGTTCTTGGACCTTCAACAACCGACCAGCCACTGTATCTTTGGTTTTGTGAATTTTGTGAAATTTTCAGCGCTTTCTCAAACCAAGGTTGGCCACCATTTCGTTGAAAACTATCGCCATCATACCCCAAAATCATGTACACATAAAAACTGACAACGTCAATTAAATTCTTTCCTGAAAACTGTCTTTCGTTGAAAACTAAATTTTCATTTTCTGTATATTCAAATGTAAAATCACGATCATTGATATTCAACAATGGCGATGTATACGTTGAATTAAAAACCGGACGAACAGCTTGAACTACAATTGACGCTGTATATTTATTTCCTTCTCGAGAATTAATCGCAATCGCAAAGTTGCATTTAATCTTTTCGAAATTCTGCAATTTCTTCCCTGTCCAACTTGTGTTGTTAATGAAATCCCGAAGGTTTTTTTCTAAGGTTTTATAGGTTTGCACATTACTTCCTTGTACTTGCTGGTAATTGAGCGTTACTTCCGACAATAATTCTTGTGCCGAAACCAACGTCGCCTGAATACAAATCAATAAAAGAATCGCGATTTTTTTCATCAAAAAATTTTTACTTAAACGGATTTGTCCGCTATTTATTTTCCATTTTTTCAACAACAAAATTGAGAATATCAACAGCGACATCATCTTTCGATTTCAAGTCGAATTCGCGTTTTCCTTCTTTTGTTAAAATTTTTATTTTATTGGTATCGCCTTTAAAACCAGCACCCGCATCACGTAGTGAGTTTAAAACGATCATATCCAGATTTTTCTTTTCCAATTTTCCCTTGGCGTTTTCTTCTTCATTTTGCGTTTCCAAAGCAAAGCCTACCAAAAACTGGTGCTGCTTTTTCTCACCCATCGTTCTCAAAATATCTGGATTTTTCACCAATTCAATCACCAAAGAGTCATCATTCTTTTTGATCTTTTCAGAAGCGACTTCTTTTGGCGCGTAATCAGCAACAGCCGCACTCGCAATCGCCACATCTACATTTTGATAATGCTTAAAAACTTCATCAAACATTTGTGTCGCCGAAGTTACTCGATGCAAACTAATATTCGGATTTTGTATATTCAAACTTGATGGACCCGAAATTAAAATCACTTTTCCGCCCCGTTTTGCTACTTCTTCTGCCAATGCAAAACCCATTTTTCCAGACGAATGATTTCCGATAAAACGAACTGGATCAATCGCTTCATACGTTGGCCCAGCCGTTATCAAAACCGTTTTATCTTTAAAATCTTGTTTAGAATCTAATGAAAAATAGTTTTGAATATGGTGAACGATTGTTTCAGGTTCTGCCATTCTTCCAACTCCAACTAAGCCACTTGCGAGTTCGCCCGATTCGGCTGGAATAACATGATGTCCAAACGATTCGGCTAATGCCAAGTTCTGTTTTGTTGAAGGATGCACATACATATCCAAATCCATTGCTGGAGCTATCATCACTGGGCATTTTGCCGACATATACACTGCAATAGCAAGATTGTCACAAGTTCCATGAACCATTTTGGACAACGTATTTGCTGTGCATGGCGCCACCAAAATCAAATCCGCCCAAAGTGCTAATTCTACATGGTTATTCCAAGTTCCCTTATCGTCAAAAAAAGTAGTATAAACTTCACCTTTGGCTAGTGTGGATAGCGTTAGTTTCGAAACAAATTGCTCGGCAGAAGGCGTCATAATAACCTTGACTTCTGCTCTTTGCTTAACCAATTCGCGAACGACCAAATTCATTTTATAGGCTGCAATGCCGCCTGTAATAATGAGAACGATTTTCTTACTTTCTAAGTTCATGAAGTGTGAAATAAAGGTCTAAAATACGTTTTTTTGAAGTTCTAAAAAACAAAAGTCACAAAAGAATTCTCTCTTGCGACTTTTGCTTCTAAAAAAACTCGAAAATTATTTTTTGTCTGTCTTTCTGAAATAGATATCATCGTTTAACCATTCTTCAACAGCAATCGATGTAGGTTTTGGAAGTTTTTCGTAATGTTTTGAGATTTCAATTTGCTCTCTGTTTTCGAAAACTTCTTCTAAAGATGTGTTGTGTACCGCAAACTCATCTAATTTGTTGTGAAGTTCAGTACGGATTTCTGCATTAATTTGCTCCGCTCTTTTACCCATAATGACAATCGCTTCGTAGATAGAACCTACTTTTTCTTCGATTTTGTCTTTGTCATACGTAATGGTATTTACTTCTGCTTTAGTATCTTT
Organism: Bacteroidota bacterium; assembly: GCA_023423715.1. GTDB lineage: Bacteria > Bacteroidota > Bacteroidia > Flavobacteriales > Weeksellaceae > JAFAFC01. Next base: position 64,907 of record JAFAFC010000007.1, read on the forward strand.
TACACTCATTTTCAGTGATTTATTTAAATTTGATTTTGCAAAGATAAGAATTATCTACGAATTTTGAAAGTTGACGCTGGAGTTGATGTTGCTGCCGCACTATCTATTTTAGCTTTCGTTGTAAGATCCTTATCGTCTTTTTCTTTCTTACGTTGTTCTTTTTCCTCTTCTTTGGCTTTGATTTTCGCCTCCTCCGCTTTTTGTTTCTCCGTAAATTCTGCTCTTTGCTTTTCTACAGTTTCTTGCACTTTCGCAAATTTCACTTTTTCATCTTCCAATTTCTTTCTGAAATCCAAAGCTGTTTTAGTATAATCTGTTCCTGGAAGTTCTTTTTCAACAAAACGAGTATACGCAATTGCTTTATCCAAACGCTCTGCTTTTAGATCGTATTTTGAGAACATCGCCAATTCATAATTTGACTTGTTGATGAAATCATAGATTTTTGGTCTCAATTTCGTACTTGGGAAATCTTCTAACACGTTTTCAAAAGTGATTACCGCTGCTTTATACTGGCCCATTTTGTAGTATTGACGAGCATTTTCATACGCTTTGAACTCCTGTTTGTACATCAACTCATCAATTAAAGTGTTGATGTTTTTAGAACGTTCTGAATTTGGATATTTATTCAAGAAATTCTGAAGCTCGTTAATCGCCAAATCCGTATTCGTTTGATCCAAATTGTAATCATACGAACCTTCGTAATAACAAAGTGCCGACATATACGACGCTTCTTCAGCACGAGGATCATCTGGGAAACTTACCGCAAAATTTTTGAACTGGTGACCAGCCAAACGATACGATTTTTGATAATAATTAGCATAAGCCGTGTTAAAACCTACATTTGGGAAATCGTCTGTCCCTGCAACCAAATTGGTAACTCGCTCATAAAGAGCCAAAGCATTGGTCCAATTTTTTTGTGCGTAATATTCATTTGCTGTTTGCAAGATGAGGTTCTTATCTGCACTCTTCATTGCATCGTTGAACTTTTTATTACATGAAAGTAAAAGCAAAGAAGCGACAAGAACTATACTGAATTTTTTCATAAAAAATCTATCTGCAGTAAATCTACATTGGTTAATCAATCTGCAAAAATAAAACTTTTTTAGCAACATTCTTTTTTTTATGATACTTTAACGAAAATATCAGTCAGGATGATAGCCAAGAAGCGAAAAAATAGTTTGATAAAGACTCAATCTAATTTTAGTTTCGGCTTCATCAAGATAGTTTTCTTCGTTGGTATTCGGAAGATACAATTCGTAAAATTTTTTGTTTCGAATGACAAACAAAGCCGTCCCAATAATCATGGTTAGGACATCTTCTGGTTTTGGCGCATACTGAAAAACTCCAGAGCTCACGCCTTTTTTGATCACATCATCAAATTTCAAAACCGCCATTTTATAGAATTCTTGTAGCTCATCATTCATTAGTTCCGTATTGCGAAGCTCTTGTTTTACAAAACCATGAAAGTATTTGTATTTAAACATCTGGCTGATGATGAATTTGATAATTTCCTTCATCTGCATTTCAGGCTTGCCATCTTTGATGATATGGGCAAATTCGGCAAAATTATCACGTGTTTTTTGTACCCGATACTGATACAAATACGTTAACATCTTCTCTTTCGAACCAAAATAATACGAAATCATGGCGACATTTATTTCGGCTTTCGCACAAATATCCCGTACAGAAGTACCTTCGTAACCCTTTTGTGCAATGAGTTCTTCGGCAATATCTAGAATTTTGATTTGCTTATCGGTAAATTTTTTCGTCATCTCTATTTATGTTTAATAGAATATACAGCAAAAATAGTGACATTTTAAATAATTGTTTAATTTTTTCTTGTATCTATTTGAATAAATGACATTTCTCAATTCCAAAAAACTTGAATTTTACAAGGAAATTACCATTTTGAACGCAGAAAAATAAATTGAATTTTAAGATTAATGAGTATTTTTGAATTATGTTTTTTGATTTCCACCACCATCATTTTTCAAAAGAAAACGGAGTTTATAATTTGAATTTAGGAGAATCTCCTTCTAATTCTTATTTTTCTGCTGGAATTCATCCCAAAGACATTTCCGAAATCACCAATGACGATTGGACTTGGTTGGAAAGCTTGAGCACCAACCCAAACTGTTTTAGTATTGGAGAATGCGGTCTGGATGGATTAATTGATGTTCCCGAAGAAGATCAAGAACGTGTTTTTCAAAGACAGATTAATCTCGCAAACGATGTAAACAAACCAATGACGATTCATTGTGTGCGAAGATTTTCACAAATTTTCCATTTTTACAAATTCGCGAAAACACCTTTTATCATCCATGGTTTCAACAAAAAAAATAGTGTTGCGCAACTTCTTTTAGAAAAAGGAATGTATTTATCTTTTGGTGAAGCGGTATTGCATCACGTATCTTTGCAGGAAATTGTGAAGGAAATGCCGACAAGCCAACTTTTTTTGGAAACTGATGCTGCTGAATTTGACATTGAAAAACTCTATGAAAAAGTGGCGATCCTTAAAGGAATTTCAATAGAAACGTTGAGCGATGAAATCCGAAATAATTTTGACAAATTGAGGAATTTATGAGTAAAAAATGGTTGGAAAGAACCGAATTATTAATCAAACAAGCAGGAGCTGAAAAGCTTCAAAATGCCCATATTTTAATTGTTGGTTTAGGAGGCGTTGGTTCATTTTCTGCAGAGTTTATCGCAAGAGCTGGCGTTGGAAACCTTACCATTGTGGATGGTGATACCGTTGATATTACCAATATTAACAGACAACTTCCTGCTTTGCATTCCACCGTTGATCAGCATAAAGTTGAACTTGTTGCCCAACGCTTATTGGACATTAATCCGGAATTGAATTTAACCAAAATCAATCAATTTCTCCTTCCTGAGGACATGGAAACGATTTTAGATTCAACTCCATTTGATTATGTGTTGGATTGTATTGATAGTGTTACTCCAAAAATCACCTTAATTAAAGCGGCAAGACGTCGAAAAATCAAGATTATTTCGGCGATGGGTGCTGGTGGAAAAATGGATCCGAGCAAAGTGATGGTTCGCGATATCAGTAAAACCAAAAACTGCTATCTTGCCAAACAAGTGCGCAAACGTTTGAAAAAAGAGCATATTAATAAAGGTTTTCGTTGTGTTTTTTCTACTGAATTGCAAAGCGAAGACAGCCTAAAAATGACGGACGGAAGCAATTATAAAAAATCCTATTACGGGACAATTAGCTACATTCCTGCTCTATTTGGATTGTATGCTGCAGCCGAAGTCATTACGTACCTAATTAAAAAGCAAGACCAATAACGCGTGAAAAGCAACGGATTTCCCAAGTCTAAAAAACTAAAAAAAGAAAATGAGATTTCACTTTTATTCAAAAAAGGGAAATGGAAAACCGTAGGAAATATCCGTGTTATCACGTATTCACATCCTGATTTTACCGAATCAAAAATTGGCGTTTCTGCATCAAAACGGTATTTCAAAAAAGCGGTTGATAGGAATCGAGTTAAAAGACTTCTGAGAGAAGCCTATCGCTTGCATCAAAACGAATTTGAGACTGCTTTTGGAAGCCATTCTTTAACCATGTTTTTCTGGGTTTCACCGAAGCTTCCTACTGATTTTCAAGAGGTAGAAAAAAACTTTTTGCAAGTATTGGCTCAGAAAAAACAATAATTGCATATTTTTTGTAATTTCCCTTATCTAAAACTAAAAACAACAAACGATGTTTCAAGATGTATCAGTTTGGGCTTATTTATTAAGCGCATTTATCGGAATCGGATTGGCGGCAGCTTCAGGATTCCGTGTGTTTATGCCAATGTTCGCCTTAAGCCTTGCTGCTTATATGAATTGGATAAACCTTCCCGAAAACTTTCTTTGGTTAGCAGGACTTCGAACGTTAATCGCAACAGGAATTGCGATGTTGGTGGAAATTTTGGCGTATTACATACCTTTTGTCGATAATATTTTAGATTCGATAAACGTTCCATTAGCCGCAGTTGCGGGAACTATTTTATTTGCGAGTCAATTTGCAGGAATGGAAGCTTTCCCTCAATGGGCATTAGCCTTAATTGCGGGCGGAGGAACCGCAGCAACCATTAGCGCAGGATTTGCGGGAACGCGAGCCGCTTCATCCACAACAACAGGAGGAATTGGAAACTCAATCGTAGCAACCACGGAAACAGCAGGAGCAGGGATTTTATCGGCAATGTCGTTTTTATTTCCCGTTTTAGCAGCAATTGCAGCTATTGCTTTAGTGATTACGGTGATTGTTTTGGGAAGAAAAATCTGGCAAAAATTCAAGAAATACAATACCGACGAAACAGCAACGCCGAGTCTTTAAACGAAGATTCTAAATTAAACGAAATAAAAAAAGCAGGAATTATTTTCCTGCTTTTTGGTCTTTTATCTGTTGAATTCGTTCTTCGAAATGCTCCTTTTTTTCAGGATGTTTTTCTATTAAAACTTCAAATGCATTTATCGCTTTTGTGTAAAGTTTTTGATCCACATACAAATTCGCTAATGTTTCCGTCATTAAATGTGAGATGTTTTCACTGCGATCTTTTACAACGAAATCACTTTCTTCTTTAAGCTTCGAAATCTTCGGATTGGCTTCAATAAACGTTTCAATCGCTTTATTTTTCTGCTCAACTTTCGCTTCTTCGTCCATGGAAACTTCGCCATGAATCACCGAATCAGACTTATCAAGCTTCAACCAGCTTTGCCACGTATTAATAAACGTTGGAATGTTAGAAGTTGAATTATCTTCTACTTTTTTATCCTCTTTTAGCTCTTCTTTCGGTGCAATCGGTGCAACGCTATCGGAAAAGAAAGAAACATTAAGAACAGGACGTTCCGTTTCTGATTTTGTTTCGATTTGAACATCAACCTTATCTATTTCTTCTGATGAAACAGGTTCTACAATTTCTTTTTCTGCCGATTTTGGAATTGACACTTCTTCGTCTTTCGGTTTTGAAAGTAATGCATCCGGCGCGTTATGATCCAAAACTAAAGGTTTCCATGCGTCGTTTGACTGTGTTTCTACAATAGTATCTTTTGAATGAATTTCTTCTTTTTCCTCAATCTTATTTTGGATCGGCTCCGTAGGTTTTACTTCTTCAACAACTGGTTTTTCGTCATGTTGAATTTCAGAAAAATTAACTTCGGAACTAGGAATTGAAACATCTTCTACTTCAACCGGAACTGAAGGTTGATCCTTTTTCTTGGCTTTCATTTTCGCTTCCACCTCAGCGATAAGTCGCTTCATTGCGTCATCTCCAGAACTCGCTGCTTTCGCAACAACTGGTTGAGAATAGGCGTCAGTAGAAGCTGCTGGAACGTGCGCCATGAAGTCTTCGGTCTTATGAAAACTAACCTGAGCTGGTTCAGTCTCATTATTTTCAAAAGAAATATTTTGCTCCTTTTCTATTTCCTTTACGTCTTGAATCGGATTTACAACTTTAACTTTTGAAAAGCTTTCTGCATCGGCTGCTTCTTTAAATTCCGGTTCAACTTGAGTTTCTGTTGGAATTTCTTCGGTAGGATTTATTTCCTCAACTTCTTGGAACGAAATCGTTTCTTCATTCTTAACTTGTTCTTCCGCTTTTGGATGTTCTAAGTCAACTATTTCGGTTTTTGTGAAACTTTCAGCATCGGCTGCTTCTTTGAAATCAGATTCCGCTTGAGAAACTGGTTCTTGCGGAAAGTCATCTTCTTGAAGTGGTTCTGCAGCAACGCCAGGATCAACAATTTGAATTTGATTAACAAACTGATACAATATCTTTTTATCCGTGGTATACGCAGCTGTTGACGTCAACAATGATTTATAATCTTTTTGCTGATGCGCATGCGTTGCATACAATAGCAAAGCGCGTAAACTTTGAATATACGGATATTTTGAAATTTCTTGGTTGAGCAACCCAATATCGTCTTTCTGAATAAGATTCGGATTTTGAAGCAACTCTAAAGTTCTAGAAACAAGCATTACCAGTCTGCAATTATATCATTAAACATTTTGTTGATGATTCGCTCCGTAACAATTTTTATTTGCGAAGCCTCGATCGCGTTAATATCGAGATCACTGCTAAACACAGCTTCATCGGTATAGGTTCTATCGAAGTTTTTTTCCGGTTGAAGTCTATTTTCATAATGAACTTTCACCGTGATCGTCATTTTGTTTTGAGAAGTCTGTATCATACCACCATTGGTTGTAGAAACCGAAGTGGACGAAACCGTTGCTGGTGAACTCGGGTTGTAATCTACAATTTCGCCCTCAATTAAAAGATCGGGATTGGTTTTGGTTCCCTTCAAAGTTGTTCTTTGATTGAAACGATTCTGTACATCCGTAGAAAACTGTTGCGCCAACATCGGGTTTTTCAATGCAGAATTATCGATAAACTCGTTAATCTGCATTGTCTTGATGTCTTTATGCAAAGACGATCCTGTAAAGCTATAGCTACAAGATTGTACAATAAAAGTAGCGACAACAAGCATCGCTACCCATTTTAAATTTTTAGAAATTTTGCTGTGTACCAATTTCATTAATTTCGTCCTTATTAATTTGTTGTAGTGCATCTTTATAAGCAAAGTAGTAGCACGTATATGTTAGTGGCAACGTTAAAAACACGCCAATATAGCATCCGATCATACCAATCATTCCCATAAAGCCAGCTACAATTGAGAAGAGGAATATTTGTAAATAATTTCCTTTTGCCATTTCGCTAGATGCTTTGAATAGCTCTTTCACATCTGACATTCCTTTAAAAGCGATTAATGGCGTAATGTAAAACATTCGTATTGATATCAAAAACATCACAACAAAGAAAAACAAATAATAAATTCCCATTACTATACCTATTGTCGGGCTAGGATTACCCCCTGAATTTGACATGAATGAAATGTACAAAATGAGAAATGGAATGTACAAAACGAGAAACACACCAAGCAAAATCAATGTGATAATAAAATACTTAGAAAAATCTGAGAAATCAAAAATTTCTGACGCCTCAGGGTTTTTTCCTTCATCAAGTCTTTTGCAAAACTTCGCAAAATTACCAGTTGCCATTAATCCACAAAAAGGAATAATGGATAATAAAAACACGAAAAACATCGGTAAAATAAGCTTTCCGAAGTTATTTTTATAAAATTCCCATCCTTTGTTGATGTACTCGCCTAACTTAAAATCTACAGGCTTAATCGCTACATTTCCATTCATAATTTGTTGTTTTTTATTCTTCTAAATTGTATTGTTTTATCTTTCTATACAACGTTCGTTGGGAAATCCCCAGTTCGTTTGCGGCTTTATTTCTGCGTCCATTGTGTTTTTCTAACGCTTTAACAATCAGTTCCTTTTCATTATTTTGAAGCGAAAGCGATTCGGGGCGTGCTTCCTCCAATTCGATATCTTCCACTTCATATTCTTCTTCCGAAGGCGATGTAATAATCGTTGGATTCTGAATCGTCGTGGTTGTCGGTTGTTCAAAATACAAAAGTGAATTTGCAGGAACACTTGCTTCCGGCTCTGGAGTGTAAATTCTGCTTATCAAATTTTTCTCCTGATGGCTAAACTCTGAATTTCCTCTATTTTTAATGAGTTCCGAAGTTAATGATTTTAAATCATTGATATCGCTTCGCATGTCGAAAAGAATCTTGTACATGATTTCTCTTTCCGAGCTAAAATCTGAATTTGACGCTCCCGGCTTCTGAATAACCGCTGGAAGTTGCGAATTCATCGGAATATATTCTGCTAATTTCGAAGCGCTTATTTCGCGATTTTGTTCAACAACCGTCATTTGCTCCACTAAATTACGAAGCTGACGAACGTTCCCCGGAAACGAATAATTTTCTAAATATTGAACACCATCTTCGGTTAATTTCAGTTCGGGCATTCTGTATTTTTCAGCAAAATCGATTGCAAATTTTCTAAATAGCAAGTGAATATCGCCTTTTCGATCTCGTAAAGCCGGCATATCAATTTGAACGGTGTTCAAACGGTAGTATAAATCTTCACGAAAACGCCCATCTTCAATGGCTTTCATCATGTTGACGTTGGTTGCCGCAACGATACGCACATCTGTTTTTTGAACTTGAGAAGATCCTACTTTCATAAACTCGCCACTTTCCAAAACACGCAACAAGCGAACTTGCGTTTGCAATGGTAATTCACCAACTTCATCTAGGAAAATTGTACCTCCATCCGCAACTTCGAAATAACCTTTACGCGTTGCTGTAGCACCAGTAAATGCTCCTTTTTCGTGTCCAAAAAGTTCGGAATCAATAGTTCCTTCAGGGATTGCACCACAGTTTACGACAATGTACGGTTGATGCTTTCTTTTAGATTCGGCATGAATAATTTTGGGAATAAACTCCTTCCCGACACCACTTTCTCCCATCACCAAGACGGAAATATCCGTAGGAGCCACTTGAACCGCTTTTTCTAAAGCGCGATTCAACGCGGGAAAGTTTCCAATTATCCCAAAGCGGTTTTTTATATTTTGTAATTCGATCATTTTTTATTGATTTAAAGGGTTTTTGTATTAAAAAGCAAAGCTTACTTTTCTTAATTAAATTTTATACGAAAACCTTTTCTGTTAAATCATCTTTATTTCGAATTTTTGATATTCTTTTGATTAAATCATGTTGATTTTCAACGCTTTTTGCTTTTTTAAAGCCACATGAAAAATCAAGTTTGAATTTCGACACCGCATCATTTGAACAGATGATGTGCGAAAACTTTTTATTGTATTTTGAAGTAAGGTAATTAAGCTCTTGCAAAAGCTGTTTTACCTCATCTTTAGAACTATTTTTGTCAATTTTCGAAGCTAAACACTTAGCCTCGTTTTGGTCACAAAAAGCCTTTCCTGACTGGCATGTACCAATCAAACTCACTAAAATAATGATATAGGATAAACTTTTCATTTATTACTTTTTAGAATAAAAACTTACTCAACAGTACTTCCTAAAAGCGTTCCTCGGGTACTAGAGTCTACAAAAACATCGACTAAATCGCCTAATTTTTGTCCTTCCAATTTATCAAAAACAACGACCGCGTTTTGAGAATTTCTTCCTTTCCATTGCTCTTTGTTCTTTTTACTTTCGCCTTCAATAAGAACTTCGTGAACTCTACCTACATACGATTTCATACGTTTTGTAGATAATTCGCCTTGAAGATCAATCACTTCTTGAAGTCTTTTTTTCTTTACTTCTTCAGGAACATCATCTTCCATCTTCTTATGAGCCGGCGTTCCTGGTCTTTCCGAATATGCAAACATATAACCGTAATCGTACTCCACTTCCTGCATTAACGACAAGGTATCTTGATGATCTTGTTCCGTTTCACCGCAGAAACCGATAATCATATCTTGCGAAAATGCAATTTCAGGAACAATACGTTTTGCTTCAGTAATTAACTCTAAATATTCTTCACGAGTATGCTGTCTGTTCATCGCTTTCAACATGGCGTTACTTCCACTTTGAACCGGCAAATGCACATACTTGCAAATATTGTGATGTTTTGCAATCATATGGAACACCTCCAAACTCATGTCTTGAGGATTGGACGTTGCAAAACGAATTCTCATATTCGGAACTGCTAATGCTACCATTTCTAGCAAATGAGCAAAGTCAACCGCAGTTGCTTTTTGCATATCCGTCGCTTTTGCGAAATCCTTTTTCGGTCCGCCTCCGTACCACAAATACGAATCTACATTCTGTCCTAAAAGCGTGATTTCCTTATATCCTTGATTCCATAAATCCAAACATTCTTCAATAATCGAATGTGGATCGCGACTTCTCTCGCGACCTCTCGTAAATGGAACAACACAAAATGTACACATATTATCGCAACCACGCGTAATGGTTACAAATGCCGAAACTCCATTCCCACTCAAACGAACCGGACTAATATCTGCATACGTTTCTTCTTTTGAAAGAATGACGTTGATAGCATCTTGACCTTCTTCGGTCTCCTTCAACAAGTTAGGAAGATCACGATATGCATCAGGGCCAACAACCAAATCCACCAAATGTTCTTCTTCTAAAAACTTGGTTTTAAGACGTTCGGCCATACAGCCCAAAACACCTACGGTAAGATTGGGTTTATTTTTCTTTTGACTTTTAAATTGCGACAAACGCATACGAACCGTTTGCTCTGCTTTTTCACGAATAGAACATGTATTTAGCAGAATTAAATCGGCTTCTTCAACGTTTGTTGTCGTGTTATAGCCTTCGCTATTAAGAATGGACGCAACAATCTCCGAATCGGAAAAGTTCATCTGGCAACCGTAACTTTCCAAAAATAATTTCTTGGTGTTTTCCGGCTTTTCCTCAATCGCATATGCCTCTCCTTGCTTGGTTTCGTCTATATATTTTTCTTGCACTTTTTAAAGGTTTGAGTTCAAAGTTCAAAGTCTGAAAGTTTGCTCAGTGCAAACATTAAACCTGAAACCTAAAACGAATTTAATTCGCAAAGATAACGAAAAACCGTGACAGAATGGCAGGTTTTATTTTAGCAAATTCAATTAAAATCTAAAACTTAGGGGAAGGGTGAATGTTGCCGTAGTTGGCACTCCGTAAAATGTTGCTGGTTTCCATTTTTTAGAAACATATTGTACTCCCCTTAAGACATCGGCATCAAATCCCTTATTGCCAGAACTTTCAGAAAGGTATATATTATCAATTTTCCCATCAGTCCCTACTTCGAATCGTACTTTTAAACTAAAATCAATATTTGCTGTATATCGCGAAACATCTACATTTCGAGCAATAAGAGCTCTAAAAGCACCTATTCCACCAGGAAACTCAGCATTGGTATACCGAGCATCGGAAATATAATTCTCTGGTGAATCAGCCTTTAATTTGGATAAAAGGATTTTCATTTTATACAATGATGCATGCTTTTCGCCATTTACTTCTGCCGGAATCCAATCTTTCATTTTAGACAAAACCGATTTCGACACATTAATAGTACATTTTGCTAAATCAGGATTTTCTGGTTTTACAAATTTTATGGTCGAATCAGGATAAACTACAACTTGAATTTCTGCAATTTCATCACCACACTCCGGAAAATCCCCTTCGGAGTATATCTTTTTAAAATCCGAAATCATACCGGTATATCCACCTTTATAAGCTTTCTGGTCTTTTGGATACCTATCTAAAATTTGAGCGTTCCCCATCATGGAGATTAAAAAAAGTAGTAAAAAGCTAATTTTCATCATTTATTTGTTTTTTATCGATCAATATTTTCAGTTCTAAAATCAATTTTTAAGCGAAGTTTCGAGTCTATATTTTCACCATTGCATGTTGCAGGCTTCCAATTCCCGGGAAGTCGTTTCACAATAAACTGAAGGTCTTTGTAAAACATTGCCCCATTCTGAACCGCGGGTTTTACTTCAAATGTTTTCAAAGCCCCTTTAGAATCAATTCCAAATTCAAAACTAAAAACCCCGTTTACGGCATAAACATCGTTATCTAAATACGAAACCATATTTTGAGCAAGAATTTCTTTGAACTTTTGTTCGCCCCCAGGAAATTCTGCATAGGTCGGATTATTACACGTAATTCTATAAAATTCAAGTGGATTATTAAGGGCAAACCGAATTTTCGCACTGCCAAATTCATTAAAACTATCGCTATCGTCAAACTCTTCTAAAAGAAATTGAGCTTGAACCAACGAGGAAATAAGTATAAAAAATAGACTTAAATATTTCATTTGAAAATTTGATTGGAAGGTATAAAAAAACTTGCTTTCGAAAAAGCAAGTTTGTATCGTTTTTATCATAAAACCTCGATCTGATTTTTCAGCAAATCATCAAAAATATCACGTTTTCTAATTAAGTGCGCTTTTCCATCAACAAACATCACTTCCGCTGGCTTTAATCTCGAGTTAAAATTAGAACTCATCTCAAAACCATATGCTCCCGCATTACGGAAGACTAGTAAATCACCTTCGCGAACTTCACGAATTTTTCTGTCCCACGCAAAAGTATCCGTTTCGCAAATATTTCCAACTACGGTATAAATACGCTCGGTTCCTTTTGGATTGGAGATGTTTTCAATAATATGATACGAATCGTAGAACATAGGACGAATCAAATGATTAAATCCAGAATTCACGCCTACGAAAACGGTTGCTGTCGTTTGCTTGATCACATTAGCTTTCACAACCAAGTTTCCACTTTTGCTTACCAAGAATTTTCCTGGTTCAAACCATAGTTCAAAACTCTTTCCGCTTTCTTTAGAATATTCCGCTAATGCTTTTTCCACTTTCTTTCCTAAAGATTTCACATCGGTTTCCATTTCACCTTCTTGAAATGGCACTTTGAATCCTGATCCCATGTCCAAGTATTTTAGATTTGGGAAATGTTCAGCCAATTCAAACATGATTTCCAATCCTTGAAGGAAAACGTCGGTATCTTTAATTTCGCTTCCGGTGTGCATGTGAAGACCTTCTACATTAACGCCAGTTGATTTTGTAATACGCTCAATATGACGAAGTTGATGTATTGAAATTCCAAATTTAGAATCAATATGCCCCGTCGAAATTTTATAATTTCCTCCAGCAAAAATATGTGGATTGATTCTCACAAAAATAGGATACGAACTTCCGTATTTATTCCCAAACTGCTCTAAAATAGAGATATTATCAATATTAATATGCACTTTGTGCGTCATCGCTTCTTCGATTTCCGCCAAATCAACACAATTTGGAGTAAAAAGAATACGATCCGATGTAAAACCAGCCTTCAAACCAAGCTTCACCTCATTAATAGAAACGCAATCAAGGTTGGCACCCAAGTTCTTGACGTATTTCAGAATATTAATATTGGTTAAAGCTTTAGCAGCATAAAAAAACCTCGTTTTCTTAGTGAACGAAGACGTAAGCTTTTCGTACTGATCTTTGATGCTTGCCACATCATAAACATACACCGGAGTCCCAAACTCATCGGCGATTTTCAAAAGATCTTTGTCGGTCATTATCTGGTATTTAATAATAAGTTCCTTAAACAGTTTGTTTTAAGGCAAGTGCAAATTTAGAAAAAAATAAGGCTCATTTCGTAGGTAAGGGTCGAATTTCGAAATCATTTTTCAGTAATCCTATCTTTAAATCGTTAATTAAGTCGATTTTTGATCCAGAAATCTCCAATTTTAGTTGATTTAATTTCTTTAAGTCTTGAATTTGCGTGTAGTATTCGTAAAATCCAAATGCGGCCAATTTTCCTTTTTCCAAGAATAAAAAAGCTTTTTCTCCAAGAGTTCTTCCTGGTAAAGACCAAATTTCGTTTCGTCCCTTCAAATCAACCAATTTCTTCAAAACCTCAACATCTTTAAATTTCTCTTGACTTGAAATATATTGAAGTGCTTTTCGAGCTTGTGTAACTGATTTGAATTTCAAAATAGGAACTTGTTCTTTATTAATACTCAATTTTTCAACGAGATATTTTTCTTTTCGATAAAACAAACCAATGGGAAACTTTTCTACTTTTTTAATCCCTTTGGATTTCATAAGCAATTTCGCAACGATTGCATTGCCCGCTAATTCATAATGAATTTGTTCGCATTGCTTCTGAACACTCTCCCAACGAACTGATTTTGAATTAAAAAGCTTTTTTGCTGACTTATTAATATCACTTACAAAATCGGAATAAAGGATCTTCCCTTTCTCATCTTGAAAGTAAATTAAACCTTTCTCATTCGGCAAATCTTGAGTTAATTCTTTAACCTTATTAATGTAGGTTTTTGAGTTCGTTTCATCGTATTGCTTCTGAATAATTCCATTCTCGGAATCCTTGTTAATCAACAATTTAAATAAATCTAAAGTCGCTCTAGCGTCGCCACTTGCACGATGCGCTTCAAGTAATGGAATACCAACCGATTTCACTAATTTCCCAAGAGAATAACTTTCAGCTTCTGGAAGCAACTTCTTAGCTAAAGGGATCGTATCTAACGTATTGATTTTAAATTGATAACCTAGTTTTTTAAATTCTTGCCGAAGCATACGATAGTCAAAATCAATATTATGACCAACCAAAGTTGTTCCTTCAGTGATTTCGACGATTCTTTTGGCTATTTCATGAAATTTTGGTGCTGTTTTCACCATTTTTGGTGTAATTCCTGTCAATTTTTGCACAAAAGGGGTAATATCCGATTCGGGATTTACCAATGACATAAACTGATCGACAATTTCATGTCCATCAAATTTAAAAATAGCAATATCTATGATGCTTTCTTGTCGGTAACCCGCACCGTTTCCTTCAATATCGACAATACTATACATGCTTTTATTTTTCTTCTATCTTCCTTTTTTTAGTCCTAACATTCCTAAGATTGCTTTGGCTCCTTCACGCATCAATGTGTTGGTAAATGTTCTTCCGGCACTACTTTTCATCACCGTTTCAAACATTCCAGGCTCCTCTTTTACCGGTTTCACTTTCTCTTGTGGAGCAGCAGCAACCGCTGTTCCCATTCGATTGGACAAAATCTCGAATGCAGATTCCTTATTTACTGCTTGCTCATATTTTGCCACCAAAGCTGAATTCTGCGTTAATTGAGTAACCTCAGCTGGTGAAAGAACATCCATTCTAGATTCTGGTGAAATCAAAAATGTATGAACAAGTGGCGTCGGAATTCCTTTTTCATCCAAAGCTGTAACAAACGCTTCACCAATTCCTAAATTTTGAATTAAATTTGCAGCGTCGTAAAACTCTGTAATTGGATAATTTTCAACAGCTTTCGTGATCTCCTTACGATCTTTCGCTGTAAACCCACGAAGCGCATGCTGAATTTTTAAACCCAACTGAGACAAAACGTTTTCAGGAACATCTCCCGGAATCTGAGTGATAAAATAAATCCCCACACCTTTGGAACGAATCAGTTTTACCATGGTTTCAATTTGCGAAAGCAAAGCTTTTGAAGCTTCATTGAAAATTAAATGTGCTTCGTCGATAAATAAAACCAATTTCGGCTTTCCAGAATCTCCTTCTTCTGGGAATGTCATATAAATTTCGGCAAAAAGTGACAACATAAACGTTGAAAACAATTGCGGCTGGTTTTGGATATTTCCAACTCGTAAAATATTTACAACACCTTTTCCATCCCTTGTTTTCACCAAATCATCCACATCAAAACTCGGCTCCCCAAAAAATGTAGAAGCTCCTTGTTGTTCCAAAGCGACTATCGACCTTAAAATAGCACCAAGAGAAGCTGGAGAAATAGATCCGTAGTTATTAGCCAAATCTGCTTTTCCGTCTTTAGAATCGGTAACGTATTGCAAAACTTTCTTCAAATCGTCCAAATCGATTAAAGGCAGTCCTTTATCATCACAATATTTAAAAACAATAGACATAATGCTACTTTGCGTATCATTAAGTCCTAAAATTTTACTTAACAAAACAGGACCAAATTCGGTTACCGTAGCTCTAAGTTTCACCCCTTCTTCACCAGAAATGGACATCAACTCCACAGGAAAAGCTTGCGGCTCAAACGGCAATTCTGTTTTCGCATAACGTTCATCAATAATTGCGTTTCGGTTTCCAGGTTCTGCAATTCCAGAGAAGTCTCCTTTAATGTCTAATACTAAAGAAGGAATTCCGGCATGCGAAAGTTGCTCTACAAAAACTTGAATGGTTTTGGTTTTCCCGGTTCCCGTCGCTCCTGCAATTAAACCATGTCGGTTTATGGTTTTCAACGGAATACTTACATTAACCTCCTTCACCACTTCCCCATCTAAAATCCCTTTACCCAAAATAATACTCTCTCCTTTTGGAGTATATCGAGCGTTTAGTTCTTCAATAAATTTAGCCTTATCTGCCATCGTTTTGTTTTTGTAAAAATGAATTCAACGGATAAAAGTACTAAAAAATGTCATTGCAAAAGTCGGTTTCCTCCTGCTCTTTTTTTCGTAACTTTGTTAGTCACGCTAAACGTCACATTATGAAACGCACCGAAATCTTAAATCGCATTATCGAAGAACAAAAAAAAGTGATTGCTAATATGCAGCAAACAGTTGATCGATACGTCAATGCATCAGATTTGGACGAGGATAGCACGATTGATCCCGATGATTTATCAAGACAAGCGGAATTTAAAGATCTTCAACTGCGATTCGAAGCGTTGTTAAAGGAAGCAAAAGACAATTTGACTTTAGTAGAAAAGCAACTTCCCAAAGAAGAACATGAAATTGTTGAAAACGGTTCGTTAATAGAACTGAAAAATCATTTCGTTTTTGTGGGAATTTCGGTACCAAAATTTACGTTAGATAAGAAAGAAGTAATTTCCATTTCGGCAGAAGCGCCTATTTATCAAGAATTCAAAAACAAGAAAAAAGGAGATTCGGTTCAGTTTGCTGGTGCTGAAGATCAAATCTTGGCTCTTTATTAAATCAACACTACTTTAATTATTGATACTTATTGAAGAAGAATCCTAATGTAACCAAAGTCACCGTGCATCAATAATTACTTTTTTACCTTTGTACTATAATTATGGAATACTTAGGATATTTTTTCGCAATCATTATTGGATTGGTCATGGGACTTATCGGCGGCGGCGGCAGCATATTAAGCGTCCCGGTTTTCGTGTATCTTTTCCATTATGATGCAATTACAGCAACAGGATATTCTCTTTTTGTGGTAGGAATCACCAGTCTTTTTGGGGCTGGCGGTTTTATGAAAGAGAAATTGGTTAATTACAAAACAGCCTTTCTTTTCGGAATACCTTCTATATTAGGAGTCCTTTTTTCAAGAAGAGTTATTTTACCTCACTTACCCCATTATATTATTAACAAATGGGGAATCGTCTTAACCAAAGAAACGTTTTTGCTTCTGTTATTTGCGGTTTTGATGCTGATTTCGTCCTACAAGATGATTTCAAAAGCCGATCGCAGCATCATTAGAAAAGCAACTGATATTAACTTCACCTTACTGATCTCTCAAGGACTTTTGGTAGGAATTATTACTGGATTAATTGGCGCAGGCGGCGGTTTCTTAATTGTTCCGGCTTTGGTGATGCTTCTTAAACTAAATATGAAAGAAGCTGTTGCTACTTCCTTATTTATTATATCGATGAACTCTTTAATCGGGTTTGGAAGCTCGATGGACAAACTCCTTGTTGACTGGAACTTTTTACTGATATTTTCCGCGCTATCTATTGCTGGAATTATTGTTGGCGTTAGGCTAGCAAAGAAAATTGAAGGGAAAAAACTACGCCCATTTTTTGGCTGGTTTGTCCTTATTATGGGGATTTACGTCATCCTTCGCGAAACCATATTTCAAGGATAGACGAATTCAATAGAAAATAAACAAAATTGTATGCTATTTGCTAAAAATATTAATTAGAAATTTTTTAAAATGAAAATTGAACAAATATACACGGGTTGTCTGGCTCAAGGAGCGTATTATATCGTTTCGGAAAACGAAGCGGTAATTATTGATCCTTTACGAGAAGTACAGCCGTATCTCGATCGTTTAGAAAAAGATCAGGTAACTTTAAAATATATTTTTGAAACACATTTCCACGCAGATTTCGTTTCTGGACATTTAGATTTAAGTCAGAAAACAGGTGCGCCTATCGTTTACGGACCAACGGCAAATCCGGATTTCGATGCTATTATCGCAGAGGATAACCAAGTTTTTGAGGTTGGAAAAATTAAAATTAAGGTTTTGCACACTCCAGGACACACGATGGAAAGTTCTACCTTCTTACTTATTGATGAAGAAGGGAAAGAAACAGCGATTTTCTCCGGAGACACCCTATTTTTAGGTGACGTAGGAAGACCAGACCTTGCACAAAAAGCTGCGAGTATGACTCAAGAAGAGTTGGCTGGACTTCTTTATGACAGCTTAATGAACAAGATTATGCCTCTTGGCGATGATGTAACTGTATATCCAGCTCATGGTGCAGGCTCGGCTTGTGGTAAGAAAATGCAAAAGGAAACGGTAGATACATTAGGCAATCAAAAGAAAACCAATTACGCTTTAAATCAACCTAATAAAGAAACATTTATCAAAGAAGTTTTAGATGGTTTGGCTCCGCCGCCACAATATTTCGGAATGAATGTAGCGATGAATAAGAGTGGTTATCAAAGTTTTGATGAAGTTAAAAAAACAGCCTTAAAAGCAATTCATGCTAATGATTTTGAAAATGTTGCGGAAGATACTGGAGCATTAATTTTAGATACGCGTCCCGCAGCAGATTTTCATAAAGGATTTGTTCCAAACTCCATTAACATTGGTTTAAAAGGGGATTTTGCACCATGGGTTGGCGCGATGATCGTTGATGTAAAACAACCAATTTTGTTAGTTACAGAAAATGGAAACGAAGAAGAAGCGGTAACAAGATTAGCTCGTGTTGGTTTTGATAATGTCGTAGGATATCTTGATGGAAGTTTTGATGCGTGGAAAAATGCAGGTAAAGAAGTAGACACTATTCATAGAATTACGCCTGCCGATTTTGCAGCAGAATATAATGAAAACAGCAAGGTCATAGACGTAAGAAAACCGTCTGAATACGAGGCAGAACACGTTAACGATGCATTCAATAAACCTTTGGATTATATTAACGAATGGGCAAATACGATAGATGATACGGAGCATTTCTTCTTGCATTGCGCTGGAGGATATCGAAGCATGATTGCGGCAAGTATTTTAAATTCTAGAGGAATTCGAAATTTCACAGAAATCGAAGGCGGATTTAATGGAATCAAAAATGCAGAAAAAATCCCGACCACGGATTTCGTTTGTCAATCTAAAGTTTTCAAATAATGAAGCATCTTATCATTTTATTGGTTTTTACATTTTCCCTAATCGGTTGTAAAACAGCTAAATCTCTTGAAAGACCAGCTGGCGACATCAAGGAAATTGTTGTGGACAATGAAACCCTTCTAGTAGATGTACGAATTCCAGAAGAATTCAAAGCAGAAACCGCATCAACTAAAGCTATAAATATCCCTTTAGCTGAACTAGAAAAAAACATAGACAAAATAAAATCTCACAAAAAAGTGGTGGTTTTTTGTAATAAAGGTCGTCAAGCGGATCAAGCAATGGAAATTTTGTTGAAAAACGGAGCAACCAATGTTTATGATGGAACGACATGGCGCAATGTAAAAGCCATTATTGAAGAATCAAAAACCAAGAAAGACTAAAATCATGTTGGACTTTTTTAAAAACCTTTTTGGAAAATCGGTAGATTATAAAGATTTAAAATCTCGAGGAGCACAGATAATTGATGTTCGCACGACAACCGAATTTCAAAATGGTCATATTAAACAATCGCAAAACATTCCGTTGCAGGATTTAAAACTAGCTTCGGAAAAGTTAGATTTGAAAAAGCCCATCATCACTTGTTGCGCAAGTGGCGTTCGTAGCGCTTCGGCAAAAAGCATTTTACAAAATGCTGGATTCGAAGTTTATAACGGCGGTGGATGGCAAAGTCTTCAAAAGAAATTAAATTCTTAATTGAGCTAGATTTCTTTGTATAACATTAAAAAAAGAAAGTATGTCACAAAAATTTCAAGAACTAATACAATCTGAAAGACCCGTTCTTATAGACTTTTTTGCAGCTTGGTGTCAACCATGCAAAGTGCAGTCATCGGTTTTGAACACAGTAAAAGATAACGTTGGTGATAGCGCACGAATTATTAAAATTGATATCGACCAATACCCACAAATCGCTGCTGATAACGGCGTTCGAGGCGTCCCTACCCTTGCTATTTATAAGAATGGCGAGTTACTATGGAAAGCCAGCGGTGTTCATGATGTTAATACGTTAACAGATTTAATAAAACAATATCAATAATAACAAAGAAAAACGCACTTAATTAGGGCGTTTTTTAGTTCAAAACACAAGTAAAACAACAATCATACCGTTCATTTTCAGCGAGATACATTATTTATATAATTATAGATATCATTTATAAGGTTTATAGATATGTTAAAAAATCTTAAGAAAAAAAACAGCCGCAATGTCCTATAAGGGCGCTGCGGCTAATTTTTTCTTTAACATAAGTAAAATCTATGTTAAAATGTGTTAAAATAGAGTTGGCATCATCCGAGAATTAAGCCCCCCTGACCATCATTGTCTACTTTTGCTATGTCATTAACAAAAAATAATTCTAACACGGATAATCAAATATATATGAAGAAAAGAGTTTTGTTTTATATAACAGCAATCGTCACTTTTTTTTCGCTTCAATCTTGTGTGACTAATTACGTTGTCTCTGAACCTATTTCATACAAAGCAAATGCCAAACTTTCTACTATCCCGTCGAAAAGTTTGAATAACATAAAAACCGCTCTTAATTCTGAAAATTCAATTGACGCAACTCTAGCGAACATTGAAAAAACAAATAAAGAAATTGAGAAAACAGGTCTTAACTTATATAACGAAAAAATCACTGAACTTCTAGCAGAAGCTGATACATACCTAGGAACTCCTTACCGTTACGGTGGTACAACGAGAAGTGGTATCGACTGTTCAGCATTTGTTCTTTCTGTTTTTGGTGCAACTATGGGAATCCAATTACCAAGAGTAGCAGCATCTCAAGCGCAAGAAGGAGAGCGTATTTCTAAAGATGAGTTGAAGAAAGGAGATTTAGTTTTCTTCGCACATAGCAAAAGAATTGCGCACGTAGGTATCGTTCATGAAGTTAATAAGGAAACTGGTGAAGTGAAGTTCATTCACTCGGCAACCTCAAGAGGTGTGATGGTTTCTTCTTTAGATGATAAATATTGGGGACCTCGTTACCGTTTCGCTCAAAGAGTAATCAATGAAAATCATATTAGCGATTACCAATCATTAGCAAAGAATTTGAACTAAGATAAATAATTGAATAATGATCCGCTTTCTCACCAAAAGCGGATTTTTATTGAAAAATAGTTGTATTTTTGACCTATGAAATTTTGGATTAAGCTAATTACTTTATGCCTTTGCTGGACAATCACCGTATTGCCAGTCCAAAATTTCTATGCCCAAAGCCATTCCGCTTCAACAGAATGCTGTACTTCTGAAAAAGAAAGCGAATGCTGCGAGAAAGATCCTATTAAAAAAGACGAAAAACATCAAGAAAAATGCAACGATTGTTGTGCGACAGCACACCACTGTCCTGCATGTTTCGTTTATGTTTCCAAGTTAGTAGATACGGATACTTCTCAAGCGTCTATTTCATTACGAAATAACCCTAAATTTCTATACAAAACCCCTTTTGTATATTCACTAACCTCATCGATTTGGCAACCGCCTAAAATAGCTTAATTACACACGAAACTGAATGTTCCCAATGGGAATACATTCAACATTTTTGTATAATTAATCTATTTATAAATGAAACAAAATCTAGTTACCAAGTTACTACTTGGGATATTCATTGGCGTATTTGGAATCGTCAATGCTCAAAAAATTACAGAAAATTATCAGGTTAAAGGTTTATGCGGAATGTGTAAAGACCGCATTGAAAAAACCGCCAAAGATGCAGGTGCTCAAAATGCGCAATGGAATGCTGAAAACACAACCTTAAGCGTAAGTTTTGATTCGCAAAACACATCAAAAGAGAAAATTCTTAGAAAAATAGCGGATGCTGGTCACGATAATGAACTATTTCAAACATCTGCAGAAACCTATAAAAACCTACCAGCATGTTGTCATTACGAACGTGATGCACCAAAAGCAGAAGCTCAAATTCCTGTAAAAAAGGAAAATGAATACTTCGTACGTGGTAACTGCGGGTCGTGTAAATCAAGAATTGAAAAAGCAGCAAAAGAAGCAGGAGCAAACTCTAGTTCATGGGATGCCGAAACACAAAAAGTAACCTTAGATTTTGATCCTACTAAGACTACTGCAGAAAAAATCCTTAAGAAAATTGCAGATGTTGGTCACGACAACGAAATGTTCACTGCATCCGATGCTGTTTACAAAGGACTTCCCGGATGCTGCTTGTATGACAGAGCGCTTCCATTAGGCGTAAAAAGCCCTTTAGTACACATGGAAGAAACTCCTGTAAAATCAACAACTACGCCAACAGAAAACGTTGAAAATCATGACGGTCACGATCATGGAAACGACGGAAAAGAGTCTAATATTTCCGGGGTTACTATTACAAAAATTAAAGAAGCTACAACTGTTAGTAAAAAGGAAGCTGGTCTGGTTTTCAATATCGGGTCAAAAGAACTTTTAAAAGCCGCTTGTTGTAATCTTTCGGAAAGTTTTGAAACCAATGCCACGGTGGATGTTTCGTTTAGCAATGCCGTAACGGGAACTAAACAGCTTAAAATGCTTGGACTTGACCAAAAATACACGAGTTTAACAAAAGAATTGCTGCCTGAAATTAGAGGAATTTCTTCGGCATATGGTTTAAATTTTATTCCAGGAAGATGGATTGGTGGAATCCAGCTTACGAAAGGTGGAAGTACGGTAACCAACGGCTATGAGAGTATCACGGGACAAATCAACACCGAGCTTTTAAAATATCAAGGAAAAGATGAAACGACTTTCAATTTGTTCGCTGATAACAATGCACGTTTAGAAACCAATATTACACAAGTTTCTGCATTAGGAGAACATTGGAATCAAAGTATCTTAATCCATGGAAACGGAACCTTTTCAAAAGTAGATCATAATGATGATGGATTTCTTGACCAACCAACTGGAAGTCAAATAAACGTTGCGTACTTATTAAACTATTCCGATTTAGAACATTCTGGATGGGGATCTCATTTTGGAATTAACTTTTTAAAAGACAAAAGAAATGCGGGGCAAATGGATTTTGACACCAAGAAAGCGCAAAGCGAGCAATCGCCCTACGGTGTTGGGATAGATATTTCAAGAATTCAAGTTTGGAATAAAACCGGTCATATTTTTAATGGGAAACCCTTCCGAAGCCTTGGGTGGATGAACCAATATACCTACCATCAACAAGATAGCTTTTTCGGGCTTCGCGATTATTTCGGAAAACAAAATACATTTTTCTCGAATTTAATTTATGAGGATATTTTCGGGAATACCAACCACAAATACAAAGTTGGAGCAAGTTTTTTATACGACAAATTCGACGAGTTATATCTTAACGACCAGTATAAAAGAGAAGAAACCGTACCAGGTTTATTCGGAGAATATACGCTTACAGGCTTAAAATATACGTTAGTAGCAGGTGCTCGTGTTGATTTCCATAATTTGGCAGGAACACAATTTACACCGAGAGTGAATTTCAAATACGATATTACACCTAAAACCATCTTACGTTTATCGGCTGGTAGAGGTTTCAGAACGGCTAATGTTTTTGCAGAAAATCAACATTATTTCGCTTCGAATAGACAAATTGAAATCATCAACAATCAGGGTGAAATTTATGGTTTGAAACCAGAAATAGCTTGGAACTACGGCGCAAGTGTTCAGCAAGAATTTAGACTTTTCGGAAATAAATCAACCATAATTGCTGATTTCTTTAGAACCGATTTTCAAGATCAAGTTGTTGTTGATTTAGACCATTCTACCCATAAAATTATGTTCTATAATCTAGACGGGACTTCGTTTGCTAATTCATTCCAAACGCAATGGGATTTTTCACCTGTAACGCGACTTGATTTCCGTTTGGCGTACAAATATTACGATGTACAAGCGCAATATATGGATGGTAGAAAAGAAATACCTTTTATGGCAAAACATAGAGGTTTTGCCAACATCAGTTATAGTACAGCGAAAAACGATAAAGGAGGGTTTTGGAGTTTTGATACGACGCTAAACATTGTAGGAAAACAAAGAATCCCGAATACATCGATGAACCCAACGGAGTTTCAACTTCCGCAATACAGCTCAACATTTAGTACTTTGAATGCACAAATCTCGAAAAACATCAATGAAAAAGTGCGACTTTACATTGGTGGCGAAAACCTTACAAACACGCAACAAGACAATCCTATTATGGATGCATCCAATCCATTTGGAAATTATTTTGATGCCGGTATGATTTATAAACCCATCATGCCAGGGAATTACTACATCGGACTCGACATCGCGTTCTAAAACAAAAAAACCAGCAAATGCTGGTTTTTTTATGCTTTTAGCCATTCTGATTGGTCTAAATAATCGTGGTTCGGATAATAAATGAACAAAACGTTCTTATCTTTTATGGTATTAATTATCGGCTCAGCTAAAGCTCTTGGAACTGCGGGGCATCCCCAACTTCTTCCAATGCGCTGATGTTGCTTAGCAAAATCATCACTTACATAATCGGCGCCATGCATTACAATTGCTC
Source organism: Bacteroidota bacterium (assembly GCA_023423715.1). GTDB lineage: Bacteria > Bacteroidota > Bacteroidia > Flavobacteriales > Weeksellaceae > JAFAFC01. The sequence continues at coordinate 89,148 of JAFAFC010000007.1, forward strand.
TTTTTAAAGCTGCATCGTTATACCCAGCATCCATACCCTGTAGTTTCAATGAATATCCGTTATCACCATTATAGGTGAAATCCGTCACATAGAATCCTAAGCTGCTCTGCAACGAACTTTCTCTATTGGAAAAATTAGTTGCAAATTCTTCTCCCGTATTCTTCCCATGAGCGACAAGAGAGTGAAATAGAATTTTTTGTTGCTCTAAATCAATAACCCACATACGTTTCTTATTAGATGAAAGCGAAAAATCAACAACCGTTAACAAATGAGATTCCGAAGGAAGTTGACCCGCTTTTTTCAGCTTTTCATATCCTTTAAAGGCAAGGTCAAACACATTTTTGTTTAATGCTGCTTCGTTTTCAAAATTCAGAGAACCGTAAATAAGGTCTGCTGTACTTTTGGTGGTTGCTTTAACGTCGATATGCGCCGCATCCACAGCCAAAGTATCTGCAATTTTCGTTTTTGCTTCAGGAACTTCCTCACCTTTCGGCATGATCGCAAACGAACTCGCAATCGTGAAAGTAGCTAATAGCGGTAGAATTAAATTCTTCATGAATAAAGTTTACTTTAAAAAACGATGCAAAATTACAAAACCATCATAATCAAACACTTAAAAACCAAAACTTTAACTAAAGTTTAAATTTTATTAACATTTTTATTTGGTATCAGGCTCGAATTCTAAACTCACCGAATTCATACAAAAACGCACATGCGTTGGCGGTGGACCGTCATTGAAAACATGGCCTAAATGCGAATCGCAACGTTTGCACAAAACTTCTATACGTTCCATTCCATGTGAAGAATCACGCTTGTAAATCACGCCTTCTTTATCGGCTTCAAAAAAACTTGGCCAGCCGCAAGTTGAAGAGAACTTCGCATCTGAACGGAATAAATGATTTCCACACACGGCACAATAATATTCGCCTAATTGGTCAAAATCATTGTATTTACCCGTAAATGGACGTTCTGTAGCTGCCTCGCGAGCCACAGCATATAAATCTGGATCTAAGATTTTTTTCCACTCTTCATTGGAAACATTCAATTTGGTACGATCCGTTTTCGAAAAATATGGATTGTTATTTGCAGTAGAATTCATAGGAGTAGCATTTTGTGAGGCTCCTTCAACAGGTTTATGTACTTGCGAACATGATTGCAAGAGGAAAATAAAAACTATTGAAAAAACTAATTTCATACTCAAAAATACTAATTTTGAATCAATGAACGACGAAGTTAAAAAGAAACAACTCTTCAAATACAAAGCTTTTGCTACCGGACTTTTTATTCTGATGGCGGTGATTTTCATTGTAACCACCATACTCCAAAAGACCAACGATTCGCATTGGATTGGTTATGTAAGAGCGTTTTCCGAAGCGGCAATGGTTGGTGCGTTAGCAGATTGGTTCGCGGTTACAGCCTTATTTCATTATCCGTTAGGCTTGAAAATTCCCCACACCAATTTAATTCAGAATTCCAAAGAACGGATTGGAGACAATCTTGGAAATTTCGTGGTTGATAATTTTCTCGCTCCACAAAATATCAGACCGTATATTCAAAAAATTCAAGTTTCTAAAATCGCTGGCGAATGGCTTTCTAAAGATCGAAATCAAGAAATGCTGATTCAAGAAGGCTCAGCAATTATATTGGATATTTTACAAAAACTGGGAAATGAATCGGTAGAGAAATTCATCGGTCAGAAACTTGTTGAAATGGGTGATCAGCTCCGTTTTGACCAGATTTTAGGAAATGGAATTGAATATTTAATTGAAAACGGGGAGCATCAAAAACTGATTACACAGATTTCCGCACAATTAAAAGTTTATATTGTAGAACATGATGAAATGGTTCGGGATCGAGTGAAAAAAGAAAGCTACTCCTTAATTCCAAAATTTGTAGATAATGCGATTGCAGATAAAATTGTAAGTGGTTTGGCTTCATATTTTGAAGATATTGAGATTCAGAACGATCATGAAATCCGAAATGAAATCACCCAAAAATTAGTGAAATTTTCTTCGGAATTGAAAGAAGGAAAACAACACCATGAAGCCTTGCAAAACATTAAATCCTATTTTCTAACAGAACAGAAAGTGCAGCAATATGCTTCGGATATTTGGCGAACCATTAAAAAATCGTTGGTGGATGAGCTTAATCTGCCCAATTCAAGTATTAAAGCCTATTTAAAACGAAATATTGGCGAATGGGCAAATAACTTGCAGCATGATGAAGTTTTGCAAAAGAAAATTGATTCTTGGATTCGTACCACAGCGTACAAATATATTCTTAAAAACACACATCAGTTCGGCAACCTCATTAGCTCAACCGTTGGAAATTGGGAAGGCAAAGAACTCAGCGAAAAACTCGAGCTCGAAGTAGGAAAAGATTTACAATTTATTCGTGTTAATGGGACAATCGTTGGTGGTTTAGTTGGCTTATTAATCTATACAATTACCCACTTTTTTATTTAGTACTTCTAGGTAAGCGACTTGCTCTTTTTAAAAGTTCGCTGTTGATATCGTTAATCAATTGTGGACCTTCGTAAATAAATCCAGTATATAACTGTACCAAACTCGCTCCCGCGTCGAGTTTTTCCATGGCATCTTTTGCAGAATGAATTCCGCCAACGCCAATAATTGGAAACGCTCGATTACTTTTATCCGCAAGATATTTTATCATTTTTGTGCTACGCTCACGAATCGGTTTTCCGCTTAAGCCACCATTTCCGATTTCAGCTAAGGTTTCCGTGGATGTTTTCAAACCTTCTCGATTAACAGAGGTATTGGAAACAATGATGCCTTCAATTTTCGTTTCAGCAATCAAATCGATGATTTCATCCAATTGATTGTTATTTAAATCTGGAGCAATTTTCAGTAAAATAGGTTTTGGCTTCGGTTTCGAAATATTGATTTTCTTCACTTCCGTAATTAGTTCGCGCAGATATTCAACATCTTCCAATTTGGCGTGACTTCCCACATTCGGACAACTCACATTCAAAACAAAATAATCAACATAAGGATGAAGACCTTCGAAACAATCCAAATAATCTTGGGTATAATTTTCAGGCGTCGTGTTGGTGTTTTTCCCAATATTTCCGCCGATGATGATTTTTCCTTTGTTGCCTTTTAATTTTGTAATTGCAGCTTCCAAACCATCATTATTGAAGCCCATTCGGTTGATAATTCCACCATCTTCAATCAATCGGAAGAGGCGTTTTTTCGGATTTCCGGCTTGCGCTTTTGGCGTTACGGTTCCGATTTCAACAAAACCAAATCCCAAATCCGCCAATTCATTAAAAAGCACGGCATTTTTATCAAATCCTGCTGCTAAACCCACTGGATTTTTGAATTTCAAACCAAAAACTTCGCGTTCCAAACGCTTATCAGCGATAGGTTTTGGAAGAAACAATTTGGTTAAAAAACCAAAGTTCTTAAGCATTGAAAATGTAAAGTGATGAACCTCTTCAGGATCGAATTTGAAGAGAATTGGTCGAATGATACTTTTGTACATACTAGAAAAGTTTTACAAAAATACTCAAATAAATTCTTAACGTATCTTGATATATGGTAATTTTAGAAAAAAATATCGACTATGAAGAAATTTACTCTTGTCCTTGCTTGTCTTGCAATTCAATTAAGCTACTCCCAAGTTAGTATCCACAAAAACAGATTGGTTAAGAATGAAACAGAATACAAATTCTCAAAATATGAAGAAGTATTTAGTAATGCTGAAGCAAAAGCGTATTTCAAAAAAGCCAGAGCCAATAAAACAACAGCCGAAATTTTATCGTATACAGGAGGTTTTGGTGTGGGCTTTAGTTTAGCACAGATTATTGGAAATACGAATAACAAAACCTATGGGTCGGGGCCTGGAAGCTACACTATTAAAACAGACAATTCCGTAAGATGGACTGTATTTGGAATTAGCGCTGGAGTTGCTCTCTTATCTATTCCTTTTTATACTGGTTATGTGAAAAATTCCGAAAAAGCGATACAAATAGAAAACGGTGAAACAACAGCATTTCAACCCTATTATAAACTGGAAACAACTGGAAATGGATTTGCACTGAGCTATAATTTCTAAAGACAGAAAAGACCTAAAATGATTTAGGTCTTTTTAATTTATATGAATTCCCTCAAATCAAAACTCAAAATTTTTGCGATTTCTATAAACTCTGGATTCACGTTTAAGCTCGCGTTAATTGAGACTTTTTCGCTCGTAATTGGATGAATAAAATTGAGTTGATTCGAATGCAGAGGCATTGCCGTAATATTAAAAGTCTCCAGCCACAATTTATTTTGCTTATTGCAACCATGCTTTCGGCAACCCAAAATGGGATGTAAAATATGTTTAAAATGCTTTCTCAATTGATGAAATCTTCCCGTTTCAGGAAGCGCTTCTACTAAAGAATAGCGAGAAGTTTGATGTTTTCTAAAAGGCAAATCGATTTCTGAGGTTTGTAAACGACGATAATACGTAACGGCATTTTGGACAACTTCATTTTCGTTAGTCAAGTCGTAATCGATGGTTTCTTCTTCTTTAGTCCAACCTCGCAAAATCGCAATGTATTTTTTTTCAACATCGCGACTCATGAATTTGTCGCTGATGAGTTTCAAGGTTTCTTTATCTAATGCAAATAGCAAAACGCCCGAAGTTTTTCGGTCTAATCGATGTACAAGATGTACTTTTTGACCAATTTGATTTGTTAGTTTTTCTACCGCATATTCATCCGCAGGCCCTGCATAATAGGATTTGTGCACCAACAATCCACTAGGTTTATTGATGGCGATAAGATGCTCGTCGCGATACAGAATTTCTAACATTTTGCAAAAATAGAGATTTCTTGCAGAAATTTTTAATGCGTGTTAAAACAAAGAATTTATAAAATGATGAAAAACTAAAATCCAATTTTTATATACTTTTGTTATAAAATCAATTTGATGAGTTTGTTCAATATCATAAACCTGTTTCGGCTTTCCAAGGAAGAAGAGGAAAAAGACACCTACAACGAAATTGAAGAAGGCATTCATTTTCGGGGCCATAATCTTTGGTTATTGGTTTGTGCAATGGCGATTGCGTGCATTGGTTTGAATGTTAACAGTCAAGCTGCGGTGATTGGCGCAATGCTCATTTCACCTTTGATGGGACCAGTTGTCGGACTTTCGTTTGGACTTTCGATACATGATAAAAACTTGATTCGGCTTTCGGTTTGGAATTGGCTCATCATGATTATTACCAGTCTTTTGGCATCCACAATTTATTTTATGATAACGCCTTTTCATTCGGAAACAAGTCAGTTGGAGGCTTTTAAAGAAGCCACGGTTTTCGACTGTATGATTGCTCTTTTCGGTGGTTTGGCTTGGTTTATTGGGATTACTCGAAAAGAAGCCATTAAAACGATTGCAGGAGTTGCGGTTGCGACAGCTTGTATTCCGCCGCTTTGTACGGCTGGTTTTGGTTTGGCGAACGGAAATTGGGACTATTTTTTCGGTGGTTTGTATTATTATTTGGTGAATTGTGTGTTTATCGGGATTGGAACATGGATTTTGAGTATTGTTTTGGGTTATCAACGTTATTACTTGGAAACTTCGCAAGGGAAAAGTCGCCGCACTACTTTAATCATTACCGTTCTTTCGATTTTGGTATTGACTCCAAGTATTTTCTTAACCGTTAAAAAATGGAATAAAGAAAATTTTAGAATTGAAGCTGATCAATACATCAATAAAATTGAAGACAGAACACCCGAAATTGCTATCGTAAACTATAAAGCCTTCAAAAAAGGAGACAAAAAATATTTGGATATTACCGTTCTGAACGACTCCACATTTTTATCGAAAAACGAATTGTACGAACACGATATGTTGAATAAAGACATTGAGTTGGTTTGGCATTATTCCAAGCAAACAACGTCCACAAGCAGCGAAATAAAATTTTTGCAATCGCAAATCAACGATTTGAAACAAAAACTAAAGGAAACGGAACAGAAATAAAAAAGAGAATTGGTTATAATTCTCTTTTGAAGGTGTAAAAGCTAGACAAAGAGTTTCCCATGTTAATATATTCTCTGATAACAACAAGTTCCCAACCGTCTTGCCCCATTTTATTGATTTGCTCATCAATTTCTTCTGGAGAAATTGTAAATGACCATTTTTTAGGTTTTACTTCGATGGTTTTGTATTCGAAACGTTTTTTCATAACAATTAATTTTTGCTAAAGCCAATATAAGTTTTTAAAAATTGTTGACTGTCGTCACTTCGAGTAGGTTTTGCAAAAACCGTATCGAGAAGTTCCACAATAAGTTCTCGATGCATTTTTTCTTCATTGCATTTCGAAAAAACACTCGAACTGACGTGCTTTTGAATTTTCAAAATTAATGAATACTAGATTTAGAAAAAACATTGATCACCACAACGCCGGCGATGATTAACACCATTCCAATGATTGTTGGAAGATCGGGAACTTGTTTGAAAACAAACATTCCCACCAAACTAATCAACACAATTCCAACGCCTGACCAAATGGCATAAGCAATCCCAACAGGAATGGTTTTCAGGGTATGACTAAGAAAATAAAATGCGCCAGCATAGCCAATAATTGTAATAATAGTAGGAATAAGCTTTGTAAAACCTTCGGATTTTTTGAGAAACGTGGTGGCAATAATTTCAAAAACAATCGCTATAAAAAGAAAAAAGCCTGCTTTCATAATTTTGATTTTACGCAAATTTCGTGATTAATTTAAGTGTATTGGACAATTAATTCGTTTTTCTACTGAGAAAATAGGATATTATTTCTTTTTAAATAGTGCGAAGTTGGGTAATTATTACCCACACCTCAAAAACATCCCAAATCTCCTAGCCCTGATGGAGCGGCGTGTTTGAACTCATCTTGCGTGGACAAAGCCTAGGGAAAGAAACAGCAAGATAGCGAGTAGCGAAAGCAGGTTCCCGGCTCCTAATAATTTTGCAGCTCGACCGTTGACTAGGACAAAAGAAAAGCCTATTTTTGCATAATAACTCATTGGAACTATGGCAAAACAGGAAGACGTTTTTAAGAAAGTCGTGTCGCACGCAAAAGAATATGGTTTTATTTTCCCTTCTAGCGAGGTGTACGACGGGCTTTCGGCAATATACGATTATGGACAAAATGGTGCTGAACTAAAGAATAACATCAAGCAATATTGGTGGAAAGCAATGGTGCAGTTGAACGAAAATATCGTGGGTATTGACTCAGCGATTTTTATGCATCCTACGATTTGGAAGGCTTCGGGACACGTTGATGCTTTCAATGATCCGTTAATCGATAATAAAGATTCTAAAAAACGTTTCCGTGCCGATGTTTTGGTTGAAGATTGGGCTGCAAAGCAGGAAGATAAAGCAGAAAAAGAAATTGAAAAAGCGGCGAAAAGATTTGGTGATGCTTTTAATAAAGCGGAGTTTGAATCTACCAATCCTAGAGTTTTGGAATACCGTGCAAAGCAAGATGCAGCGCTGAAAAGATTGGCGAGATCGCTTGAAGCAAATGATTTGGCTGATGTAAAAGCTTTAATTGAAGAATTGGAAATTGCTGATCCTGACACAGGTTCTAAAAACTGGACAGAAGTAAGACAATTCAACTTGATGTTCGGGACGAAATTGGGTGCTTCGGCAGATTCTGCAATGGATTTGTACTTGCGTCCAGAAACGGCACAAGGGATTTTCGTAAATTATCTAAACGTACAAAAAACGTCAAGACATAAATTGCCTTTCGGAATTGCACAAATCGGAAAAGCCTTTAGAAACGAGATTGTTGCGAGACAATTTATTTTCAGAATGCGTGAATTCGAACAAATGGAAATGCAATTTTTCGTTCCGCCAGGAACGGAATTGGAATTCTATGAGCAATGGAAAACAAAACGTCTGAACTGGCATTTGGCTTTAGGTTTGGGCCAAGAGAATTATAAATTCCACGACCACGAAAAGTTGGCTCATTACGCGAATGCAGCGGCGGATATTGAGTTTAGATTCCCATTCGGATTCAAGGAATTGGAAGGTATCCACTCGAGAACGGATTTTGACCTTACCGCACACGAAAAACATTCGGGTAAGAAATTACAATATTTCGATCCAGAAAGAAACGAAAGTTATGTTCCGTATGTTGTTGAAACGTCTGTTGGTCTTGACAGATTGTTCTTAGCAATCTTCTCACATTGTCTAAAAGACGAAGTTTTGGAAGACGGTTCGGAAAGAACAGTTTTATCACTTCCACCTGCTTTAGCACCTGTTAAAGCAGCGATTCTTCCATTAATGAAGAAAGACGGTTTGGGTGAGTATGCAGAAAAAATCTTCAATGATTTGAAATATGATTTCAATTTGATTTATGAAGAAAAAGATTCTATTGGTAAGCGTTACAGAAGAAATGATGCTTTAGGCACGCCTTTCTGTATCACGGTTGACCACGATTCATTAACAGACAACACAGTAACTTTACGTGATCGCGACACGATGCAACAAGAGCGTGTTCCGGTTTCTGAACTGAGAAGAATTATCGACGAAAAAGTGAATTTTAGAACGCTTTTGAGTAAGATTTAAGAATAAAAATTTTGAAACAAATAAAAGTCAGGTGCGTTAACACCTGACTTTTTGTTTTATTACGTTATATTCGCAAGTAAATTTTTTAAAACACATTTTTATGAAAAACCTTTTACTTTCAGCCCTATTTCTTGGCGTTGCTTTAAGTTGTTCTAGTGATGATAATCCTAATGAAACGGCAAACAATGATTCGGTATTACCTACGACCTTCACAACTGTACGAGATAAAGAAATTAGAACAGTTTCCATTCAATATGATGGTACAAAAATAACAGAAGCAACATCAAGCGACGGAATAAAATACTTCTACACATATGATGGAGATTATATCTCAAAGGTAGCCTCTTATGACCAAAAAGGAAATGAAGATATGCTCCATGTATTTACCTACAATAATGGAAAATTAATTAAACAGGTTTCTACAGAATTTTATTCAACTGGAGAGGATTATATCGTAACATCTGACTATTCTTGGATCGATGCCAATCATGCAAAAGTAAAAGAAACCTCTAATACAAACCATGTGGATTTGCATGAATATTATTTTACAAATGGTAACCTTACAAAAAGTACTACTTCAACCACTGATGGCCCAAACACATATAACCGCGAAATAATCTATGCGTATGATACAAACAATAATCCTTTCAAAAATATAAAGGGATTCGCAGCGACACTTGACATTGAGTACTCAACAAATAATATGACAAAAAAAGTTGTAAAAGGTTGGACCCAAGTAGGAAGTACTATTTCAAATCAAACAGTTGACACATACGATTATTCCCTTGAATACAATAGTAATAAGTTTCCAACAAAAAATGTTTCGAAATACACTTCAGGATATGATAATACCACCATTGAAACATCTACCTATACGTACACTTATAATAAATAAGCATATCTAAAAGCAAAATTCAAGCGGAGTTCCTCTCCGCTTTTTTTATTAGCTTTGGTAGAAACCAAAATAATGAAACGCATTTCTCTCATACTAATTTTCTTTTCCTCCTGGTTTCTAGGGCAGAACTATCAATTTCTATACAATTATAAACATGCACCCGACTCAACAAAAACCGATAGTTTAATTACAGAAGTAATGCGATTGAGTGTTGTTGGAAAAAACTCCCATTATTTGAGCAATAAAATGGCAATATCAGATTCATTATCAAAGTTGTATAATGAAAGTGGCGACCTTCCATCAATTAGCCAACAAGTATTCAAAAAGGGAAACATAATTTCGATTTATGAAAAAGTATATCAATTAAATTTTAAAATAACCGATAAATTCAACATTCCTTGGAAGCTAGAAAAAGAAAAAAAGAAAATAGAAAAATGGGAATGTCAAAAAGCAACGGCAAACTTTGGGGGAAGAATTTGGACTGCATGGTTCACAACTGAAATCCCATTGCAAGAAGGCCCCTATTATTTTAAAGGTTTGCCCGGTCAAATTGTTTCACTTGAGGACTCTAAAAAGCATTATCAGTTTCAATTAATCAGTGTACAAAACATTAAAAATGCAGAGGAACTTACGGTCCCACAACCACGACGAGTCATCAATCTCGATTCAAAAGGGTTTACTAAATACTGGCAAAATTACCGCAAAGAGCCTTTAGGTTGGCTTGAGCAAATGGCTCAAGTTGGATTTGTCATTACGGGAATGCAAGATGAAAATGGAAAAGAAGAAGACATCAATCTCGCCAAAATCAAACAGCGAAAAGGCGCTCAAGATTGGGTTAAAAGAAACAATAATTTTATAGATTTGAAACTCTATCAGTAGCATGAAAAAATTTCTTAAAGTAACCGCCATTATCATCGCTCTAATCATCGCATTAGCTTACGCTTTTGGCTATGATTATCTTTTTAGTGGAATCACTAAAACCTACCTTCGTGGCGAAACATCGGCAACAATTACCGATGGTCCTTTGTTTTCATCACACGAGATTCCAACAGGGAATAAAAAGCCTTGGGTTTTAGCCGAAAACTACAATAAAACCCGTTTACCGAAAGATTTAGTTCAAGACTTAACACAAACCAAGACAGCTGCTTTTGTTGTTATCCAAAACGGAAAGTTAGTTCATGAAGAGTACTGGGACGGCTTTTCAAAAACGTCGCAAACCAATTCCTTTTCTATGGCAAAATCAGTTACCGCACTTTTAATGGGAGCAGCGATTGACGATGGAAAAATAAAATCCGAAAATCAATTGTTTTCTAATTTCTTCAGCGATTATGCAAACAAGGAAAATGGAAATACATTAACTCTTAAAAATCTTACCACCATGGAAGCTGGTTTGGATTGGAATGAAAGTTATTACAACCCATTTGCTCCAAATGCAAAAGCCTATTATGGAAACTCACTTGGAAAAGCGATTTTTCCAATAGGTTTTAAAGACAAACCGGGAACCAAATTTGAGTATCAAAGTGGGGCTACGCAACTTTTAGGATTTGCCATTCGCGAGGCAGTGGGTCAACCTCTAGCTTCTTATGCTTCGAAAAAATTATGGATTCCGCTTGGGATGGAACAAAATGCATACTGGTCTACTGATTATAACGGGATGGAAAAGTCATTTTGCTGCATTCATTCCAATGCGCGTGACTTTGCAAAATTGGGTCAAATGATGTTGAACGGTGGTCAAGTAGATTCAATACAAATCATTAACAAAGCCTATTTAGACCGAATGATTACGCCAACGAAAGAATCAAACGGAGCCTACGGTTATGGAACTTGGATTAATCAAGATGCGAAATACAAGCATTATTACTTCTGGGGAATTCTTGGTCAGTACACCATCGTAGTTCCTGAAAAAAATCTCGTTATTGTCCGTTTGGGAAGTAATGAAAACATCGTTTCGGATACAAAAGGTCGCCCAACTCAAGTTGATTTCATTGTTAATCAAATTGTTGATTCGTATTTGAAGAATTAACACTTCATTTCTTATTTCAAACCGGATAAAATCTTGGATTGGTTAAATTTTCCGTAAATTTGAACCATTCTAAACAAAGATCATTTCATCATGTTTGATTTGCAAGCAATTCGAGAACAATTTCCTATTTTACATCAAGAGATTAACGGTAAACCTTTGGTTTATTTGGATAATGGTGCGTCGTCCCAAAAGCCACTTTCAGTTTTGAAGGCTTGGGAAGAGTACTACACCACCATCAACGCCAATGTTCATCGAGGAATCCACACGTTAAGTCAATTGGCAACGGAGGAAATGGAATTGTCAAGACGAAAAGTTCAGCAATTCATCAATGCCAAGCATGATTACGAAGTTATTTTCACCAAAGGAACTACGGAAGGGATCAACCTTTTGGCTTATGCATTCACCAATCAAATAAAAGCAGATGACGAAATTATTATTTCGTATCTCGAACATCATTCCAACATCGTTCCTTGGCAAATGCTTTGCGAGCGAACCGGAGCTGTTTTGAAGGTGATTCCAATGGATGAAAACGGAATTTTGCAGTTGGATTTCTTGGATCAAAACCTTAGCGAAAAAACAAAAATTGTTTCTGTAAATCAGGTTTCCAACGCTTTAGGAATTGTAAATCCTATTGATGAAATCATCGCTAAAACACGTAAAAACTCCTCCGCTTATGTCGTTATTGATGCGGCGCAATCTGTCCCGCATTTCAAAATTGATGTGCAAAAGATGGATTGTGATTTCTTGGTTTTCTCGGGGCACAAGATGTATGCACCGATGGGAACGGGAATTTTGTATGGAAAAGAAAGCATACTTAACGAGCTTCATCCGTTTCACGGTGGTGGCGAAATGATTTCAACCTGTTCTTTTGAAAAGACAACCTACGCCGATTTACCATTTAAATTCGAAGCAGGAACTCCGAATGTGGGCGGAAACATTGCTTTAGGAGCCGCGATTGATTTTATGAATTCAATTGGTCATGAAGCAATTCAAAAACATGAAAGTCAGCTCGTTTCTTATGCTAAAGAGCAACTTTCTGCATTGGATGGAATTACTATTTATGGGAAAAGTGCACCAACGGCAGGTTTGGTTTCGTTCAACTTAGAAGGAATCGGAATCGCGTCCGATGTCGGAATGATTTTAGACAAATTAGGTATCGCCGTTCGTACCGGACATCATTGTACGCAGCCCATTATGGAGTTTTTCAAAATTGCGGGAACCGTACGCGCAAGTTTTGCGGTTTACAACTCGGTGGAAGAAATCGACATTCTTGTCGAAGGCGTGAAAAAAGCCCAAAGAATGTTGTCCTAATAGATTAACGCCTTTTATCAGCACCACTTAGCCCTTGAAATGTAACGCCATATCGATAATTGAGATAGGCGAAAAACTGGTACAGTCGATAGTTAAAATCCAAATCATAGTTTTCATGAACATCATAATCAATGGCCATTTCATAGAAATTTGGATTGCGACCACTGTAATAGCGTGAATTCCATTCACTAACTAACGTTTGATTTCGAGCTTGTAAAAAGGAGTTAGAAAACATGGCTTTTGGCCTTGCTATGGTGAGCAAATAGGTTTCGTATTGAGGATCAAAAACAACAACTTCCCATTTATCTTCATCATCTGCGTTTTTCTCTGTTTTAAATTGAGGTTTGGCATCCGCAGGCAAATTTTGATTAACACAACCGATAAAAAGGAACAGCACAAAAATAGGCAACGCTTTCATAATCCTTATTTTTAGATAGTTAAAGATAAAAAAAACCACCGATATGGTGGTTTTTGTATCTTCTTATTTCTTTACATATTCTCGCTGTACAATTGAAACCGCTGGAAAGTGGTCACTATAGCCACCTGTGTACGTATCGCCATTCCACGAACGTAGCGGATAGCCTTTCCACTGACCCGAATCGGTAATTAAGTATTTCGGTGCGTAAATTTCTACTTTGTATAAAGAATAGGTTGGTGTTAACTTCTCTTCTGTAACTAGATTTTTAGAAACAATAATTTGATCAAACAAATTCGGTGCATCACGATATGCTAAAGAAGCGACTCCGTTTTTGAATAATTTCCACATCGGGTTGAAATACGGAGACTGTTCTGATAGTTTTTTGGGATCACCCACTGCACCCAAATGCTTGCTCACACTCGCATTCACAGGATCATCATTAAAATCACCCATTGCAAAAAGCTTCACATCAGGATTTTCCGCACGCATACTATCCATTTGCTTTTTTAATACAGCAGCGGCTGCATTTCGTTTTGGCGCCGAAGCGGCTTCTCCTCCGCTTCTAGACGGCCAGTGATTCATAAAAATCCCCACTTTTTCACCGTCCAACAATCCAGAAACCACGACAACATCACGCGTGTACGATCTTTTACCATCGTCGTTATAGTTTTTTATTTCCGCTTTAAGTGAATTTGTTGGGATAAAACGTTTCTTTTGATAAATCAACGCAATGTCAATTCCACGAGCGTCGTATGAGTTGTAATGAATAATTCCGTAATCGTCTTTTGCTAACGAAGGCTCTTTAATTAAATCTTCAATAACTTGTCTATTTTCAACCTCAATTAGACCAACAATAGCGGGATTGGTATTGGTATATTGCCTTCCTAATTCTGAAATCAACTTAGCAAGTTTGCCCATTTTATCTTTGTAACTGGCTTCATTCCATCTTTTTGGCGAGTCAGCTGTAAAATCGGTGTTGAGGATTTGATGTCGTATGACCTTTTTTCCGATCAATTTATCGTCACTCCACTCACCTTTGTAGTCTTCGGTAACTTCAAGATATTTTAAAGAATCAATTGGAACACTTCTATGAAATGCAGGATTATTTTTATCCTTGGTTCCATCAATGTAATCGGCCGATGGATAGATATCCCACAGGTTTTCCACGTTCATAAAAGCAACCGTAGCTCGCTGAACTTGTTTTTGTTGAGCTGAAGCAAAAAAGGCAGCGCAAATCGCACCCAATACTAGAAATTTTTTCATAGAACTAAACTTTCGATGCAAATTTACTTAAATAAATTTCTACTCGGTGGAATATTTCAATGAAATGGTTGAAGAGTTAATAAATTCTTAATAACTAAAGTGTTAAAAATTAACATCTTTACAAAAAATCGGCGTAAATTTGTAGCCCTTTTAGGAAAACCAATAGGAATCAATTTATAACTATTATGATTAGAAAATTATCTTTGCTTTCATTATTCGCATTGATGCCTGCTTCGTTCTACTACGCGCAGACTACCGTTTATGCTTATGTGAAAGATTCTCAGGGTAAACCGATTGAGAGAGCAGAAATCGATCTTCTGCAGTCTGACAACGATAAAGTTGCAGATAAAATCGGATATTTCCAGTTCGTAGATCTACTACCTGGACAATACGAAATTAACGTAGCTAAACCAGGTTTTGAAACTAGAATTCTAAAATTTGAAGTTCTAGAAAATGAGAAGAAAAAAGACTTAGGAGTCATTAGCTTAGCCCCATTATCTGGATCATCTGATTCGGGGGTAATTGTCATTGACGAGTCCATGTCTGACGACGAAGGTGGCTCAATGCAGCCAACCGTTGGTTTGTTAAGCTCGGGAAGAGATATTTTTCAAAATGTAACCGCTTTCGAATTGGGAGCGTATTGGTTCCGACCAAGAGGTGTGGATAACCGTTATGAAGACGTTCTTTTCAACGGGGTTACCATGTCAAAAAACGATGATGGTAGAATTGACTTCTCAAACTGGGGCGGACTTAATGACGTAACGCGTTATCCTCTAGAAAATGCAGATAACATCACACCTTCGGAATATTCTTTCGGAAACTTAGGTGGTGTCGTTTATTACAACACTAGAGCGTCATCGTACAGAAAAGGAACTTCTTTGGCGTATTCATTTACAAACAGAAGCTACTTCCACCGACTGATGGCGACATATAACTCAGGTTTGAGCAAAAACGGATGGGCGTTCTCACTTTCTGCTAGTAGAAGATGGGCAGATCGTGGAATCATCCATGGTGTTTACCAAGATTCATATGCGTATTTCGGATCTATTGAAAAGAAATTCTCTGATCGTTTCTCTGTAAACTTAACCGCTTTTGGAGCGCCAACATATCGCTCAACAAACAGCCCGAACACGCAAGAAGCCTATGATATAATGGGTAAAAATTACAATGCATATTGGGGATGGCAAGATGGTGAAAAGCGAAATTCTAGAATCAGAAATACGTTTGAGCCAATCTTCCAACTGCAGTTTTATAACAAATTGGGTAAAACAAGTAACTGGAACAACACCTTCTCGTATCAGTTTGGTAGAGATGGAAGAAGTCGTCTAGACTGGTTCCGTGCTTCGGACCCAAATCCAACGTATTACAGAAAATTACCTAGTTATTGGACAGATCGTTTCTTACAAACAGGGAGTGATGGCGGAACCGATATCACTGCTGCAGAGCAAGCAGAAATTGATAACGTAAGAAACAACTTCGTAGCAAATAGTCAGATTAACTGGAACGATTTATACAACGCGAATAGAAACAACCTTGAAAGAGGAGCGCTTTATTCCGTTGTAGAAGACGTAAATAAAGATAAAACATTCAACTATGTTTCGCATTTCGATACGAAACTAGATGAAAACTGGAAATTGAATTTGAATTTCTCATATCAAAATTTGGTTTCAGATAACTTCAGAAGCATTAAAGACCTTTTAGGAGCAACCTATGCAAACAACCTGAACTCTTTCGGAAACAATCAAGCTTTTGATGTAGACAATCCTAATACGCAAGTTCACGAAGGTGATAGAACTCAATATTCATACGATTTGTTGAGACAAACGTACACTTTAAACGCTTCAACAGAAGTTGATTTACCAAGATGGACAGCGGTTGCTTCAATCTTTGCATCGTATTCAGAATCGCAAAGAGATGGAAAATTCCGTCACCATTTGTACAAAAACAACTCAAAAGGTAAGAGTGATATCTACGATTTCACCAATGCTGGAATTAAAGGGAAAGTAACGTATAAAATCAACGGTAAAAACTTCATTACGTACGCAGGAACGTATTTCAGTACAGCTCCAACGTTGAATGAAATTTTCTTGAATCCAAGAGCAAATGATTTTTCGGTACCTGGTTTAGAAAATCAAATCATCAACTCGAATGAGTTAAGTTATATCTTAAGAGGACAAATCATAAAACTTCGTTTATCAGGATATTGGACGGATGTTGAAAACGCTATTGAAGTTTCAAGATACTATTCTGAAGGAATTGAATTACTTGGACAATCTGGAAACGTAAGTTCAAGTGACGCTTTCATTACAGAAGTTCTTTCAGGAGCTCACAAGCGTTACAAAGGTTTAGAATTAGGAGTTGACGTAAAAGTAACTCCAACCCTGAACTTCAACGCTGTAGGAAGCTGGGGTGAATATACATACGAAAACAACCCGAATGTATATTACGCAGCAGATAGCGATAATTTAACACAAGGATTCTCATCTTTAGGAAAAGCAAATATCAAAGGATATAAAGTTGGAGGAACACCACAAAAAGCCTTTTCTGCTGGTTTGAAATACAATTCTCCCAAATTCTGGTGGGTAGGTGTTTCTGGAAATTATTTGATGGATCAATATTTAGATTTCTCAGCAATCACAAGAACGCCAATTTTCTATACAGATTTAACGGGAGATCCTTACACGGCTGTAAAAGACTATTTAGGATCAGGAATTGATGTTCCTGCCGCTTCTCCAGACGCCATTGCTACTTTATTGAAGCAACGTAAGTTTGAAGATCAGTTCATGCTAAATGCTAACGCAGGAAAATCATTCTTACTTGGTAAATACAGAATGGGTATCAGCGTGAGTGTAAACAACATCTTGAACAACAGAGATTATGTTACTGGTGGATTCGAGCAAGGAAGAAGATCAACCTTCCGTGACGCTTATGTAGAAAGCCAAAGAGAAACTCCACTTTTCGGACCTAAATTATGGTATGATAGAGGGACAACTTTCTTTGCGAACATTTATTTAAGATTCTAAGATTAACAGTAAGAAATTCATTATGAAAACGATTATATCAACTTTTAAAATCTTCTCGTGGGCATTGATGGCATTATTGCTTACTGCTTGTGTGCACGATGATAAATACAACAACCCAGATCTTCAAGCGTACCAATGTAAAGATCAATTTGATGGATACAAAACCATTACGCTTGACGCGCTTAAGAAAATGGGTTCCGGAACGAAAATCACTGAAAAACTTTTAGTGGAAGGCTACGTTTCTTCATCTGACGAAACGGGAAATATTTACAAATACATCTACATTCAAGATAAACCTGAAAATCCAACTCAAGGTTTGGTTATTAGTGTTGATGCAGTGAATACGTACGCAAATTATCCTCAAGGGTCTAAAATTTCTATCACACTAGATGGACTTTCTTTAGGAACGTATGGGAATTTCATTCAATTGGGTGAAAACAGCTCAACAACAGGAGTTTTTGGACGTATTACAGAAAGTACATTGCCAAAGAAAATCTTCAAATCATGTACGACTCCAAAGGCTACAATTAAGCCTTTAGTAATGAAATTAGCTGATTTTAAAACGGCAAACGATCAATACGTGGGGTGTTTAGTGCAAATCGACAATGCTGAATTTGACAAGAAAACCCTTTGTATGCAGTACGCTCCAGAAGGAACAAGTATTGATAGACAAATCAACGATCCTAATACTACGCTTACAACAAGAGTTGTGAGAAACAGTGGTTACGCAACGTTTGCAAACAAAAACCTACCTTCAGGAAACGGGAAATTTGTTGGAATTTTAAGCAAATTCAACTCTTCATACCAATTCTACATCGTAAACGATTCTGATTTGGATATGAAAGGACCTCGTTTAGATAAATTAACAGCAACTTGTCAGGCGGACGCTTCTGCTACACCAAAAACAGTTGCTCAAGTAAAAGAATACTACAAAGGTTCTCTTTATCAAATTACAGAAAATGCAACATTAACAGCAAAAGTTGTTGGTAATGATGCTGCAGGTAACTTATTCAAAAAAGTTTACGTAGAAGATGAAACGGGAGGAATTATGATTAACATCAATGTTGTTGATCTTTTCCTAGATCGTCGTTTCCAAATTGGTAGAACGGTAACAATTGGTCTTAAAGATCTTTACATCAACGACAAAAATGGAGAAGTACAATTAGGTGCCCTTTTCCAAGGAAATGTTGGACAAGTAAATCCGGAAGAAACCTACAAACACTTCTTCAGAACAGATCGTCCAATTACAACAGTAACTCCAACGGTTAAGAAAATTAATGAACTTACCAAAGCAGATGTCGGGCGATATATCCGAATCAAAGATCTACAATTCATTGAAACGGATTTAGGAAAAACCTATGCTGAAGGAACGAATACAACAGCAAGAACTCTTGAAGATTGTAGCGGAAACAAAATTGATTTAACAACATCTGGTTATGCAGATTTTGGAACAAGAGATTTCCCTTTTAAAGCGAGTTCTACGGATATTGATACTGGAAAAGGAGACGTAACAGGTATCTTAAGTTATTATAACGGAAAATATCAGATCTGGATTCTTAACTTAAGAGGAGCCGATTTGGATAATCCACGTTGCGACGGAACTACTCCAGTACCAACGGCTACTATTTTCAAAGAAGGATTTGATAACTTATCAAATTGGACCGCAGTAAACGTTTTAGGAACACAGACATGGACAACGACCAATTTCGGAAATCCTAGACCAAGCGCATTTCTTGACGGAAGCAGACAAGCTAATGAAGACTGGTTAGTTTCTAAACCGATTGCATTAAGCGGTTACTCCGACCCTTTCTTTAGTTTTGAAACGGATGGCCGATTCAATGGAAATCCACTAGAAGTTTATGTAACCGAAAACTATACGGGGAACGTGGCAACTACGACTTGGGCAAAAGCAACCAACGCGGTTTACGACACCGATTTAGACGGTTTCGCAGGCTTTGTTTCATCTGGGAAAATCAGTTTGAAAGCATACGAAGGAAAATCCGTTGTTATTGCTTTTAAATACACATCTGTTGCAGGAGCTTCAGTTTCTTGGGAACTTGACAACGTCATCGTACGAGGCGTTAAGAAATAATTTGACCAAACACTATAGTAATAAAAAAGACCTCAAATTGAGGTCTTTTTTATTTTTTTAGACATTTTAAAAATTCTAATTTGGGGATATTTCTCGCTCCCAACGATTCTAAATGGCTAGAATGTATTTGACAATCAATAATATCAAACACATTGCTATATCTCAAAACAAATTGAATAAAACCCGCTTTGGAAGCATTACTCATCCTAGAAAACATACTTTCTCCGCAAAATACACGACCAACGATAACCCCATAAAATCCGCCGACCAATTCACCTTCATGCCAAACCTCAATACTCTTGGCTTTTCCTTGCAGATTAAGTTCTAAAAACGCATTGATAATCTCCTCTGTAATCCAAGTTCCATCTTGATCCGGCCGTTCGATTTCCTGGCAACTGCGAATGACCTCTTCAAAACAAGCGTTCTCCGTAAATTGAAATACCTCATCTTTAATAATCTTCCGCATTGATTTAGAAACCCTCAATTCCGAAGGAAATAAAACAAAACGAGGATCAGGACACCACCACAGAATTTCTTCATCAGGATTGAACCAAGGAAAAATACCATTTTGATAGGCTTCCCAAACATAATCGACATTTAAATTTCCTCCAGCCGCAAGAAGGCCGCCCGGTGGATGATAAAAATGAGGATCTGGAAAATTAGGAAGCGTATCCGAAAGAAAAATCATAGGCCAAAATAAATGAAAAATCCCCTTTAAAAAAAGAGGATTCGGTTTTAGTAACTTTATTCTTAATTAGAATGGCAAATCGTCATCTTCTTCCTCTTGGAAAGGATTCCCGTTGCTTGCAGGTGCTGAACTAGCGGCGCTTGATGGCATCGCTTGTGTAGGCTCTACTCCACCATCCATTACTTTTTCTACTCTCCAACCTACAATACTATTAAAATATTTGGTTTCACCTTGAGGGCTCGTCCACTCTCTTCCTCTAATATTAATACCCACTTTCACATTTTCCCCCTCTGAAATAGTATCTAATAAAGAAATTTTATCTTGTAAAAACTCAACATTAATAGGCTGTGGATACTGTTCTTGCGTAAGCAAAATCATTTCTCTTTTCTGAAACCCAGATCCAAACGTCTGAGTATCACCAATCTTCTTAACTGTTCCTTGTAATTCCATTGCAAATATTTATTTTGTAAAAATAACAAAAATGAATGGTACTGCCGAATAAATGAAATTTATTATTAAAAATAATTCTGAAAAAAATTTGTGAGTATAAATAAAAATGCTTTATATTTGCACTCACAAAAAAGAAAGGAGTTCTTTAATAAAATCCGCGGATGTGGTGTAATTGGTAGCCACGCCAGACTTAGGATCTGGTGCTTCACGGCGTGGGGGTTCGAGTCCCTTCATCCGCACAAATCGATGCGAAAATAGCTCAGCTGGTAGAGCACAACCTTGCCAAGGTTGGGGTCGCGGGTTCGAATCCCGTTTTTCGCTCCACTACGCCCTGGTGGTGGAATTGGTAGACACGCAGGACTTAAAATCCTGTGTCCGCAAGGACGTACGGGTTCAAGTCCCGTCTGGGGTACTTTAAACCCTCTGTAACTTCGGTTAACAGAGGGTTTTTTGTTTTTAGGGTGGTCAAATGGGTGGCTAGTTTATTTTAGAATAGCTTAATCAGTTTCAAAATAAAGAAAGCCATTATTGTTCGCTATCGTAAGTAGTGGTTGTATTGTATTCTCAAACGATTTTTCATCAAAAGAATTAATGGATGGAAATATTGTAAGGTATTCTTCTAAATATTTGCTACTGGACTTGTTGCTTAAATGTATTTCGAATGCAATCTTCTGTAATTCCTTAAACTTGTGAAAATAGATATCAAATGATGGCAATCTGTCGCTTTTAGACAAATTAAAAGTTCTATCAACGGGAGCTAAATTCCAAATTAGATCATGTGAGACAAAAGCGTATGGAACAAAATGATCAATAGCGAAATTCTTTTCAGAGTAGTCTAGTCTGTTTCCAGTAAATATACATTCTATAGACCCCATCTCTTTAAAAACCAACTTCCAATAATCCTTTGTCTGATTTACAAGGCTATTTCTAGTTGCTGGCTTGATTAATTTATTTGGAATGTCTGGAACATTAGGGTTTCTTGTTTGTAAAAACAAAGCTAAGTTCCAATAACAAAACTCTTTTAGAATTTTAGAATTCCTATTTAAATAGTTCTGCCACAAAGGGTTTATCTTAATAAAATCCTTTTCTAAACCGTAAATCGCCTTCTTCTCAAAATCTTGAGAAGCATTATATACATCTTTTTTTGATTTGTTGGGGAACCAAGGAGAAAGAAACCAATGCGGAACGTTTTTATCAAAATGATTCAAGATTCTTACAGTTTCTTTATTGTTTGATGATATTAGTTGATTTAGTATTTGTGGTCTATTTTCGTCGATTGTTATTCCTTCTGTTTCTCTGATTTTCAGAATTGCAACTTCGATCATGTCAAAAGATCCAAAAGACAAATGAAAATAGTTTACAGTATACCAAGAATTACTTATCATCCTTGCGAACAACTCTCGTTTAGAAATTTCCAATTTCCCTTGTTCTACAGATTCAATTAATGCAAGCAACCAATAATACTTATAAGTTGCAGTTGTCCGATTAAATACAGCAGACAAGAGATTTACAGGAAGCTTTTGGGAGTGTGGTAAGTGCATGTTGGCTCGTTGTAATAAATCAAATGTTCTTTTTCCTTTTCCTAATTTCCAAAATTAGCTTGTGCTTTTTCATTCCTTTCTTAACTGATTCTTTTTTAGGTAAAACAGATTTATCAGGAACTTTAGGCATAACTTTCTCTGGTTTCTTCAAGTTATGAATATTCCGGTACAACCGCCCTCTTTGAGAATCAAATACAATAGTATCAAGTAATAAGCAAATGCCCTTATAAATGTCATGTCCTTGGATGTCCAGGGTATCTGGAAACTTTTTCTTGTCCAAGGTCCACCCTTTTAAGCCTATTAATAACCTGGGACTATTTGGCTCGTAGCCTCCTTGAAATAAAATGTACTTCAAAGGCTTCATTTCATGAGATGGTAAACCATCTTTACCCTTAATAAAAAGTTTTCTCCTAAAAAACTCCGTATTATCTCGATACTCAACATTTTTTAATTGCTCCCTCATATCATCGAGGTAAACATTTTTAATAGTTAAGTAAAGAATATTCTCTTTCTTAAGATTTAGTTGGTCAATTACCTTTTGTAGTTCTGGTGTGTAGCTCATTTTACTCCATTATCATTAGCTTAATAATACTTAAATATTCTTCTAGAATTCAATAAATAACAAAATGTGATTTACTTAATAAATTTAAGTCGTTAAATACTATTCTTCTTAAAATTCTCAGCTTGTTCTAACACATTTTTGTAAACATCATCCTGTGTGATTGGTGGATAACCATATTCGTGTAGTTTTACGATGATGCCCATTTTTAGTTGAGCTTTGATGTCGTCTCGGTGGCTCCAATCAGGATATTTTGCGGTATTGTCGACGATCTTTTTTATTTCTCTAGCTAATTCTAGCATCTTTTCTTTGTCGAACTCAAAACCGTATTGTTTACAGATTGAATCTAGGATATCGTAGAAAGCTTTTTCCTCGTAGTCGATTCCCAAATCTTCAAATGAAGCCATTTCTTGACGAAGTTTTAAAATCAAATCAAGAATTTGTTCCGAGGTGTCGGCTTGGATTCCGTCATAGTCCAAAATATCGCGTTCACTTCTTTCGTTGTAGCGATTGATAATGCTTTGCAAGCGTTCGGAGAATTCAAGACCTTTTATTTTATTTACTTTTTTGAAATCGTTGATGGTTTGTTTTAAAAGTCTTTCTAGAATTTTGATTTTAGTATTCGGAAGTTCCAAATTACTGATTCTGTCAATGAATTTATCATTAAACAAATCAATAGCATTGGCTTTGTTATCATCCAGTTTGAAAATTTCTTCCACGCCTTCAGAAATAATTGCTTCTTCAACCATTTTGCTCACTTTTTCATTCATCTGAGCAGTATCAGGTGCATCACCTTTTGTGAGTTTTACAACAATAGATTTGATGGCGAAATAAAAATGGATTTCATCTTTTTCTAATTCATTAAAAACATCTGCGCCACAAACCAAGTTGTAAGCAGATTTTAATTTTTGGGTTACATCAATAAAGAATTTTTCGGATTTTTCCGTTTGTAAAACCAATTCGGAAGCGAGATTCAAACATTTTAGTTGCTCAACTGGCGAGCCGTTGTAATAGAGCGAATCGTCAAATTGATGGAAAAACTGACGCAGTAATTCTAATTGATCTTTGACGATAATCACCGCTTTGTCCAAATCTTCGAAATCATCGTCTGCGTTGGTGTTATTAAACAAACCTAAAGCATGATTTAGATTCTTTTTTATGCCAATATAATCAACCACCAAACCCTTGTCTTTTCCTTCGTACTTACGGTTTACACGAGAAATCGTTTGGATAAGATTGTGTGTTTGTAAAGGTTTGTCAATATAAATGGTATCGAGAAATGGAACATCAAAACCTGTTAACCACATATCCACCACAATTGCAATTTTAAAATTGGAGTGCAATTGCTTGAATTGTCGATCTAGTTCTTTGCGATCATCTTTACTTCCCAGTAAATTCCATAAAGTTTCCTCATCATCTTTGTTGCGTGTCATCACCATTTTCACACGCTCGATGGGTTTTACTTCTTTCTTTTCTTTATCAGAAAGATCATTTGATATTACAATTTCACTCCATTCGGGACGAAGATCAATTAATTCTTTATATAATTTATAGGCTATTTCTCGAGAAGCGCAAACAAACATTGCTTTCCCTGCAACCGTCGCATTTTCCTCGATTCTGTTTTCGTAGTGTTGAATAAAATCTTTTGCAATCGCTTTTATCCTGTCGGGATCACCCAAAACAGCTTCCATTCTTGCAATGGCTTTTTGACTGGCTTCAACGTGGTATTCTGAAGCACCTTCTGCAACAGCATTTTCGTAGTATTTTTCAATTTCAACCACTTTAGAATTATCGAGGTTTACTCTCGCTGCTCTTCCTTCATAGACTAAACGAACTGTAATTTCATCATTCACCGATTCGAACATGGTGTAAGAATCTACAACATTTCCAAACACATCCAAAGTCTTGTCAATAGGCGTTCCTGTAAAACCAACATAAGTTGCATTTGGTAAAGAATCGTGTAAATATTTGGCAAAACCGTAAGATTTTTTCACGCCGTTTTCATCAATTTTTACTTTTTGATCGAGATTAACTTGCGAACGATGTGCCTCATCTGAAATACAAATAATATTGCTTCTGTCCGAAAGAATTTCATCGTCTTCGGCAAACTTCTGGACGGTTGTTAAAAATACGCCGCCGCTTTCTCTTCCTCGCAAACGATCGCGAAGATCTTGTCGAGATGTAATATTGATGATATTTTCGTCACCAATAAAATCTTTAGCATTGGTGAAATCCTTTGATAACTGATCATCCAGATCGGTTCTATCGGAAATGATGATAATTGTAGGACTAGAAAACTTTGTTGATCTCATCAATAATCTTGATAAATACAACATTGTAAAACTCTTACCACAACCCGTTGCGCCAAAGTAAGTTCCACCTTTTCCATCGCCTTCGGGCTTTTTGTGCAATAAAATATTATCAAAAAGTTTGTTGGCAGCGTAATATTGAGGATAACGTGTCAGGATTTTCACCTCGTGCTTTGAAGTGTCGGGAAACAAAACAAAATGATGGATAATATCGCATAATCTTGTTTTGTTCAACATACCGTGAACGATGGATGTTGTAGTCTCAATTCCAGTCAAAGCTTTCTTTTCTTCACCAGTAATCTTGTTCCAACCGTAATAGAATTCGTAAGGTGAGAAAATTGTTCCCGATTTGTTATTAATGCCGTCGCTGATAACACAAAACACATTGTATTTCATCAATTCTGGAATGTCTCTTCGATACCGAATCGTCAATTGCTTATAAGCGTCGTGTATCGTGATTTCCTCTTCAATGGCTGTTTTGAACTCGAACACCACTACAGGAATTCCGTTGATGTATAAAATTAAATCGGGAATGCGAAATTCTGAACCTTGAATTTCTAACTGATTAACAATTTTATAAGAATTGGTTTTTAACAAAGTCACTTCATCGATATCGATGTATCGAATATGCAAATCTTTCTTGCTAGGATCATTGCGTTTGAAAATAAAACCATCCGCCAACAATTTGCAGATATGTTTGTTGGAATCGTACAAATTGGAAGCAGACTGAAATGCCAATTCATTGATAATGTTTTCTAATTCAATAGTTTCCAAATCGGGATAACGATTGAGCAAGAAGGCTTGCAAATCTTCTCTAATCAAAACTTCTTGATTAGAAGCACGATCCAAATGTTTTCCATTGATATATTGATAGCCTTCCGTTTCCAAAAGGCTGATAAAAGCTTGTTCTAACTGAGCTTCGGTGTATTTCATGCTTGATTCTTCAAGTTAAGTTTTTTTGATTTTTGTAACATGTCTTGAGAACGTGTTACAATTTTCACTTTTTTGTAACATGTTTATTTTTGATCGACTTGATTAAATCGGTCTTCAATATTTTTAATCCTTTTCAATAAGTCATCCCAATTGAGACTATCACCTGCAATCATGTTTTCTTGCATTGTTTTATAATCTTGCTCCCAATTTTTGATTACTTCTGGTGGTGGAATAATACTTAGTTTTCCCTTTTCGTGCTTGTCATAATTGATGCCACGTAAAGGCGTTATAGTTTTTCTGTGTTGTACGATGTTTGCAAACAATTCTTCTTCTGCAAGCGCTTTTTCTCCATAAGTTGAAGCCATTATTTTGTCCAAATCGTATAAGTGTCTCGTTAGTCGATCGGTTCTTATTTTATCAACTGGTTTAGAAAATTCTTCGTGAAGCAAAAGTGCTTTTTCAATGAATGTTCGTGTTGGTACAACAACCTGAACATCGAAAGCAGGATCTGTAAAATCTAAATTTGGATAATGTTCGTCAATAAATGATTGTACAGGTTTTGGCTCAGAAGGTTCGGTCAACGATCTTGCTCCCATTTCGAGCAATACACGTTGTTGAATATACTCATTGGTAATGGGAACAACCGATTCATAATAAATTTCTAAAGTATTGGGATCACTTGTATCATCTACATGATTGTTGTATTTGATTTCGTAATCGTCTTTTGGAATTCCTAATAGATTTAATTGCTCAATTAATTCTTCCCTGAACTCATTAATGATAAACGAACCCGAAGCTTTTCGAAGTTTTTTGATTTTGGAATTTGAATCAAGATCATCAAATCCTAAAAAATGACGATCAATAATTAAATCAATATCCTCTGAAAACCGATTGATTAAATGATAAGCTTTGCTCAAAGATGTTCCGCCTTTGAAAATAATGGATTCTTTATATTTTGACTGAAATGCAGCTTTCAAAATAATACACACCCACCAATCTTTTTCAATAACAAAAGCGGGCAATCCCATTGAAGCGCCGACTTGCTCTAAAACCTGAATGCGTTGTTCTGTGTCAAGATTTATCCACATGATTTTAGGCTTTATAGATTTTATTTATTTCTTTCTGAATCCAAACTGGAGCATAGCGAAGTTGTGATTCTACAATCGATTTATCAAGTTTTAAAATTGATGGTTTCAGTTGATTTAGAAAATCATCATTGATTTCCTTTTGACCTTTTTCTTTGAAAGCTTGTACAATTAAATGCAATAAACCATCTTTTATAGCAAAGCTTTTGGGTGCTGTTTTCTTGAACTTAATACTTCGGTTTCCGATTTTTATTTCTCGCTGTGAACCATCCGTAAGATAAACTGCTTTAAGTGGAATTTGTGTACTAAGACCTAATAAGTACAAAGCAAGAACACCAGTTGGCGCAATACGAGCTTTGTCTCGTTTTGCAATTTCTTTTGCAATTTCTTCGATATTGGGAGAAATACTCCCCAACAACAGATCTATTTTAGGTTTTAGATAAATGCCGTGTGCCAAGCGTACCAAAACATCCTCCTTCTCCAACCGAGAAAGCACCTGTCGAATATTCTCAGGTGAACCGTATTTTGAAAAGTCATCTGCGAAAAATAATTCGCCACGTGATGATTTTAAAATCTTTGTTTCTATTTGGTTTTTAGACATTTTTATACTATTATACTTATTACTGTTGTCACAAATTTAGTAAATATTTGTTACACAATAGCGTAATTCACAATAAGGATTATTCTGTTGTGGATTAGCATGCTTCATATTTTAGAATGGCAAATCATTATCTTGGTTATCAATTACAGAGGGAGTAATTACTTCTAATCTATTCAGACTAATAAACTCAGCTAAATTATTTGGAAACAGAGCTTCAGAAATTATAAATATTGGATTTTGAATAATATTCCAAATTTTCAAGCTACTTTTATCATCACTTGTATACCCAATGACTGTTTCTAATTTTTTTACATTAAAATGGACTCTATCATCCGATGTACTTTCAATTAAATTTCTATTGGTTGTAAGCATTCCTTTTTTTGTTCGATCACCAGAGGTATAAATATAGTCCCTCTTTAATGTGTCTAAATCAGAGAAAGAACGAATTTGAGTAATCGACACATCTGCTTGATCGAAATCCCAATCATTTATTAAGAAATAATCTATTTGAAAGTGTTTGCATAACTCAACAATATACAATGCTGTAGCTTTACCATGATGACATACAAATGAAATGTTTTCAAAATTCAAATAAGTATCTGCAAATCGTTCTTTATTAATTATATCTGTCCGAGTAGCGATTGCTTCTAAAACTTTTTTTCTAATAATCTCTTTATACACTAACACATCATTAGGTCCTTCTACAAGTATGACTTTTTTGCTGAAAAGCATTCTATTTAGGTTAGGTTCTACTGTTTTAATATATTCGTTAAAACGCGAAACATTAATTGGCTCATCAAAATCAGCAGGGTTTAATCCTGAAAGTGGATCTAAAAAATTTCCAATATTATTATAAGCATTTATCGTTTGATTATTTTCGTCTGTGTCTAAACGAATAATTCCTTTTGTGTCAAAAGCATCAATCATTCTATCCGAATGTGTAGTATAAATTACTTGATGTCCTTTTTCAGCTAGAGAGCACAAAACCATCTTGTAAAAATATTCTTGATGATTTTCATGTAAAAAACTTTCAGGCTCTTCAAAAAGGAACAAGCACTTATCTTCTGTATTTGTTTCAGCAATTGATTGTATAACAGCCATTACAAACATGGAAATAAAACCATCTCCAAAGTGATCAATAGGTATTAAATTTTCAGAATTTCCATTCAATCCTACCTTGAACAACATTTTCAAAAATATATCTTCATAATTAGGTAAGCCAAAATCTACATGACAGCTATTACTCCTAAGATTTTGATGATAATTCTTTTGTATAGTTTCAATAAATTGTTTTAATTGTGAATTTTCTAAAACTTTATCTGTAGAATCCTTCACTTCATTTTGAAAATCCTCTTTTTTAGTACTCATAGTAGTATCAGTGTCGACTAACTTTTGGATATGCTTTGCTAAAAAAGACTTAAGATTTCCCCAACTTGTCTTTTGTGTAGAAATTTCCTCTTTTATGTTATGAAAATTAATGTAAAAAATATTATAATGTTTCCCCTTTCCAAAAAATGAAGGTTCACAATTGCTTTTTAACTCATCATTTTCTACGCTAGTATAAATATGATATTGACCAGCTATAGATTGTCTATGCCCCCATTGATTTGGAGGTGCGAAATCAGAACCCTCTATCGATGTTTTTATATGAATATGATTATCTACATTTAGATTATGCATATCTGATAGCTCAAACGTTTTTGCGCTTATAAATTTTTCTCCAATTCCGTATATAAGTGCATTTAAGAAATTAGATTTGCCAACATTATTATATCCAATTATTGACACTGGTTTAAGATAATCTGCATTAGGAAATACAAATTCTTGAACATCCCCAAAAGAGCGATAGTTTTCTATTGATAGACTTCGAATTCTTAGATTAGACATAATTTATTAGAGTTTTCTTAGTTTACATTAATTTAGTTTTTACCTCACCATCCTCGCCAATCCCGATAACAACAAGCTTTGGAGGTTGTTGAGTTTTTATTAATCTTCGATTGTTACCAATTCTGCTAGTTTAGAAGCGATGTTATCCATTGTATCCTCTTTAGTACTTAGTCCGCTTCTCGATCCCAATAATGGACTTACTTCTCGTAAATCATCATATGTTGTATTATGGACAATTGGAACCAATAAATCACGAGCTAACAGTGCGGAAAGCTCTTTATCAGCAATGCCTTCACCCTGTACTCTTTTAAGAAAATTAGGTGTTACCAAAACAATCCCAACTCTTGATTTTACTAATCCTTTATCTATTTCTCGTAGTAGAGAAGAACCTAATAAAACATCTTTTTCACTAAACCAAACTGTAACTCCTTTTGATTCTAACAAATCGTGTAATTCTTTTGCAGCTTCCTTTCTATCATCCCAAGCATGACAAAGAAAGACACCTCTTAAATCGGGTAGGTCTGATCGCTTCTCGACATTTTCACGAACTGGAGTAAGAGTTCTAATTTCTGCAGGTGTGTATAATATTGTAGAACCTGCCAAAGACCAACTTGCTCTTGATTTACCACTATTTCTGCCTACCGAACTACTCGATGAAGAACTATAAGGGTTTGAATACGATGCATAAGAACTATAACTTCTATAACTACCCCCACACGCAGGGCAGTTTGCTCTTGCGCTTGCTGATCGATGACCATTTACTGGTGCTGTACATCTTGCCATATTTTTTTTTTAATTTTATTATTGGTTATTAGATTAATATAGTCTCCTCACCTCCTTCTTTGTAATTCGTAACAACAAGCCTTGGAGTTGGTTTAGTTCTTATTTCTCTTTGTTCTCTAAATTCTCCACATAAAAATCGAAATCCATCTCCTTAGTATTTGGATGATATTTAATGAAGGTTTCTACGTGCTTATCGCGGAGTGCTTTTATTAAACTTTCGACCGTGGTATTTGGTAAATACTTTAAATCAATTTCTGGCATTGTATCATGAAAATACACCAATTGACTTCCTCCAAAAGCCTTTGTGTAAAAATGATACACTTTACGCCACGGTTCTATATAAAGATCCTTTAAATCTTCTAAATACCATTGCCAGTATCGGTATGATGGGCTAAAGAATGAAACCATATTAGGGAGAAGCGTAAATTCTAAGTCAAATGGTCCTAAGAAATCAATGCCACTATCTTCTCTTGACATATCCTCTTCGGGATCAAAGTAATATCTCCATTCCTTAACAGGAATAACGGCGTCTTCGGGTAACTCATTCCATCTTTTATAAAACCATGCTAGGAATTCTGCATTAGGAACCTCAATTGAATTCAATAAATCCAACATTTTCTTTGCTGCAGTTTCTTTATCATTTGGATCATAATACAATTGATGATCGCAAACCGTTTCTAAGTTAACTCCCATACAACGATTTTTTACGCTTCCTCCATCCTTGCCAATCGTGACAACAACAAGCTTTGGAGCTGAGTGAGTTTTTGGTTTTGTTTTAATATATTTTCTTGGTAAAGAATGTAATTGCTCAAATCAAATTTTCCTAGTATATCTACTTTAGGTAATAATAATCTAAATTCATCGACTATTTTTTTACTAAGATTAGGTTGTGCTCCTCCGATTGCATTTTTCAAAATTTCATCTTTATTTGCTTTCATTGCGTAATAAAGAAAATTTATTATCTGAACATTACTTGAAATAAGTGCACAACATGCTTGATTAGTTGTCGCCTCAAACTTTAAATAACCTACAGATCCTTTTGTTTTTCCTTCCCCGTACATTGCGACTAGCAACGAGTTTTTAGGAATTAATTTTACAGAAGTTTCTTTTAATGCTTTCTTTGTAATTTTTTCTTCTGAATCAATTACAATTTTGTCATTTAACTCACCTGTTTTTATCCATGGAATATCTCCATTTATCCAATAAGACATGTCATCTCTACTTGGAGTACTACCCGAAATTGTTTTATCTGTAATTTCTCCCAAACTCTTCACCTCCCATCCCTCAGGAATTTCCTTTTCCAATTCTTCATTGAAGATCATTTTTCCGCCTGACGATTTGTAAGGTTTCCCTTCTTCGTTCGGGAACTCAAAATCTTCAAACCAATGTTTGTACAAAGTTTGTGCGGTGGCTTCTAGTTTTTCGCAGATTTGTTCGTTGACTTTTATTTTGTTTTCAACAGCTTGGTATTGAGCTACTATTTCACGTTGTTTCTCGATAGAGGGAACATTAACATTTAATGCTAAAAACATATCCCATGAAATTCCACCACGTACATCACCACCACTAATATACCCAACCCATCTATCCGTCTCAGATCTTCTGAACCACATATTTAAATAATCAGGTAGAATAATATTTGCATCTTTTACCTCAAAAACATAATACGCTGAAGAAATTAATGCACTATCATTCGCTTTATATAAATCAATTGGTAATTGTAAATCGCGACCAACGCTCATTAACTTACAAGCAAACTGATTTTTTTTAATCAAATTATACTTTGTTAAATCAACGCCATGCAAGTTAGCTACTGATGGAATAAAAGTTTTAGTAATACTAACTCCAATAACTTTTGTAATTTTTCCATCCGTATTCTTTGTATCAATAGGCTTTACAAGTTCACCCAACTTTTTATAACTCATAACCCAAATCTTTAAATACGTTTTGAACTTGTGTTTTGAGTTCGGCTTCTTGAGCAAACAAATCTTTTAAATCTACCTGTAAAGTTTGCATTTGGTTATCGTAATCCAAATCCTCATCACGGTTGGTAAATTCAATATACTTACTTGGTACTAAAGAATAATCTTTTTTGCGAATCTCATCTAACGTTGCCGAATAACAATATTCAGCCTCGTTGGCATATGTTATTCCCCAATCTTTTTGTTGCCAATTGTGGTATGTTTGCGAAATCTCATTGATC
The DNA here is from genome assembly GCA_023423715.1 of Bacteroidota bacterium. GTDB lineage: Bacteria > Bacteroidota > Bacteroidia > Flavobacteriales > Weeksellaceae > JAFAFC01. The sequence continues at coordinate 121,773 of JAFAFC010000007.1, forward strand.
GAAATTTCTGAAAACTGAATAAATTTCTTTTCGAAAGGTTCGCCTTTTTGACGCAAATCCATAAATAATACTTCTCCTTCACGTTTACGATAGTTTTTAATTCCATCGTTTACTTCAATGTTTCGTTCTCTTTTATTTCGATTAATTATCCATAAGGACACACTAATTGTAGTTGAATAAAACATATTTTGTGGTAAAATCACAATCGCTTCTACCAAATCGTTTTCGATAATTTGTTTGCGGATTTCGTATTCGTCACCACTTCCAGAAAGCGCACCGTTTGCCAAGATAAAACCTGCAACGCCGTTTTGGGAAAGTTTAGAAATCATATTCAGAATCCAAGCGTAATTGGCATTGGACTTTGGCGGTACTTTGTAACCTGCCCAACGTGGATCGTCCACCAATTCGTTTTCGGCACGCCAATCTTTTAAGTTAAAAGGTGGATTTGCCATGATGTAGTCGGCTTTCAGATCTTTGTGTTGGTCGTCTCCAAAAGTATCTGCAGCTTTTGCTCCAAGATTTGAAGAAATTCCACGGATGGCAAGGTTCATTTTTGCCAGTTTGTAAGTAGTATTCGTGAGTTCTTGTCCGTAGATGGAAACATCTTTTTTGTTGCCTTGATGCTTGTCTATAAATTTTAAAGATTGTACAAACATACCACCAGAACCGCAAGAAGGGTCATAGATTTTACCTTTGTAAGGCTCAATCATTTCGGCAATAAGGTTAACAATCGATTTTGGCGTGTAGAATTCGCCTTTTCCTTTTCCTTCAGCAATCGCAAATTTGGATAGAAAATATTCGTAAACGCGTCCCACAATATCCTGAGACTCGTCTTTCAGCGTATCGATATTGTTAATGGTATCCAGCAGCGCCGAGAACTTGGACTGATCCAATCCCAAACGAGAAAAATAATTATCGGGCAAAGCACCTTCCAAAGATTTGTTGGTGCGCTCGATGGTTTTAAGCGCAGAATCTACTTTTAAGGTAATGTCTTCCTGCTTTGCATTTTCGATAATGTACGTCCATCGTGATTCTTCGGGAAGATAAAATACATTTTCGGCTTGATAAAATTCAGGAATTTCTAAAAAGGCTTCTTTATGCTCGTTGATGAGTTCCTGTCTTCTTTTTAGGAATTTGTCATTAGCAAATTTTAGGAATATTAAACTGAGCACGACGTGCTTATATTCGGAAGGTTCTACTGAACCACGTAATTTATTTGCGGAATCCCAAAGGATTTCTTCGGTACTTTTTGTTTGTAGCTTTTTCGCCATATTTTGAATAATCGTAATCTTTCAAAAATACGAAAAACTTTAATGAATTTTAATACGGTTTTCCTTATTTGAATTGACTTTAAGCCTATTGATTTTAAAGCAGAAATTTAGCTTTATGTACATCATTAGTCCTACTGCCCAGACATAGCTCAGCCGATAAGTTTCCACTTTTCGGCTGTTAATTTTTAAGGAAAAAAGATTAAGAATAAAACGACATAGGTAGTTTTCTTATTTCAGATTTTACTCATTAGGTCTTTAAAATATCCGTATTCTTTATCTACCAAAATTCTTCTATCAAGATAACAATTAAATTTTTCGCATGATGTTTCTGGTAACAATGTACAACTGAAACATGCGGAAAGATTCAAGTTTGCCACACCTTGTCCGTGTGTATGGTAACAAATTGGATCTGTTGCACAATCAATAGCACGAATCATTGCAGATTCAATTAGTTTTCCAATTCTATTATCATCACAAATTGATGTTATGCCACCGTAACTACCTTCTGAACCTGCGATTGTATATATCAAAACTCCATTCATTTCGAGTTCTTCATCAATGTAAAGTCGTTCTTGAATGGAAGTTGATGGATAACCACACAAATACTCTAATTCTTTGATGATTAAATGCGAAAAAGTATGTATCAAAACATATTTTGGATTTAGCTCAAAATCTTCATTAAAATTAGATTCAAAGTGGTTTTGATTTCCGATAAGAATATCAATTCGCTCTTTTATTTTGGGATTGCTTTCAATCCATTTATTTAGAATTTCATTGTTAAATTCAAAGAAAATTCCTTCTCCAAAACTTTCAATCGCTGGTAAATACTTTGTTGTTTTGCCAAAAGTTGAAGTAAACTTTTTTACAATACTTTCTTTTGTTGTTTTTTCAGCATCTTCATCTTCCAAAATCAAACTTGACGAAAGTGGCTCTTGTCGCGTAAAAGAAGTTTGAACAGAAGTAATTTTTATTTTATCCATTTTTAAAATGGACTTTATTAAATCATTTTGAAAAAACGAATTATCAATTCTGTTGAAGATTAGTTTGTCTTCAACTCGTTCACTGTCTTTTTCCGTAATGAATTTATATTCGTCAAATCTGTATTGATTTTCTGTTTTGGCTATCTCAAGTTCTCGTTCGCTAAAATTGTTATCAATCAATTTTTGAATAATTGCAGAATCAATTTCTATGTTTTTATAGCGTTTTAGATTTCTTGAAATTGTTTGTGCATTGCTTCCATCTTCGTGTTCCTCTTTAATTAAATTGATTGAGTACTCATTTAACTCGTCATTTGCAGGAATGTAAATACTTGACAAAATGTTTGGATAATAAACGCTATTACTTGAACGAATAACAGGTTTAAACAAAATGTCTGTTTCTTTTGCGTTTGGTAATAATTCTTGAATTTTCACTCTCAAATTGAACAAACCTGAAAGCGTTGTAAAGTTTAATTGCTCTCCGCTTTTTCTTTTAGCAATTATCCAAATACCTTTCAAATCGTCTAATTTGTCGGAAGTTTTGTATTCAAAAATTGCATCTTCTGGAACTTGAATATTGCCAAGTGTAATAATATCTTCTTCGTTTACTGCTTCTTCCGTTCCTTTTTTATAGTCTTTCTTCTTGTTTAAAAACATTGCCCATTTATCCCAAGGAATATCAGCAATTTCTCCATTAGGCGATGTTAAAACAAAACGCACTTGTTCCAAATCAAAAAACTTTCTTTTTTTATCTCGATTTTTAACGTAACAACTATAACATTTTGGCGGATATAAATTTCCTTTGTGTTCTGAATTGACGTTATTTTCCCAATTACCTTTCCAATGGTCAATTCGGTCGAAACGATTACAATTGTTACAATAAAACCATTCAGGAAAATATTTTGCTGATAAAAAGGCGAATTTATTTTCAGGGTCAAATCCTTTTTTTAATTCATTGACAGGGATTTTTACTAAATGTTCTAATTCTTGAAAATATCTACTTAAACGGTTTTTAAATCGTTTATCAATAATGAGATTATGCTCTTCAAAATTTCCGTTTATAGTTTGAAAGAAAGGCCATTCATTGAAATTATCAATCAAAATAGAACCGTCCCTTGTTTCTATAATAGAACCAACACCACCGTAAGAACTAATGGCTTTTCTTGTTTGTATTTGCTCAAATTGTCCCATTACTTGTTTATTATTTTCACAATGCTGTTTGTATCTATTTCTCTCATTGACATCATTAAACTCCAATCATCTAAATCAGACATTTTTTTAATCAGAATTTTGTAAGTCAAATCGCCTTCTTTTGTTGTCCATTTTTCGGATAAAACTTTCAGTTTTTCCAAAGCGTAATCCAATTGTTTTTTGTTCTTAATTCTTTCAGAAATGAAATTTTTAAGTTCTTCGTAATTTCCTGTAAAATCTTTGGCTCGTTTGTCGGGATATAATCCTTGTTTGTGTCTGACAAAACAAACCAACAAACTTGCTAAAACTTTGTCTAAAGCAATTTCGGTAAATGGTGTAACGCTTAACGGTTCTACGAATTTGTAATAAGCATTGTTAAACGGAACGTAATTTTCAAAATAGGATTTATCTCTTGAACGATTGGCATCTAATAAATTGATTACAATTCCTTTGTCTTTTCTTCCAACACGGCTTGATGCTTGAATGTACTCGGCAACGTTTTTAGGTTGTCCATTCATCAACATTACATTTAATCGTTCAATATCAATACCAACGGAAAACATATTAGAAGCCAAAACTAAATCGACCGATTTTTGAACAAAAGTAAAACCATCTTTTGCGATTAAACTAAACGGCATTTCCAATTCATTCAGTAATTTTTTGATAGAATTGCTTTCAATTCTACTTGTCAATTCTTTTGTTCTTCCTGCAAGTCCGAAATAATTAAAACCATAAACTTGTTTCGGCAGTTGATAGCGATTGTGCAAGAGCTTCAAAAAGTCTGAAATTTCCGCAGGAACTTTATTGTAAACCTTTCCAACATCTCTCAAACTATTGTAAAATGAAACAATCGTCCAAAAATTGTTTTCTCTGTGTATTGCTTCTTCTTGCGTTAAATTTTCTTTTGCTCTGTAATATTTGAACAATTCAATTCGTGCCAAAAGTAAATTTCCTAAAATTCTTATTTGTGAGTTTAAAGCTGTTTTTCCTGTTGGCATAAAGCCAATGTGTTTTCGTTTGCTTTCAGTTGAAACATAAGAAAAGAAATTGTCATCATAAGTTACTCCCATAGGTGGGAAAATGTTCAATTTTCTATTTCCATAAAGCATTGCAACTTGTTGTTTGGTGTTTCTTGTTGTTGCAGTTGAAGTAATGATTTTTGGTTTTCTCTTTCCTTTAGTAGAAAGTAATTCAACGATTGATTCGTATAAACCTGTAATAGAACCCAAAGGACCACTTAACAAGTGTAATTCATCTTGAATAATTAAATCGGGTGGTAGTTTTTTATCATCTAATGAATTAAAAAGATTATGTCCTTCTTCTCTATGTGAAAGCATTGCAAATTTATCAACTGTTGCAAAAAGCAATGTTGGTGGATTTTGATAAATTTTATCATCAACAAAATAAATCGGTAATTCTTCACTAAATGCACATTCTGAATTTAAACATTTCGTTGAGAATGTTTTGTCCGTTGCCTTGTAACCCAAATCAAATTTTCCTGAACTATTTTGCGAAACCAAATTACAACCACACCACGAACAACTTGTAATTGGAAAGGTATTTGCTTTACGATAATCTCCTGCTTTTTTGTTGTTCAGTTTTGTGATTTCATCAAATGTTTTTTTGAATATGGTTTGAGCATCCTTATATGAATTTGGCGTTGTTGAAGCTCCAACCCACATTCCAATAGAAACTTTACTTTCTCCGAAAAAGTATTCTTCATTTGGTTTGAAAAATCTTCTCAAAAAGTCTAACGAAAGAATCAATTTCGTTGCACGTTCAAATTGCTGGGCAGTCAGCAAACGCAATGTATATCGCATTATTACAGAAACTCCATCTGAATTTTTTTCGTGTAAAATTCTTCTGCTAATTATTGTAAACGCTGTAATTGCCAAATACGCTTCTGTTTTCCCTCCACCTGTCGGAAACCAAAGCAAATCAACAACGTTGTTTCTATCGTCCGAATCTTCGTTGATTGTTGATTCAATATTCAAAAGAAAAAATGCTAATTGGAAAGGCCTGTAATTTGGCTTGAATGAATGATTTTTAAAAAATTCTAAATCATTGTATTTGAAGTTTTCATCAATTTCAGATAGTTCAATTCCTTTCTTACCAAACAAATCTTTGTTTGAGATTAGCATTTGAATATACATTGCTGTATTTGAAAGCAAAAAGGATTTGAAAGCGGTTTCGTTTTCATTAATAAACTCTATATTCTTGATTAGTCTTTCATAAGTCTTGTTCTGCATTTCTAAAATTGTGCTTAAAGACTTTTTGTAATTGTCTTCTGCTTCGGTTTGTTCTTGCTTTGAAATCCAACCTTTATACTCCTGCGCAAAGAGTTTCAATTTTTGAATGATTGTTGATTTTTCTAAATTAGTCCAAATTGAAAGGTTTTTCAATTCAGTAATGTCTTTTAGATTTTCAGGAAAATCTTCTTTAAAAGCATTGCTGTAATTTTTAATATCTACTTCGGGTAAAAACGTAGTTTTTAATTCCGTTGGATTTTTATTGTCATTCCAATTAACTGCACAACCGTGACCAATGGCAAAAGAGTTTTCTTTTCTGTATTGAAAATTGATTAAGTTTAGTTCTTCATCAAACGGATTTGTTTCAGAAAGTTGTTTGTATGGTAAAAACGTTACTCCCGAAATTGAAATTTCTCCTTGAAATATTGAATTTTTATTTAATTGCTCATTACTGAATGAGAATTTATTTTTCGGGTGATTCAGTCGATTTGCCAACAAGATTTTTATAAATTTTCCATAATGGGTTTCGTAAATTTTCTTGTAATAACAAGTGACAATAGAATTATCATTTTGATTTTGGTCTAATGGATATTCTTTTGATTCATCAAAATTTATATCTCTTAGATTTAGTTCAACAATTTTAGGTTCTATTTTTACTCTTTTCCAAAGTCGTCCTAATAGCAATTCTCCTTTTTTGTATGCAACGCTGTCAAGTAACTCTGTTTGCTGTTCATTTTCTTTAAAACGGCTTCTATAATTAGTAACAGTCAAACCTCCCTTGTCAAACTCTTCCTTGTTCAAGAACATTAGTCCGTTTTCATACTTAAAATACTTTGTAACTGAATTGTATGGATTTTCAGAAAATTTTTTGAATTCTTCTTCTGAAATTTCTATCGTTGCAGAAGTTGCTTCAATTTGTATGTATTTTGCGTAACTAAAAGTTACATTTAAAGTTTTTGCATCTTTTGGAACGCAAAAGGTTAAACCAAAATTTGTCGGAAAATATTGATTGGCTTCTGAATATTCTTTTTCGGGTTCTACGTTTTTACTTTTATCAATATCTTCATCAGAACTTTCATTAATATTATCCGTTTCAGATGTTTCTGCTTCAGTATTATCATCTTCAATTTCTGCATTTGAATCGTGTGTTTCTTTTTCCCCGATTGAAACTTCCATATCACGTTCTGGAAACAAAATTCCCGAATAATATCTACTCAATGGATAATCTGAAATGATTTCATTTTCATTGTCGGAAATAAAAACATCAGAGCCGGGGCCAATTAAATTATCTTTAATTGTATCCCGAAATATCAATCTTGGCTCGTCTAAATATTTATTCATCTACCAAAGTCTTTTTTGTTATTGTTTTTTCTTGAATTGTTTCGGTCAGTTTTTCTAAAATTTTATCGTTCAATTTTTTTAGAGAATCGCTTTTTTCTTCTTTGTTAGAAGCAACATAATCTAACAAATCATTGCCCAGAATCTTTCCTGCCTGTTGTCTTATGGAGTGGTCTTTTTTAGAATAAACTTTGAATTTTTCAAATTCAGTTACAATTAAATCGTTTGAACGATTATTCTTCAAACAAAAATCTCGGATAACTTCCAAAGTTTTAACTCTTGGAAATCGTGTTGTTGATTTTTCGTCCAAGTACAACCGAAAAGTATTGTAATTTATCTTAAATGATGTAAACAAAGCATCGAATAACTTTTCTGTGCTATTAAAATTCAAGGATAAATCTTTCAAAGTTTGTTTCCAACTGTCAGCATATTTATCAAATGAATCCAATAAATTTTCTGTGTCGAATATTTTTAAGATTTTTCTAAATTCTTCTTTGCTGTTGTTTTGATAAAAACGAATAGTTGCACCAACATAAACTTCTCCAATTGTCGTTTTGATTTGTTCGTTATTTTCAATTAGAAAAACTCCTTTTGAAGAATCAAATTTGTCTTTTGTCCCGTCATTAAACTCAATTTCATAAATCGCTTGTTCCTTTGGTAAATCAATAGATTCATAAGGATTGTTTTTGAAATTTTCATTATTCAAGTCAAAAGCAAAAATATCATCTAATTCTCGTTTTTTAATTTCATTTGAATGAGCAAAAATTGTTTTAAAAAAGACGCATCTGTCTTTGTGATTTAATCTTGTTTTTTCTTGGTTTTGGTATGTCTGTTCAACATTGTCAAAAGAAATTTCATCTAAATTTTCATAACAAAGAATTTCGCAATTCCCTTTTATGGATTTGATTTTTACGAACAATTCAAGGTTATTCAAATACGGAATAATCACAATTCGACTTTCCGAATTTTGTTGCTCATCATTTATCCATTTGTCTAAATAAATCTTTGAATTATCAATTCTTTTGTCACTAATTAGACGAATGTTATTTATTCTTTCGTTTTTTATTTGATTATGAGTGGCATCGTAATTTTTCTTTTCTACTATCAAATATATTGGTTTATGATTGTTCTCTTTTACTTTTTGCTTGATGTAGTTCCACTTTAAGTTTTCACTTTCCAATGTGTTGGATATTTTTGAAAACAAATTGAAAATACAATCCGTATAACCTTTGATTGTATCAGGATTGTAAATATCTTTTTCGTAGAAAAGATTATTTAACTCATCTGAAAAAGTTTCGCTTTGAAAATATTGATTAAGTCGGTCTAGATATTCTTGATAAATTCCTTTAGAAAGATTAGTGTTTACCAAAATCATTCTCAAAAAGAAATTAGTGTACTTCAAAATGAAAGCGAGGTTTACCTTGCTTTCATCTTTTATTTTCTCAATTTCTTTTGAAAGTTCTATAAATGAAGAATATAAATCGGTATTGCCTAATTTGACTTTTCTCGTTTCGTTTGGCGTTTCGTTGTTTGCGATTTTCACTTCATCATTTGACCACAACCATTGTAAAAATTGATTTTCAGAACTTGGTTTATCTGTTCCTATTACAATTATGTTTTTGTATTTTTCTCTGTATTTTTCTTGTAAGATGAAATCAAAGTTTTCACGATATTTAGAATCTCCAATAATTATCACTTCATCAAATGTTTGGTCTTGGTTTAACAAGAAAACTTGTGCGGTTTCAAAATTATTACAGCACTCAACCATATAATTGAAAAAAGGCAAATCATTACTGATTTTTCCATTCTTGTTTGTATATCTAATCGGCAAAAACTTACTTTCTTTAAAGAACTTTTTTTCAGCAATTACCAATGTTTTATTTTTAAAATCTGTAATGAATGGAAAGTTGTTTCCAAAGACATTGTTTAAATAATTTACATAACTATCAATGTTGTTGGCTGTATTTCGACCATTTGATAGATTGGGGTTTATTTTATAGAACTTATGACCACTAATTGTAAAGTTTGCTCCCTGTTCATTTTTCTTTGGAAATTTATGCCTTACGGTCAGTCCTAATGGGCTTTTTCTTAAAACTTGAAAAACTCTTTTTCTGCCGTGCGAATATACCAAATCGTTACTTTCAATTAGTGGGTTAATTTTCTCATAGTTAAAATAATTTTGATAGAGTTTGATTAATACGATTGAATGAAAAATAGAAGTGAAAAAATTTTCCCGATACTCATCTTCGGGTATACTTATAAAGAAATCGCTTTTTTCATAGTTATCATTAAGAATATATTGGTATATCAAATGGAAGTTTGTAAAGTCAAAGATGTTATACTTTTCAAAATCAGTTTCCCTTAAGTTGATCTCGTCAATGTAACATTCTTGTATTTCGGAATGAACTAGATCTAAATAGTTTTTGATTTGTTTTTTCATTCAATGTTATTTGTTTTTTATACGCGGCTCTTTTGAACTTCGCGTAACTCTCAAATATACAAAATAGAATAATTGATAAAGAATTATAAAAAAATAGTCAATAATCACATAATTCCTATCTTTGTTTTAGAAAATAAAAATCAACGTAAAGCGTAAGCTATCGTATTGGTGTAAGAAAACCGCTAATTTTCATTGACAACCAAATTCGATAGACTTACGCCTACGCAATAATTTGCGTGGGCTGTAAGTTCTATCTGGTTGTCGGGTTCTTAGCGGTACCTCTTGCACGGATTGGCTTCAGTTCCACGCTTTTTTCATTTCTATAATTCACTATTGGGCTGTAGTGAAAACAGAAAATATATGATAAAAAAGAAATTATTATTGGGGTTGGGAATTTTCACCTTAACAACCTTTCCCGCTCAGAAATCCACCAAAGTACTTACGGAAAATCAAGTGATTAAAGATTTACAGCGCGTAAATCAGCACCTTACTCCCGGTTTTGATCTTACGAATATTAAAATCATTAATACAACTTCAGCTTTAGGACCAAATACAAAGCGGTTCTTTTTTACTTGTACTGCTGTTGCAAATAAAGTTGGGGTTATTAATCGTGCTGATCGGTATTTCTATATGACGGAAACAAAAATAAGTGATTTAGAAATCGATGTGAATAAAGGTGATGAGTTTAAATGCCGAGGCGATATCGCCTACAATCTTGAAAATCCTGGTGGCTGGAAAATATTTCTAAGTCAAAGAGGAGAAGAAACTTTTATTCTAAGAAAAGATTTTTAAACATGGATAATCACTTTAAATTGTACCCAAGTATTGAAGCGCTTATTGAATACTTATCCTATTCAGATACTGAACGTCCAACGAGCTTAATAAGTGTTTGCGAGATCAACAATGACTTTGTTTACACATACGACTTCAGAGAAATATTCCTTTTATATTTTGATGAGTTTATGGAAGTGCATCCGGAACATAAACTTCAACTTATGGGAATTTATAATTTGGAACGTTCATGTTTGAAAATTGAAGAATTTTACCTTCAAAAATTAAAAGGTTTCTTTGAGGAATACGCTCAAAACCCAAATTTCCGTGAACTCCAAGTAAAATACGCATCGGTTCATCGATTCTTCAATATTGCAGTATTAGCAAAGCCTGACGTTCTTACAAATATTGAGCAAAGGAATTATGAATTAAGTGAAAACATCAAATACTACAATTCTAAAATACTAGCGGAACTCAATAAAGATCCAATAGATAAAAACAAACTTGAAATTTTGATGGTTAATAGGGACTACTTATACCAATGTAGACTTTTAGAATTAAAGGCCGCAGATTTATCTGAAGCAACTGCTGTTTTGGTGAAGCTTCAGGAGATGGCAGTTAATTTTGCTAGGATACAAAATAAGTAATTACAATATTTTCAACATATTTAAATACAAAATATACAACTTATATTATTACAACATAATCAAATACATTGTAATTGATTATGTTATAATTTATCCATTTTCCTGGATTTAGGTATAATTGCATCGTTAGGTAATGTATTTTAACAAGCATTTCATCAAAAAACATTTTATCTTCATCGGACAAACTGCTTTTTAACAAACTAAAATAATCCCTATACTTAATTTATTTCTTAATCAGGTCAAACAAAACAAAGAACTCTCTTGAGATCTATAGTAGCACTTCAAGACAATTCTCCCATTTTAAAAGTAACTAATTATTCAATTTCATCTTTTGGTTCTTGAATAATAAATTCTAAAAATTCATGTCTAAAGTTAACGTCCTATTAATTTTATATTTTTTCATTTTCAGCTAAACAATTCATTAAAAAATCAAATGCCTCAACCTTTAATACCTCTTGTTTCTTTATAAATTTCACAATCTTTTATGAACGTTCCTTTTTCATTATTATAGGCGGAAAATCCGACACAACACTACCGGTAAACAATTGACTAATAACTAATTAAGCTGTAAAATCCAATGAATTAAATTTAATTAAATTTAATTGTTTTTTTTGGCGTTTTTATAAAAAACTGATTACCAGCGGTTAACACCCCGTAGGGCAAGACAATACAGTACATCAGTACGGTATCGTCTTGCTAAATTTCTAAAAAATTTATTTTCTGATCTTTTAGCTTCAAAAAAGCCAAATTGCATAATTTAGAAATTGATAAAACAATCTCTATTTTATTGAATAATTTCTAAAAAAACAAAACTCTACTGCTTCAAGAATTTTGCTCAAAATCTCGAACAATTTCTAAAACCTTTATGAAAGTGATGAAATAAAAAAACAAATTTTCACCCACAAAACAGCTAACCTAAAATGAAATTTAAACAATCATAAACTGAATTGTCCAAATTGACTAATGTTTCATTTTTTTTTTCATCATTAATCATTTTTCTGATAAAAAATCAATAATGAACTTTTTAGAAAATGTATCTAAACTAGCATAACACTTATCCACAAAGTATTAATTAATTAAAAAAAATTATTTATTAATAGAATTAAATAATTATACAAGGTGAACAGCACCTGTATAACTATTTGTTTACAAGATAATTACATCTAATTTTACATGTTGAAATTTGAGATAATATCACGTTTCCTTGAGAAACTATCACATTTCCTTGAGATAATATCCTATTTCCTTGAGATAATATCACTTTTTTTTGAGATAATATCACGAATTCTTGAGATAATATCATCGACATTATTTTAAATCAAATACAGCATCAACATAGTCTTTTCCACTTAATTTTACATCAATTTTTCTTCTAATCATCACAGTCAAACTGTCGTAGCCTTTAGACAAATACAGTCTTCTCATTCTGATTAACTGATCACTATTTAAAGACCTTCTTTTCTCAAGGTATTTTAGAGCCCTATCTATCTTGATTTCTTCTAAGGTTTTATTTTTATTGTTAAACCCAATAAGCTTAACCATATTTTGAGGATTCATAAGAGTAAACTTAAAATTCTTATTCTCCAATATATAGTCAATGCTTAAATCGTTATGATTGTCCAAATCAGCCTTTACCGGTATTAAAAAATCCCTTTCAAATATAGATGGATACCTGTACCTATCTTTAGGAATACGTAGCGCTTTAAGTAAATCCGTGAAAGACTTCTCAACCAACTTCATTTTTTTATAAGGCATAATCCAAAGTAGAAAACGCAAAGTATTAGGTGAAGAAGATACATAAGGAAGATTTGCTCTCAATGAATAATAAGGACTTAGCCTAAAAAGAAATTTAATAACTTCACAATTCATAGAAAAAAATATGAATTCTTTGTTCCACTTGGGATCAAGTATAAAAAAAACAACTTTATACCCATTAATAGAGTTATCTTTTAACTGAAAAGACTTTATTGTACTAAGATCTTCCAAGACAGTATGAATAATCTCATTTCTCATTAAACGACCTTGATTAACACTCTTTATGTCCAATTGAAAATGCACTAAGCCATCTTGTGCCATATATTCAAAATATTGGTCAACAGTATACTTGGTATTGTTTTCTACTTCTTGCGAATAGTTTTGTTTAGTATTAATAAACAATGATTGTTTTTCCTTAATAGCATTTAGAATTGAAATAAAGATGCGTTGTTGCACAATGTTTGTATCATGAGTACTCAACGCATCTCTGAGTTGTGAAGAAAGCAAAACTTTATCATTACTTGAAGATGTGAATACTAGTTTATCTTTCATTTTTGTTTAATATAACTTTTGTTCCTTTAGGAGCATTGGTAGGTCCTCTTCTACCGAATTCTAATAATTCTTTCTTTGAAAAGAAAAATCTCCCATGGAAATTGTAAAATGGTAGCCCTTTTTTCTTCCATGAAATTATTGTGGGGGTACTAATCCGCAAATAAACACAGGCTTCTTGCTGTGAAATAAGATCGTCGGGCTGGTCGTCACCTTTCATGGGTTGAGAGGGGGAAAAGCTTGTTGCTTTCTTAAGGATGATTTCAACAGCCTTTTCTAAATCGTTTTTTGAAAACGTAAAAATTTGAAGAGACATAATACTTGGTTTTAATTGGTTTATTATCTAATTCAAAATTGTTCAAATTTTAGTCACAAACGAAAATTCCGCTAGATAGCGGAATTCATTTTTACTCTAAAAAGCCCTTAAAAATGAGATTTAAGATGGAAAGAAAAGTATCATTTCCGGATTAGAGCGGAATGATTTGGAATTGCAGAGTTAAGCTCGTTTATTAAATTATTACCATATTTAAAGTGGCTTGGCTTATGAGCTTGAAGATATGATGATCGTGAAGTAATTATGCCTTCATTTTTTGTTAGAAAATACAGGACATCTATTAGATCATTTAGTTGATAATCAATTAGAGCTGGTAGTTTTCTATTTCTTGGTGTTTTTTGCTTTGTAATTTTAATTTGAGAGAATACTGCTATTAAAAGCTTTATTTCAGATTCGCTCATACTAATCGACCTAGGAAATCTCTCTCTTTTTCCAAAAAGGAATAAAAACAACTGTGTTAAAGCTTCTTTTTTAGTCGTCGGGTTTTCAAAATGATTACTTTCATCAATTACGATATAGAAAAGTTTACATAACAGCTCAATATTACCATCATAAATAAAGGCTCCTCGAAATTTTTCAGTCTGACTCTTGTCATCTAACTTTTTATTCAAAGTATTTTGCTCCTTTTTAAGATTACTTATTTCTTTTTTTGCACTTATCATTTGCTCCTGATCCGGAAGATAAATACTTTGGGAAGTTTTCATTGAAAACAGTACCATTTCATCCTTATGTGTTTTTTCAATTTGGTATTGTGCTATATTGCAAAAATGTTCAAAAATCGGATTTGATAAAAAATAGTAGTTAAAAATCGCATCAACATTTTTTATATTAGAATCTTTTCTGATTATATAATCAACGTATGCCGAATTATAAATCCTCTGTTTTCCGCATTTTGTCTTTTCTAAAATAAATTTATCAACGAATGATAAATCAAACACTCCATTAATATTCTTTAACTTTAACCTATTATAGTGACGCTCTGAAACTAATTCATGTACAAGCTGATCATTTATCTCATCTGGATGAAAAAGTAGCGGGGCGACGCTCAATATTCTAAAATTGTCAGAAATTCGACAATCAACATCAAAAATGGAATTGAAACCTGCAAATTCATAAGAACTAACCCTTTCTGATATTCTAAATATTTCAAAAGTCAAAAAAGTATGTAAGAATACCAAAGCCTCTTCCTTACTCTTGATTTCCATATTGATGCCACCAGATCGTAATGATATTAAATAATCTAATAAAAGTTCTTTTATTTCGTTTTTGAAGTATTTTAAAAAGTGTTGAGTTTTTAAAAGATGTGCTTCATTTGTTCTGACTAAGAAAAAAAGGATATTTATATCATCCAAAAAGGATGTTTTATCATATTCAGCAATAATTTCTTTAAAATATGAATCGTCGTGCAAAACCTCTAATAAATACTCTATAGATTCATTATCCTTTAAATATCGCCTTATCTCCTGCGTAATTAATCCCATGCCTTATTCATTTGTTCATCTAAAAATGCTTGGGTGTATTTAGCATACTTCTCCAAAGTTTTTTCCTTGGTGATGTTCGCATTCCTTTTAACCGCATCTAAGGTCATTCCGCGTAAAATTGATTGAGTGATATGTGTTTTCCTTGAACTATGAGCGGTAATAAACTTCCACTTTGGTTGAGTTAGTGACTTCTTCTTTGTTCCAACAAACCAATGAATTGTAAAAGGATCATTGATTTCCGCCAGCTCACAACATATTTTTATGTATTCATTAAACTTTTGATTGGAAATAGTTGGTAATGGTTCATAGATAGTCCCCTTATATTTTGCTAAAATTTCTTTAGCTCCTTTTGTAAGTTTAACTGTGTGATTCTGTGTTTTTGTCTTTTGAATAGAAATTGTAATGTGTTCTTCAGTAATATTTGCTAGATGCAATCGAGATAAATCTGAGAACCTAAATGAACTGTAAATTCCAAAGCAAAAAATATCTCGTACTTTATCATATGTTGGATTTTCAAACTTCATATTTTTCAATTTTTCTAGCTCAGCTGGAGTAAGATAAATAATGTCAATATCATGTTCAGGAGCTTTGAACTTTTCGTACGCCCTTTTTGTGTTATAGCCTTTATCAGTTGCCCAATTAAGAAAGGATTTTAAAACCTTGATAATTTTCGCAAAATAGTTTTGCTTTTTCTCCTTTTCCTGATACGTATACTCCATTAACAACTCGTAAAAACTATTATCAATTTTTTCAAATGTTGGTTCAATTCCTTTCTCCTCACAAAAAAATTTAATATAGTTTAATACCGTTGTCTGACCTTTTATAGTATTTGGTGCTTTAGTCAGTTTTCCTTTTTCAATATATTCTTCAAAGCAATCAAAAAAACTATACTCTGTACCCTGTATTTCTTCCTTCTTTTCAAAAAGTTCATTGAATTTTTCAATTGTGAAAGGAATCTCATTTGCACTCAAATACAAGAATAATTTACTAACCTTAGTTTCAATCTTTTGGAGGTCACTATTCTTTATTTCATAATTGTTTTCATTCTCTTTACCCAATTGCTTTGTTACTCGATGTCCATTCCAATGATGCTCAAATACAGAAACACCTGTATTCTTTCTGATACGGTTTCCATCATGACGGACAACAAGCTGGATTGGAACTAATCCAGCCTTGTTTATTTTTTCTTTTCTTAATTCAAACGATATATTCATTTTTTCAAAATGTCTTTGATTTTAGATTATCATTTAATCGTAATAACTGGCATATTCACAATAAGTCAATATATAAATTTACTTTTAAAATTATTTGTCAATTTTAAAACTGACTTTTTTAATTATAATATGTTTAATTAGTTTTCCCTTTCTTAATCCCCAAATAAACTTTATTCCAAATTCAATCTGAATTAATCTAAATAAAGGGTGGTCAAAAAGGTGGCTAATTTAAAATTAAAACTAACTAAATACTAATAAAAATATTCAGTGTAAATTTATCAATAATCAAATATACTGATACTTAACGAGATAAAATCTAATAAAGTTGAATAAAATAATTAGCTACCCCCGTCTGGGGTACTTTAAACCCTCTGAATCTTTTGATTTCAGAGGGTTTTTTGTTTTTAGGGGGAATGAAAAGGGGAAGATTTACTATGACATTACTTATTCGCAATACCTTGTAATTTAAAAAACAACAATTTTTTTTAGAATTTGCAACTATATGTAGTTGTAGCATCTCCAAAAGTAGCTGTAAAATCAAACTGGACAAACTCCATGTTTACAGGTATAGGTATAATTAAGTCCATAAAATGATTTTTTAATTCTTCTGCCGTGTCAAATTCGTGCCATGGATTGCCATGAAGAGATTGTCTTTTAACTTTATCATGAACAATATATTCACATACTCCGCTTTTATTACCATTAGTTGTTGAGGCGTGCAAAGCAATGATACTATTTGTAAATAATCTCACTTCAACTGTTAAATCTGGAAACATTTCCGATAAGTGTTTGTCGAAAACAATTTTTTCTATTTTCTCTAACTGTTGAAATACTTCTAAAGTAAAATTGGGGTTTTTATAAATTTTTATTGTTCTTAATGCATTAAATATTTTATCTATGCAATAAATTGCTACTCTAGCTCTTGATTGTTCCTTTGGAAATAATCTCATTAGTTTTAGTCGTTTTGCTTTGGAATTTCTTTTGAATTATGTCACAATAATATTTCATAAATGTCTTCAAAATAAGAATCAATATTTTCATAACCAGCAGTACGTTTTTTTACAAGTGAATCATCATGTCCAGCGTATAATTCAATACCTTCCCATAAGTTGCCAAAAAAACTTAACAGAAGATGAAATTCTTCAGTCATTATATAGAAAACACCCCCTCGCTTTGGTTGTTGTAAAAATGAAATTTCCTGTAATTCTATTCTTGATTTATTTTTCAGTTATTTCAATCTCATTTACGTTTTATTTGTGCAAGCGAACCATTTCATAGAATTGACTTTCAAATTGTTGTATCTTGAATCGTTCTTTAATGTCTTCATTTGCAACTTTTTGCATGTAGAATGTAAGAAAAGTAAATATCACTCCCGCAATCCCAATAAAAAGCCCCATTAAGCCTCCAATTGCATCACCAACTTCAGAGGGTTTTTCATTTTTTATTTTCTCTAAATCGGCAAAATAAAATGGAGCCATAAAGGAAAACATTAACAATCCAATTACTGAAAGAACAAAAATAAATCTACCTCGTGATCTTTTACCCATCATTTCATCTAGATACTCCCTAATGCGTGAAATGATTAAAACTAAAGTTATCATTATAATAATTATTAGTAAGTAAAAAAGAGAATATTTATCCACAGCTGCTTCTTATTTTAATTTTGCCCCATATTATTAGAGCACAAAAGTACCGCTAATCATTTCTTTATTGATGTTTTTCAAAAATATAAAACAATTACTAAAATCTTAGAGTTTCAATTGAAAAGCATCCAACTACAATTACTACTTTTACTAATACTACTTTAGAAAAAAAAAACACCAACCCTACGTATTAGCGCAGGGCATTCCTAAAAAAAAAATTAAATAAAACACTCCCTTAAAGATTGGGGGAACAAAAAGTAAATAATATATTTGTCAAAAAACGATCACTTTTCTATCAACCATTTCAAAATAACATTCTGTAACAAATTCAACATTACTTCTTGCTCTATGTTCTTCATGAATATTCTCATTAAAAAGCTCAATATACAATTCGTTTAAAGTTGGCCATTTAAGTCCATTAACTGATCTAATATTACAAAACTCCGTACCCAACAACATAGTACATATTGTTTTTTTTGACTTCAAATTATTTGGAATATTATATCTAAAAAAATTTGCCAGTAAAACGCCTACATAAAACTTTACATTATGTGCGACTATTATATCCACATCTTTTAAATCATTTGCCAATTGTTTTAATGCTAAGATTGCATTTACTCCAACTTCCTTACACATAATTTGCGTTACACCTGTAATTTTCTCTATATCGGGTGTAATTATCATTTTTTCATTATAAATAAAGAAACTATTTTCTAATATAGCTCCTCTTTGTTGTTTATTAAAAATTTTATAACTAATCTTTATTATCTCTGGCCAATTTTCAAATAATTTTGGTTCTAGGTCAAGATCCAAAGGCAGTCCATTTGTCCCAATATCGATGATCATAATCTTTCTTAATTCAGGTGAAGTATCTAACAACCGAGAAGTATTAAATAGTTTCAAAGGCTGCACTCTTGCTATTTGATCACCATACTTACTCTTCGTCCGCTTTTCTATTTCTTTTATTTTATCAATACTATAAAATGACCCACTTTTTTTTCCAAAATTAAATTGACCAATTTTCCATTCGAAACCATTAAACTCACAGCCTAAACCCTGCCTTTCATTATTTTTAAAATTTCCAACATAATTAACTTTTTCATCTTGAAAGCTTATCCCGAAATACTCTAATTGCCCATCTTGAAAAAAACCAATTTTATCAACCAAGCCGTCATGAAATTCCATACCATAACCATTCCTGTCTTCTCTTGTAAAATATGGCGAATCTCCCAAATAGGAAAGACAACCACCTTCACCAATTAAACCAATTGGAACATCATCTGTCTCAATTGCAATTGAAAAAAGTTGATTTGATAATTGTGGTACATCTAAAATAAACCTATTGTCGTGAAATGAACCTAAAACAACCGATCTATCTTCTACAAATCCCACATGATAATTTATGTCAATATAATCCTCAATTGAAGAAATATTTGTACTTTTTAGAAACCCAAATCCATCAAATTTACCATTTGAAAACTCGCCTGCATATATTTCTTTTTCTTTTTTAAATAAAACCCCCAACCCAGAGTATGTGCAATTATTTAATCCACCAATATAAACATCACCATTATTATAATTTATATAAGAAAAAGTAGTGTCGAAAATTTCATCAGCGCTATAATTCGCAATAATGAACGATGAATCTTTTTTTACGTTAATCCCTACCCCATCCTTTTCGCCCGCAAAGAAACCTCCCACAAAAACTGTCTCTTTTTTTAAATCCTTTAAAATACCATAGCCATCATACTCATTGTGGTAAAAATCTCCTGAATATTTTATTTCATTAGAAATGATAGTACCAACACCTGTAAATATATCTTTTTTAAATTCACCAGTATACTTAATGCCATTAGCAAAAATATAGGTTCCAATACCATCCTTATCTCCTTCGATAAATTCACCAAAATATTTATCACCATTAGCAAAATTCAAAATCCCAATACCATGTCGCTTTCCATTTAATACTTGGCCTAAATAAATAGAGCCATCTTCAAATAATATACTCTCTAAATCCGAAAAATCGGTAAACAACAAACTCATAATTTACTTATGTATTTTATTATTAACAAAAACAAAGTTCAATTAAAGTTAAGTCAAAAGACCCAACAAGATTACACTCACCAAAAGTGAAATTATTTAGTAAAAATCTTATTGCAAATTAAAAATATTTTTTTAGGAAATTACCTAAACATTTCTATCTTTGCAACATATCATCAAGAGATTCTGATTTTTTCAGAACACCAACCGAGCTTTAACCTGCCACGGTGGTATAGAATGAGGGCAAACCTGCCAAAATAATAAAGGTTATTTCCCACAATTTTTCTCTTGTTATGATTTGTAATTGAAACATTATAAATTATATCATATGTCTACAACCAATTTAAGTACAGTTTTATCTAGTACACAACCAGAACACTTAGGCTTCCAAAAAGTGCGAGGCGAAAAGTATTGCCTTAAAACGATTGACATGTTCCAATTCATGGTCTACAACAACTACATAAGCGGTGAGTCTTATGAAAACGATGGTTTTGAAGAGCATACATCAATTATTGCAAAAGCTAAAAACAAAGACATTCTCAAGTTCTTTGAAGGGTATTTTGAACTTTATCATACATCAAAATACGGTTCCCAAAAGGCAGAATCATATAATAAAGTATTTGAAATTTATGAAGAAGAAATTTTTCTAAACGGGCATTACCATTGTACAGAAACATTTGACTACGATTTAAATTTATACCAAGAATTAAGTACAATCCTCGGAAGAAAAGCTCTTATTATGGGTTCTGATGATGACATCTACTTAAGTTTAAAATGCCTCGATGGAGAAGTCATACAATACGAAGGTTCAATCACTTATGATTCAGACGATGATTCTTATGAAACACCCTATTTTGGAGATTGCGACGCGGAAGATTGTGCTGTCGAGCTCGCGAATATCTGTATGGAAAAATCAAAATATAAGGCCTATTCAAAAGATGAATTACAAATTGAAGTTTACAATCGTCAATTTACATATAGGATGAATTATAAAGATAGCGTGATTGTTGACTTATCCGACTTCCAATACCAAGAAAATGAAAACGAATACGATGATATGGTTTGGATCTTTGATGAAGATGATTTAATGAATTCTGACACTGGAATTATGTTACAAATTAGTGAACTATAAAATTTAAAAATGATGTCTAATACTATTGTATACACACATGATAAAGACCGTTTACTAATTGGTCAAAAATACGTTTCGAACAAAAGAGAGATTTACATCAAACTACTCTATCCTTACAATGGAATTGCATTTTCTTTAGTCCCTAAATTGAGTGGTGCTTTTTGTAAAGAATCATCAGCATATTGGGAAAAAGAAATACTCAACATTTGTTTCCAAATTTCTGACATAGTAGAAAGGCAGAACGAAGATATTGTGAAAGACTATTATCAAATCATAAAAGAACGCTTTTTTGGAATTGAAGACTTAGATGGGCAAAACAACGAATACTTCGGAAAACTCAAAACTATTGAAGAAAAGTATTTCTCAGAACTCCCAAGACATAATGCTTTTAGATATACTTTGACGGGTAATTTAACAAGAGTGCTAAATCAACATATTCTGGCTTATGGAATACATAAGAAGTTTTCATTGAAAACAAAAATTCAAACTCATGGTACTTCGAATCCCGATTTTGAAGAATTGTATTCTAAAATGGATCAAAAAACTAAAATTGAGGTACTAGCAGAGTTAATTTCTTCTCAAAAAATATCAAACTTTAACCCAATGCTAAAAGTCGAATTCTTTGAAAGAACTAATAAGATGTATGGAAACCTTTAAAACAGAAAAAATGACAAAATTATTTGTTCAATGGATGCTTGGTCAATTCTTAGTTGTGGAAGTAACTTACTTCAAGAACTTTTTTATCGAAATGGAAGTCCTATATCCTTATCCCGGAATAAAAGCAGATTATTTTTCCGAAAACATTGATTTCACGAAAGATGAAAACGCATGGATAATTAAGAATTTCATCAATAGAAATGTAGAAGCACATTTGCGACTGCTATTTTGCGCAACTGAAGTCAACGTCATGGCTAAATATTTAGAAGATGAAGCCTCTAAAGAGGTATATGAAAAAATCGCCATTGATCTTATTCATGACACCAAGAATGATTGGTGGGAAGGAAGCTATATGAAATACTTTAGCACAAAAACCATCACTAGTCTCTCAAAACATATTCAAAAATACCTGAAGGAAGGCATTGTAGATTTTAAAGACAATACCGAGTACATAGATCGCGAATTTGAAATTGACAAAATGTTGAAGGCTATCACGCTTAAAAATCCAGATGAGTTGTATTTCTTTCTATGCGATCGAAGGTTTAATAAAGAAGTAAATACATATTATAGGAAAATTGAGCCTAAAATTACAAATGATTATAAAAATATGGTACTTGTTGCTTTACATGAATCCTATTACTCCTATCCAGATTGTTCCTATACAACAGAATCATTAGTGCTCATTCAATACTATAATCAGCTAAGTGAATCTGAAAGAAATGAACTAAAGGAAGAATGCCGTATTAATAAAACGTGGCATCCTTATCAAGATATTGTAAATAAGAAAACGTACGAATGGAATCCTTTTAACGCTTTTTTAATAGTAGAATGAATTTTAGTACACACACAACAATTTCACAAGAAGAAGGGACAACCTTTCACGAAATATTTGGAAAAGCAAAGATTGAGGATTTTAAGGTCTTAGCAACTCTTGTAGTTGATTGTCAAAGTTTCGACATTCCTCTGATATACTATTACCGAATTACGGCAGATAACTTCATCCAATTTATAGCATTAGTGGAGGGTTGTAAAATAAAGGACAACGAAAAAATTGAGAGTCAATACAAATACGATACTAAAAGATCATTCCAAGAAAATCTTATCCGAAGTTTTGAAGACATTTTCCATAAAAGATTACCCTTTCAATCGTTACCATACAAATGGAAATCACAGCACCTTAATGACACTGATTTTGAAACAATTATAACTTCTATTAAAGACAAAATAAAAGGTTCCTCTACAAGTCCACTATTAGAAGCCTTCAAAAAGTATCAGTTGAACCCCAAGCCCTACAATGCGGAAAAAGGACTCTATTATGCCAACTGCATCGGCTCTAACAAACATCACATTTACATCGACATCAATACAGATGAATGGGGATGCGGATACTGCCGAAAAAAAGGGGGAGTAAAAGAACTTCAGGATTGGGTAAATGTTTCCTTAATGTAGAAAAAATACTCTTGTCAATTTACTAAATTACTTTTGTGAGTATTTTTTAATTGCTTTTTTTAATTCAATATTAAATGCTCCTGTTAAGAAATCTTTGTCACTAAATATATTATCAAAAATATGCAATGAATCTATTTCTAGAACCCTACTATTTAAATAAGCCAATCCTAGTTCAACAACATTTTCAAAAATTTCTGAATTGGAAGTCACTTTAAGCTTTTCAAAAATCGCACTTGGACAAATAAATACATTAGATAAACCATACTCAAATTTTGGAAGTTGTAATTTCCCTTTTTGCAATTCGTAGTTCTCATTATTATATGCGAAAACCAAAAGATCAAAAGCAACGAAAAAACATAAATAATAAACAAAGTATGATCGTTCTTCTTTTGACATTTTTGAGAAATCAATTGATGGAAAGCCAAGGTAAATCATCCCTTCAATTGACGAATAGTACTTATGTTCAATTTTTAATAATTGAACATTCAAATAATTAAAAAAAATATCTACTTGCATTATTTAAAACACTGTTAAATATACAATTACCCCTTTTTCAACTATTATATAATTCTTAAATCCAGGCTTGTGCTTTCCATCATGCAACTACCTCTTCAAAAGAAAATGCCCCAAATTTTGTGGAGTTTTTTTTGTTTTTAGGGACACGCTTTTATTCGGATATAGTTACAAAACTACAGGTCTTTCACGAATCTCATTAGGAATATCTTCGAAAAGAGGTGTATTTAACATTGATGGTAACCAATTTTCAACGCCTCCCAAAATATCAGCATCGCTTACTCCTGTAGAATTAAAATCAGATTTCATCACTCTAAATGCAATATCTTTAAATTCAGTCAAAGATAAATCTACAACATCTTTCTTAATATTTAATTTCAACAATTCTATAACAACTCTCAGCCTTACAATAATATCCCCGTAAATAGAAATACTTTCCAAATGTCTGACAGACTCATAAGTGGACTCTATTGAAGAAAACATAAAATAATCGCCCTCTTTTGTATAAAACCAATTTCCATCAGGTAAATCAGTATTACTGTAATTTAAATAAGGGAGTGTTGAAATGTCAATTTCCTGTTCTTCATCTTTAATTTTTACAACTTTCCCTGGATTTCTTAATCTGGGTGTTTCAGAAACGACCCTTCCAAACAATAAATTTGATTTGTCATAATTTACTTCTTCATCAAAACTATTGTATACTGACAATAAGCAAGTATCAAGTCCATTAATTTCTTTTAGAGAAAAATAAGAAGCATTGATATACTCATAATTAAGGTGTTCTAAAGATTTTATTTCCTTGAAAGGAATGCACGAAAGAGGTATTTTAATATAATTCACTTTCATTATCCAAATCTTTCTTTTTGATTTTGATTTCCATTCTTTGTTGCTCCATTCTTTGTTTATATTTGGTAATCTTCCTCTCTTAACCAACCTCACTTCCTTTTCACCATCTTCGCCTTGATGATACGAACATCTTCTAATGGTCGATCTTTGTCTTCGCCTTTGCTCGTTGGCGTTGCGGCAATTTTATCCAAAACATCAAAACCTTTAACTAACTGACCAAATACGGTATAATTTCCATCCAAATGTGGTGAGCCGCCTTCTTTCATATACGCCGCACGTCGATCTTGCGGAATCACAGCGCCTTTTAATCGTTTCGTTTGCAGCGTATCCAAAGCTCCACTCGTCCAAACTTTTCCTTGAACAATATAAAACTGGCTTCCACTACTCGCTTTTTGCGGGTTCACGTCATCGCCTTCCCGAGCTGCTGCTAAAGCTCCTTTTTTATGAAACAAAGTAGAATTAAATTCCGCAGGAATAGTATACGCTGGACCGCCTTCTCCTAAAGGTTTTCCTTTTGCTGCGTTTCGACTATCTGGATCGCCTGATTGAATCATAAAATTTTTAATCACCCGATGAAACAAAACGCCATCGTAGTATTTCGTTTTTACTAACTTGATGAAATTATCACGATGTTGAGGCGTCACATCATTCAATCGCAACTCCATATCACCATAATTGGTTTGCAGCAAAATATCTTTTTGATAATCTTTTGTCGTGACTTTTGTAGTTGTACAACTCATCGCTAGCGCCAAACCAACGATTAAGAGTTTATTTCGGTGTGCCATAATTTTGTTTTAAACAAATAGATGAAAAATAATTCAAGTGGTAAAAAATATTTAATGAATTTTTGCTTTTATTATCATACATCAAGAAGAATATGATTTAGAGATCCTAACTTTGCCCCAATAAATAATACGAAAACATTTAAAAAAATAATAAAATGAAAGGTTTGAAATTATCATTTGTCGCTTTAGGATTAGCTTTAGTACTAGTATCTTGTAAAAAAACTGAAACAGATACAACGTTAACAGGTGAAAAGCAAGAAGCTGCTGCACACGTTGGCGAAACATACACTGCTGACAAAGCCGTTAGTACAGTGAAGTGGACTGCAGCGCACAAAGGAGGTGTTGCTCCAAGATTCGGGACGCTTTCCATCACTGAAGGTACATTTGCAGTTGATAACGGAGCGGTAACTGGTGGTAAATTCGTCATCGATATCAACTCTCTTGTTGTAGATCCTGCTTCGGTAACAGAAGCTGACAAAAAACCAGAAGAACTTGCAGGACATTTGAAATCGGCTGATTTCTTCGATTCTGCTAAATTCCCATCTGCTACATTTGAAATTACAAGCGTAGCTCCTTTTGATGCGGCAAAAGATACTAGTAAATTGGAAGGTGCAACGAACGTTGTTAGCGGTAACCTTACTTTGAAAGACAAAACGGTTAATGTTACTTTTCCTGCAAAAATTTCAATTACGGAGGCAGGTGTAGATTTTGCAGCTAACTTTACGGTTGACAGAAGTGCATGGAACTTGACCTACGGTACAGACGGAGACCCTAAAGATTGGGCTATTTCTAAAGATATTGACATCGCATTGGATGTTAAAGCAAAAAAATAATTTTTCTTCATAATAAGTAAAATGAAAACACCTCGCAAAGATGCGAGGTGTTTTTTTTGAATTATCTAGTATTGCTGCAAACGTATTTACGAATCGACGATTGCGTGATTATTAGTATCAATTATGAAATAATAAAACACGGATTACAAATCCGCGCGATCGGAAGTTGTTATAGTATTACAACTCAAAAGTAAATAATGTTTTATCCTGTGTATGAATGTAAATCCTTTCGTTTTCTACTTGAATATCTCCTATGAGACCGTGTTCTTTAGGCAAAGATTCGTGCCATAATATTTTCATATTCTTAGGATCAAAAGCTCCAAAAATCGCACCTCGACTTCCTGAGTGTACATCAACACCTCCTGATTGGGTAAAATAAATTAACCCGTTCTGCACTGTCCATTTAGGAAATTGTAATCTTTTTATTTCGGTAGATTCAAAAATATCTCTAATTGAAAAAGTTTCAATTACCTCTGTTTCAATATTCAAAATAGAAATATCATCTGAACTTAAAAAATAAAGAAGATCCTTTTCTAAAAACATTTGTCCATATAACCCTGAATATTCTTTCAATAAATGTCCTTTGAAAATATCGACGATATAATTTTTAAAATTCCCATTTGATATAACATTTATAAACAATTTATCCTGATGAAGAATTATTTCGGGGGAAAAAAAACTTTCTGACGAATCACATAAATCTAAATTACTAAGCTTCCATTTTGTCGCATTACAAATAAAATCATAACATTCTATTTGGAATTCAGAGTAAGTAATAAAATAACTTTCTTTTAATAACGAAATACTACAATCTTCAATATAATTTTGTTTCCACTCTATTCTTTTTGTTTCGTGATTATATATTACCAAATCACTTCCAGAAAATAAAAACAATTCCTCGTTTGATAAATTAGCGTAATAATACCCTTCTAATTGTTCTATAATATTAACGGTAAAAGTTTTAGTGTCAAAATAAAAATTTTTTCCAGAAAAAACTAAACCTTCAACTAAATATATAACATTCGAAGGAAAATCTATCGACTCGATTTTATTTTGGACTTGTTCGTAAAATAATTTATCATTTGAAATCCAATATAAACTTCGATTTTTTATAATAAAACCGTTTACTTCACTTAATTTATCTAAAAACTTTATCATAAGTACTATCCTGTTTAAATTTATTTATTAGAAAATCGACAAAGTTACCCTCATTAATTTGAACTGCTTGTTGCGGATTTGTAATCCGTGACCGTTAAACAAGAAAAACAACCTCCACCTCTAATGCACTTTCTAAATCAGCATAATTTCCGCCAGAACTAAAATAATAATTCTCTGCTTGGAAAAAATAGGTACAACTTACCAATCTACGCGATTGGAAGTATTATTTTTTGAATTTTTAAAATCCTAACTCAACAATTTTTTATTCGCATTAGGTTCACTATTTTTGTACGTCTTTTTACAAATCAGTTTATGTCGGATATCATTCAGCTTTTACCAGATCATGTTGCCAACCAAATCGCTGCGGGTGAAGTGGTGCAACGGCCTGCTTCCATTGTTAAAGAACTTTTGGAAAACGCTATTGATGCTGGAGCAACAAAAGTGGAATTAATTGTCCGTGAAGCTGGACGAAATCTAGTTCAAGTCGTGGATAACGGTTCTGGAATGTCCGAAACTGACGCTCGACTGGCTTTCGAAAGACACGCAACATCGAAAATTCGCACGACTGAAGATATTTTTTCCATTGCAACCAAAGGGTTTCGAGGCGAAGCCTTGGCTTCCATAGCGGCGGTTGCTCAGGTGGAATTAAAAACCAAAAAGCACGACCAACCTTTAGGAACAACGATTTATATTGAAGGAGGCGAATTGCAGTTTCAAGAGCCCGTTCAAACGTCGGAGGGTTCTAATATTTCTGTTAAAAATCTTTTCTACAACGTTCCGGCAAGACGTAAGTTTCTGAAAAACAACAATATTGAATTTCGACATATTATTGATGAATTTCAGCGTGTTGCATTAGCGCATCAGGATATTGAATTTGATTTATTTCATAACGACGAACCTATTTTCCGACTTCGAAAAGGAACATCCATGCAACGAATTGTGGAAATTTTTGGACGAAAATTGCAACCGCTTTTAATTCCGATTAAGGAAGATTTGGATTGGGTGAATTTTCAAGGCTATGTGGCAAAACCTGAAGGTGCCAAGAAAGTTCGCGGGGAACAATTTTTCTTTGTTAACAACCGCTATTTCAAAAGTGCATACCTAAACAAAGCCGTTCAGGAAGCATTTGAAGGCTTGTTGCAACCAGGATATATTCCTTCTTTCTTTTTGTTTTTAGAAATTGAACCCGAGAAAATCGACGTCAATATTCATCCGCAAAAAACAGAGGTGAAATTCGAAGATGAGCATTTGATTTTTGCTTTGATTCGCTCGACTATCAAGCGTTCGTTGGGAATTTATAATATCACTCCAAGTTTAGATTTTGATAAAGATCCGCAGATGGATCAGTTTTTCGGAACACCATCTAAGGCGAATTCGGATTACAAACCGACTTCGGTTTCCGTTCCACGAGACTTTAATCCTTTTTCAGATGAGGTAAAACCGTCTAAAATGGAAATGGTAAATCTTACAGAAATGTATCAGCAAGACCCTTCCGCAGAGCCTTCTAAAATTAATTTATTTGATGAAGAAGAGGATTTTGAGGAAGATTTGTTGCGCTTGCCAAATGGCTATTGGATTTACAATAAAGGCGACAAAACCTTAATGCTCGATCCAGGACGAATTTTCCGCGTCATCCAAGCCGAAAATAATAAAGAAGCAAAACGCAGTTCGCACAGTCAGTCGCTTTTGTACTCTTTGGAATATCACCTCAACGAAATTGAAAAAAACAAATACCGTTCTATCAAGAAATATCTACCTTCATTAGGTTTTGATATGACGCTTGCGCAAGAAAATGTTTTGCGTATTGATGCTGTTCCCGAAGGTTTGAAGGAATCTCAAGTCATCAAGTTTTTGGAGAAAATATTTGAGATTTTAGAATACAAATCCGAAGACGAATTCATGCTGTATTATGAATATCAGTGGACAAAAGTGAACTCGAAATCGCGTTTTGATTTTATTTATAAATACGAAATGGAAAGTTTATTAAAAGACTTTGCTAAATTAGGCTGGCCCAATTATACGTCTACCGGCAAACTTTGCTTTCTAGAACTACCGCTCGATGAGCTTAAAAACAAATTTTAAATTATGTTTGGACAACTAACCCCGATAACTCGAAATATCATCATTCTTAATGTTGTTGTTTTCGCATTTGCTTATTTTATCCCGTTACTAGACGTGATTTTACCAGCATACTACCCGTTTTCACCGAATTTTAAATCATGGCAAATCGTGACTCACATGTTTATGCACGGTGGACTTATGCACATATTGTTCAACATGCTTACATTGGCGAGTTTCGGACCGGTTTTGGAACAATATTTAAAAGAAAAACGATACCTAATTCTTTATTTTGCAAGTGGATTGGGCGCTTTTGTTCTATTTAATTTGTGGAATTTCTATGAAGTACAGACGTTGGTTTCTTCGTTAAAATCAATGGGTGTTGATCCTTCTATAATATACGAACAATCTGCAATTGGATATCATGGTTCAAATGCTAATCCAGGAACTACACCTGAAAGTAGAGAATTAGCTCAGCAATTATATAATGCGTTAAGAATACCGATGGTAGGTGCTTCAGGAGCAATTTTTGGAGTCGTTGCGGCTTTTTCAACGTTATTTCCGGATGCTAAGTTGATGTTCATGTTTATTCCGTTTCCGATAAAGGCGAAATATTTATTTCCAATTATTATTGTAGTGTCTGTTTATCTAGGTTTTTCGGGAAGCATGAGCGGGATTGCACACTTTGCCCATGTTGGAGGCGCACTAGTTGGCTTCATTTTGGCTAAGGTTTGGAATAAAAATAAATTCCGAATTCAATAAAATGAAAATCATCCGAATCCTCGTCTTTATTCTGCATTTAGCGGTTGTATTGCTTTTATTAGCGACGTTTCTTAACGCGTACATTCCACCAAGTTTTACGTCATTGCTGAGTTTATTGGCTTTAGGATTCCCTATTTTATTAATTATTCACCTTGTCTTTACGGCTTTTTGGATTATATCTTGGAAGAAAAGAGCGTTTGTTTTTCTATTAGCAACTGTTCCGCTTTATCCTATGGCAAATCGTTGGATGACGTGGAACAAGCAATCGGAAGGAAATTTCAGATTGGTTACCTTCAATGTGAAAGCAGGAAATTACGGTGTTGAAAACATCAATCGCTACTTAAAGATGCATAACGCTGATGTTATTTTCCTACAAGAAACGGGTAACAAAGACTATCTCGCGAATGATTATCACGTTAAAAAAACGTCCATTGTAACCATACTTTCGAAAAATCCAATTGAAAATTCTGGAAACATCGATATTCCAGGAATCGGGCAATCACTTTATGCTGATATCAAAATCAATGGAAAAACCATTCGTTTTATTAATGGATATTTGGAACCTTTTCAAATTGACAAATCGATGGTTCGCCCAACGAGCGATACCGAAGTCAATCAAGAAAAAGCAAAATATTTGATTCGATACATGATTCCAACGTTTAAAAAGCATCAAAATCAAGTTGATGTTTTAAAACAATACATCGAGTCTTCCCCACATCCTGTCATTATTGGTGGCGATCTTAATTCGGTTCCGAATTCTTGGGAATACTACCATTTAAGTGAAGGCCTTAACGATCCGTTTACGATGGCAGGGAAAGGTTTGGGAACGAGTTTTCATTCCTTTAAATTTCCAATTCGAATTGATTATGTTTTTTCAAGCAAAGATCTGAAACCAACGTCTTATCAAATCGATCGAAAAGTAATGTTATCTGATCATTTCCCTGTAATAACCGAATTTAAAATCCCATAATGAAACCATTTGCTGTTGTATTTTGCGCCTTAGTTCTCGTGTCTTGTTCCAAAAAAGAAGATGCGTCAGCCAAGTTCCCGAACGAAGGTGCATATGTTGAAGTTCGCTACGATACCACTGCTGTTGATTCATTTTCTACGGGAGCCGCAAATGTGAATATTGAACAAAATATTAAAATGGCTTCGAAAACCTATCGCGATTCGGTTACTAAAGTTCTACTACAAGAAAAGGAACGTAAGGAATTGGTAAAACAAGCGGAAGAATTGGCTAAAAAAGAAGCCGAAAAGAAAAAATTAGAAGATAAAAAAGCTGCTGAAACGCAAAATTCAACAACTTCAAATCCATAAAAAAAGCGCCTAAAGGCGCTTTTCTATTTTAATTTTTAGGTTTCCATTCTACCACCGCTCTAATAAAAGCTTCGGCATTTTCTAAAGGAATATTCGGTAAAATTCCGTGACCTAAATTAGCGATGTATTTATCTTTTCCAAAACGATCAATCATCTCGTGAACCATCTTGCGAATGGTTTCTGGTGATGAATGCAAACGCGCCGGATCAAAATTTCCTTGCAACGTGATTTGGTTGTTCGTGATTTGACGAGCCATTTCTGGAGTAATCGTCCAATCTACGCCTAATGCAGAAACTGGAGATTGCATCATCGTATCCAAAGCAAACCAACATCCTTTTCCGAAAACAACGACATGCGTTAATGGAGCCAATGCATCTACAATTTGCTGAATATACTGCCAAGAAAATTCTTGATAATCTGCTGGTGAAAGCATTCCGCCCCAAGAATCAAAAACTTGAACGGCAGAAACTCCTTTTTCAACTTTTCTCTTTAAATATGCGATCGTTGTATCTGTAATTTTCTGCAATAATTGATGAGCCGATTCTGGCTGCTGGAAACAAAATGATTTCGCAATATCAAATGCTTTCGATCCTTTTCCTTCAACACAATAACACAAAATCGTCCATGGTGAACCTGCAAAACCGATCAATGGAACTTCATTATCCAATTTAGACAACGTTAACTCAATTGCATCAAAAACATATCCCAACGTGTTATTTACATCCGGAACTTCAATTGCATCAACTTGTTCTTTCGTTCTAATAGGCGTATCCAACCAAGGCCCTACGGATTCTTTCATTTTGAAATCGATTCCCATAGCTTGAGGAACTACCAAAATATCCGAAAACAAAATCGCAGCATCCAAAGGAAAACGGCGAATCGGCTGAACCGTAATTTCAGCCGCCAACTCTGGCGTTTGGCATCGTGTAAAAAAATCATACTGATCGCGTAAAGCAATAAATTCTGGAAGATATCTTCCTGCTTGCCTCATCATCCACACTGGTGGTCTTTCTACAGTTTCGCCACGAAGGGCTTTCAGATATAAATCGTTCTTAATCATAATCTTGTTTAGTTTTGGGAAAGTGTTTCCCGAATAACACCTAACAATTCCTCCAAATTGGCTTTTGGACTAATATAAATAGGTTGTTCAGTATAATTTTGCAACTCTTTTTCCGTGGTTGTCCCAATCGCAAAAAGTGTTTTATTTTCTAATGAATTGTTCTTGATATAACTTTGCACGCCACTTGGACTAAAAAACACCAACGCAGAATAGTTTTTTTCAAAGGTTGGATAAAGCAATTCCGTGCGATACATTTCTATCTTTTTGTACCAGATATTTTGTAAAGGCAAGGCTCGATCCAAAACATCCAACGAAAGGTTTCCACAGAAATGCAGAAACTTCTCATGAACCGAATGTTCCGTGATAAATTCAGACAATTCTGAAGCGTAATTTAAAACCTTAAACGTCCCGAATCCTTGTTTTCGAAGCTCTTGCTTGGTTTTGTTCCCAACAGCATATACTTTATTGTAATCGCTCTCCGTAAAATTTTCATTCAGTTGAAATCCATTTTCAAAAAACGATCGAACGCCATTAACACTCGTGAAAAGAATAGAATAGCCTTTCAAATCAAAAGGCGCTACTTGATGGTGATGAATTGCAATCACTTCTTCAAAATCGCATGAAATTCCCGCTCCCAGTTTTTTGGAAACAGCAGCTTCATCTAATTTTTTTGTAAAAAGGATTGTTTGATTCATCTTAGAAAATAGAAATTATTTCGTGGAATTGATTTCAGCCATAATCTCTTTTCCGCCTTGATTCAAAACTAATTGAGCCAATTGAGCACCGTGATTTGACGCATTTTGAAAATCAAAAATATCATCCGTTTCGATGCAATTCTTACCATCCAAAGAACAAAGTCTTCCTACAAACCTCATTTTCCCTCCTTCCATTTCGGCATACGCACCAATCGGAGCCGTACATCCACCTTCCAACGTTTTTAAGAAAACACGTTCCGTTTCCACACAATTTTGCGTTTCCGCATCATTGATGGTTTTCACAATATCGTTAATCTCTTTATTATCAAGCCTTCCAGCAACGGCAACAACACCTTGCGACGGCGCCGAAAGCATAAATGGAAGCAACTCATAGTCAATATTCAAAGCCAAACGTTTTAGTCCAGCAAGTGAAAACAACGTGGCATCTGCCAAACCATCTTCAATTTTCTGCAAACGCGTATTCACATTCCCACGAATATCTACAAATTCCGTTTCTGGAAATTCCTTCAACCAAAAAGCACGACGACGTAAACTGCTGGTCGCCACTTTCAATTCGTGTAGAGGTTTATCTTTTGCTGCTTGGCTTCGCACCAAAACATCTTGAGGGAAATCGCGTTTCAAATACGCGATAATCTCTGTGTTATTCGGCAATTGCGTAGGAACATCTTTTAAAGAATGTACCGCAATATCAATTTCGTCATTCAACAAAGCGATATCCAAATCTTTGGTAAAAACCCCTGTAATCCCCATGGAATATAGCGGTTGATGCAAATTTTTGTCCCCAGTAGAAACAATAGGGACAATTTCAGTTTTGTAATTCTGATTTTGAAGATGTCGTGCCACTTCTCGCGCTTGCCACAAAGCCAAAGGCGAGTTTCGGGTTCCTATCCTAATGTTTTTCATGGAATTCTTTATTGGGTTGTTCTACCAAAATCTCATGCATTAACTTACTCACTTCTTCCGCTTTCATCGGATTTTCAATGATGTATTTGGCAAATCGATTGGTAATTTTTTGTATCATTTTGTCCGAAAGCTCCATATCATCCACCTCAACATACCGATGTTTCTTGTGAATGTTGTGCATTTCGTTGCGCTCCATATTTTTCAACACTGCTTTGAATTGGTGAATCTTTGGCGCTAATTTTCTCGTTTTCTCCCACTCCAAAAAGTCCTTCGTCATGTCTTTAATGATTTCCTCCGCTTTTGGAATTTCTTTCTTCCGCTGCTCCATTGTGTCCTGAATCTGCTGCGAAAGTCGATCAACGTCAATCAACTGAACAGAATCAAGTTCTTCCACATTGGTATCCACATTATTCGGAATCGAAAGGTCAATAATCAACATTTCTTTTCCTTCCGCAATATGAAGTTTATTTACAATGGGTTCTTTTGCACCAGTTGCAACAATCAGAACATCGGTTTCCGTCAATTCTTCTTTGAAATTTTCAAATGGAATATTTGGAATATTGTATTTGCTAGCCAGTTTTGCTGCTTTCTCAAAACTACGGTTTGCGATTTTAATTTTCGGTTGATAAATATGCTTCACCAAGTTTTCAACGGTATTTTGACCAATCTCACCAACACCAAGAAGTAAAATGTTCTTCTCAGAGATTTTTTGAATATGATTCAGAATGTAATGAACCGCCGCATACGAAACCGAAGCCGCGCCATTGGAAATCCCCGTTTCGTTTTTAATCTTTTTCGAAATCTGAATCGCCGCGTTAATTGCGCGCTCCAAATACGGATTGGAAATTTTCTTTTCTTTTTTGAAACGACTATACGCGTTTTTAATCTGACCAATAATTTCAAAATCACCAATAATCTGACTTTCTAATCCACCAGCAACTCGGAAAAGATGATTCAGTGCATCTTCACGATTGATGATGTTGGCGTATTTCATAAATTCCGAAAGAGAAACTCCGACAGAATCGCAAAATTCTTCAGCGATTAAAAGGTAATTGGAAGTCGTAGTGTAGATTTCGGTTCGGTTACATGTGGACACAACAAAAGCGTCGCCCAAATCGTTGTTGCTCACTTTATGAACAAACTCTTTGACATGGTCGTCAAAAAACGAAAATTTACCGCGTGTTTCTGCATCAGCTTTTTCGTAACTGACGCTTAAAACAGTAAAATTCGAGGTTTGAGGTATGTTAGAATCCTGGCCCATACAGAAAGCACAAAGATACTGAATTTTTTAATTATTAGAACAGATTTTGGAGGCTTATGACAAGTATCACCAAAATCAATATCCTGCTGAATTCCAAACAATTCGCTCAAGGCAAATCAAGAACTTTCTAATTAATTGATTTTTATGTGAATTTTAATAAAATTTTAACCATTTTTTTTCAATAATCCGTAATAAAGAGAGTTATATAATTTATATCTTTGTAATCTTAAAAATTTTTAGAAAAGAATGGGTCTATTTGATATGTTCACGCAAGAAATTGCGATTGACTTAGGTACGGCAAATACGCTGATTATACATAATAACAAAATCGTTATCGATCAGCCATCTATAGTGGCTATCGAGCGTTCTACGGGAAAGCCAATTGCAGTAGGTGAGCAAGCAAAACATATGCAGGGGAAAACGCATGAAGACATTAAAACCATCCGTCCCTTAAAAGACGGAGTTATTGCAGATTTCCACGCTTCGGAGCACATGATTAAGGAGTTTATCAAGCAAATTCCAGCAATCAAAGGCAAATTATTTCAACCCGCTTTACGTATCGTAATTTGTATTCCATCCGGAATTACAGAGGTTGAAAAACGAGCAGTACGTGACTCTGCGCAAAAAGTAAATGCAAAAGAAGTACGTTTGATTTACGAACCAATGGCTGCAGCTATCGGGGTAGGAATTGACGTTCAAAAGCCTGAAGGAAACATGATTATCGATATCGGCGGAGGTACTACTGAAATCGCTGTCGTTGCTTTAGGAGGTATCGTTTGTGACAAATCTGTAAAAATTGCAGGAGACGTTTTCACCAATGATATTGCGTATTATTTGAGAACACACCACAACTTATATATTGGTGAAAGAACTGCGGAAAGAGTAAAAATTGAAGTTGGTTCTGCTATCGAAGAATTGGATGTTGAAATTGAAGATATTCCAGTACAAGGTCGTGATTTGATTACAGGGAAGCCGAAAGAAATCATGGTGAACTACAAGGAAATCGCTAGAGCACTAGACAAATCGATCATCCGAATTGAAGATGCGGTTATGGAAACGCTTTCTCTTACGCCACCAGAACTTGCTGCAGATATCTATAAAACAGGGATTTACCTTGCAGGAGGTGGAGCTTTGTTACGTGGATTAGCAGACCGTTTGCACAAGAAGACAGGTCTTCCTGTTTTTGTAGCAGAAGATCCGTTAAGAGCGGTAGTTCGTGGAACAGGGATTGCCCTTAAAAACATGGACAAATTCAATTTCCTAATTAAATAATTTCGACAACAACACGTAATCCATGGGCTCTTTGTTAAGATTTTTTTCGAAGAACAGTTTATTCATGTTCTTTTTGGTCTTGCAAGTAGTCGCAATTATTCTGATTTTCACTCGAAATTCAATGCAGCAGTCGTGGCTTGCAGGACAAACTACGGCATTCAACGCTTGGGTTTCTGGGTATATTGATGAGGGTACTTCGTATCTTAAACTCAAACAAACCAATGAGGATTTGGTTCGTCAGAACAAGCAACTGATGCAAGAACTTTACGGAAAAGACGCTCTGAAAACACCTGTTTTCAGAAAAGTTCATGATACCCTTGGAGGTGGACAAATCTTCACAATTGTCGATGGCGAAATTGTAAATAACACGATTAATCGTAAGAATAATTATTTCACCATTAACCGAGGAAGCCGTGATGGGATACAACCTAAAATGGGTGTAATAGCGCCCAACGGAATTGCCGGAATTGTCGTGAACACCACCGACAAATACGCTTTAGTACAATCGGTTTTAAGTGTGAATAAAATTCGAATTAATGCGGCTTTAAAGAAATCAGGATATTTTGGAACGTTAACTTGGACGGGTGATGATTCTCGAATTATGCATCTTGCCGATGTGCCGAAATACGTTTCTCTAAAGGTAGGCGACACGGTTGTAACAGACGGAAAATCATCTATTTTCCCACAAGGGAAAATGATAGGAACCGTGGCTGGATATGAAGTAGATAGCAAAACTGGTTTCTGGGATATTTCGGTGGAGTTAAGTGAAAAAATGGGAAATCTTAGCAAAATTTTCGTAGTTAAAAACTTGAAAAAAGCAGAGATCCAAAAAATACAAGACACTCTGAGTGTCGAATTAAAGAAAGACAATGATTAGTAGAAGCATCCTGTCGGACATTATTATCATTTTTATTTTGGTGACATTGCAAATTGTAGTGCTCAACCGAATAGTGATTGCCCAAAAATACGTTCCGGTGATGTACCCTCTATTCGTTTTGTTCTATCCTTTTTTCAGAAATAAATTTGTTTTCCTAGGCTTAAGTTTCCTTCTTGGATTGGCTATTGATGCTAATTTGGGAACTTGGGGAATCAACGCCTTAGCAACAACCACGGTTGCTTATTTTCGAACCTTAATCTTTAGAACTTCAACCGATACAACAACCGACTTTTTCTCGTTTCAATCCTTGCAATGGTCGCAATTTATCGTGTTTATATTAACAAGTATTTTCATCCATCAGCTGATAGTGCAATATGTTGAATTTTTCAAATTCACTCGATTCTTCGAAATTCTGTTGAATGTTGCAATAACGAGTTTAATCTCCTTTCTTTGTATTTTAGTTTACGCGATCGCATTTAAAATCAAACAAAAGGTGTGAAGTCTCAGTATTTCAGAATAACATTAGCTTTAGGAATCATTGCTGCCATTTTTGTAGCAAGGCTTGCTTATTTACAGCTTTTTACCGACCGGTACGCTTTAAACGCACTCAATACATC
Organism: Bacteroidota bacterium; assembly: GCA_023423715.1. Classification (GTDB taxonomy): domain Bacteria; phylum Bacteroidota; class Bacteroidia; order Flavobacteriales; family Weeksellaceae; genus JAFAFC01. The sequence goes on from JAFAFC010000007.1 coordinate 159,889, forward strand.
CATTAAAACGGAATACATTATTCCGCAACGTGGGGTAATTTTCGACCGTAATGGGAAAATCCTTGTAGGAAACCAACCTTCGTACGAAATTTCGTACACGGAAGCTTTAATGAGAGATGATTTTGACACACTTGCCTTTTGTAGTTTATTAAATATTTCCAAAGGGGAGTTTGAAAAACGAATCGCAAATCTTAAAAAAGAAAGCTTCTTCAGTAAACTAACACCCATTCCTTTTGCGAAGAATTTAAGTCGAGAAGATGTGGCTCGAATTCAGGAAATTATCTTTAAATATCCAGCATTTAATATTGTTTCTAGACCTCAAAGACAGTATGAAGTTTCTACATCTGGAAACCTTTTAGGCTACACCAACGAGATTAATAAAAGCGAAATCAAAAAAGATTCAACCTACTATCTTCCAGGTGATTTCATCGGGAAATCGGGAATTGAAAAAGCATACGAAAATGACCTTCGAGGAATAAAAGGAATAAAATACATTCAGAAAGACATTAGACTGAGAAATGTTGGTCCGTACAAAGAAGGAACGCTCGACAAAGATGTTGTCACTGGAAAAGACATTACGTTAACCATCGATTATGATCTTCAAAAGCTTGCCGAAGAAATGCTCGTGGACAAACACGGTGCTGTAGTTGCTATTGATCCTAATAATGGTGAAATTTTAGCGATGGCAACGGGTCCAGACATTGACCCCAATTTATTTACAGGTCCAAACAAATCAAAAAACCTATATCGATTAACCAACGATACCATTTACGATAATCGTCCGACTTTTGACCGTTCAATCCAAGCAGGATATCCACCGGGTTCCACATTTAAATTAGTGACTGCTTTAGCAGCAATGCAAATGGGCGTGATGGACGAAAATACGATTTTCCCTTGTGGAGGCGGATTTAATTACAAAGGCTTACGAATCAAAGGTCATGGTGGTGCAGATCCTTTAATTCCGGCAATTCAGGTATCTAGTAACTGTCACTTTTCCTATGCTTTCTTAGCAATCATGAATAAATATCCCGGAAATCCTTCCAAAGGTATTGATGAGTGGAAAGCCATTATGAACAGCTTCGGCTTAGGCGTTTTCCTAAATAATGATCTTGCTGTTGGCGCCAAAGGAAGAATCCCAAGTGGTGAATTTTATGAAAACCGCATGAAGTACATCAACGAAAGAGCGGGACTTAAAAATAAAGACTATAAAAACTGGGACCCTCTAGCAACAGGAGCTGTTTTTAACGGAATGGGACAAGGGGATGTTTTACTAACTCCTATGCAGCTTGCCAACATGCTTTCAGCCATTGCAAACAAAGGTTGGTTCTATACACCGCATATCGTAAAATCGATTGATGGCAAACCAAATCCAGATCCACGATTTAAGGTAAAACATAAAACACTGGTTGATCCAAAACACTTTGATCCCGTTTTAAAGGGAATGGAAAAAGTGGTATTAGCTGGAACTGCAAGAGGTTTGAAATCTGCTGACTTTACCCAACTAGCCAAAACTGGAACAGCACAGGTTCCGCAAGGAAAGGACAACTCTATTTTTGTATTAATTGCTCCTGCTGATAAACCAAAAATTGTGGTCGCAGCCGTAATGGAACATGCCGGATTTGGTGCAACTTGGGCAGGACCAGCGGCAACTTTGATTGCAGAAAAATATTTGACGGGAACCGTAAAACGAGAGCATCTGTACAAAAAGATGACCACTTCAAGCTTTATGCCTGAATACAAACGTCAATACGTTGTAGATATGAAGCGGAAAGGTTGGTACATAGAACCAAAACCAGATTCTATTAAATTAAAGAAAATACAAGATAGCTTACGAAAAGTTGACGCCCTAAAAAAGCAAGTTCAACTTGAGTTAGAAAATAAACCTCAAAAACAAACCAACACCAACAAAAAAACCAGATGAGAAGTTTCGAAGGAATAGATAAATTAGGTATTGGAATTTACCTTTTGTTGTGCAGCTTTGCTGTTGCCAATATTTATTCTGTGGACGAAACTTTGGGAAAAAAACAATTGATGTTCTTTGGAATTTCAATTCTTGTTGGGGTTTTTATATTCTTGACACGAAGTAAGTTTTTCGAAAACATGTCAGGGATTTTTTACATCGGCGGCGTCTTATTACTCATTGGTTTATTCCCATTTGGTACGGAAATTTTAGGTCAAAAAAACTGGTACAAATTCGGTGGATTCACAATGCAACCTGTAGAATTTGCAAAAATTGGAACGGCCTTAATGCTAGCTAATTATGTTTCTGGACCCGACTTTAATTTAAAATATAATAAATCTCTTTGGACGTCTTTACTCATTATTGGGATACCTGCGGCGGTCGTTTTAATGATTCCCGATGTTGGTTCCTTATTGGTTTTCTTTGCGTTTTCATTTGCTTTATATAGAGAAGGTTTAAGCGGAAAAGTATTTGGTGTGATTGCTGTTTTTGCAGCGGTTTTCCTCGTTTCTTTAGCTATAAATCCATGGTATGTTGTTGGCGCAATTGTCCTTTTAACGGTAATTTTACTTTTCTTCAACTACCATAGATTGAGTTGGAATATCGTTTCTATTTCGTCGATAGCTGGAGTCGTTCTGGTTTTAAGTGCTTTTGCACTAGCAACACCCACAATTTTGGAAAAGCTTCCAAAACACCAAAGAGAACGTATTGAAGTTCTTTATAAGGGGGAAGCCAAGTTCCGAGATACATCGGGATACAACTTATTATATTCCAAAACGGCAATTGGTTCAGGCGGATTTTTCGGAAAAGGCTATCGTGAAGGATCGGTAACTCGAGGAAAGTTTGTGCCAGAACAAGAAACCGACTACATCTTTTGTACCGTTGGTGAAGAATGGGGATTTTTTGGAAGTACGCTTCTAGTCCTTGTTTACTCCTTATTTATTGGCCGAATTTATTATTTATCCGAACGACAAAAGAACGTCTTCAACAGAGTATTTGGATATAGCTTTGCTTCGATTTTGTTAATGCACTTTGCAATTAATATTGGAATGGTTATGGGGCTTTTCCCGACCGTTGGTATTCCGTTACCGTATTTCTCGTACGGGGGAAGTTCGCTACTCGCGTTCTCGATTATGACGGCTATTTTCTTTAAATTGAATTACGCTGATAAGAACAGTTTGGTGTAAGAAAGAAAAGAATCGATTATGAATTTAAAACCAATAATGGCTCTATAAATTCCCTTTCGTTGCTTAATCTCGGCACTTTATTTTGTCCTCCTAGTTTTCCACGAGACGACATCCATTCGAAGAAAAGATGGGGTTTTGCTTTATGAATAACCGGTTCGCGCAACGTCATATTATTATAGCGTTTGGCTTCATAATCCGAATTTAATTGCTTTAAAGCATCGTCAAAATGTCTTTTAAAAGCCTCAAAATCTTCGGGTTCTTTGGAGAACTCCATAATCCATTCGTGAGCGCCTTTGGATTTTCCTTCCATGAAAATTGGAGCTCCCGTATATTCTTTAATAATGGAATTGGTTCGTTCACAGGTTTGCTGAAGCGCCGTTTCTACATTATCAATCATCAATTCTTCACCAAAAACATTGATGTGATGCTTGGTTCGACCAGAAATCTTGATTCGGTGCGGTTTTAACGAAGTAAAAACGACTGTATCCCCAATCATATAACGCCAAAGCCCACCATTTGTGGTAATCACCATCGCGTAATTTTGTCCCAATTCAACTTCCTCAACGGTATAGGCATTGGGATGAGACTTTCCTAAATCTTCCGTTTTTATGAATTCGTAGAAAATTCCGTAGTCCAACATCAACAACAATTCATCGGAGCCACGTTGATCTTGAATTCCGAAAAAACCTTCGGACGCATTGTAGATTTCGTAGTAATTAATTTCTCGTCCAACAACTTCTCGATATTCTTTTTTATAGGGTTTAAAGCTAATTCCACCGTGAAAAAACACCTCCAAATTCGGCCAAACTTCACCAATACTGCCCTTTCCGCTTTCAGCTAAAACTTTTTGCAGCATCACCATCATCCACGAAGGAACTCCAGAAAGGCTACCCACATCCGCAGTTATTACTTCCGAAACTATGGCTTTCATTTTGGTTTCCCATTCCGACATTAAAGACACTTTTTTGCTCGGAACCGTTGTGATTTCTACCCAAAAAGGAAGATTATCAATTAAAATCGCCGATAAATCGCCGTATTTCGTGTTGAAGTTTTGATACATTTCTGCACTTCCACCCAAACGTAAATTCTTGTTCGAAAACAATTTATTTTCCGGATGGTTGTTCACATAAATAGAAACGAGATCTTTCCCTGCTTTGTAATGACAATCTTGCAAACTGTCTTCTGTTATGGGAATGTATTTACTTTTCGCGTTCGTTGTTCCAGAAGATTTTGCAAATTGTTTGATAACGCCAGGCCAAATCACATCCGATTCGCCTTGTCGAGCTCGTTCAATAAACGGCTCATATTCTTCGTAATTAACAATGGGAACTTTATTCTGAAAATCAGCAATGGTGGCAATATTTTTAAAACCGTATTCCTTACCATAGCATGTATCTTCGGAGCGAAAAAGTTGAGAAAAAAGAATGGCTTGTTGCGTTTGAGAAGGTTCTTTTATGAAACTCTCAATCTGATCAATTCTTTGTTTTATAAACCAATTTACTACGGAATTAAAAAGCGCTTTTGTTGCCATCGAAACAAATATACAGATTTTCTGAACGAGATTCTACACGAATTTGTAACAAAAATCGAAGTTTTTCGTCTAATACTAGAAATAGAGTTTCCCATGAAAAACGCAATTGCTTTTGCCTTATTTTTTACTGTATTTAGTATTCAGGCACAGAAAAAATGGACCTTGCAGGAATGTGTAGATTATGCTGCTAAAAATAACTTGCAAATTATCCAAAGTAACCAAAACAAAAGCATTCGTGAGAAAACACTAGAAGCTTCCAAAAAGGAAAAACTTCCTGGAGTTTCGGCTAATTTCAACAATAATGTTTCTTTTGGACAAGGGCAAGACGTTTTCGGAAACAACCAGCGTAATGACAACTTTAACAACAGTGCAAACGTTGGAGCTAACGTGCTTGTTTTCAACAATGGACGATTAGAAAAACAAGTAAAGCGTGATCTTTTTGAAGTCGAAGCAAGTCAGTTTGATGTTGAAAAAATCAGAAACGATATTTCACTAAGTATTGCTGAACAATATTTGAATATCCTTTTAAGCAAAGAGGTTTTAAAAATCAATCAAAGTGCTCATGAGAATGCGAAAAAGCAGTACGAAAGAGCAAAAATTACAACTGAAGTAGGAACAACGGCGCAAACAGTTTTAGCAGAAGCGGAAGCGGCCGTAGCTCGTGAGTATCAGAATATCAAAACATCGGAAACCAATACGAAAAATGCGCTTTTAAATCTTGCTATTTTATTGCAATTGGAAGATTTCAGAAATTTTGATGTCGCTGATGCTCCATATGTTGATCAGCTAGAACCAAATTATATTTCTGCGAATGACGTTTTAACAAAAGCATATACTAACCAACCGCATATCAAAGCGGCTGAAGCAAGGATTAAAGCGGCAGAAGCACAAACAACGGTTACGGAAACCAATTTCTATCCAACTGTAACAGCTAATGCAGGAATCGGAACCTTTTACTTTAATTCATTAAACACAGGGAAAGAATCGAATTTCTTTAATCAATATAAAGACAATTTTGGACAACAAGTCGGCGTTTCCGCAAACATTCCAATTTTCAATAAAGGAATTACAAAGTTGCAAGTGGAACAAGCAAAAATCAATGAAGATATTGCGAAAACGAATCTTGCATTACAAAAACAAGATGTTCTTCAAAACGTTCAACGTGCTGAATACAGTGCCGAAAACAATTATGAAATCTACAAAGCAGCCGTTCAATCTGAAAAAAGTTCGAAGCTGGCTTTAGACTTCGCTGAAAAAAGCTACCAAGCAGGTAGATCAAGCATTTACGACCTAAATGTGGCTCGTAATAATTATGCGAATGCACAAGGTGCTGCTGCTCAGGCGAAATACAATTACTTATTTCAAACCAAAGTATTGGAGTTTTATGCAGGAATTCCACTAAGTTTGTAGCATGTCTATTCAGCTGCTGTCTCAGTTTTTGCCACAGCATACGTTTCCGCATCTTCAGAAATGGTTTGGTTCGCATCAAATCCACATTCATATTACCCGTGATCGAAATTCGAAACTTGGGGACTATCGCAAGTTGCCCGACAAATCGCATAAAATCACTTTAAATTCAACTTTAGAACCAGAATTGTTCTTCTTTGTGTTGACGCATGAATTGGCGCATTTACTTGCTTTTCATCAATACGGATTCCGCATTCCACCGCATGGAACAGAATGGAAAATGGTATTTCGAAATATGCTTCTAGAAAGCTTAGACATTTATTCAACAGAATTACAGGGCATTCTTATTCGGTTTTCTAAATCACCAAAAGCCAATTTTATGGCAAGCGAAGAACTTGTTCGTTATTTTCATCGAGACGAAGGCAATGAGCATCAAACTTTTGTAGAAAATTTGGATCAAGGTGAGACTTTTGTCTATCGAAAGAAGACCTACGAGTACCAAAAGAAACTTAAAAAAAACTATCTTTGTAAGGAACTGAACAGCGGAAAAACCTATCTTTTCAAAGCGTTAGTTCAAGTTGAAAAACAAAGACTACATGACGACAAATAATAACTATTGTGTAATTATGGCGGGTGGCATCGGAAGTAGATTCTGGCCCTTGAGTACGCAAAAATTTCCGAAACAATTTCAAGACATTTTAGGAACGGGTTCTACGATGATACAGCAAACGTATCAACGAATTTCGGATACCATTCCTAACGAAAACATCTTTGTGATTACCAACAAAGAATATACAGATCTTTGTCGATCTCAGCTTCCTCTGGTTCCTGCTGAAAACATTGTTGGCGAACCGATGATGAAGAACACCGCAGCATGTAATTTGTACATGATCAATAAAATTGCTGCGCAAAATCCAGAAGCCAATATTATCGTTCTACCAGCAGATCATTTGATTTTAAATGAAAAACGATTCACCGAAAAAATTGAATTAGCGTTAGAACTTGCTAAAGAAAATGATTATTTGGTTACACTGGGAATTACGCCAACGCGTCCAGATACCGGTTATGGCTATATTCAATATTTGCCAACGAAGAAAGCGCAGTATTATAAAGTAAAAACGTTCACCGAAAAACCGAATTTAGAAATTGCAAAAACCTTTCTAGAAAGTGGCGATTTCCTGTGGAATGCTGGAATTTTTATTTGGAACGTAAAAAGTATTTTAAAATGCTTCAACAAATATCTTCCGGATATGGTTCAACAATTCAATTCGTGTGAATACAATTCGAAAAGAGAGGAAGAATGTATTGAATTGATTTATCCAAAACTTTCTAAAATATCCATCGATAACGGAATTATGGAAAAAGCGGATAACGTGTATGTTATTCCTGCGGATTTAGGCTGGAGTGACCTTGGAACGTGGACTTCTGTTTACGATAATGCAGAAAAAAATGAATTGAATAACGCAATCAATTCGAAAAATATTCTTTCCTACAACAGTACAGGAAATATCGTTTTGGTAAAGAACAAAAACAAAGCAGCTGTCATTGATGGTTTAGAAAATTACATCATTGTAGATACCGATAAAGCCTTGCTAATTTGCCCTCGAGACAATGATCAAATGATTAAAGAATACGTAAACGACCTTCGGAACATTAAACGAGGCGAACGATTTATGTAAATTCAATACAAATCAAATACAAAAAAAATCTGCTTTCACGAGCAGATTTTTTTTATCTTTAAAATAAAAACATGTTGGTAAAAGTCTATGGAAGTGCAACTTATGGAGTGAGCGCCCAAACCATCACCATTGAGGTCAATGTAGACCAAGGTGTGGGATACCATTTGGTAGGCTTGCCCGATAATGCAATTAAAGAAAGTAGCTACCGAATTTCGGCGGCGCTAAAAAATAACGGGTACAAACTTCCCGGCAAGAAAATCACCATTAACATGGCCCCTGCTGATATGCGAAAAGAAGGTTCTTCCTACGATTTGAGCATCGCTATCGGTATTTTGGCGGCTTCGGGCCAGTTAAAACCTGATTTTATTTCGGAATATATCATCATTGGTGAGCTATCCTTAGATGGAACACTTCAACCTATTAAAGGTGGTTTATCCATTGCAACACAAGCAGCAGCGGAAGGTTTTAAAGGCATTATCTTACCGAAACAAAATGTAAAAGAAGCCGCAATTGTTAGCGAGTTGGATGTTTATGGTGTTGATAGTATTCTAGAAGTCATTAAGTTTTTCGATGGTGAGCAAGAACTTCAAAAAACAAACATCGATATTGGATTAGAATTTGAAGCAAAATCATCCTCTTTTCCGTTTGATTTTTCCGAAGTTAAAGGTCAGGAATCGGCAAAGCGAGCGATGGAAGTCGCTGCGGCTGGTGGACATAATATTATTTTGATTGGTCCGCCCGGAAGTGGAAAAACAATGCTTGCCAAACGTATTCCGAGTATTTTGCCTCCACTAAGTATTGGCGAAGCATTGGAAACAACCAAGATCCACTCTGTTGCTGGAAAAATCGGAACAGAAACCTCGCTGATGACAATTCGCCCCTTTCGTTCACCTCATCACACAATTTCAGACGTAGCGCTTGTCGGCGGTGGAACGTATCCGCAACCTGGTGAAATTTCATTAGCGCATAATGGTGTTTTGTTTTTGGATGAAATGCCCGAATTCAAAAGAAGTGTTTTAGAAGTCATGCGTCAACCGTTGGAAGATCGAACGGTGACCATTTCTAGAGCTAAATTTACGATTAACTATCCCGCAAGTTTCATGTTGGTGGCGAGTATGAATCCAAGTCCAAGTGGGTTTTTCCCAGATGATCCAAACAACACAAGTTCGCCTTCGGAAATGCAACGATACCTCAATAAATTGTCTGGTCCACTACTCGATCGTATTGATATTCACATCGAAGTTCCAAAAGTTGAATTTGAGCAATTGTCCGATAAACGTCATGGCGAAACGAGTTCAGAAATTCGAAATCGTGTTCTTCGCGCTCGAAAAATTCAAGAAGGACGCTTCCAAGAATCAGACATTTTCTACAACGCCCAAATGGGACGAAAAGACATTGAAAACTATTGCGCTTTAGATTCAAATTCGGAACAGCTACTTAAAAACGCCATGGAAAAACTAAATCTTTCGGCAAGAGCCTACGATCGAATTTTAAAAGTAGCAAGAACAATTGCCGATTTATCCAATTCAAAGCAAATCCAATCAGCTCACATTGCCGAAGCAATTCAGTACAGAAGCCTTGATAGAGAGTTTTGGAACGCATAAAAAAACCACCTCGAAAGGTGGCTTATATTATTTAAACTAAAAAATTAGTTTTTCCAAGTTTTATGCTCTTTAGCCTCAGTTCTCTTAACTCCGTTATTTAAGTTATAAGCAAAACCTACTCCTAAAGTTTGTTTCAACTGAGTTCTTTTAATTTGGTTATGATCGTAAAGTAAATCTAGCGTAATTACGGAAGAAACGTACTTGTTGATTTTCAAATTCAAGATTCCGCCATACGATAAAACCAAACGTTCAGGATGATCTAAATAGTTAGAAAATACAGATGCGTTGTTTACCAACGTAATGTTTTCCATCAACTTCACTTTATACGTTGCTGTTCCCAAGAAACCGAATTGGAATAATGAAGAATCGCCATCATTTTTCAATCCATAAGTTCCTGCCGTTTGCAAATCTTTATCTAAAACAAATGTCCATCTTGCGTTTGCGGGACGAAGCGTCATCGTGAAATTATCATTCGGTCTGTATGTAAAACCAGCACCAATATTTAGGTATCCTGGCGCCATGAAGTTCGAAATTTTAGCTGCATCAGGATTGTTTCCATCTTCGTAACCCGCTGCAAATTGAGATTGCAAACCAGCTCCTGCAGATACATACCAATTATCTGAAATTTTTCTACCGTAGTTAGTCGAAAGATTAATCGCGTCTTGCGTTTTTCTTGTTCCGATTCCTTTCGTATTGTTCTGTCCGTAGCCTAAAACAACGATATTTTCCCAAAGATCTTTATCTTTTTGATACGTCATATTGTAATTAACACCAGCTAACCAACCTACGTTGTTGGCTCCACCACCAACCCAGTTAGAGAAAGCAGCTTGGTTAAGCATTAACGTATGTTGACCTTCGATAGACCAATGTTTAACAGTGTCTGAAACAGCAATGGGTTCTGTAGCTTCCTGTGCGAAAGCCTGAACGCCTGTCATTGCAAGAAGTGCAAAGAATAATTTTTTCATTAGTGCATTTTTAAATTTTCGGGTGCAAAAATAAGCAAATTATCCTAAAGACTCTTTTCCTTTATTTTACAAATGGTTTTAGGAGTTTTGAGTTGGAGCTTTTATTAGCTTCTAACCCCATATTATAGATTAAGCCAATCCCTAACGTTTGTTTACGTTGTAGTTTTTGGATTTGGTCGTGATCGTAAATTAAATCTATACTCACATTCGCTGTAATGTATTTATTGAATTTCATATTCAACGCACCCGAATACATAATATCAACCCGCTCCATATGAGAAAGATAGTTGGTAAAGAAGTTTAACTGACTGGTGTAATTCATATCTTTCATGATTTTCAATCGATGAAGAATATTCAACCTTGCACCAAGCTCCGAACGTACACTTTGACCATCTTTCGTTAAACCGTATTTGCCGGCTTTTTGTAAAAGCGGATCGGTCACAAAAGTAAACTGACCGTTGATTGGTCTAAAAATAATCTGTAAATTTTCTTTAGGATTGTATGAAAAACCGAGACCTAGATTTAAATATCCAGGAGCCATAAATTTCGAGATGCGATTTATTGGCGTGGGATCTGGTGTTGCTGAATAATTATACCCTAACGTAAACTGGGAAATAAACTGAACCCCCGTTGATAAATAAAGGTTTCTGTCCAATTCATAACCGTAGTTCAAACTTACATTAATAACATCTTCTGTTTTTCGTGTACTCTGCCCTTCTTGAGCCACAAAACCATAACCTAATTGAACAATATTTTCGAAATAATGCTTGTAGTTTTTATACGTTAAGTTGTAATTAACCTTGCCTAAAACGCCAATGTTATTGTTTCCACCGGCATTCCAATTACTAAAGGAAGCTTGATTGAAAACTAGGGTGTTTTGACCAAAGAAAAACCAACGTCTTAAGCTTTCTTTATCTTGTAAAAAATTATAAGGTGTAATCGGTACTTGCTCATCAGGAAGATGAACCTGAACTACTTTTTCCTTAATATAAACCGTATCATTCAGTTTTTTATCAATTTTTTCAAAAACAGGATTATCCAAACTATCCAAATCAATAGCAACGTGATCCCATTTCTTCTGAGAAATAGAGTCAATTTGTCTTAAAATTTCCTTGTTTTTCTGAGCAAAAAGAAGTTGTGATGCTCCTAGTAAAATGATAGCAATAGTTTTGTTCCTCATAATCACCGTAAATCTCTTCAAAATTACAAATAACAAAATTAACAATTTGTTTGTAATCAAATCTACTGACAAAGATGTAAATTAACCCAAACAAAAACCAAAAGGTTTACGCCATATTTTCCGATAAAAAACATTGGCAATCCTTTTGTAAAAAACATGGAATGATAAAAAAGTTTCTCGCAAGAAAATCGGTTTTGTACCCGATCGTTATGCTCATCCTAATGTGGTTGGGTTTTGCGTTGCAACTTTCAGGCGTAGTCACTTCTTGTGATGGAGCCTTAATCCCATTTACACCAGAAGGTTTAGATGGTATTTTATTCAGTCCGTTACTTCACGGAAGTTGGGAACATTTATTGAGTAATTCGGTTCCTATTGGCGTTTTGCTATTTTTATTATTTCAGTTTTATCCCGAAATAGCGCCCAAAGTTTTTTTTAGAGGCTGGCTTTTTACAGGATTAGTGGTTTGGTTAATGCCTCCTTCTGTATTTTTCGATGGAAGGTTAACGTGCATCATTGGAGCAAGTGGAATCGTTTATATGCTGGCCTTCTTTCTGTTTTTTAGTGGTGTATTCCGTTGGAATATGAAGTTGCTTACAATCTCTCTCTTGGTCGTTCTTTATTATGGAAGTTTAATTTGGGGAATGTTGCCCGAAGAACTCTTCTCTGAACTTCAAGAACCTAGCAATATCTCATGGCAAGCCCATTTAGGTGGCGCTGTTGTGGGAAGTGCTTTGGCTTTTATGTATAAAAAGGCCGGCGAGAAAAAGAAAAAATTCATCTGGGAATTTCCTAATTATTATAGCGAAAAAGACGATGCCATTTGGCAGGAATACGTTCGCAATAATCCAGAACATTTTGAAGAACTTCCTCATAAAAAAGAAGACAACCTTTGGGACTATTTGGAAGAAATCCGTAAACGAAACTAAAATTTCGCTACATTTGAGTAAAACACAAAACCATGTTTTCGGAAGAACATTTGTATGCAATTGCACTTCGTAGATGTGCTCATATTGGGGATATTCATTTTAGAAAACTCACTCAAGCATTTGGTTCCGCAGAAACCGTCTGGAAAGAAAGCAAAATCATCTTATCCAAGATTGAAGGTTTAAAGCAAAATCGTCTTTCCGAAATTGGTAAAAAAGAACATCTTGATTTTGCGGAAAAAGAGCTAAAATTTTGTACACAGAACAACATTCAAATTCTTTTACGACATCAAAACCAACTTCCCTACTTTCTTGATGAATGTTCCGACGCACCCGCAATTCTGTATCAAAAAGGAACAATTCACCCAAATCTAACGCCTGTAAGTTTAGTTGGAACTCGAAATATGACCGCTTACGGAAAGGGATTCCTAGAAGAGTTTCATAAAAAAGCGCCAAAAAAGCAAATGATGACGGTAAGTGGCTTGGCTCATGGTGTTGATACGCAAACACACATTTCTTCCTTACAAAATACGATTCCTACAATTGCTGTTTTGGCTCATGGTTTTCACACCTTGTATCCCGCTGTGAACAAAAAACTTGCTCAGGAAATTTTGGAAAATGATGGCGCTTTATTGACGGAATTCAACTCTTCCCAAAAGCCAGATCGTGAAAATTTTCTTCAAAGAAATCGAATCATTGCTGGACTTTCAAGAAATTTAATCATCGTAGAAACCGCTTTTGGTGGTGGCTCGATAAGCACAGCAACATTTGCGAACGGCTACAACCGAGATGTTTACGCACTTCCAGGAAAAATCACCGATAAGTACAGCCAAGGTTGCAATCATCTAATTTTTCAAAATAAAGCGGCTGCAATCAGCAATTTTAAAGATTTGTATCAAAATTTAGGATTAAGTTCTCCTAAAAAACAAGCGGAATTATTTCCTGAAGAAACTAAAACTCCGACGCTTTCGGATTCCGAATTAGAAGTCTATTCAACCATCAAAAAAACACCCCTAATTTCACTAGACGAATTGGCCTTAGAAATCGACAAACCTGTATTTGAGATATTACCCATTTTGCTCGAGTTGGAAATCAAACAACACATTAAAACCCATTCTGGACGTCAATTTTCTGTAAAATAAATTTTTATTTATTATCAAATCAAAATTATTTTTCTTAAAAATGTCCTTTTTTGATATTTTTTATCATTTTTTCATAAACTATTAAAAATCAATTTAAACATTTGATTCTATTTTGCGAATACGTAAAATAAATATTGTGTCGTTTGAAAAAAAATTTAAATTTGATTGAATTAAATGAATTCATCACTAACGTATGGAACAACACAATATCGACCAAAAAATCCAGGATTTTATCGCTAGAATTGAAGCAAAAAATCCAAATGAACCCGAATTCTTACAAGCTGTAAAAGAAGTTGCTGCAACAGTAATACCTTTTATCGCATCAAAAAAAGAATACAGCGGAATGAAACTTCTTGAAAGAATGGCTGAGCCAGAAAGAGTAATTATTTTCCGTGTTGCTTGGGTTAATGACAAAGGAGAAATCCAAGTAAACAGAGGGTTCCGTATCCAAATGAACTCTGCAATTGGACCATACAAAGGAGGAATTCGTTTTCATCCAACAGTGAATTTGTCTGTTCTTAAATTCTTAGCGTTCGAACAAGTTTTCAAAAACTCTTTAACAACACTTCCAATGGGCGGTGGTAAAGGTGGTGCTGATTTTGACCCAAGTGGAAAATCAGACATGGAAATCATGAGATTCTGCCAAGCATTTATGACGGAACTTTGCAAACACATCGGTCCAGAAACGGACGTTCCTGCGGGAGATATCGGTGTTGGAGCAAAAGAAATTGGATATTTATTCGGTCAATATAAGAGAATCCGCAATGAGTTTACCGGAGTACTTACGGGTAAAGGATTGGCTTACGGAGGATCATTAATTCGTCCTGAAGCAACAGGTTATGGCGTTGTTTACTTTGCAGAGCAAATGTTAAAAACCATCAACCAAGATCTTAAAGGAAAAACGGCATCGGTTTCAGGTTTTGGTAACGTAGCTTGGGGTGTTGTGAAAAAATTGGATGAATTAGGTGCAAAAGTCATTACGATTTCTGGTCCAGACGGTTATATCTACGATAAAGACGGAATTTCTGGTGATAAAATTGAATACATGCTTGAACTTCGTGCGTCTGGAAACAACAGAGCCGAAGATTATGCAAAGAAATTCCCATCTGCGGAATTCCATGCTGGAAAGAGACCTTGGGAAGTAAAATGTGATTTAGCATTCCCATGTGCTACTCAAAATGAATTGGATTTAGACGATGCTAAAAAACTGGTTGCTAACGGAACTATTTGTGTTACCGAAGCAGCAAATATGCCTTCTACTCTAGATGCAATTAACTATTTCTTGGATAACAAAGTCTTGTTTTCTCCAGGAAAAGCGTCTAACGCCGGTGGTGTAGCAACTTCTGGTCTTGAAATGACGCAAAACTCAATTCGTTTGAATTGGACTTCGGAAGAAGTTGACGCTCGTTTGAAGGAAATCATGATCGGAATCCACAAAGCGTGTAAAGAATATGGTAAAGAAGAAGATGGTTATGTAAACTACGTAAAAGGAGCTAACATTGCTGGTTTTGTGAAAGTTGCAGAGGCAATGCTTGCACAAGGCGTTGTATAAAACCAACTTGATAAAAATAGAAAAGCATCGAAATTTCGATGCTTTTTTTATGGTTGAATTTTCTTTTTCAAACTTTCTAGGAACTCAAAAGTTGCTGGACAAATCGATGCATTTTTAATGGTTAAATGATTGATTTGATAAATCTTTTTCCGATCGGTATGCGGATACTCGCGACACGCTTTTGGCCGAACTTCATAAATAGAACACGTATTGTCGTCATTCAAGAAGAAGCAAGGAAGATTTTGTAAAACCTTGTCGCCGTCCTCATCTGTTCGTAGAAATTTAGCTTCAAAATCAGATGCTTTTAGGCGAAAATGTTTGGAAATTCGCTCAATATCCTTTTCCGTATAAAGCGGCCCCGTCGTTTTGCAACAACGTGCACATTGCAAGCAATCTATCTTTTCAAAAACCTCATCATGCGTTTCCTGAACCACATAGTCTAAATTTTTCGGCGGTTTTTTCTTCAACCCATCCAAAAATTTTTTGTGTTCCTTTTGTTTCTGTTTTGCTTGGTCTTGATACCATTCCAAATTCATTTTGCAAAAATAAAATATTTCCATCGATCAACCTATGGATATTAATCATTTGAAATAATTTGACAATCAGCGGTATAATTTATAATTTCGAAGGATGAAAGACATTCAAACCCAAGAAGACATTCAAAAATTGGTGGATTCTTTTTATCTGAAGGTTCAAAAAGACGAAACCATTGGTCATTATTTCACATCCATTGCCAATGTAGATTGGAATCATCATTTACCAAAAATGTATCAGTTTTGGGAAACGTTATTGTTTGGAAATGTCTCATACAAAGGCAACCCAATGGCGGTGCACTTTCCTATTAATGCGATTAAAGCGATTGAAAAACGACATTTTGAACACTGGATTTCACTTTGGACACAAAGCGTCCATGAAAATTTTGAAGGCGAAATCGCCGATCTAGCCATTTATAAAGCTAAAAACATTGCGAATCTGATGGCCTACAAAATGGAAACTGCTACAAAACTTAGAGAAGGACAGTAAATTCAAGGCTGTCAATTCGAATAAAAATCAACTAGTTTTCGATACAATTTTCTACGAAAATCACTCAAACTGACGGAGTTTCATTTTTCTAGCGGAAAAATAAATTTCGTCTACGGAAAAATCACATAAAAAATATATGCTGCTAGATTGACTAACAAAACAACTCCGTACAACACATTCGTTTTTCCGCGGCTTAGGGAAAGCATTACCGTAAAAATCGATAAGGATAAAAGAATAATGGATTTTTTATCTAAACCTAAAACCAGTGGAATATCAAAAACGATACACACCACAGTAACAACAGGAATCGTCAATCCAATACTTGCCAGCGCCGAACCTAAAGCCAAATTCAACGAAGATTGAATTCGATCATTTTTAGCAGCACGAATCGCTGCCAGGCCTTCAGGAAGCAGAACAACGGCCGCAATGATCACCCCGACTAAACTTTGTGGTGCACCAATATCTTGAACAATCTCTTCGATCGTTGGCGATAATGATTTTGCCATAAAAACGACGATTGCTAAGCAAATCACCAAAAAAAGCAAACTAATCGCTGTTTCCGAATTGGATGGCGGATCGGCTTCATGATCAGCCTCTATATCACCTTTTACAATAAAATAATTACGATGCCGCACCGTTTGTACCATCAAGAAAGCCGAATAAATAATCAAACAAGCTAACGACACAAAAATAAGTTGGGTATTGGTATAGAAAGGTCCCGCCTGGCTTGTCGTATAATTGGGCAATATTAGCGTCATAATTAGAATCGCAACCAAACAAATTAACGACGTTGTTGCGGAACTTCGAGCAAATATTTGTTCGTAGTATTTGACACCACCAATCAAGATACAAATCCCAATAATTCCGTTCAAAATGAGCATAATTGCAGCAAAAACCGTATCTCGAGCGTAGGTCATGGCGTTTTCGCCTCCTGCAATCATCAGTGAAACAATCAACGAAACTTCTAAAATCGTAATACAAACCGCTAAGATTATGGTTCCGAAAGGCTCGCCAACTTTATGCGCAACGACCTCCGCATGATGAACTGAAGAAATTACACTTCCTATTAATAAAAGCGCTCCAATGCTCGTCATCAAACCGCTGTCGTCTATCAGTCCAGAAAAATAAAATAAACCCGATAAAATCGGAACGAGGATTGTCCAGTGTAGCAAATGTTTTAATTTCATCGGTTTATCTATTTAAATTTTGGATACATATTCTTTTAGATCCTGCCTTTCAAAAAATCCTGCCTTACATCTTCATCCAGCTTTTCAATTGCGTATCGCAAAGACGTTCGTGGCATTGATTGATAATGGACTTTTAAGAAATCGAGTAATTCTTTTTCGTTTTTATTTCCCATTTCTCGCAGCAACCAACCATTGGCTTTATGCATCAAATCATGAGGATGTTGCAAATTATTTAGCGCCATTTTCTTTGTTAAGTCGTACTGCCCTTTTTTGATATAATGCATCGTCGCAACGATGGCAATTCGTTTACTCCACAGGTTTTCTTCATCTGAAAGTTCATACAAAATCGATGCATCTTGCGTTTCAAAACAATGACGACCCAAAATTTTATAACATGAACTATCTACTAAATCCCAATTATTAATGAATTCTTTATGTTTCAAATAAAAATCAACAATCGTCTGTTTCTCATCCGCTTTTTTTGATTTTTCATATTTGGAAACTAGCATCAACAACGCTAAATGACGATGTTCATGAACGGGAGACGACAAAAGTTCCGCAAGCTCATCTAAAGAAATTTTATTCCAATATTCCTTTCCAACCGCACGCTGATCCGGAACCGTAACACCAATAAACAAATCACCTTCTGCATATTCGCCCTTTCCTGCTTTAAAAAAAACGTGGGTAAAACGCTTTTTTTTCGGGCAAAGCCAACGTGTCTAAAGCCAATTTTATTTCATCAACTACTCTCATCTTAATCGGTATATGCTTTTTCGTCTTCTTGTTCAACAATCTTGGTGGGATTAGCCACTTTCGCAATTGTAAGCCCTTGAACCACAATCGAAAAAACGACAACACAATAAGTCAAACTGATAATGACATCCGAGTAATCATTTTTAGGAATGGACAGCGCCAAAGCGATGGAAACACCACCACGAATTCCTCCCCAAACCAAAACTTTAATCGTTTGTGGTGCAAAACGATGTTTGTACGCCATAAACTTGGTCGGAATAAAAATGGAAACCCATCTCGCAAAAAGTACAATTAAAATACAGATTGCGCCACCCCAAATATAATCTTCTAAGTTTTTGATAATCAACAGTTCTAAACCAATAAAAAGGAATAAAACGGCATTCATAATTTCATCAATCAACTCCCAAAATTTCAATAAATAATCTTGAGTTTCGGATTTCATTTTGAATTTAATATTGAAATTTCCCATGAACAATCCTGCTGCAACCATCGTAAGCGGACTTGAAAGATGCATGGAATGTGCAATTAAATAACCGCCCATAACCACAGATAACGTTACCAAAACAGAAAGAATGTAGTCATTGACATTACGCATCGCACGAGAAGCAATAAAACCGAGAACCACACCCAATAAAATTCCGCCGCCGGCTTCTTTCAATAAAATCCCACCGATGTTTTCAATCGTTAAATCCACATTTTTTCCCGTTGCTAGCTGAAGCAATACGGCAAAAACCACAACGCCCATACCGTCATTAAATAAGGATTCTCCAGCAACTTTTGTCTCCAATTCTTTAGAAACATTGGCTTTCTTTAGAACACTTAGAACCGCAACAGGATCGGTTGGTGAAATAAGCGCACCAAAAACCATACACCATAAAAACGGAATTTTCAAGCCTAAAAGAGGCATAATGTAATACGTTCCGACTCCCACAACAATGGCTGAAATAATCACACCGATAGTTGCAAAGAGCATTACGGGGCCCATTTGTTCTTTTAAATCCTTAATATTAACTCGGATCGCGCCTGCAAAAAGTAAAAAATTAAGCATGGCGCCCATTAGAACTTCCGTAAAATCAAAACTTCCTAAAAGTTCGTGAACATGCTCTGTCGTTTTTGGCAACAGCGATTCGCCAAAAAATATCAAAACAACAGAAACGCAAATCGCAATAATCATAATCCCAATCGTACTCGGAAGCTTGAGCAATCGATGGTTGATGTACTCAAAAATTGTTGCCAAGACGATAAGAACCGAAAATGAATAATATAATTCCATAAAGACCTCTACATAAATAGTTTAAATGTAATTTTCACGATTAAAAATTACCAGAAAAGCAAGTTTAAAACACTTTCCTTACAAAGTTCTGAATTTTTATAGGTTTCTGAAAACGAAAACGCAATTATTTTTACTAAAAATATAGTTAAAAAAGCAAAAAAAAGACCTAAAACGATGTTTAGGCCTTGTTATTATTTTATTTTTGGACTTATTCCGAAGCACTTTCGTCTTCGTCATTGTCGAAATATTCAAATAGAAAATCGTTGTACGGAAATCTTGAAATGTGGATTCTCATGACTTCGTCGTAAATCATTTTCTTCATTTCTGGGAAGTTCTCCTTCGTTAACGCCGAAATAAAAACCGTTGGACGTTTTGACTTCGCCATCCAAGTTTTCTTCCATTCTTCCAGTGAAATATTTTCTTTTGATGATGGTGTAAGATCATCCTCGTCCTTCTTCACATAGGAGAAGTCGTCAATCTTGTTAAACACCATAATCACGGGTTTTTGGTGCGCATCAATTTCTTGTAAAATCTGATTCACCGACGCAATATGATCTTCGAAGCTTTCGTGCGAAATATCAACAACGTGAATCAACAAATCGGCTTCACGAACCTCATCCAAAGTTGATTTAAAGGATTCTACCAACTGTGTTGGCAATTTTCTGATAAACCCTACCGTATCAGTCAAAAGAAAAGGCAAATTTCCTATCACGACTTTACGAACCGTCGTATCTAAAGTTGCGAAAAGCTTGTTTTCTGCAAAAACCTCGGACTTCGACAACGCATTCATCAAAGTTGATTTCCCTACGTTGGTATAGCCCACCAAAGCCACGCGAACCATTTTTCCACGGTTGTTTCGTTGGGTTGCCATTTGTTTGTCGATGGTTTTCAACTTTTCTTTCAGCAAGGAAATTCGGTCACGGATAATCCTTCTATCGGTTTCAATTTCCGTTTCCCCAGGACCACGCATCCCAATTCCCCCACGTTGACGCTCCAAGTGCGTCCACATTCGAGTCAATCGAGGGAGTAAATATTCGTATTGAGCTAATTCTACTTGCGTTCTCGCATAAGAAGTTTGTGCTCTTTGGGCGAAAATATCAAGAATAAGGTTGGTTCTATCCAAAATTTTCACTTCCATCTCGCGCTCCAAATTCTTAAGCTGCGAAGGAGAAAGTTCATCATCAAAAATTACTGTTCCTATTTCGTGTTCTTTGATATAATTTTTGATTTCTTCTGCTTTTCCGCTTCCTACAAAGGTTTTAGAGTCGGGTTGCGAAAGTTTTTGTACAAAACGTTTATCCACTGTAGCTCCCGCAGTGTAGGCCAAAAACTCAAGCTCATCCATATATTCTTTAAGCTTATCCTCATCCTGATCTCGGGTAACCAAACCTACCAAGACCGCCTTTTCGTATTGATGTTCTTTTTTCTCTAACATTCAGTAAGTATCATTTTTTACAAGATATTCATTTCTTGTTTCAGCTACAAAATTAGGTGTAATTTTTCTTAAAAGCAGAAACTTAGACTTGAAAAAGCTTGATTTTTTTATGGTTTATAATTTGATTTTAGCTTCCAATTAATCCCAATCCGCTGCTACAAACTTGATTTTTGAACCGTCAGCGTTGTATAATGTTAAAAAGTGACCTTCTACCAAATATGCTTTAGTTCCTTTTAAAAACCCATTAAGTTTGAGCCTCAAATTTCCATTAATTTCCCCCGAACAGGATTCAACAGGATTAGGATTCACCCAGATTTTCACTTTATTTTCGGATTTTACAACAAAAGAAATTTGCTGCGATTTACAACCTACATAAACAACGGTATGTTTTTGTGCAAGATCCATTCCCACATTGTACTGCATAAGCAGTTGTTTATTAAAATCTGAAAACTCAATAAGTTTCCAGTCTCTTTTTAATTTTGGATCCAATCTTTTCTGTGATGAACAAGAAAGAATTATAAAACATAAAACAAAGAGACCACTGGTTACAACTAATTTCCTCATAATTTCTAGATATCATTAAATTTTTAACCCTCAATAGAATAGGTATTATGCCTAAAATTACTAAATTGCGGCTAAAATTTTACTCAATGAAACGAATATTTTTAGCACTTACCTTCTTATTGAGCTTTTTCCAATTGAAAGCTGATGAAGGAATGTGGCTGTTAATGCTTATCAAAAGACTGAACGGTGTTGATATGCAGAAAGAAGGCCTAAAACTTACTCCAGAAGAAATCTACTCTGTAAACAACTCTAGTGTAAAAGACGCTATTGTACAATTCGGAGGTGGATGTACTGCCGAGATGGTTTCGGAACAAGGTTTATTATTCACCAACCACCACTGTGGATATGGTAATATCGCTGCTTTATCTACACCAGAAAAAGATTATTTAACAAACGGATTTTGGGCAATGAAAAAAGATCAGGAACTTCCTGCTCCAGGTCTTAGCGTACGTTTCTTAGTTCGTATGGATGATGTTACAGCGCGTATCAACGGAAAGCTGAACAACACCATGTCTTCAGAAGATCGTA
This sequence comes from Bacteroidota bacterium, assembly GCA_023423715.1. Classification (GTDB taxonomy): domain Bacteria; phylum Bacteroidota; class Bacteroidia; order Flavobacteriales; family Weeksellaceae; genus JAFAFC01. The sequence continues at coordinate 181,782 of JAFAFC010000007.1, forward strand.
ACAAAACAATCGCTGCAGAATACAAAGCAATCCAAACGGAAAATGCTGAAAACGGAAAATATACGGTTGTAGTTCGTGATTTCTTCAACGGAAACGAATTCTACTATTTTGTATATCAAGATTTTAAAGACGTAAGATTAGTAGGTACGCCACCAAATTCTTTAGGAAAATACGGAGGTGATACAGATAACTGGGAGTGGCCAAGACATACAGCAGACTTCTCTGTATTCAGAGTTTATGCTGATGCCAACGGTAACCCTGCAGAATATTCTCCGAGCAACGTTCCTATGAAACCTAAACATTCGTTGCCAATTTCTTTGAAAGGATATGAAAAAGATAGCTTCACAATGATCTTAGGGTTCCCAGGAAGAACAAACAGATATTTAACTTCTTACGGAATTGATCAAATGGTTAATAGAGATTATCCAGCTTGGGTAGAATCTTCTAAAATGGCTATGGACGTGATGAAGAAGTACATGGACAAAGACCAAGCGACTAAACTAAACTACGCTTCTCAATACGCAAGTGTTGCCAACTATTGGAAAAACAGACAAGGAACAATTGACGCTGTTTTGAAGAATGGAACCATTACTGACAAGCAATCTGTAGAAAAAACATTCCAAAATTGGGCTGTACAAGGTGCTAATGATGCTATTTATGGCGGGGCACTAGGAAATATTGAAGGGTATTACAAGCAAACTTCCAACAGAAATGTTGAAAGAAACTACAGTTCTCAATTGCAAAGAAATGCGAAATATATTTCTGCTGCTTATAACTTAGGTGCTGCTTTGAAAACGTATGCGGATCAAGATGCAGCTGGACAAGCAGGAATGAAAGAAAAGTTAGTTAAAAACGTAACTAACTTCTATGAAAAATTCAACACACAGCTAGAAGGCGAAATGCTTACACAAATGATTGCACTTTACCAAAGAAAAGTGAACTCGGACGTAGCATCTCCAACATTAGCGAAAGTTGATGCAAATACAGTTTCTAACGTTGCAATGTCTTCAATTTTTGCCAACAAAGAATCTGTAATGAACTTCATTAACAATCCTGATCGATTGAAAATTGATGCAGATCCATTAAAGAAAATCGCTGACGGATATATTAATGATCAAAAATTATTGGGTGAACGATTCGTGAAAATCGACGATAAATTCCAAGATAACACGCGTTTGTTCTTGAATGGTTTGATGAAATCTCAGCCGAACAAAAGCTTCTATCCAGATGCTAACTCTACAATGAGATTAACATACGGAAAAGTAACGACGCTTCCGGAGCGTTCTGACAGACAATACTATGGTATTTCTGAGAAAAACAACTACTACACTGACGTAAGAGGTATGGTTGCTAAATATAAGAAAGGTGATGAAGAATTCGATCTTCCTCAACAATTCTTAGACATGATGAAGAAAAAAGATTACGGAATGTATGCGGACAAGAAAACGAAGCAACTTCACGTAAACTTCCTTTCTGACAATGACATCACTGGTGGTAACTCGGGTTCTCCAATCTTGGATGCCCACGGAAACCTTCTAGGTCTTGCTTTCGACGGTAACTCTGAAGCATTAAGTGGTGACATCGTTTTCGAACCAGAATGGCAAAAAACAATCAACGTTGACGTTCGTTTTGTTCTTTGGACAATCGAAAAATACGGTAAAGCTGGTCACTTAATCAGTGAAATGAAATTGGTAAAATAAGAACCAATATACATCATACAAAACCGCAGATTATTCTGCGGTTTTTTTTATTTTCGTTAGAAGATTTTGAACAGAATGAAACCTATAGAAACCGAACGCCTTCTCATTCGACATGTGAATTTGGATGATGCCGAATTCATTTTGAAACTATACAACGATCCCTTATTTATTCGAAATATCGGCGATCGGAACATGAAAACAATAGACGATGCAAAAACCTATATTGAAATCCGATTTTTTCCTCAAATTGAAGAAAAAGGCTACGGAAATTGCACCATAATTCTGAAAGAAACCAACGAAAAAATTGGCGGTGTGGGGATTTTTCATCGCCCTGAATTTGAAATTCCAGATATTGGCTTTTCATTGCTTCCCGAATTCCACGGAAAAGGATTGGCTTTTGAAGCAGCTTCTGCATTGCTAGAGAATGCGAAAGACGAATTTAATATCAAAGCAATTTCTGCAATTACAACCAATGAAAACCAAGCTTCTCAAAATCTGATTGAACGTCTTGGATTGGTGTATCAAAGAGATCAACTTTTCCCTGAAACCAACGAAATATTGCGTTGCTATGCAACATATTTTGGCTAAAAAAGGGCTTGAAAGACGTAAAATGCCGATTTTTTAAGAAATTTAACAGAAAAATAAGATAATTTTTACATGAAATAGTTGCACAAATCGTCTATTCATCTATATTTGCATTACATTTTATAACAATTATCAACAATGAAAGAATTAATCGAAAAAATCAACGCAGAATTTGAAACATTTAGTTCAGAAGCAAACGCTCAAGCTGAAAAAGGAAACAAAGCAGCTGGAACAAGAGCTAGAAAAGCAGCTTTAGAGTTAAGCAAACTTTTCAAAGAATTCAGAAAAGTATCTGTAGAAGAAGCTAAAAAATAATTCTTCGCAAATCGAAATACAAAAAAGCCCGAATCATCGGGCTTTTTTTATTCTAAAATTTGGGCGGCGTGGTCTTTGGTTTTCACTTTGGAAATCACTTCGCTACAAACGCCGTTTTCATCAAAAATAAACGTAGTTCTCACAATTCCCATAAATTCCCTTCCCATAAACTTCTTCAGCTGCCAAACGCCAAATTTATCAATAATATCATGCGATTCGTCTGAAATCAAATCGTAATTCAATTCATTTTTGGTGTGAAAATTTTTCTGACGCTTCACCGAATCAGCACTTACGCCAATAACCTGAAAACCTTGCTTCTTCAAAACCGAGAAATTATCTCGAATGTTGCATACTTCCGCAGTGCAACCCGGCGTACTTGCTTTTGGATAAAAAAACACCACCAATTTCTTTCTTTTCAACGTTTCCGATTTTATTATTTTTCCGTCCTGATTAAGTCCTTCAAACTCGGGAAGTTGATCTCCTACTTCTAGCATATTTCGTATTTTTACACAAATTTAGCATTAAAATGACCAAGAAACAAAGAGCGCAAATTGTGATGGAGGAATTAGAACGATTGTATCCCGTGATTCCCGTCCCTTTAAATCATAAAGATCCATTTACGCTTTTAGTTGCTGTAGCCTTGTCTGCTCAAACCACGGATAAAAAAGTGAACGAAAAAACGCCTGCTTTATTCGAAGTAGCTGATACTCCCGAAAAAATGGCAGCTATGGAAGTTGCCGAAATTAAAGAGTACATTAAAGAAATTGGTCTCGCAAATCAAAAGGCTAAAAATTTAAAAGGAATGGCTCAAATGCTTTTGGATAAGCATCAAGGCGAAGTTCCCGAATCTTTTGAGTTGATGGAAGAACTTCCTGGCGTGGGTCACAAAACCGCTTCTGTGGTGATGAGCCAAGCTTTTGGTCACCCCGCATTTCCTGTCGATACACACATCCACCGATTGATGAAACAATGGAAACTTTCCGAAGGAAAAAACGTGGTTCAGGTTGAAAATGATGCAAAAAAAATATTCCCTAAAGAACGATGGAACAGATTGCATCTGCAAATCATCTTCTATGGAAGGGAATATTCTCCTGCTCGGGGAAATCAATCAAACGATTTCATTACCCCGATGGTTTTATCTAAATAAATTAGCTTAAAGGCGATCCCACAGGGATATCACAACGGTGTCCCGGTTCTCCATGCGGTGGGTTCATTCCTGGCGCAGTTACCGTATTGGCTTCTGTTTGCTGAGGAATAACTTGTGGCTGAATAACTTGTGGCGCTGGTTGCTGAACGGGTTGTTGAGCCGGAGCACTGCTTAACGGTGCTCCTACAGGGATATCACAACGGTGCCCTGGAAGCCCATGCTCGGGATTCATTCCTGCAAGGGCAGCATTCGGTGTTGTTCCCGCAGGAGCCGTTACTACCGATGGATTCGCAACCGAAATTGTTGAATCTGTTGTTGCTGTTTTCCCAGAATCAGCAACCGCAGTTTCGTTCTCCAAAATCGTTGCCGATTGATCTTTCTTAGCACACGATACCACAAATAATGAAATGGCTAATGGTGCGATATATTTAAAGCTCATCAAAAATGGGTTTTAAAATTCAAAAAAATTAGTTTTTTACCAATAAACGGAAACCTTCTCCATGAACGTTGATGATTTCTAAACCTTCATCGTCTTTCAATAGTTTTCTCAATTTCGCGATATAAACGTCCATACTTCTTGCTGTAAAGTAGTTTTCTTTCTTCCAGATTTTACGCAAAGCTAGATCTCTAGGCATAAAATCGTTTCTGTGAAGGCAAAGAAGTTTCAACAATTCATTTTCTTTTGGTGAAAGTTTGTACTCATTATCCCCTACTTTCAATTGTCTAAGCATAGAATCAAAATAGATATTACTGATTTTGAACTGCTCTTGATCTTCATTTTCAAGCGTTGCACTTCGTTGAAGAATCGCTTTAATTTTGTACAATAAAAGCTCCGTATCAAAAGGTTTTGTGATATAATCATCTGCTCCAATTTGATATCCTTTCAAAATATCTTCACGCATATTTCTTGCTGTTAAGAAAATAATTGGTGTGTTTTTATCCATTTTTTTCACGTCTTCAGCCAAAGAGAAACCATCTTTTTTGGGCATCATCACGTCGAAAATACAAATGTCAAATTCGTTTTCTGTAAACTCTTTTAATCCTTGTTCACCATCTGTAGCCAAGGTTACTTCAAAGTTATTAATGGTTAAGTAATCTTTTAAAACCGCTCCAAAACTTTGGTCGTCTTCTACTAGTAAGATTCTATTGCTCATATTTTTTGATTTTTAATTTTGTTATTAAAGATTCATCGGAAGCTTTACAGTAAACACTGATCCATTTCCTTTAGACGAATCCACGCTTATTTGACCTTTATGCAATTCGATAATTCGTTTTACATAGGATAGTCCCAATCCTTGTCCTTTTACATTATGGATATTTCCGGTTTCTTCACGGAAGAACTTTTCGAAAATTCGACCTTTATTTTCCGTATCTAATCCCATTCCCTTATCGGAAACTTGAATCACGTACCAATTTCCTTCATTCGATGTTTTGATAAGGATTTCTGGGGTTTCTGGCGAATATTTATTGGCATTATCCAAAAGATTCACCAAGGCATTCGAAATATGGAATTCATCCAATTTGAAATTGTATTTACTCGCTGTAAATTCTTTTGTTAATGTTCCTTTTCTTTCATTCACGATGAGTTGGAAAGATTCTGAAATCTTGTTTATCATTTCGCGAACGTTGGTTTCCTTCAAAAACAATTCCACTTCATTACGTTCCAATTTCGACATATTCAGAACGTTTTCCACTTGCTTTTTCATTCTCAAATTCTCTTGTTTGATGAGCTGAGAATAGTATTTTACTTTATCTGGATTTGTTGCAATAAGATCGTTTGCCAACGAATCCGTCGCCACAGAAATCGTTGCTAAAGGTGTTTTAAACTCGTGCGACATATTGTTGATGAAATCCGTCTTAACATCAGCAATTTTCTTTTGCTTCATCATGTAATTAATGGAAACGATGTAAATTCCTAAAATCGTAAGCAACGAAAGGAATGTTCCCAAAAGCATTGGAAGATTATCTTTGAAAAGCGACGTGTTTTTTCTTGGAAAAACCACGGCTAGTGAAAACAACGTTTTATCGTCTCCATCCGAAAACAAAGCGTGTTTATAGTTGAAATTATCCTTATTCTCCTTGTAAGCCTCCGTCGTTATCGAAGTTATTTTATTGTGCTTATCAAACACTCCAAAACCAAAACGCGTATCAACACCATTGGCTTTCAATTCTTGCGCAAGGATGGATTCTATCGTTTTTTTATCAACTCGTTTTTCTATGGGAAGATTGGTTGCATTCACACGCACAAACTCCTTCATTTGATATTCTCCAGAACCTAAAGTTGAATTGAGGTCGCTGGTTAAAATTTCTGGTGTTAAGCCGCCTCCTTTAATCTTCAGCAAGCCTTCATCCGTGTACATTTTCGTCCGAATTAAGCTATCGCCTTGATTGGAAATAGGAACATCTTGATTTTGTAGAATACTTTTATGATACGAGATCACGCTCTGCGAAGCGGAGTCTTCTTTCTGCTGAATCGTCGTTAAAGTTGGCTGTTTGCTGTTTGCCACAACCGTTTTTCCGAAGTTTTTATAATCTTCGTTTAAATATTTGTAAACCTCAGCTTCTGATATTTTTTTCACCGACTCGTCTAAAGCCGTTCTTACCTTATTGGAAAAATCCTGATCTAGAGCACCATAATATTCTTTCAGCCACTTAATCTGCAAAGTGACGAAAATGATCAGGGACACCGACATTAAAAAGGAAATAATAGGAATAAACCTTTTATTCATAACATATTTTCTGTTTCAAATGTTAAAATTAATGCATTTAAGAATATTAAAACAAAAAAAGACACAAAAAATTGCGTCTTTTATATTAAAATTTGGAATTTTAACAAATTTTTATCAATCCAATTGATTTAAAATCGCTTCTGGAAAAAGCATTTCATCAATAAAATAATGAATCACTGCTTTTTTCATTAAAACCGACTGTTCGTTAGGTTTTAATTCCGGAAGTTCTTCAAGCTCTTCAAAATGCGGAAAACCACCTTCATCATAATGCGTAAATTTGTAGTACCCAAACGGCTCCAGCAAACGACAAACAGCGATATGAATTAAATTTACTTTATCGTCTTTTGTATAATCTTGACTTCCGCTACCCAATTCTTGAACACCAATTAAAAACAAAATTGTCTCTATGCTGACGTTTTTTTCGGTATCAAATCGTTCTTGAAAAAAATGTTCTACTTCCGTCCAAAGTTCTCCTTCTGTAATCATATCTCGTTATTTTTTCCTTCTAATTTTAGTAAAAAAGCATATTCTAAAGCATCTTCCTTCAAACTTTCAAAGCGTCCGCTAGCGCCACCATGTCCCGAACTCATATCTGTTTTAAAAAGTAAAAGATTAGAATCTGTTTTCAAATCTCGCAATCTTGCCACCCATTTTGCAGGCTCCCAATACTGCACTTGCGAATCGTGAAATCCGGTTGTAACCAATAAATTAGGATAGTCTTTCGCCTCCACATTATCGTATGGCGAATAAGATTTCATATACTGATAATATTCTTCATCATTGGGATTCCCCCACTCGTCGTATTCTCCTGTCGTTAATGGAATGGTCTCGTCTAGCATCGTTGTCACCACGTCCACAAACGGAACTTGTGAAATAATTCCATTAAAAAGACTTGGTTCCATATTCATTACAGCGCCAACGAGTAAACCACCAGCGCTTCCACCCATCGCATACAGATGCTTTTTCGATGTATAATTTTGTTGAACCAAATACGCCCCCGCATCGATAAAATCGTAGAATGTATTTTTCTTATCCAACATTTTACCGTCTTCATACCAATCGCGACCTAAATATTCCCCACCACGGATATGCGCGATTGCATAAATAAATCCGCGATCCAAAAGTGACAATCTCAAGCTTGAAAAACTCGCATCAACGGTATGTCCATAACTTCCGTAACCATACAGCAATAAAGGTGTGTCGCTATTTTTCGGCGTGTCTTTATGATAAACCAACGAAATCGGAACGTGTTCAACTCCATCGCGAGACGGTGCCCAAATTCGTTCTGAAATATAGTTTTCTGAAACGAACTTTCCTCCAAGAACCTCTTGTTGCTTTAAAACCTTCATTGTTTTAGTATTCATATCATATTCAAACGTCGTACTTGGCGTCGTTAATGAAGAATATCCAAAACGTAATTTATCCGTGTCAAATTCTAAATTCAAACCAATATACGCTGTGTAGGTAGGATCGTGGAATGGAATTTCGTGTTCTTCTTCAGAAATGGTATCGATAATTCGAATTTGCAGTAAACCGCGTTCGCGCTCTTCAATCACCAAATAGTTTTTGAAAATCTCAAAACCTTCCAACAGAACTTCTTCACGATGCGGAATCAGTTCCTTCCAGTATTCTTTCGAACATTGGTTAACTTTTGCGGTTACGATTTTAAAGTTCGTCGCGTCGCCTTCATTAGTAATAATGTAAAATTCATCTTGATAATGCTCAACCGCATATTCTAAATCTTCTTCACGCGGTTGAAGAATGGTCCATTCTGCATGAATGTCAGACGACGGAATAAAACGGTGCTCATCCGAAATGGTACTCGACGACGAAATAAAAATATAATCTAATGATTTCGATTTATAGACATTAACATCAAACGATTCGTCTTCCTCATGAAAAATCAAAACGTCTACCGAAGAATCCGTTCCCATTTGATGACGATATACTTGAAAAGCTCGTAACGACTCATCTTTTCTGATGTAAAAAACATGCTGATTATCGTTTGCCCAAACCGCTTTTCCCGTTGTATTTTCGATTTGATCTTTTAAAATCTCGCCCGTTGCGATATTTTTGAAATTCAATTTATAAATTCGGCGCCCTTGTTCGTCGGAAGAAAAACAAGCCAATTCGTTATTAACGCTCGTAGAAACACTTCCCACTTCGAAAAACGATTTTCCTTCAGCTAAAATATTAACATCCAAAATCAGTTCTTCGGCATTATCCAACGATTCTGGTTTTCGGAAAAACAAAGGATATTCCTTCCCTTCTTCATATTTTACAATATACCAATACCCATTAAAAAAGTACGGCAATGATTGATCATCTTTTTTGTAACGTGCTTTCATTTCTTCGAAAAGAAAATTCTGCAAGTCCTCAGTATCTTTCATTGCGGCATCGGTGTACGCATTTTCTTCTTCCAAATAGGCTACAACCTCTGGATTTTCACGCTCGTTCATCCAATAATACGGATCAATTCGCGTATCGTTATGTTTTACAAGAAGATGTTCTTGTTTTTTTGCTTTAGGAGCTAGCTTCATGAGCTAAAATTTATTTTTTTAATAAAAAACCATCTTATCCGAGAGGAAAAGACGGTTTTCTAAATGTATTTTTTGTTTTCTCTTACTTAGATAAGTTGCGAATGTATTTCTCGATAGCCATTGTCATAGAAGGAGTTTCTTTTGACGGAGCCATGATATCTACTCTCAATTTTGCTTCTTCAGCAGCATTTTGCGTTGTTGTTCCAAAAACCGCAATTTTCGTATCGTCTTGTTTGAAATCTTTAAAATTCAACAACAACGACTTAATACCTTGTGGACTGAAAAATACCAACATTTCGTAATCCTTGATGCTGATATCACTCAAATCCGAACATACAGTTTTGTACATAATTGCTCTCGTCCACTCTACTTTAGAAGCATCAAGCGTTCTTGTAATATCTGGACTCAACACATCAGATGACGGCAATAAATATTTCTCGTTTGGATATTTTTTGAAAATAGGAGCCAAATCTGAAAACGTTTTTTCACCAAAACTGATCTTTCTCTTTCTATAAACAATATGTTTTTGAAGATAGTTGGCAATTGCCTCCGATTGGCAAATGTAACGCATGGTATCCGGCACTTGAAAGCGCATTTCCTCCGCTAGACGGAAATAATGATCGATCGCATTTTTACTTGTAAAGATGACACCCGTAAACTGAGTAAGATCAATTTTCTGCGTTCTTAATTCCTTAGCATCTACTCCTTCAACATGGATAAATGGCCGAAAATCTATTTTTATCTTTTCTTTTTTGGCCATCTCCAAATAAGGAGACGATTCATTAGGAGCAGGTTGAGATACCAAAATAGATTTAATTTTCATCACTAATTTTTATATATAAAACAACAGTTTCCAAATAGCCAAAATTGGTATTATTTGAAGCGTGCAAATATACAAAAATTTATAATACCATTCTTTGGGCATTGTTTTATTTTTACTAAACAAATAAAGAAATAACTTGAAAAGTAAAACTATTCCTAGAAAAATAAGCAAATAATACAACAAATTCGATTTTTCACTAAGAAAATAATAATTTAGAAAAACCAACACCATAAGGACTAAACTCAACACGAAATAATATCGTGAAGCCGTGAAAAACAGATTGTTAAAACGCTTTACTTGATTGACAGATGAGAAAAACAAAAATGTAAGCGATGTTTTTATCAAATAAAAACCACCAACAATTAAAGAAGTGTAGCCAATTTTATTTAATGAATAGCCGAATAAACTAAAGGTTTCTACCGGTTTGGGAAGAATCGGGACAAATTGTGACAACAGAACCGAAAGCAGCCAACAATACACCACGGAAACAACCACCCACGATAGAAAAACGTTGGACGCATCCTCCGTTTTTTGCGTAAGATATTCCCGAATAGTCGCTTCGCGATTAAGAGATAAAAAACTGAACACCAACGCTACAATACAAACAAAAAGACTAATAGCGACCCAGTCTTGGTTTTCAACGAACCTGATCAAAGTATAATTTTTTGCAAAATTATAGAATATTTTAACGTGAAAAAATGCAAATAATTAGATTATCTTTGCAGTTCGAAAAAATATATGAAAAAACTCGTCATTATACCTACCTACAATGAAAAGGAAAACATAGAAGCCATTATACGGGCTGTTTTTTCTTTGGAAGAAGGTTTTCATATTTTGGTAGTTGACGATTCTTCGCCAGATGGCACAGCTGATATTGTTCGAAAATTACAAACCGAGTTTCCCGCTTTTTTGCATTTAACAATTCGAAAAGTAAAAGACGGACTTGGAAAAGCGTATATCCATGGTTTTAAATGGGCGCTTGAAAATCAGTACGATTATATTTTCGAAATGGATGCCGACTTTTCGCATAATCCTAAAGATTTAATTCGTCTTTACGAAGCTTGTGAAAAACAAAACGCTGATATGGCCGTTGGTTCTCGATATTCGCAGGGCGTAAACGTTGTGAATTGGCCTATGGGAAGAGTTTTGCTTTCTTATTTTGCATCAAAATACGTTCGTTTTATTTTAGGAATTCCCGTGGATGACACCACGGCTGGTTTTGCTTGTTTTAAAAGTGAAACGTTGCGTAAAATTGGTCTAGATCGAGTGAAACTAAAAGGCTACGGTTTCCAAGTGGAAATGAAATACCGTGTCTTTAAAAAAGGTCTAAAAATTGTAGAAGTTCCCATCATATTCACCAATCGTCTTCTTGGCGAAAGCAAAATGAATGGCGGAATCATTGGTGAAGCGATCATCGGAATCATCAACCTTCGATGGAAAGCCTTAATTGGAAAATTATGAGAAAAGTACTTCTTTTTTTGTTGTTTGCACTTGTTGTTTCATGTTCAGATTTAGTTAATAAGCCTCAAAATCTTGTTGATGAAGACACGATGGCGAAACTTATTGCCGAATTTGCCATCAATGATCAACTAGGCGCATTGAACCAAAAAGGAAGCATGGAAGAAAGTTCAAAATATATTTTGAGCCAATATAAAGTTTCGGGAAAAGCATTTACAGAAAGCTATACCTATTACACATCCAAACCTCAAAAGCTAGAGCGTATTTACAATAAGGCTCAAGAAAATTTAATGGATCGAAATCCAGAAGCGAAGAAATTCATTAAAGAAAAATTAGAAAAAAATAAAATCCCAAGTCTGGAAACTGCAGCAGAAAGATAAAATGAATACTCCATTCTTTGAAATAAAACAAAAAACAACCGGCAAAGCAAGAGCCGGAATCATCACAACCGACCACGGAACCATTGAAACTCCTATTTTCATGCCTGTGGGAACGGTAGCATCGGTAAAAACCGTGCACCAAAGAGAATTGCGTGAAGATATCAACGCACAAATTATTTTAGGAAATACGTACCACCTCTATCTTCGTCCTAAAATGGACATCATGCAAGCAGCGGGTGGTTTACATAAATTCATGAATTGGGATCGTCCAATTTTAACAGATTCTGGTGGTTATCAAGTTTTTTCACTTTCAAAATCTCGTAAATTAACAGAAGAAGGAGCGAAATTCAAATCTCACATCGACGGAAGTTACCATTTTATTTCGCCAGAAAAGTCGATGGAAATCCAAAGACAAATTGGTGGTGATATTTTCATGGCTTTTGACGAATGTACACCCTATCCATGCGACTACAACCAAGCGAAAGAGTCTATGGAAATGACGCACCGTTGGTTGAAAAGATGCATCAATTGGTGTGATGAAAATCCCGAAATCTACGATCACAAACAACGTTTATTTCCTATCGTTCAAGGATCTACGTATTCGGATTTACGAAAAGCTTCTGCAGAATTTATCAGCGGGCAAAATGCTCAAGGAAACGCCATTGGCGGACTTTCCGTTGGTGAACCTGAAGAAGAAATGTACCGAATTACCGATGAAGTAACGGATATTTTACCCGTAGATAAGCCAAGATATTTAATGGGAGTGGGAACGCCTTGGAATATTTTAGAAAGTATTGGTCTTGGAATTGATATGATGGACTGTGTGATGCCAACGCGTAACGCAAGAAATGCAATGCTTTTCACTTGGCAAGGAGTTATCAATATGAAAAACAAAAAGTGGGAAAGTGACTTCTCGCCTTTAGACGAGTTCGGAACGAGCTGGGTCGATCACGAATATTCGAGAGCGTATGTTCGTCACCTTTTTGTCGCTAAGGAATATTTAGCTAAACAAATTGCGTCTATTCATAACTTAGCATTCTATTTGGATTTGGTGAGAACGGCCAGAAAACATATTTTGGCGGGCGATTTCTACGAGTGGAAAGAAAGCGTAATCCCAGTTTTAAAGCAAAGACTCTAGTTTTTTTATGAAAATTATTGATCGTTATATTATCAAGAAATTTTTTGGAACCCTCGGTTTCATGCTCTTGCTATTGTCGATCATTGTCGTTGTAATTGACGTACAGCAAAAAGCACCAAGAATTGAAAGTAACGGATTCGAAGTCAGCTATTTCCTAATCAACTATTATCCATATTGGATGGTGTACCTCATCATCACCTTTATGTCGATTTTGGTTTTCATTTCGGTAATTTTCTTTACTTCCCGAATGGCAAACAATACAGAAATTGTTGCGATTATTAGTAGTGGTGCGAGTTTTCATCGTTTTGCAAAACCCTATCTTATCTCATCTTCGATTATCGCTCTTTTAGCACTGGGAATCAACCACTTTGCGCTTCCTTGGGCGAATATTCAGAAGACGAAATTGGAGCCATACACCTTTAACTCGACTAAAAAAGAAGAAATTACCGGAAGCGTTCAGATTGCGACAAAACTCTCTCCGACAGAATATATTTTCATCAACTCATATAATCGAGCAGAAAAGCGTGGTTCGAGTTTTAAATATCAAAAATTTGACAAAAAACAAAAGTTGATTCATCAGGTTTTGTCAAGTGATATTCGTTGGGATGAGAAGAAAAAAGTTTTTGTAATCAACAGTTATCTGGAGAAAAAAGCCACCAAAAAAGATGTTGAAATCATTGAAAGTGGTGACGAGAAAACGTTGAATTACGGTCATCCTCCAGAAGAACTTTTCCCTGACGAACTACTCGGTCAAACCAAGACTACACCTGAGCTTTTGAAGTTAATTGAACAAGAAAAAGCCAAAGGAAATAAAAACCTGAATTCCTTTGAAAACGAACTTTATGCGCGAACCGCAATGCCTGTTTCCATTATTATTCTTTCGATGTTGGCATTATCATTGGCTTCTGAGAAAAAACGTGGTGGAATTGGAATTAACTTGGCGATTGGGATCGCATTAGCTTTTGCTTTCGTTTTCTCATTTGAAGCCTTGAAAGTAGTTTCCGAAAACAACACATTAACACCTTTGGTAGCGATGTGGCTCCCAAATATTATTTTTACTCCAATTGCTTTTTTATTGTATTGGCGAAGAGCGAATCAATAATGCATCTGAATTTCTTTGTAGAAGAATTTCTGCAAACCACCCTGTTCTAAATCAACCCAAAGAAAACCGTTTTCATCGACTTGTTGAATGATGCCATTTTGTCGTGTCCCATTAATTTCGAAAAGAGCAACCGATTTCCGATTAAATAGATGTTGATTATAGATTTCTAAAACACGATTTTCATAAATACTTTGCAATCCTAGAATTAAATTTTCGTGCAGACTTTCAGCAAATTCTGTTAAATTAATTTCCACCCCAGTTTGGCTCAACAACGAACCCGCCTTGGATAGTTCACCAAAATCATTTTGCAAAACATTAATTCCTATTCCGATAATCCAATAGAAATCCGAATTCCATTTTTTCTTTTCAATTAAAATTCCGCCTACTTTTTTTCGGTGAATGATAAGGTCGTTCGGCCATTTCACAAAAACCTCATTTTGGGTCAAATTGGCAAGAAAAATACGCACCGTACTCGCGGTACAAAAATTGATCAAAATATCTTTGATAGGGAAAACGTCTTCGCGTAAGGCTAATGTATAAGCAAGATTTTGGTTTTTTGCAATTCGCCATTGGTTTCCGTATTGCCCGCGACCATTTGTTTGGTTGAAGGTGTACAAACCCAAACCAGAATTTAAAGTATTTAGGTGTTTTAATACGTCATCATTAGTAGAAGTACTTTCATTTTGAAAAACAAGTGGGTACATTTAAGAAACTTTAAGAGTTGAGTGGCCAAAACCTATCGTAAAAACCAATAAAAAACAATAAATTTGCAGTTATACTAATTTTGAATGAGTAAAAGTACAGAAAAACAATTATTAATTGACACTATCGTAGACGCTATACAAGATACTAAAGGAGAAAGCATTAAGATTTTTGACCTTGGAGGTATCGAAAACTCAGTAGCCGAAACATTTATTATTTGCAGTGGTAACTCCAACACGCAGGTGTCATCTATCGCAGGAAACATCGAGAAAAAAGTGCGTAACGAGATTCAGGATCGTCCTTGGCATGTAGAAGGTGCCGAAAACTCTTTGTGGGTTTTAATGGACTACGTTTCTGTTGTTGTGCATATCTTCCAAAAAGAAACTCGTGAGTTCTATGATATTGAAGAGCTTTGGGGTGATGCAAAAATCACTGTAATCGAAGATATTAACTAATCCGAAAAGCGCCAAGCGCATTCAGTAAGTAAAAAAAAGAATGAACAATAAAGGTTTTAACTGGTTTTTCCCAATCGTTATCGTAGCATTGTTATTTTTCTTCATGCAACCTCTTTTAGGTTCAAGTGAAGGAAAAAACATCGGTGAAGACGAGTTTTATCAGCTGGTAAAACAAGGAAAAGTACAGAAAGTTGTGGTATATCGAGATACCTACAATGCAGATGTTTTCTTAACGGCTGCAGCAAAAAAAGAACTCGTTAAAAAAAGCGAGTCGTCTAATCCTCTAGAAGGGTTGAGCGCAAAGCAATCTCCAGATTTTTCATTTACCTATGGAGATCTTAAATATTTCCAAGAACGCTACAATCAGCTTAAGCAGGAAAATCCAAAGTTAGCAACATCTATGGACTTTACTATGGGTAAAAATCCACTTTCGGAAATGCTAATCACCATTTTCATTTGGGTAGCAGTTTTAGGCTTGTTCTACTTCTTCTTGTTTAGAAAAATGGGAAGTGGCGGCGGTCCTGGTGGACAAATTTTCTCCATTGGAAAATCAAGAGCAAAACTATTTGACGAGAAGGAAAAAATTAACGTAACATTTAAAGATGTTGCAGGTCTAGAAGGTGCAAAAGAGGAAGTTCAAGAAGTTGTTGATTTCTTGAAAAACTCAGAAAAATACACCAAATTAGGTGGTAAAATTCCAAAAGGAGTGTTATTAGTTGGCCCTCCGGGAACAGGTAAAACATTATTAGCAAAAGCTGTTGCTGGTGAAGCTCAAGTGCCGTTTTTCTCGCTTTCAGGTTCTGATTTTGTAGAAATGTTTGTGGGAGTTGGTGCATCAAGAGTACGAGATTTATTCGCTCAAGCAAAAGCAAAATCACCTGCAATTATCTTTATTGACGAGATTGATGCTATTGGTAGAGCTCGTGGTGGAAAAAATATTACTGGTGGAAACGACGAACGTGAAAATACACTAAACCAGCTTCTTACAGAAATGGATGGTTTTGGTACTGACACGAACGTTATCATCATGGCGGCAACCAACAGAGCAGATATTTTAGATAAAGCCTTATTGAGAGCTGGACGTTTCGATAGATCAATTTATGTGGATCTTCCAGAATTGCACGAAAGAAGACAAATCTTCGATGTTCATTTGAAAAAAATTAAATTGGACGAAGGTGTTGATAGAGACTTTTTAGCAAAACAAACGCCGGGGTTTAGCGGTGCTGACATTGCAAATCTTTGTAACGAAGCGGCTTTAATTGCTGCTAGAAACAGTCACGAATCCGTAACAAAACAAGATTTCTTGGATGCGGTTGATAGAATTATCGGCGGTCTTGAAAAGAAAAACAAAGCAATAAAACCTTCGGAAAAGAAAAGAATTGCCTTCCATGAAGCTGGTCACGCAACCGTTTCTTGGTTAACAGAACATGCGGCACCATTATTAAAAGTAACGATTGTCCCTAGAGGTCGTTCATTAGGAGCAGCTTGGTATCTTCCAGAAGAAAGACAAATTACAACAACTGAACAAATGTTGGACGAAATGTGCTCTTTGCTTGGTGGTCGTGCAGCAGAACAAGTTGCTTTAGGAAACTACTCTACAGGAGCACAAAATGACCTTGAAAGAGCTTACAAACAAGCTAATGCGATGGTTACCATCTACGGTTTGAGCGATAAGATTGGGCACGTTTCGTATTATGATAGCTCGGGGCAAAATGAATATGCGTTCTCAAAACCATATTCTGAGAAAACGGCTGAAATCATTGACGAAGAAATTAAAGAAATTGTAGAAAATCAGTATAACAGAGCAATTCAAATATTATCTGAAAATCAGGATAAATTAACCGCTTTAGCTAATAAGCTTTTAGAAAAAGAAGTTATTTTTAGAGAAGATTTAGAAGAAGTATTTGGAAAAAGAGCGTGGGATCCAGAATTAACGGAAACGCCTCTTAACAGTACTATTGCTGAAGTAGAACCAGAGAAAGTAGAAGAACAAACTGTTCAACCAGAGTCTGGATCACAAATATAAAAACAAGAAAATCCCAGAAAAAGAGTATTTTTTTTCTGGGATTCTTTTATTTATAACATAGTTACCAAAAAATTTCTATTTTTGTATATTAATCGATCGCGTTAACATTGAGTTTATTTAAAAAAATAGTTGGGAAAATATTAAACCAACCAGAAGCTGAAGAAGAAACGGACATTGTAAAATTGGGAGATCAGCTCAAAAACGCTGACTTAGATTACAAGTTCGCGCAGCTTTTTACACACTCTGGAGGGTTTTTTAATTATTGCTCGGACGAATCGGAAGCGTTACAAACCTTGAATCAAATTATTAAGATTGAAGGCATACAGTCTATGTTCTGTTACGACGAAGATCTTACCAACTTTTTGGATGTTATCAAAACGCCTTATACACCTCAATTAGAACTTGCTAACGATGCAGCTTTAATTACATGTGAGTATTTAATTGCATACGATGGTAGAATTATGCTGTCTGCAAATAACATCTTGCACTATCATTCGTCTCGATTACCACAAACAATCATTATTATGGCGAATGTTTCTCAAATTGTATCCAATCTTAACGACGCCATGATGAAGGTAAAACGTAGAGGAAACCTTAAAAATCTAACGTCTATAAGCGGAAATCAATCAAAAATAGATAGTCCAAACAGAGAAAACACGAAGCTTTTCTTACTTTTATTAGAAGATTAAATCGGATTATTTTGGATAAAAATCTTATACAAAGGCTCATTTTTGGTGCATTGTACGGCGCAGTAGTTATTTTCTGCACCCATCCTATTGGCTCTTCCCTACTTCAAAACGTTTTCCCAGATCTAAAGCAATTTCATTTGTATTTTGGGATGATTACGTTTTTCATGATGGTTGGCTTATGGGAATGCGTCAAAATCATGAAGTTCGGAAAAGGTTGGGAGAAATTTGCTGTTTTACCAATCGCAGTTCTTGTTCTATATCGTTTTTCAACTAAATATTTTAATCATGGATTTTCCTATAATTTTAGTTTATCTGAAATTTTGGGATTGTCTTTAATTTTAATAGCCGTTGTTACCTTATTCCGATTCAAAGATGAATTGTATTTCGATAGCGGGAAACTCATTTTCAGCGTTATTTATTCAGGATTAACTTTTGGGTACGCTTTGGGTCTTCCCTATTTTAATCAAGCCAATGATTTTACATTAGAACCGTTTTTCCTCTTCATTTTGATTTGGAGTAGCGATTCATTCGCCTATTTCAGTGGACGATTATTCGGAAAACATAAAATGGCACCCACTATTTCACCAAAGAAAACATGGGAAGGCTTTATTGGAGGTGTTATTTTAACACTCGTATTCGCTTATTTCATTGAGAAAAATTTTGAAGACCTACGTGGAAATTGGATGATTGTTGGGTTTTTAGTTTCAGTTTTTGCACCGCTTGGAGATTTGGTAGAAAGCCAATTGAAAAGAAGTTTTGGGGTGAAAGATAGCGGAAACATCATTCCAGGGCATGGCGGAATCTTAGATCGCCTAGATAGTTTTATTATCTGCGCTCCTGTTGTATATTTGTATTTTATAATTGATAAACTTTTGTAATGAAACTACACCGTGAAAGTAAAGGAACAATCTTAGTAGCAACCATTGCTATTGCCATCATCAGCTTTTTGGCGGTGTATTGGATGGGAAATTGGTCGCTTTTAATCATTATTCCTCTATTGGTAGTCTATGGCTTGGTATTTTGGTTTTTCCGTGTTCCGTACCGCGAGATCGAAGATCACAAAGAAAACGTTATCGCGCCTGTTGATGGAAAAGTCGTGATGATTAAAGAGGTGGAAGAGACTGAATTTTTGAAAGAAAAAGCGATTCAGGTTTCTATTTTTATGTCGCCGTTGAATGTGCATATTTGCCGATATCCGGTTTCTGGAGAAGTGATTTATAAAAAGTACCATCCCGGAAAATATTTGGTTGCTTGGCATGAAAAATCATCAACGGATAATGAAAGAACAACTGTTGCTGTAAAAAGTTTAACCAATCACAATGTAGTTTTCAGACAAATCGCGGGTTACGTTGCAAGACGTATTGTTTTCTACTGTAATGTGAAAGATGAGGCGAAAGCGGGACATGAATTTGGTTTTATTAAATTCGGTTCTCGTATGGATATTTTCCTTCCGCTAGATTCTGAAATCATTTGTAAAATTGGTGATAAAACAAAAGGTGGAATTGATGTTATCGCAAAAATGAAAGAATAAATTTCAATCAAAATAAGCGAAAAAGGACTCTATTTGAGTCCTTTTTTATTTGGTCATTGCTTTGACCTGATTCACAAAGTCCATAATTAAATCAATCGGAATGTCTTCATCAGGATTTATCAAAAGTATTTTAAACTTCTTTCTGCCTTCCGAAAGCAAAAGCGGATGCTGAAGTCGATCTCCATGATAAAAACTCAAGTAATAACACTTATGCTTCTTGGAATAGTGAAAAAAGCAAAGCATTTTTCCTTTGTATTTCAAAAAAGGAAGCTGAAAGCTAAATGTTTCCGACATCAGTTCGCAAGAATGTAAAATCTGATCCCGAATGTACAGCAACATGCTTTGCTCCGGCTCGGGAATATTTAGAAAGTAATTTTGAATTGGATTCATAAAAAAAAGGATTCTCAAAAATAGAAAATCCTTTGATATAAATGAGAATTGAATGCTTATTCGAAATTCTGCAAGTCAACCAATTTCTTGTACATTCCTCCTTTTTCGATGAGTTCGTGATGCGTTCCTTGCTCTATAATTTCGCCACGATCCATCACCACAATCATATCTGCTTTTTGAATCGTTGAAAGTCTGTGTGCAATAATTAAAGACGTTCGGTTTTCCATCATCTTCTCCAAAGCATCTTGAACCATGCGCTCTGATTCCGTATCCAAAGCCGAAGTCGCTTCGTCTAAAATCATAATTGGTGGGTTTTTAAGCACCGCACGTGAAATGGAAACCCGCTGTTTCTGTCCACCCGAAAGTTTATTTCCATCATCCCCAATATTGGTATTGTAGCCATCTGGAAGCAACTTAATGAATTGATCGGCATTGGCAATTTTTGCTGCATTCGTAATTTCTTCTTCCGTTGCATCAGGTTTACCCATTCGGATATTTTCGTAAACACTATCGTTGAAAAGCACCGACTCTTGAGTTACCATACCCAAAAGTTTACGATACTGAACGAGATTTAGGTTTTTAACATCAACGCCATCAATCAAAATCTGACCTTCATTGGCATCATAAAAACGTGCTAATAGATTCGCAATCGTTGTCTTTCCACTTCCAGATTGACCAACTAATGCAACCGTTTTTCCTTTAGGAATTGTTAAATTGAAGTTTTTCAAAATAACATTATCCTTATCGTAGTAGAAGCCAATATTTTTAAATTCAATTCTCGAATTCAAATCTGAAATCGGTTCCGGATTCGCAATTTCAGACACTTTAATATCGTAATCTAAAACCTCAGAAACACGATCTAAACTCGCCAAACCTCCTTGAATATTAGAAACAGCACTCGAAACTTTCTTTGCTGGATCTAAAATCTGAAAAAACAAACCAATAAAAACCAAGAATATTTCCGGTGACATGGATTGCTCTTCCAAAATCTGAACTCCCGCAAACCAAGTGATCAACAACATCGTTATCGAACCTAAAAATTCACTCATTGGAGAAGCCATTTCACGTCTTCTACTGAAGCCAATAGCATGTTTTTGCCAAGCATTGGTTACACGATCAAAACGCTTTTGTAAAACAACATCGGCGTTAAAAATTTTAATAACCTTAGATGATTTCAAAGTTTCATCCACTAAAGAGAACATATTTCCAAGTTCCTCTTGCGCAGAACGTGCTTGCTTCTTCAGTTTTTTACCGATAGCCGAAATCAACCAACCCATAATTGGGAAAACTAATAACGAAAACAACGTTAGATTTGGTGAAAGAAAAAACAAAGCTACCAAGGACGAAATAATCATAAAAGGAGCGTTCACAACATCCACCAAACTTCCCATGATTCCGCTCTCGACAGAACCGATATCATTAGAAATTCGAGACATCATATCTCCCTTACGTTGTTCCGTAAAAAAGGAAACAGGAAGTTGCAAAAACTTCTTGTACATTGCTGTTCGCAAGTCTTTTGTAATTCCTACACGGTAATTCACCAACAAGAAAGCGCCAATATATCTAAAAATATTTCGCAATAAAAAAGCAACACCAGTTACGGCACAAAGAATCGCCAAAATCTTCACAGCTCCGTGCTGATCGATACTTAACTGAATATTATAATACGCTAAATCCTTCAAATAACCGAAGTATTCGGATAATTCTCCGTCCCACAAAGGTTTTTTAGTGGTATCTATTTTTTCTACAGTTCCAAACATTAATCCCAAAATAGGCATCATGGTTCCTACCGAAGCAATATTCAGTAAAGAATACAGAATATTGAATACAATACTTCCGTACAGATGCTTTTGGTGTGGTTTGGCAAAATGTAAAATTCGTTGAAGTGGTTTCATTTACTAGAATTGAGTTGCAAAAATACGTAAAAATGCGCATCCACAGTTATAGACGATTTTAAGAGCAAAAACCTTTAAAAAACACCTAAAAAAAGCAGTCTCGGAAAACCGAAACTGCCACACTCAAAAATTAAAGTCGTTGTAAGCTTATCGAAGTCTATCTACAGATTTTACGAGCTTCTCGTCCTTACGAATGTAGATGTTTGCAATAAACAAACAAATCACCGCAATACTTGGAAAGATCGGCTCAATACCCTTCTCAGGAAACTGAATTCCTCCGGATAAATTTTGTAACCAGAAAATCAATAACGCAATCAACAAAGCGTTTATAATTATGCTGATGGTGTTCAGCAATAACTGTCTTTTTCTATTCTTATAACTAAAAAGGCTAAAAGCACCTACAAGTACAAGAACAATACATACAATAGAAACTAAACTTGGAACTCCCAAAGCCTCAACATCTTGTCCTGTAATAAATAAAAATACAGCCGCAAGTACGGATAATAGGATAAAGATGGTTTGTATTCTTTGTAACATAGAGTTGCAAAAGTACTAAAATTTTGCGTATTTCAAAAATTAG
Organism: Bacteroidota bacterium; assembly: GCA_023423715.1. Taxonomy (GTDB): domain Bacteria; phylum Bacteroidota; class Bacteroidia; order Flavobacteriales; family Weeksellaceae; genus JAFAFC01. Next base: position 203,967 of record JAFAFC010000007.1, read on the forward strand.
TGTAGCTTTGCAATGAAGAATTCTTTTTTTCGCAAGGTCGCCTGACCTTGGTTTTTCCAAAATAATTTACAACTTAAGAAAATTACATAACATCACATTTGTATGTTTAATATTGAAACATTAAAGTCAAAGTCCGCTCCGGAACTGACTAAAATTTTGGGTGGTTTAGGTATTAAAACGGCTAAAAACAGCAATGAAAACGATAAGATTTTCGCTATTTTAGATTTTCAAGCCTCGAATCCTAAAATCGCCAAAGACTATTATAACGAAACGGAAGTTTCTGCACCTGCTGCTTCAACGGAAGCGCCAACCGATGCAGAAGCTAAACCGAAAAAACCAGCTCCTAAAAGGAAGCCCAAAGCGGTAGAAGCAAAAGCAGAACCTGTAGTTGCAGAACAAGAGAAGGCAGAAGAGCCTACAGAACAACCAACAACAGAAGACGCTGTTTCAGCAGAAAAATCGAAAAGAAAACGAATTACTGCAAAACCAAAAACTCAAGAAGAACCAACAACTTCTACTTCTACCGAAACGATTCCTACTTCGGAAACTACACAAGAAACAAGCGTTGCAACTCCACAACCTGAGCAACCGAAACCGGCACAACAGCCCAATCCTCAGAACAATAATCAACAACGCAATCATAAAAATCAGAAGAACCAAAACGGTCCTCATCCAAATCAAAATAGAAATCAGCAAAACCAAAACAATCAGCACAACAACCACAATCAAAACGGTTCTAAAGCTGATGAAAATGGAAACAACGACGCCGTTGATGCAAAACCAAGTTTCAATTTTGATGGTTTAGTTACCATTGAAGGTGTTTTAGAAATCCTTCCTGATAACTACGGTTTCTTACGTTCTTCTGACTTCTCGTATATTTCTTCACCAGATGACGTGTATGTTTCCACAGCGCAAATCCGCAATTATGGTTTAAAAACAGGTGATACCGTACGAGGAATTGTTCGTTTGCCGAAAGAAGGAGAAAAATATTTCTCACTTCAAAAGCCGACGGAAGTTAACGGACGAGATTTAGCATTTATTAAAGATCGTGTTGCTTTTGAATATTTAACGCCTTTATTTCCAGAGGAAAAATTCAATTTAGCTGGAAAAGGATCCACAATCTCGACTCGAATTGTTGATTTATTTGCACCAATAGGAAAAGGACAAAGAGCGATGTTGGTTGCCCAGCCAAAAACGGGTAAAACGATGTTGCTAAAAGATATCGCCAATGCCATTTCTGCCAATCATCCAGAAGCGTACATGATGGTTCTTTTAATTGATGAAAGACCGGAAGAAGTTACGGATATGGAACGTAGTGTTAATGCGGAAGTTATTGCTTCGACATTCGACGAATCTGCAGAGAAGCATGTTAAAGTAGCGAATCTTGTTCTTGCAAAAGCACAAAGAATGGTAGAATGTGGTCACGATGTGGTGATTCTTTTAGATTCTATTACGCGTTTGGCAAGAGCCTACAACACCGTAACGCCTGCTTCTGGAAAAATTCTTTCGGGTGGTGTTGATGCAAATGCGCTGCACAAACCAAAACGTTTCTTTGGTGCCGCTCGTAATATTGAAGGCGGTGGTTCTTTAACGATTATTGGTACAGCATTAATTGATACGGGTTCAAAAATGGACGAAGTTATCTTTGAAGAATTCAAAGGAACGGGGAACATGGAACTTCAATTGGATCGTAAAATTGCAAACAAACGTGTTTATCCGGCAATTGATTTAGTGGCTTCGAGCACAAGACGTGACGATTTGTTACTAGACGATGTTACCCAACAAAGAATGTGGATTTTGAGAAAATATCTTTCCGATATGAATCCAATTGAAGCAATGGAATTTGTTGAAAAAAATATGAAAGGAACCTTAAATAATGAAGAATTCTTAATGTCGATGAATCGATAAGAGAATCCTTTCTAAACCTTACTAAAAACCGCTTTTTGAGCGGTTTTTATTTTATCAATAAGCGTTATAAGTTATTTAATAAATTATATAATGCTTTTCAATTTCTTTATTCCTATTTTTGAGGAAAAGTTATCATTAATTTTAAAAATCAAAACTATTATGGCATTTGAATTACCAAAATTAGGTTATGCATATGACGCTTTAGAACCGACGATCGATGCAAAAACAATGGAAATCCATTATACAAAACACCACCAAGCGTATGTTGACAATTTGAACAAAGCGATTGCTGGAACGGATTTAGAAGGAAAAACTATTGAGGAAATCTGCAAAACAGGAACAGACAAACCAGCAGTTAGAAATAACGGTGGTGGTCACTTTAACCATACCCTTTTCTGGGAAGTTTTAACTCCAGGTGGAAGCAAAGAGCCTGTTGGAAACGTAAAAGCAGCTATTGAAAACTACGGTGGATTCGAAAAATTCAAAACTGATTTTTCAGAAGCAGCAAAAACAAGATTCGGGTCTGGATGGGCTTGGTTGTGCAAAAAAGAAGACGGATCTGTAGCAGTATGCTCAACGCCAAACCAAGACAATCCATTAATGCCGGTTGCTGACTGCAAAGGAACGCCTGTATTAGGACTAGATGTTTGGGAGCACGCCTATTACCTACATTATCAAAACAGAAGACCAGACTACGTTGGAGCTTTCTTCGATGTTGTAAACTGGGATAAAGTAGAAGAACTTTTCAACAAGTAATCTACCAACTTTTAAATAATAAAAAAATCCGTCGCTTGACGGATTTTTTATTTTCAGGCAGGAAAGCTAGCTTATTGCTTACTCGCCCATAATTTCATTTTACGATCTAAAACACTTAGCGGCAAGCATCCTTGATTTAAGATTTCATCATGGAAATCGGCTAGTTTGAATTTAGCTCCCAAATCTTTTGAATACTGAGCACGAAGTTCAGAGAATTTCATTTGACCAATTTTATAGCTCAAAGCTTGTCCAGGCATCGCCATATAACGTTCAATTTCAGCGGTTGCTCCGCCTTCATCGTAGGAAATATTCTTTAAAAAATACTGAATTGCTTGTTCACGATTCATTTGTCCGGTATGCAAACCTGTATCCACAACCAAACGAACGGCACGCAACATTTGGTCACTCAAAGCACCCATTTTCTGATACGGATCCGTGTACAAACCAAATTCTGGTCCGAGAAATTCGCAATAATGCGCCCAACCTTCACCATACGCTCCGTACCATCCAAAACGCATAAACTTCGGAATTTTCTTATTTTCTTGCTGCAACGAAACCTGATAATGATGTCCTGGAATGGCTTCATGTAAAAACAACGATTCCATACCACTTGTAATATTAAACTTGGCTGGATCAGGAAGTGGAATGTAGAAAATTCCTGGTCTTTTTCCATCCGGTGTTCCTTGAATATATTCTGCACTAGCAGAGGCTTCTCGAAATTTTTCCGTTTGTCGAATTTCAAATGGCGTTATAGGCGTTACGTTGAACATCGTTTTCAAATTCGGGGTTATCTTCTTCAATATTCCTTGAAACTCACCCAAAACTTCTTCTGAAGATTTATACGGCATCGCTTTCGGGTCTTCTTTTACAAACGTTAAAAAACTTTCCAATGAACCTTCGTAGCCAACTTGCTTTTTCACTTGCTCCATTTCACCACGAATCCTTGCCACTTCTTGCAAACCTAATTTGTTGATATCTTCCACTTTCATATCCGTGGTTGTCCAACTTTTCACATAATATTGATAGATATTACTTCCGTTAGGAATAGCGTTGAGTCCATCCGTATCACGAGCTTTAGGATAATATTCAGTTTCTAAATAATCACCCATTCTTTGGTATGCAGGGATAATTTTCTGCATAATCGCATCACGGAATTGCTTGCTCAATTTTTCCTTGGTTTTATCACTAAAACTGTCTGGAAAATTACGAATCGGTCCGTAGAAAATATTCAATTCCATATTGGTTGTCGTGATTTCATCGGCACGCATTTGCGGAATCATCTTCATTACCAATTTTTTTGGAAGCACCATTTTGTTTTTAACTCCTTCATTAAAGTTTTCCTTGGCTGTTTCCATCCATAACGGGAACTGATTCACACGCTTCAACCAATTTTCATAATCTTTTTCGGTTTTGAAAGGTTGTCTTCCTTCCCCACTTCCTAACAAAGGAAAATCTAGCGGAAGTCCAGCAAATTGAGTAAATGGAATATATTCTGGATGATACGCATATCGCTCAACCTTATCTTTCAAAGTAGCGTCCAATACATCATAAACTACTTTTTTATCATCCGCAAGATCATCATATTTGATGTTTTCTAACTGCTTTTGAACCTTATTGTAAAATGCAATTTCACCCGAGATAAAATCTTTATCAATATCTATCGGTAACTGATCGTTGTATCGATCGTCTCCTTGAGCGGTTGCCTCTAGTGGAAACAACTTCAAATATTCTTCATAATAACGAGCCGATATCGAGTCTAAATCAATAGGCGTAACCTTCGTTAAAGGGATATCTTTCTTTTTGCACGAAGCAAGAAAAACGAGAACAACGAAAATACCCAACGGCAAATGGCGGAAAAACTTCATAAAATTTCTAATGATTGCTGCTAAATTACTTATTATTTAACGAACAGAAAATAATTGTAGTTAACAAAAAGGGAAAAAAAGACTAAAAAATTTTTCGCTTTCGATCTATTTTATATCTTTGTTTAATCAGTTTAACTATCAATTATTTACATTATTTCTTTTGAGGAAATGAAAGGGATTTTAAAAATTTATCACCCCGAGGAAACGCTTAAGTATCACATTAAAAGCACCTATTGCAAAGCGGTTTACAGTAATCAACAGCATTTTTTAGAACTCGAAATTATCACAGACGATGGTCTAGACCATGTGGATGATGATTCTCTACAGTACAATTTTCCTCAACTTTCGTTAAACATTGCCGATTTTCCAATGGAAAATGCAGAACTCGCAGGACAGCAATTGTCTATTGATGATTCTGAAGAGGAAAGTTATACCGAAGTTGATCTTTTCGATGATGAAGATGCCTATGTTTATGACAATCAGCTTTCTTTTGAAAACGATGAAAACGGGGAATTAGAATTGGTTTGGAAAGGAACAATTGATGATTTCTATACAGGTTCTGATGAACCAATTCCCTTCAAATTAAAGTGCCATTTCAGGCCTGATGAATTGGAAGTTGACGAAGACTAATTTTCTTTAAAATATCTTCAAAACACGATTATTACGACAATTTCAATTGGTTTTATACTAATTAAAATAGAATGTCGTTTAGTAACAAGACCTAATCCCAATTTGGGACTATATTTTTAATATGAGTTTATTACAAGCAGCTCCACAAGCGGTAGCAGAAGCAGTTACACACGAATTTTCTTTTTGGAACATCATGTTCCATGGTAATTTGTTCGCAAACATCGTTATGATAACCGTACTCCTTTTAGGGGTATTTTCTATGTATATTTTCTTAGAAAGGTGGTTCTACATCAAACGAATGACAACGAGCCAAGATCCAAATTTCATCCGAAATGTTGAAGATCTTATTAAAGACGGAAGAATTGATGCTGCACAAGAATACTGCATCCGACAAAATACACCAGAAGGTCGAATTTTAGAAAAAGGAGTTTCTAGAATTGGAAGACCCGTTTCTGATATCATGAGCGCGATGGAAAATCAAGCACAAACGGAATTAGGAAATCTTGAAAAGAACCTAAACCTTTTAGCGGTTGTACCAAGTATTGCACCGATGTTAGGTTTATTAGGAACCGTAATCGGGATGATCATTGCCTTTTTTGATTTGGCTAATGTGGAAGGAGCATTTTCACCAAAAACACTTTCCCAAGGTATTTATACCGCTTTGGGTCAAACAGCAACGGGTCTTGCGGTAGCGATTCCAGCGAACTTTTTCTACAACTTATTGTTGACGAAAATTGACAAGTTTGTATTGAAAATGCAGAATTTAACGTCTGATTTCTTAGATATTATTAACAAACCTTTGTAAGATCACCATGAAACTGCAAAGAAGAAATAAAGCCCATCCGGATTTCAGTCTTGCCGCAATGACAGACGTTATCTTGTTGTTGTTAATCTTTTTCATGATTACATCAGCAGCGTCTAATCAAAGCGCCATTGATGTGAAATTACCGAAAACAGAAACCGAATTAGCCAACATTCCCAACCCGCTTTCTGTAAGCGTGAAAGAAGACGGCACTTATTTTGTTGATGATAAACCGGTTGAGCGCGTACAACTGGAAAGTAAAATTGTTGAACGTTTGCAAGGAAATCCAAATCCGTCATTTACCATTAGAGCAGATCAGAATTCGATGCATAAAGACGTGGTTTTTGTGATGGAAATTGCCGAAAAACATAAATACAATATTGCGATTGCGACAACGCAGCAAGATTAAGAAAATGAATTTTTACTCCATTAATAAACAAGAAGAAAACAAAGACCGTTTCAAAAGCCTCCTAATTTCGTTAGGAATTTGGAGCGCGATTTTGGCTTTTGTTTTCTTTTATACCATTAAGAGTACCACAATAAAACACGAAGAACCTGTTTCGGCAATGCTTATTAATTTTGGCGATAACCGAAATGGAAATGGCATCGAAGAACCAGCAAATCAAGAAGGATCTTTAGCTTCTCAAGCAAATGCATCTTTAGAAGAAGCGATTTCTGAACCTATTTCAAAACCTAAAGAAGAAACGCCAACGCCAGAAACTCCCGTAAAAGTTGAAAAGAAAGCTCCAAAAGCAGAAAAAATACTTTCGGGAAATTCCACTAAAAATAAAGTTGCTGTAAAAGAATCCAAATCGGAAACCAAAAAAGCAGCAACACCAACGTCTTCTTCAACAAAAAAGACCGCATCAAAATCGAATACAGCCAATTCTTCAACAGGGAGCGGTGATGGAAAAGGAACTGCGGCCATCGGAAACCTCATCAAAGGAAGGGGAACAAAAGCCGGAACTCAAGGAACTGGAGGAACAGTTGGTAACGCGGGTGATCCTCTTGGTGGCGACGGAAATGGAGATAGTACAATCGGTGTTGACAGACGTTTGGTTGGTTATATTCCAGGAACGATGGGACGTGGAGGCGCTCAGCCCACACATAACTGCTCGGCCTCAGGCTCTATTAGCATTGCCTACACCGTTGATAAAGCAGGAAATGTCACCAGCGCAAGACGTTCTGGTGGCTCTTCTGACGCGTGTATTGTTAGTACAACTGTTGCTTGGGTGAAAAAATACGTTAAGGCAGAAAAAGCCAACTTTTCTTCTACAGGAACGTACCGAATTACTTTTTAAAAAGATTTAAACAAAACTTTTATGAACGAATTGGAATATCAAAAAGCAATAGATTGGCTTTTTGTACAAGCTCCCAATTATCAAATAGATGGTCAAAAAGCCTATAAACCAGGTTTAGACAACATCAAAAAACTATCTGCTTTCTTTGGAAATCCTCAAGATAAAATCAAAACCATTCACATTGGCGGAACAAACGGTAAAGGCTCAACATCCAATATGGTTGCTTCAGTTTTACAAGATGCTGGTTTCAAAGTAGGCTTGTATAATTCGCCACACCTCATTGATTTCACTGAGCGAGTGAAAGTCAATGGAAAAAATGCAGACAAGGAATTTGTCTTTAATTTCATTCAAAAGCTAAAGGAACTTCCAGCTGATATTCAACCTTCCTTTTTTGAATATACAACGATTATGGCTTTTGAATATTTTCATCAGCAAAATGTTGATTTCGCCATTATAGAAGTTGGCTTGGGCGGAAGGTTAGATTCTACAAATATCATTCAGCCTTTAGTTTCCGCGATTACTAATGTGGATTTGGATCATATGAATATTTTAGGAAATTCCATTGCAGAAATCGCTCAAGAAAAAGCAGGAATCATCAAGGAAAACACAACAATCATTTGTGGAGACGATAGATTCGAAATTCAAAATATCATTCAAAATAAAGCTAAAGAACTTTCCGCTCCATATATTGATGCTACTCAAATCCATGTAGACTATCAAACGGATTTGAAAGGAAACTATCAACTGAAAAACATCAAAGTCGCCGTTGCTATTTTTGACGAACTTAAAAAACTAGGTGTTGAAATACCCGAAGAAGCAATCAAAAATGGACTTTTACATGTTCATCAAAATACAGGATTTATTGGGCGTTGGTTTCAATTTTCAGACAACCCTCTAACTATTTGCGATACAGCGCATAATAAAGCTGGTTTGGATATGGTTTTCGATCAGTTGAATGCAATGTCAATGAAGAAACATGTAGTTTTAGGTTTCGTCAACGATAAAAAGATTGATGAAGTTTTGCAAGAGCTTCCAACAAATTCCGCTTTTTATTTCGTAAAACCTTCCATACATCGTGGTCGAGACCCTAAAGAGTATGAAGAAGAACTTAAAAATGCGAAAATTCCGTATCAAATATTCAGTTCAGTTCAAGAAGGATATGAAGCTGCTTTACAACATGTTAAAAACGATGAAATGATATTTATAGGTGGGAGTAACTTTGTTGTAGGAGATTTTTTAGAAAAAAATTTGGAGATAACTCAATAAATTGTATATTTGCACCACTCAAAACGAGAATTTATTCTCTACGAGGGTTCTTAGCTCAGTTGGTTCAGAGCATCTGGTTTACACCCAGAGGGTCGGGGGTTCGAATCCCTCAGGACCCACAAAAGGTTCGAAAATCCTTTAAAAAATTTCGGGTTCTTAGCTCAGTTGGTTCAGAGCATCTGGTTTACACCCAGAGGGTCGGGGGTTCGAATCCCTCAGGACCCACAAAAAATCTCAGTAAAAACTGAGATTTTTTTATTTTATATCCTTTTCTAAAGTACAGATATAGCCAAGTCGATAAAGATCAAACAAAAACAAATTCGGCTCATCACAAACAATCCTCTTCTTCATGTTCGGCTCTAATGTTTTAAACAGAAAACCAACAATTTTTTTTAACCCAAATTGATCTAGCTTCTTGTAATATTTTAGAAGAGGATTTACTTTTTCAATTTCAGGTAGGTCTTTCAAGTAATAAAACCGACTTTTAACAGACAGTAACGATTTTTTGAAAAACACCTCGTTTTCATCTAAACCTTCATGTAAAATAAGATTATCAATATGTAATATAGGTATTTTATTTACATATAGCTGATACGAGAAAAAAATATCCATCCCGTAAAGCTTTGTATCCTCCTTAAAATTACATTCTAAAAAAGTATTCTTTTCAACAAGAATATTTCCAGAAAACACATATCCATAGGGTTTCGAGTTTCTAACTTCAGAAGAGGCTTCTTCCCTAGCCTTACCGTAATTCCATCGGAAACCTCGATCTGATTTCTTTATATTACAATACGAATAACCTCCTAGAATTACTTTGTAGCCTGAATTTAATGACCTTATGTAGTTAGCAATAAAATCGTGTGAAGATGGAACAACATCCGAATCCAAAAATAAAATCCAACTAAATTTTGATAATTCTGCCGCTTTCTTTCTAGTTTTGGTTCGGCCTAAATTAACTTCATTTTTAATAAACTGAACATTAAGAAGTTTTTCTAAATCTTTGTTTTTACTAAGAATTTCATGCGAGGTAGAAGCGTCGTCAATAATCAATATTTCATACTCAATTCCAGATTTTTCACATTGAGCGTGAATAGCATAAACTAATTTAAAAACATCGGTATTAAACGTCGGTATGCAAATAGAAAGTTGCATCGTTTAAAGTTTATCTAAAATGTTCTGAACAGAAAGTTCATTCAAACAGGCCCAATCGCCACGGAAACACTCTTTGTCTCCAAAAACAGAGCAAGGTCGACACGTTAAGTCTTCAACCTGTACAATATCGTTTTCACTTTGTCCATAACCTAAGAAGCCGGCATAAGGATGGGTTTGTGCCCAAATAGAAATACAACGCGTTCCAACTAAACTCGCCAAATGCATATTTGCAGAATCCATAGAAATCATCACTTCCAAAGAAGCTATTTTTTGAAGTTCATCTTTTAAAGACAATGTTCCAGCGAGAGAAGTTGCATTGGGGATTTGTTCTTCCCACGATTTTAAAACTTCAGCCTCTGCTTTTCCACCACCAAAAAAGAAAACTGGATGTTTTTCTGCAAGAATTTTTGCTAATTCAAAAGTCTTTTCTTTGGGTAATACTTTTCCTTTATGTTGGGCAAATGGAGCCAATCCAACTCCTGACTTTTCAGCTACAATAGGTTTCAACTTATTTTTTAGTTGAACCTGACAACCAATCTTCCGAAAAACATCAGCATAGCGCTCAATCGTCCTATTTAAAGGTTGTTTATCAACATTCCAAATGTCAACCAAATGCTTTTTGTCCTTTTTTCCTTTATCTATTTGAAACACTTGAATTCCTTTCCATCGAAAAATCCAATTCAACGTATTTGTTCGTAAAACGTCATGCATATCTGCAACAACATCAAATTCAATATTACTTTTTAATTGATTGGCTAGCGAATAAAGTCCGGTTATTCCTTTAAAGTCATCTAAATTGATTCCCTTAAATTTCAACCGTTCAATTCCGACAAAAAGATCTTCGAAATTTTTTCGAGAAACCATCGTAATTTCCAATTCAGGATTCTGTTCCAATATTTCTTTAAATACAGGAACTAACATGGCAACATCTCCAAAAGCCGAAAATCGATATGCTAAAACTTTGATCAAGATTTTATTTGAAAAGCTACTGCGTAGAATTTGATTTGCTTGGTCATCGCCATCAAACCGTTTGCACGAGAGGGAGAAAGAAATTCTTGCAATCCAATTTCTTCAATAAATTTAAAATCAGAATCTAGAATTTCTTGGGTTGAATGTCCGCTATAGATGGATGAAAGCATGGATACAATTCCTTTTGGAAGAATTCCGTCCGAATCCACATCAAAATATAGTTTTCCATCTTTAAATTCAGCATCGATCCAAACTTTAGATTGACAGCCTTTTATCAGGTTTTCATCTGTTTTTTTGTTATCAGGAATGCCTTTCAACTCCTTTCCAAGGTCGATAATGTACTCGTATTTCTGTTCCCAATCTTCTAGAAACTCAAAATCGTTAACAATTTCTTGTTGTTTTTCTTTGATTGTCATTCTTTGAATTTATATGAAACAAAGTTAATCAATTCGGTGCAGAAAAGGATAACGCACGCTCAACCAATCCAAGAATTTTCTTTTCTTCGTTTTCCCAACAATAGACTTCTGCAGCTTTGGAAAGTTCACTTTCATAGGAAGCTCTTCCTTTTTCTAAAACCAATTTTAGAGCGTCAGCAATCAATTTTGGATCGTGACTTTCCACCACTTCACCAACATTAAATTGCTTTTTAATACGCATCATTTCGGGGAAGTTAATCATAACCAAAGGAACTCGACTTTGGATATAGTCGCCGACTTTATTTGGTAAGGAATACAAATAACTTACACCATTATTCTCTTCCAAACTAATTCCAACATCTGCTGTCTTAGTGAATTCGCGAAGTTTTTCTGGCATCAATTTCCCAATAAATTTTACTTTATCTTCTACTTTTTCAGCTTTAACATAATCTTCCAATTCTTTCTTCAATGGTCCAGCTCCAGCAATTTGAAATTCAGCATTTTCAATTAATTTCATGGCTAAAATCGTTTGCTTCAAACCGCGAGATTGATTAATTGCACCTTGATAAATGATTTTCTTTGGTGTGTTTTCTGGAAATGATGGCGTTTCATAAATTCGCCGTGGTAAGTTTCCAACAACAACCGCTTCTACTCCATATTTTTCTTGAAACCAATCTGCATAGCTTTGACTTTCCGTCATCATCAGTTTAATGCTTGGCATGAGCTTTTTCTCTAAAAAGCGCCATATTTTTTGCGTAAATCTCCCTTCAACAGAAGGCAATTCAGTGAAAATTTCATGACTATCGTACACTAAAGGAATTCCCAACTTTTTTGAAATTCGATAACTTGGATATAAAGCGTCTAAGTCATTTGCCCACAAAATAGAATTCTGATCCGCATTTTGTTTTAGCCACTTATAGAGTTTAGCATTAAATTCAAAATAAGCGGTTTTCAATGATTTTGAAAGAATTTTAATCCGTGAATAGGAATACGGACGCTCTAAAACTTCGTTTCCTCCCCAATCATTTCCGATAAGATGAACTTCATAACCGTTTTCGTGAAGAGTTCTACAAACCTTCTCAATTCGCTGATCGGTAGTCAAGCTACTGAATGCGGAAATGAGTATTTTTTTTGACATTTTATTTCTTTAGTAAATAATAAACTTGAATTCCACACAAAATCGCATTCGGAATAATCACAGGCCAAAGCGGCACTTCATTATAAAATCCGTAGACCACAAAGCAAATGCATCCGATTAAATTGACGATTCGAATTTTACGCAAGTCTTTTAATGCAAAACTCAAGACAATAAATAAAGACGCGGCATAGCCCACATAGGTAGCGACTTCTGGACTCATAATTTCCGATTTTTTGGGAGAGTAAACCTACGTAAAATCTATGGAAATTTAAAATTAATTCTGCCATAAAGTCCGTATTCTATTTTGGTAAAGTATTTGCAATTTTTATAAAAATTTTAAGGAGAAAATCCTTACATTTAATTTATTATTGAGGTATAAGATTATGGATTATAAATTTTCAGACGGTCTTAGTAAGGTTTTTAAACAAAGTAGAAGCGAAGCAAAAAGACTCAAAAGCGAGTTTTTAAATACGGAGCATTTATTATTAGGGATCATCAAGACCGATAACTCGGCGAAGGAAATTCTTCAGAATTTAAATGCCGATTTGACACAAATCAGAAGAAAAATTGAAACGCTAAATGCAGCGACTTTGAATCCAATGGCAGAAGAGGTTACAAAAATTTCCTTTACCAAATTGGCGGATCAGGCGGTGAAACGTGCCGAATTGGAATGCAGACAATACCAAAGTACGGAAGTGAATACAGTACATCTTCTTTTGGGTATTTTATACAAACAAGAAGATCCTACAACCAATATTTTGGACGCATACGATATTAATTACGAAAAAGTATCGAATGAATATTTGACTCTTTTGAAAAATTCGGGTCAGTCTTCTCCAAAAATGAGCGCGTATGACGATGATGAAGAACGTGAGGATTTTGGCCAAATGCGTAAACCTTCAGGTTCTGTTGGAACTGGAAAAAGCAAAACGCCAACGTTAGATAATTTTGGTAGAGACCTTACGTCTTTAGCAAAAGATGGAAAACTTGATCCTGTAATTGGTCGTGAAAAAGAAATCGAGCGTGTTTCGCAAATCCTTTCTCGTCGAAAGAAAAATAACCCGTTACTTATTGGTGAACCTGGAGTTGGTAAATCGGCTATTGCGGAAGGTTTGGCTCTTCGCATTCATCAGAAAAAAGTATCTCGTGTATTGTACGGAAAACGTGTCATCACTTTGGATCTTGCAAGTTTGGTTGCGGGAACAAAATACCGTGGTCAGTTTGAAGAGCGTATGAAAGCTATTATGACAGAATTGGAGAAAAACCGAGATGTCATTTTGTTTATTGACGAGTTGCACACGATCGTTGGTGCGGGAAGCTCTACGGGGAGTTTAGATGCTTCGAATATGTTTAAACCGGCTTTAGCACGAGGCGAAATTCAATGTATCGGTGCCACAACATTAGATGAGTACAGACAGTATATTGAAAAGGACGGCGCTTTAGAAAGACGATTCCAAAAGGTAATGGTAGAGCCAACTTCCGTTGAAGAAACCATTTTGATTTTGAATCAAATTAAAGACAAATACGAAGATCACCACAACGTTATTTACACACCAGAAGCGATTGCGGCTTGTGTAAATTTAACATCACGATATATCACAGATCGTTTCCTACCGGACAAAGCGATTGATGCGATGGACGAAGCGGGTTCTCGAGTGTATATTAAAAACATGAAAGTTCCTACGATTATTATCGATCACGAATCGAAAATCGAGGAAATCAAAGATTTAAAGCAAAAAGCAGTTAAAGCTCAGGATTATTTGGAAGCTCGTAAATTGAAAGATGAAGAAGAGCGCTTACAAAGAGAACTAGCTGTTGCTCAAGAAGACTGGGACAAAGAAGTTAAGGAAAAGAAAGAAACCGTTACCGAGGAAAATGTTGCCGAAGTGGTTTCTATGATGAGTGGAGTTCCAGTGACGAAAGTGGGCAAAAACGAATTGGATAAATTGGCTCAAATGGACGATAAACTGAATGGAAAAGTTATCGGTCAGGAAGATGCTGTGAAAAAAGTGGTGAAAGCCATCCAAAGAAATCGTGCCGGCTTGAAAGATCCTAACAGACCAATTGGAACCTTTATTTTCTTAGGAACGACGGGTGTTGGTAAAACAGAACTGGCTAAAGTAATGGCTCGTGAATTATTTGATTCGGATGAAGCTTTGATTCGAATTGACATGAGTGAGTACATGGAGAAATTTGCAGTTTCTAGATTAGTTGGTGCGCCTCCAGGATACGTTGGCTACGAAGAAGGTGGACAATTAACAGAAGCGGTACGCAGAAAACCATATGCAGTAGTGCTTTTGGACGAAATAGAAAAAGCGCATCCTGATGTATTCAACATTTTATTGCAAATTTTGGATGAAGGTCACGTAACGGATTCACTTGGAAGAAAAATTGATTTTAGAAATACCATTATCATTTTGACTTCCAACATTGGAACTCGAGATCTTAAAGATTTCGGAGACGGTGTCGGATTCGGAACTTCAGCGAAAAAATCAACGTCGGATACACGTGCTAGAAGTACGATCGAAAGTGCTTTGAAAAAAGCTTTCGCTCCAGAATTCTTGAACAGAATTGACGATATCATTATCTTCAACTCACTTGAACAAACCGATATTAGACGAATCATTGATTTAGAATTGTCTAAACTTTACGGAAGATTAGAAAAATTAGGCTATAAAGTAGAACTTACGGACGAAGCCAAAAATTTCATCTCTGAAAAAGGTTGGGACAAAGATTTTGGAGCAAGACCTCTAAAAAGAGCCATCCAAAAGTATATTGAAGATCTATTAGCAGAAATGCTGGTAAACAAGCAATTTTCAGAAGGAGAAATGGTTGTTTTAGATGTTAATGAAGCTAAAGATGGCTTGGAGGGTAAAACCCAAAAACCAACAAAAGAAAAGGTAAAATAAACCGAAACATACGAAAGAAAAGCCGCACTATTGCGGCTTTTTTTATTTTTACAAGAGCGAACAATCCTCTGATTTCTCAAAATTTTGGTATTTTTACGATTCAAAACTATACTCTATGAAAATTGCCATTTTGGGAATGGGCTTTATGGGAAAAAAACATAAAGCAATTCTTAACACATTTCCTGATGTCGAAATCGTTGCCGAAATTGATCCTGAACTGATGGATGATGCTTATTCGGACGCTTTAGATTCTTTTTTTGCCCAAAACATCAATTGCGATTTGGTGGTTATTGCAACCCCGAATCATCTTCATTTTCCACAGGCGATGCGTTTGCTTCAAAAGGGCTATTCTATTTTAATTGAAAAACCTTTTTGTTTCAGTCTTCGTGAAGCTGGAACTTTGGAAGAAATCAGCGCTCGCAATCAATGCAATGTTTATGTTGTTGCGCAAAACAGATATGCTCCAGCGGCTCAACTTTTAAAAGAAATTATCTCGGAAAACAAACTCGGAAAACTTTATAATTTGCAGTTTAATGCGTTTTGGAACCGTGATCAACGCTACTACCAACCTGAATCTTGGAAAGGAAAAAAGGAAAAAGATGGTGGAATTCTTTGGACGCAGTTTTCACATTTAATTGATTTGCTTTTCTTCATTATTGAAGAAGATTTGCACATTCAATACAAAGATTTACGCACCTATCGAAATTTTGAAATTACCGAAATTGAAGATCAAGCGATTGTCGTTTTGCGAAGCGCATCGGGAACATCGATTGTTTTGAATTTCACAACAGCGGTTTTCGAGCGAAATCAAGAAACAGCGTTAAATATTATTGGCGAATTAGGAACGCTGAAAATTTCAGGTCAGTATTTTGATGAAGTTCAATTTCAACATATTTTCGGAGTTGAAGAAAACTACAAAATTGCTTCACAATCCAATGAAGACAATTTGAAAGCGATGTATCAAGATATATTCAATAGCTTGAATCACATTGAAAATCAATCAATAAGCATTGAAAAGGGAAAGCCTCTAATTGGACTTTTAGAAAAATTAAATTTGTAGTTTCTTTTCGAAAAATCATTTCTTGATAAATTTTAAGTATTTTTATTCAACAAAAAAACACGAAAATGAAGACGAGCTTATCTTTCATCTTATTATTTCTAGTTTCTGCATTAGTTTCTGCGCAATATGTGGAGCCCGAAAAAGCAGATAAAATTGCAGCACAACGAAAAGCAACAGAAATTGTCACGATGCCTACGCAAAAATTTGACTCGTTGAAAGCCAAAAGCATGCTAGCTTTAGGTAAGGGAAAAATTGTGGGGGAAGCATTTACTCGACAAAAAAATGGCTATGGAATGAAAGTTTTGGATAAGGTAAAAGCCAATAAAATAAAAGTAATTCTATTTCCTGTAACCCCTTATTTTGAAGAATATTATAAACTTTGGTCGGATAAAAGTAAAAACAATCCGAAGAAAAATAAGTTTGTGTATATGGACCCAAGCGCCTACCGATACAGAATCGAAGCTATTACAAACAGCGATGGCGAATTTACGTTTCCCGATATGAAACCTGGCAAATACTATCTTTATGGAGCAATGGGTTATACAAATACCTATAACTACAATAAGTATACGGGAAGTGGATATGATAATTATGGACGAATCGATTACTACTCACCAAGTTCGTATACGAAAGATTTTAATGAATTTTTGGAGACTTTTGTTGAAGTAAAATCCGATGGTGAAATTGTAAAAGTGAAACTAAAATAGAATATAAAACAATAAAAAAAGAGGAGCGTTGCTCCTCTTTTTGTTTATCTATTCTTTATTTTTTAATCAAACCTAATTCAATTAATCGTTCGGTAAGAAACTCCCCTGCTGTTGTATCAGGATACAATTTTGGGTTGTTCTCATCAACCGTTCCTTCCAATGCATTTAGTGGCATTTCGCTCACCGGGTGCATAAAAAACGGAATCGAATATCGAGAAGATCCCCACATTTCTCTAGGTGGGTTCACCACTCTATGAATCGTTGATTTCAATTTGTTGTTGGTATGTCTAGAAAGCATATCGCCAACGTTAATCATCAATTCATCAGGTTCTGCTATCGCATCAATCCACTCTCCATTATGGTTTTGAACTTGCAATCCTTTTCCTTGAGCGCCCATTAAAAGAGTAATTAAATTAATATCACCATGAGCTGCTGCACGAACCGCATCATCTGGTTCTTCTGTGATTGGCGGATAGTGAATCGGTCTCAAAATTGAGTTTCCTTCTTGAACATATTTGTCAAAATAAAACTCATCCAAACCTAAATGCAAAGCCAATGCTCTAAGAACGTAAACGCCTGTTTTTTCAAGCATTTGATAGGTTTTCTTACCAACTGCATTAAAGTTTTCAACTTCAGCGACATCCACATTGTCTGGATAAACGGAAGCGTATTTTGAACCTTCATTCAAATACTGTCCGAAATGCCAAAACTCCTTCAAATCGCCTCTTTTGAAGCCTTTTGCTGTTTCTTTTCCGAAGCCAACATAACCACGTTGCCCTCCAATTCCTTCAATCTCGTACTGCTTTTTTGTTTCTACAGGGAGATCAAAAAACGTTTTTACTTCACCATACAATTGTTCTACCAATTGATCGTCCAAAAAATGGCCTTTAAGGGCTACAAAACCAATTTCTTCGTATGCTTTTCCGATTTCATTTACAAATTTCTGTTTGCGTTCCGGGTTGTCCGAAAGGAAATCACGCAGGTCTACACTAGGGATTTTATCCATTGTTTCGTGAAATTTTGATTCGTACAAAAATACATAATTTTCGAATGGAAGTTTGAGAAATTCTTTCGTTGAAAAATCACCTCAATTACGAGTTTTTACATGCAATATAAATTCACGGATTGAGACAATTACACTAAATTTGCGATATGAAAAAATACTCTTCGAAAAGGAGCATCCAACTTTTGGCTCACGTGCTTACCGAATACGGAATTCAGGATATGATTATCTCTCCGGGATCACGAAACGCACCGATTGCCATTCATTTTTCAGAATTAGATCAATTCAACGCCTATAGTATTGTTGATGAACGAAGTGCTGGTTTTGTCGCATTGGGAATGGCGAAAGCCACTAAAAAACCCGTTGCAGTAACGTGTACAAGCGGTTCAGCGGCAGCAAATTACTATCCATCAGTGACTGAAGCGTTTTACCAAAATGTTCCAGTTTTATACATCACGGCAGATCGCCCGGTAGATTTTGTTGATTTATTTGATGGCCAAACGATTCGTCAAAAAAACTTGTTTCAACAACACTCATATGGTGATTTTGAATTGGTGGAAGATGGCGAAGAAAATGCGGATGATTTGAATTTGGAAACCATAAAAAAAGCGGTGGAACTTTGTATTGAAAAACAAGGCCCCGTTCATATTAATGTTCCTCTTTCAGAGCCGTTATATAACTTGGTTGGTGAAATTCCTTTGTTTCCTTCGATTGAGAAAACCATTCAAAAAAAGAGCTTCGAACTGACTCCAAACTTAATTGCAGAGTGGAATACCTCAAAACGTATTTTAATTTTGCTTGGAACGAAAGACTACAGCCCAGAACTTGAAAGTCAACTTTCGCAATTGGTGAAAAACCATTCTGTAGTCGTATTGACGGAAGTCACTTCCAATGTAAATCACGAAAAATTCTTTGCTCATATTGACCGGTATATTTTCACATTTGCAGAAGAAGATTACAAAACCTACGCACCCGATTTGTTGATTACCGTTGGTCAAAATGTGGTTTCCAAAAAAGTAAAACAATTTTTACGCAAAGCACAACCAGCCCAACATTGGCATGTCGATCCTTATTGGCAACCTGATACGTATCATAGTTTAACTCAAAAAATACAAACAACGCCAGAGGTTTTCTTTGGAAAATTGTTACAAAGTATTGCTTTGGAACCGCGACCGTATTTTAATCTTTGGGATAGTTTGAGAACAAAGCGAGATGAAAAACACGAAAGTTTCTTACAACAAGCTAGCTTTTCGGATTTTAACTTGTTCTATTTATTAAGTTTGAAAATACCTGAAAATTTCAATATTCATTTTTCAAATTCGTCTTCAATTAGATATGGACAACTGTTTGACTTTCATAAACATCAAGTATTTTGCAATCGTGGAACAAGTGGTATTGATGGTTCAACCTCAACAGCGATGGGTTATGCAATTAAAAGTCCAACTCCAACAGTTTTAGTAACCGGAGACTTAAGCTTCTTTTATGATATTAATGGACTTTGGAATCAGTATATTCCTCCATTTACCCGAATTGTTGTGGTAAATAATATGGAAGGAAATATCTTTAAAATTATTCCTGGGCCAACAAAAGCGGATGAAAATACCGTGAATGAGTTTATCGCAACGAAACATCATATGACGTGTGAAAACCTAGCAAAGCATTTTGGCTTTGGCTACGTCAAAGTGGAAGATGATCTCACATTAGAACGTGTTTTGGATAATTTCTTCAAACCAGATGATAAACCAAAAATACTGGAAGTAATTACGAGTGAAATTCCCAACGCGGAAATCTTAAACTCTTACTTTGAGTATTTGAAATAACAAAAAAGCGGAATTGAATTCCGCTTTTTTTATAGATAGTCCTCGTTTGGGTCTTTGGGTAAATTGATGATTTTTGAAATGGGATAGATAAACATATCGTCAAAATCATTCATTGCGTTAATTAATTGAAAATGTGAACATTCTTTAAGTGTATCTAAAGTAATTTCTGCTTCTTTAATTTTCTTTTTTCGCAGTAAATCCTGTCGCATAACTCCATTAAGCAAATATGTTTTTGGAGTATACCACTCTTTATTTTTCAAAAACAAAATATTGGAAAACGTGGTATCTGTAATGTTTCCATTTTGAACAATAATTACTTCTTCTGCTGAAGACTTTTCTTTTAGAATTTGAAAGCGTTTCCGATCTTCACTTTTAAAGCGATACTCTAAATTGTTGTCAATGACTAATTGAAAATCATCTGTTTCAGGAATTGCATACGGAATTAATTGCGTTTTAAAATTCCGCTGAATATCGTAGGAAATTCGGAGTTTGTATAATCCGTCTTCATCAATTTCCATTGCTTTAATAATCTCAGAAAGGTTGAGACTCGGCACATCTTCTACGAAAGACGCAAACGTTTCGTCTACTCGTTTTTGATGAAGGTCGAGCAGAAAAACCCGCTGATCTTCAACTTTGATACTTTCAAAAAATTGGTACATAAATTTTATTTTTCATCTCTTTGTATTCACTTTCTAGCTGGCTTTGATGGGTAATTCCTCCTCCACTTCGAAAATAAAGCCGATTTCCTTCTTTCTCAATAAACCGAATCATCACGCAAGAATCAAGATTTTCGCCATCAAAATAACCACAAATTCCGGTATACCAACCTCTTTTTTCAGTTTCAGCTTGCTCAATAATCTGTTTGGTTTTAGGTTTTGGTGCGCCTAAAATTGAACCTGCAGGAAGTAGTTTTTCCAAAATACTTCCAATCTTTCCTTGAAAACTTGGCTTTATATCCCCAGAAATTTCAGAACTCATTGCAAGCAATGTTTTGTCATGCGTTTTAAGAACGTCGATTCGCTGGAAATAATCAACTTGAACTTTATTAGCAACCATACTCAAATCATTTCGCAACAAATCCACAACTGTATAATGTTCAGCTTTTTCTTTCGCATCATTTTTCAATAACTCTTCAGCATCTGCAATAGAAGCATCAATCGTTCCTTTCATTGGATGCGTGTAAATTTGCTCATCTTTAATCTCAACAAAAGTCTCAGGCGAGAAAAAAACAAAACGATCGGGATAACAAACTTTATATTTTGCTTTAGAAACCACAAAAATTTCTTCCAAACCAAGGTTCGTTTCAATAGGGGTTTTTCTAGTGTAGTTCGCTAAATACGAATTTCCCAATCTCAAATTTTCTTGAACAGTCTCAAAACCTTTTTGATACGACTCTAAACTTTCAAACGAGGCTTTTAACTTGAATTTCTTTTTTTCATGTTTGAAATCGCCAAGTTTAATGTTTTGAAAATCAATCAACAAGCCTGAAACCAACAACTCATTTTTATCAAATAATTCGATCGTTTCAACATCAAAATCAACCATAAAGAAAAACGGTTTTTTTTGCGAAGAAAGCAAATCCATTTGTTGAAATCCGAGTTTTGAGTCCCACTTCATGGAGCAAAAATAATTTATTTCCTGAGAACTTCAACTTTAGGGTTCGTTCCGATTTTAAATTTCTATTTTTGCCTAAATTTTTTTAGCATTATGCAAGATTATCCGCAACAGCAAGGAATAGATCAGATTTTACGAAACGCTTTTTTCTATTGGAAAAAAACATGGATGTACCAATTCATGGTTGGCGCTCTGTATTTTTCTGTTTTGATGCTGGTTTATATTTATTTTGCATCAAAATTTGGAATTTTAGACCAATTTATTAGCATTTCTCAGCAGAATGGAAACGACTTTAAGAAAATGCAAACAGCTTTAATCGAGCTAACTAAAAATCCCAATTATGCCACTTTATCATTAATTATTATTGGAACAAAAGTCTTTCTATATCCTTTGGAAGTTGGATTACTAAAAATATATCGAAAGATTGATCTAAAAGAAGAATACAGTGTTCCCGATTTATTATCAGGATATTCTGGAGCTAATTTCTTTATCTATGCGGGTTATTATATGTTTTGGTATACGATATTTACCTATTCTATTCCAACACTCATTTTACCATTGGTTTGGATCTTAATTACGCTTTTTGTAACTCCCCTAATGTTCTTTAAAAACATCCGCGTTTTTGAAGGAATATCATTAAGTATCAAAGCATTAAAATCTAATTTCATTCTGATTTTAGTTGGCTTTCTTGTTGCTTTAATTTTCAAAACGGCTGGATTTCTATTTTTCTTTTTTGGATACTTAGTAACCTACCCATTTATGACCGCCATGGTTTATTCAATGTATCAAGCATTATTTAAAGAAGAAGAATTAGGATAAATTACTATATTTGATATCGTATTGATATTCAAACACAAAACAATGTCCGACTCTCATTTTCCTGGAAACCATCAAAATTCGGTTCCTGAACCGAGCGCTTCGAGTATAATTTCACATGCTATAGAAATGTATAAAGGCGTTTTGGTGTATGCGGTGGTAGGCTTCTTAATTTATTGTGCGCTGAATCTTACCGCAGATGCAATACTGAATTTTGACTTGTTTTTTACGCTTTCCAATTTAGAAGAGAGTAACGGAAATTGGGCCGTAAACATTATTAATGCTCCCGGATTTTTTGGATATGCGTTGGTTTCCAATCTTATTTCCGTACTAATTTCACCGATTTACATTGGTCTTCTTTTTATCATCAGCAAACACAATTCAAATCAAAATGCCGAGGTTAGTGACTTATTTATTGGTTATAAACAAAATTTAGTTAATATTTTAATTTACAGCTTAATTGCTCATGTTTTATTAAGCATTGCTTCTAGCTTTTGTGTTATCCCAATGTTTTTTGTTGCACCATTTTTGTTGTTAGGATTTCCAATTTTACTATTTGAAAATGCTACCGCAACAGATGCATTAAGAAAATCTTTTGATGTCGCTAAAGAGAATTACGGCGTCTTTTTGGGCGTTTCCATCGTTGGATTTTTTCTTTCAATACTTGGCGTTTTTGTCTGCTTTATTGGCATTATAATTACGGCATTTTTCTTTGTGGCAATTATGTATTCTACATACGTAGCTTACCTCGGAAAACCCAAACCGCTTCTTGATAAGGTTTAATTTTACAAGTTCTTTCATTTAAAATATAAAGGAAAGTCTTTTGCAGTAGCCTATTTTACTTATTTTTACAAAAAAATTAAGGATGGAAAAACAAATAAGCAGTACAGTAATCAAGCAGATCTTTCTCATCTTGCTGATTTTGGTTTTGGCTTTTCTCATTTGCTCCAATTTATCCATGTTTATCCCATCTTTATTGGGTGCGGTAACCTTGTATATTGTTTGTCGAAATCTAAATTTCTACCTGCAAGAAGATAAAAAATGGAAACCTGCTTTGGCTTCCTTTTTCCTCTTATTTATTTGTTTAATTGTCCTCATCTTGCCTATTTATTTCCTGGTTGACTTATTGGTTGCTAAGTTGGGAGATTCACAACAATATCTGGCAAAATTCAATGTTTTTCTAAACAAAATTCAAGAGTTTATCATTTCTAAAACGAATATTGATGTATTGAGTAAACAGAATATCACGAAAATTCAAGATTTTGCTGCAAAATTTTCAACTACGGCTTTGAGCGGAACATTTAATACACTTTCGGTTGTTGCATCTATGTTTTTCATTTTGTATTTCATGTTTGAACGAGGTCGCGCTTTCGAGCGTATGGTCAAAAACGCGATTCCTCTGAAGAAAGCAAACATCAATATGATTGGTGAAAAATTCAGAAAATTAGTGATCGCCAACGCTGTTGGATTGCCCGTGGTTGCCTTTGGGCAGGGATTAGTTGCCTTGGTTGGTTATTTAATTTTTGACGCGCCGAGTCCGGCTTTGCTTTTTGCACTTACCGCGGTTGCATCCATGATCCCAATCGTTGGAGCCGCTATTATTTATGTTCCGGTCGCTATTTTCATGATTGCGGAAGGAAATACAACCAATGGAGTTATCCTAGCGATTTACTGTTTGGTCGTTGTTGGTTTAACAGACAATGTTTTACGATTTACGTTGCTTAAAAAGTTAGAAGACATTCACCCTTTGAATACCGTTTTTGGAATTATCATGGGTATGAATTTATTTGGATTTATGGGTTTAATATTTGGTCCTATCATGGTTTCCATCACAATTTTGTTGATTCAGGTGTATAAAAGTGAATTCGCGAATGACGATAATGAACTAATCTTACCCGATAACGATCAAGAACTTGAAAAGAAAATTGATTTAACAATCTAAACAATGGCAGAAATTAACGGACCTGATGTTGAAATTTTAAAAGAAATTGTCACCGTAAAAATGCCTTTTGGACGTTTTCAAGGTCGAATATTAGCAGATTTGCCGGTTTCGTATTTAGAATGGTTTTTACGAAACGGAGGTTTTCCACCTGGAAAATTAGGAATGCAACTTTCCACTGTTTATGAAATAAAATTAAATGGACTCGAGCAGCTTCTCGCTCCATTACGAAAAAAATAAAAGCCGCATTTCTGCGGCTTTCTTTATCCTTTTAACGCCATAATCTCATCTCGAATTTTGGCAGCTTTAATAAAATCTAGGTTTTTTGCGGCCGCTTCCATTTCCGATTGTTTCTCTTCAATCAATTTCTCGATTTCATCCGAAGAATACGTACTTTTTGTTTCAGCAACTTTCTGCATAATTTCCTTTTGTGTGTACTTTTCATCTGGAAAATCTTTAGTACGACCAATCAAAGATTCGGAAATTTTCTTATTTAATTGCGTAGGAACCATATTGTGTTCCTCGTTGTATTTCTCTTGTTTTGCTCTTCTGTAATTGGTTTCGTCAATGGTTGCTTGCATCGATTTTGTCATTTTATCCGCATACATAATCGCTTTTCCATTGATGTTACGAGCAGCACGACCGACGGTTTGTATCATCGAACGTCTCGACCTCAACATACCTTCTTTATCGGCATCGAGAATTGCCACTAGCGAAACTTCAGGTAAATCTAAACCTTCTCTCAATAAATTCACACCAACCAATACATCAAACAAGCCTGCTCGTAAATCGGTCATAATCTGAATACGCTCCAATGTTTCTACATCCGAGTGAATGTATCGAGTTCGAATTCCGAATTTGGTGAAGTATTTCGTTAATTCTTCCGCCATTTTCTTAGTTAAGGTCGTTACCAGAACACGTTCGTCTTCCTCAACACGTTTATGAATTTCTTCAATTAAATCATCAATTTGATTCATCGTTGGGCGAACTTCAATAATCGGATCTAAAAGTCCCGTCGGACGAATAATTTGTTCCACATATTCCCCTTCCGTTTGTGTTAATTCATAATCTGCAGGCGTTGCAGAAACATAAATAACTTGATTTTGCATTCCAACAAACTCCTCAAATTTCAGAGGACGGTTGTCCATCGCCGCGGGAAGTCGGAAACCGTATTCTACCAAAGCTTCTTTACGACTTCTATCGCCACCATACATGGCATGAACTTGCGGGATCGTCACGTGACTTTCGTCGATGACCATTAAATAATCCTTAGGAAAGTAATCAAGCAAGCAGAACGGCCGCGAACCCGGTTCACGTCCATCTAAATAGCGCGAATAGTTCTCAATACCAGAACAATAACCCAATTCTTTAATCATTTCCAAATCCAATTCCGTGCGCTCTTCGAGTCGTTTTGCTTCCAAAGGTTTTTCGATACTTCGGAAAAAGTCAACTTGCTTTACTAAATCATCTTGGATACTTCTAATTGCACCATTTAAGGTTTCTTTAGAAGTAACAAATAAATTGGCAGGATAAATTTGAATTTGATCAAAATTAGCCGTGACATTGCCCGAAATTGGATCAAAAGTTTGAATTTTTTCAATTTCATCTCCAAAAAACTGAATTCGAACTGCATTATCTGCATACGCTGGATACACATCGATCACATCGCCTTTCACACGGAACGTTCCTCGAGTAAACTCATTTAAAGACCTTGCATACAACGCATTCACCAATTGATGAAGCAAGGTTGTTCGCGTTAATTTTTCACCGATACTTACCGAAATCAACGATTTATGAAATTCGGAAGGGTTTCCGATACCGTAAATACACGAAACCGAAGCGACAATTAAAACATCACGACGCCCTGAAAGTAAGCTCGCCGTCGCCGAAAGTCGAAGCTTTTCCACTTCCTCATTGATACTTAAATCCTTTTCAATATACGTTCCTGTCGAAGCAATATAAGCTTCAGGCTGGTAGTAATCGTAATACGATACAAAGTATTCCACCGCATTATCCGGAAAAAACTCTTTGAATTCCATAAACAACTGAGCTGCCAAGGTTTTGTTATGCGCCAAAACCAAAGTTGGCTTTTGCACATTATTCACCACGTTGGCAACCGTGAACGTTTTCCCAGAACCCGTAACCCCCAAAAGCGTCTGGTATTTTTCACCGGACTCCAGACCATGAGTTAGAGACTGAATTGCTTTCGGCTGATCACCAGTAGGTTGATATTCGGATTGTAAGTTGAATTTCATACCACAAAAATACGAATTAAAAAAAGAGCTCGAAAAGAACTCTTTTATTTTTGGTTAGATTTTAGCTTACTCAAAAATCATCGTGACAGGAAACTTGTATTCGCTTCGAACTACTTTATTATTAACTTTTGCAGGATTCCATTTATCTTTTTTTAGAATGCTTTCCATGGTTTTTTGAGCCTCTTCATTAAAAACAGAGTTACTTCCTTTGGCTTCCATATTCGTAATCTTACCGTCTTTTTCTACAACAAAAGTAATAACCGTTTGTATCTTTCCCTCGCCAATCAATTTTTTGGTATTTATTTTTTTCGCAAGCGTTGTTCGAATTGCATTCATGTCGTTTCCTTTTTTTGGTGAAGCCATTTCATCTACCCGAATGTGAATTTCGTCCGGATTTTCTACTTCTATTCCACGCGTTGGTGGCGGGGCATAAACAGAAGGATTTTCACTGGTTTCCTTTTGAACTTGAGCATAGGCAAACTGACAGAAAGCAAGACTTAAAATCCCACTAAAAAGAACTTTCTTTGAATAACGCATTTTCATTGTGTATTTAATTCTAGCTAATCTACAAAAAAAGAGCCCATTTCTGAACTCTTTATTTTTCTACTTTTGGGGCGTTGGAACCTTTCCTTCAAATTGCATGGTTACTGGAAATCTAAATCGACTACGGACATTTTCGCCTTTGTTTTTTGCTGGTTTCCACTTTAAACCTTCGTTGGCGAGTATTAATGCTTTTTCCGCTTCTGTATTAAATACTTCATCTGAGCCAGTTGCAATGACATTGCTAATAGATCCATCCTTTTCTACAACAAAAGTAACATCAGTTCTTACTTTTCCAGCGCCCTCCAATTTTTCAATATTAAAACTCTCTGAAAAACGTCTACGCATAAAGTTTAATCCGCCTGGAGTTAATACATCTGCTCCCTCTTCTACCGTTTCATAAACGTCATTTTCTCCAACTTTCTGTTTTTCAGGAGTGGCTGGCGAAATTGGTACCGCTTCTCCTTTCTTCTTCTTAATTGTATCTGAAACGTTTGGTTCTTCAATCGTTTGCGTAGGTTTATCTTGTTCTAAAACTGGAGTTTGTGGAACGATAACTTCGGCTTGTGTGGTTAATTTTTTGAACGAGTTGGTTACTTCTTCAAATTTTTTTGGTGTTTCTGCGTTCACAAATTGAATGACAAGCAAGGAAACGCCTGCGATTATAGGTGTGATTCCTATTTTTTTCCAAATACTGAATTTGGATTTTTGTTTTGACATCATAATAAGTCTTTTTTTGGTGTTAGTAAAATTAAAAGTATGCACCAAATTGCTTGTCTGCAGCTTCACAATTTCGGATACTACTAGTTTTTGATAGGATTTTATATCATTTGATTTGGATAAAACGGCTTCGTCGGCTAAAAATTCATGATTGGTTTTCATGGCATTTTTATAGGCATACAAAGCGGGATTAAACCAAGAAATAATCTTCAGAAATTCAACAAGAAGAATGTCCAAGGTATGTTTTTCACGAACATGGCAAAGCTCATGTTGAATAATTCGATTGTCGGTTTCTTCAATAGATATCGGCAAATAGACTTTGTTAAGAAAGCTAAATGGCGTTGTTACTTTTACACTTCGAACAATGGTTATTCCATCGTTTTTACTCTGATCTCCACGAATTCTAAATAGTTGAACTAAAGCAATCGAAAATTTAACCAATAAAATCAAAGAAACTGCGAGAATTCCATACCACAGAAAATCAGCTATTTGAAACGATACCTTTTCTGGAGCCTTCGAAATTGGAACTAAAACCTCTTGCGCAAATTCGCCAATAACTAGCTTTGATTTCGTTGTTTCGGCAGTTGGAAGTGTAATTTTTATCCAAGGAGCGATGTACGATATCAACAATGTGATAATCAAATACCATCGGTTGAACCGAAACATTTTTTCCTTTTGTAAAAACGCATAATAAATCCCAATAAAAAGGATGGAACTCAACGCTATTTTTAATAAAATTAAAGCCATTTTAGTCTTCTATTTGTTTATCGATAATCTCACGAAGCTCTTTCAATTGCTTTTGGGAAAGCTGGGAATTCGATGTAAAAAACGAAGCAAACTTCGTTACCGAATTATCGAAAAAGCGGTCAATCATGGACGTCATTTCGTTTCCGAAATACGTTTCTTTTTGGATTAGCGGGTAATATTCTCTACTGTTTCCAAATGTTTTATAACCAATCAAATTTTTGTTTAGCATTCGCTTAAGTAGCGTTGCAATGGTTGTGGTTGCCGGTTTCGGCTCGGGATATTCTTCGAGAAGGTCTTTCATAAAAGCCTTATTTTTCATCCAAAGAATTTCCATCACATCTTTTTCTGCTTCTGTTAGTTTCTGTTCCATCTCTACAAACAATTATCTTGCTCTACAAATATAGAACAAAAATTAAAACGTGCAACTTTTTTGCAAAAAAAAAATTCGCAACATGTGCGAATTTTATATTGATTTAGTTTATTTAATTTACTTCATTTCAGAAGGTTGAACATACATTTCGGTTCCGAATTTTTTCATTGTTTTGGTTGAATTTAGGAATGCTCTAGATCGATCAAAATCAACTTTAGAAGCTTGTTTTGCGACAACTTTACCCAAAATCAACTCCAAAGCTTTGTTTAAACCTGGATCGCTTGCATTACCAAATTCCTTTAATTTCCCAAAATAAGCAAACGGATTAATCGCATAATTAGGAACAATTCCTTTTACTGGATGTGCATCGTTTTTCCCATTAAAATAGGAGAACGTAATCGGTTGCATTGCATAATTATGAGACTTATTACGCTCTTCATAGGATAGATAATCTTTGCTTGGCGAATCAAATAGCGTGATAGAACCAACGAATTTTCCATACGTTTCGCCACCAATCGTTACGACATCGATGTATGGTTTAAGTCCATCAATAGTCAACTCACTCGCAGACGCTGTTCCTGACGAAGTTAAAACATAAACTTTTTTCAGTTGTAAGCTGTTAATCGCCTCCTCTCCTGCTGGCTGATTATTTCCATTTACATAGTTGAACAAAGGAACTTTATCTGAAAGTTTATCCGTTTCGTTGTATTGACTATGTTTATCGTTGAATTTTAAACTTACGAAAGGACTACCTGTAAATTGGCCTGTAATCATTTGTCCCAACGCAACCGCAGAACTTACGGAACCTCCTCCATTATAGCGTAAATCTAAAATAAGCTCGGTTGCGCCACCTGCTTTCAATTTGGCAAAAGCGGCATTCAGCTCATCATTATAATTCGATTGGAAACCATTGTACACCAAGTATCCAATTTTCTTATTGTCATAATTCAATACTTGAGCAAAGGCAACCGGATTTTCTTCTAAAACGACCGCCGAAATGTTGACTGTTTTAGGCGTTCCAGAGGTTACGACTCCCGATGCAGTAACTTCCGTTTTTTCAGCAATTTCTACTGAATATTGGTCTTTTAATAAATTGGTGTAATTATTAACCGTTAAAGCCGCACCGTTCACGGCTGTTAAAACATCACCTCTTTTCATTCCCGCTTTTTCTGCTGGTGAATTAGGCATGACGTAATTTACGATACCCACAACATTTGTGTTTCCTGCATCTTTCAAATATAAATTGAAGTCGTAACCAGCACTTTTAGAAACTCCACTAAAACCACTCAGTAACTCGTTTACATCTTCAACAATCCATGAAAAACGATCTGTATTTGGGTAATCATTTAACAAAGAATAAAACAAATCAGTCGGTTTCTTTCCATTTAGAAAATTCACATAATCCGAATTTGAACTAAAAGCTTTATCTCCAAGTTTTGGAACACTTGATTGCCAGAAATACCAAGAATTAAGACCTTTCCAAACGAAATCTTGGACCTTTACATCTGATACATTTGGGTTCACCGGTCCATCTGGATCATCATTATTAGAACAAGAAAGTGTTAATAGAGCTCCTAAAGCCAAAGCTCCTATTTTTTGATAATGTTTCATATATTTGGTTTAATATAAATTCAAAAGTATGAATTTCAATAAAATCTGCACTCTATTTACTTTAATTTTTTTATTCAAGTTATTGAGTTCTTGCACGAATGCGAATTTGCCTGCAGATCTACCGAAAGTATATAACGCAGAATATACGCCTTATGATATACAAGGGGAGCGAGGATATGAAATTTATTTTGAACTCGACCCGTCCGAATACGAACCTGTTTGGGTAACGTATAATAAAGTAAAATCGCCTATTCTAATAGAAAACAAAGTAGATAATTTATATCAAGTCAATATCATTGCACAATCCCTGATTCTCAATGAACATCGACCACTTTCATCAAAAGAAGTAAATGGCATCACCTTCAAAAAAGGAAATAATATCTACCATTTACCCGTTAATTTTAAAAAGAAATAATATGAAATTGAAGTCAAAATATCTAGGAATTGCGTTACTAAGCTTTGCCTGTACCATTTCTTGTCAACAAAATACAGCTAGTCAGGAAGGTGAAAAGCCCAACCAAAACCCATCGGTAGAAACCAATAAGCCAAACACCAATTACAAACCAGCATTTGAAGGTCAAACAAGAATTGGAGCCGTAAAAACAACCACTCCTTTTGAATTTAGTGTGATAACGGAAAACCTTGGAAAACCTTGGGGGATTATCAACTTACCGGACGGTCGTTTTCTAATTACAGAAAAGTCAGGATATATGAATTTAGTTTCAGCGGATGGTAAGAAAACATCTAAAATAACTGGACTTCCACAAGTAGATGCTTCTGGACAAGGAGGTTTGCTTGATGTTGCTTTAGATCCCGATTTCCAAACTAATCGTGTTATCTTTTGGTCCTATTCGGAGCCATTTGGAAAAGGAAATCTAACGTCTGTTGCTAAAGGAAAACTTTCACAAGACGAAACTAAAATTGAAAATCCACAAGTTATTTTTCGAGCAACTCCTGATTATAAAGGAACCTTGCATTATGGAAGCCGACTTGCATTTGATAAAGACGGAAATCTTTTCGTGAGCACAGGTGAACGTTCTGATAAAGAAACACGTGTTTATGCTATAAAACCAGACAATTATTTAGGGAAAATCATTAAAATTACCAAAGACGGAAAGCCCGCTCCAAGAAATCCTTTCATTGGAAAAGAAGGCTACAAACCAGAAATATACACCTATGGTCATCGAAATCCGCAAGGTTTGGCATTGGATGAAAAAGGCCAGCTTTGGGAAACGGAGTTTGGACCTCGTGGCGGTGACGAAATCAATCTCATCCAAGCTGGAAAAAACTACGGATGGGGCGACGTAACTTATGGTTTGGAATATTCGGGCGAGCAAATTAGTGGAGGAACTACTCAAAAAGAAGGAACTGAACAACCTGTTTATTATTGGGATCCGTCTATTTCTCCAAGTGGAATCACCTTCTACACCGGAACTATTGACGAATGGAAAAACAATTTGTTTATAGGAAACCTCAGCGGACAACATATCGCGAGAATCGTCATTAAAGACAATAAAGTGGTGGGTGAAGAACGTTTACTTGAAAAAGAAAACCAACGTTTCCGAGATGTTCTTAATGGAAATGATGGTAATTTATATGCCATCACAGACAGCGGAAAACTCTACAAAATTTCTAAAAAATAAAATGAGTACCTTTGCACCCGAAAAAATTCACTCTAATGAAAAAGATTTTATTTGCAGTTATGATTACTGCGTTCGGTGTTGCAAATGCACAAACTGATGCTTTCACAGGAAAAGGAGATACGCGTTACCAAATTGGTGCTAACTTCCAAAAAGGAGGAACAGGAATTATGACGTCTATTGACTTTGGTTTGGGAGAAAGTTTCTCAATTGGTGCTCAGGCGGGTTACATTTTAGGAGCTAAAGAAATTGACAATGCAGGAAAACCAGCTTTCGGAGATCGTTTTGATGCGAAAGTTCGTTTCAATGCAAACTTAGGAAATGTTATCGGTTTGCCAGCAAATGTTGATGTTTATCCAGGTTTGAACGTAGGTTTGAAAAACTTTGGTGGTCATGTTGGTACCAAAGTATTCTTCAACAAAGGATTTGGTTTATTTGCTGAAGCCCAATTTCCATTTGCTAAATACAACGATAAGGATAAAGTGTATAGAAACTTAAACAACCAATTCGTGATGAATGTTGGTGTTTCTTTTGATCTTGGGAAAAACTAAGAATCATACTCTTTCAAAATAAAAAAGCTGAGAAAATTCTCAGCTTTTTTTTGTCTTATCGGCTAATTTCACCCCTTGAAATTCTTTCAAATAAAAAGGTTCGAAATACGCAATATCTTCGGTTTGATTGTTTTCTAAACGCTGATTTCCTTCTCGAATCAAGAATTTTGCACTTGGATAAACATCAGCTTTGAATGTTGCATTTGGAAGTTTTATAACCTCTTGCGCTTTCACGCAGCCATCTCCCACAAACAAAACTTTCTTGTCTGAAAATTCAGCAAAACTGGTTTCATCCAAAATCAAATTCGTTGTTTCTTGAAGTTCCTCTCCTGAACTTCCGTCACTAACCAACGTATAGACTTCCATTCGACGTGCATCGACAAGTGGAATAATTACATCATATCCTTTATTAAGAAACGGCTCTACCATAGAATGCATGGAATTAACCGCTACCAAAGGAATTTGTAACGCGAATGCAAAACCTTTCGCTGCAGAAGCTCCAATTCGAAGTCCGGTATACGACCCTGGTCCTTTTCCTAAATTCACTGCCTGAATGTCTTGCAAGGTAATTTCTGCGCCTTCCAAAGCCCACTCTACAAACGTATGAAGGTTTTCAGATTGTTTAAAACTATCCGAAACTTCTTCGCACACACATAAAATCGTCTCGCCATCTGAAATAGCAACCGAACAGTTTTTAGAAGAGGTTTCTAAATGAAGTATTTTCATGAGTTTTACTTTCTATAAATGGTTCTTGCTTCGCTTTGCGCTTGCGGATAAATGGTCATTTCGGCAATGGAAACATGTTTTGGAGCATTCACAATATAGGAAATCGCGTCGGCAATATCTTCCGCTTTTAAAGCTTCATAACCAGCGTAAACAGCATCCGAACGATCTTGGTCTCCTTTAAAACGAACCATCGAAAAATCCGTTTCCACCGCTCCCGGTTGAATATTCGAAACTTTAATTCCGAATTCGGTAAGCTCCAGACGCATCCCTTCTGAAATGGCATCAACTGCTTTTTTCGAAGCGCAATACACCACGCCGCTTGCATAAGTTTGCCGTGCAGCAACCGAAGAAATATTCACAATATGACCGCTTCCACGTTGCTTCATTTGTGGAATCACATTTTTGGAAACGTACAAAAGTCCCTTCACATTGCCGTCGATCATCGCGTCCCAATCGGCAACATCACCGTCACTTAAGGTTGCCAATCCGTGCGCATTTCCGGCATTATTAATCAAAATATCAATATTCGAAAATGATTCGGGAAGCGATGCGAAAGCTTCGTTCACTTTCTGCTGATCTCGTACATCAAAAACCAACGTATGCACTTCTGTTTGATTTTTCAATTCCTCTTTCAATGCTTCTAAAGCATCACTACGCCTTCCACAAATAATCAAACGATAATTTTGTTTTGCAAATAATTCGGCACTCGCTTTTCCAATTCCTGAGGTTGCCCCCGTAATTAAAATGGTTTTTTGATTTTCTGACATCGCCATAATTCGTTTCGATTAGGAAGCATCAAAATTACGGAACAAAAAAAAAATAAACCCGGTTTCCCAGGTTTATTTCTATTATTTCTTCGTCATATCTCCCATCACGTTTACCGCTTCTTGAAGATAAACATCTCGTTCTAAGTTTTTCTTCCAATTTTCGGTTTTCTTACGGAAAACTTCATCGGTTTTTTCTCGCTGAACCTCATCTGGATGAACGGAGAACATCAAGCCGTTATTGAATTTCTCCAGTGTTCTGAATTTCTCAATCTGCGCTTTTCTCTTTTTCATCAACTCGTTGAATTTATTTTGATTCAACGTAATAGTTTCTTCTTTATCTAAAGCTTCTTTCCATTGAGCCGATTCAATTAAAAGTTGATAGTTTTTATTTTGAGCCATTCTCGATTCGCTGTTTTTCATCAACGATGGAATGTTTAGTGAATTCATTTTCGTGAAGCTCGTTGCCGGAATTTTATCCCAAGCCAAAGCATAATCGTCATAACGTTCCCCAATTTCAGCATAGCTAAACAAATCTTTCAATTGGATATCCGAAGCCACTCCTTTTCTCTGAGTCGATTCTCCTGTTACTCGATAATACTTTTGAATAGTCAATTTCAAAGATCCGAAATCATCATTTGAGTTTAAGAAACGATTCAAATCTACAAACGATTGAACGGTACCTTT
The DNA here is from genome assembly GCA_023423715.1 of Bacteroidota bacterium. GTDB lineage: Bacteria > Bacteroidota > Bacteroidia > Flavobacteriales > Weeksellaceae > JAFAFC01. The sequence continues at coordinate 238,649 of JAFAFC010000007.1, forward strand.
TCCGAAAGATTGAGGCGAACCAAAGATCACTGCACGACCGTAATCTTGCATTTGACCCGTTAAAATCTCAGAAGCCGAAGCAGACAATTCATTCTGCATAATCAAAAGTGGACCCGTCCAAACTGGAGCATTTCCTTTATTTTTCAGCGTTTGAATTTTCCCTTGTCCATCTTTTACTTGCACGTAAGCGCCTTCATTCATAAACAAGCCCATGATGTCACCAACTTCAGTAAGTGAACCTCCACCGTTGCTTCTCAAGTCTAAAATAACACCATCAATATTGTTTGCTTTCAATCGTTGAAGTTCTTTCTTCACATCGTCAGAAGCGTTTCTCCCTTTTTCATCTTCAAAATCAGCATTGAAACTTGGTAAGAAAATAAATCCGTATTTCTTTCCGTCTTTTGCATTAACAATAATACTTCTAGCAAACGTATCTTCAATAGAAACTTCTTCACGAACCAAGGTTACTTCACGAATTGATTTATCTTTTTTCTCAACAGTTAAAGTTACTTTCGTTCCTAATTCACCACGAATCAAACGTACCGCTTCATCTACCAACATTCCCGAAACATTTACGGGCTCTGCATTAGGTTTCGAACGAACTTTTAAGATTTTATCGCCTTCGGTAAGTTGTTTTGATTTCCACGCAGGAGCACCAATTGTTAACGCACCTAAGAATAAGTTTCCTTTTTTCTCTTGAATAACAGCACCAATACCAATGACTTTTCCTTTAAATTGAACATCAAAATCTTCTTTATTGGTTGGTGAGAAATAGTTGGTATGCGGATCGAAAACTTCGGTGTACGAATTCATATACACCGTAAACCAATCCATTTTCTTTCTCTTTTTGAAACGCGTAAAGTATTCAGACACATAGTCTTTTACCTCATCCGTTGCTTTTTTCAACTTTTGTTCTTCTGTGAATTTTTCCACCTTAATCGTGTCTTTCAACTTATGAGCAATAACCGAATCTTTCTTTTTTTGTTGAGATTCTTGTCTTGCATTGATGGTCTCAATTTCTTGAAGAATATTGTATTTGATAAATTTCTTCCACTCAGCATACAATTCTTTATCGTTTGCTGGAGTTGCTTTTTTCTTAGGTTCCAATGAAAGAACATCGTCCTCCTTCAAATCAATCGGTTTGGTAAAAATGTCTTGTGTCATTTTATCAATTTGATCTACTCGCTGATACAAACGATCCACAGTCACTTTATAAAAAGTAAGCTCGCCAACTTTAAAATAATCGTCTAATTTGGTTTTATGCTTGGCAAATTCATCCATGTCCGCCTTCATGAAAATCCTTTTTCCAGGATCTACCATTTCAAAATATTTATCGTACACCTGCTGCGAATACGCATCATTTATAGGTTTCGGATTGTAATGCAAATATTGAAGCGTGTTTTTTACACTCTTCATAATTGTCATCATTTTTTCATCGTCATTTTGTGGCGAATTAAAACAAAAAACAAGCGTAGTTAGCGGGAATAATAATAGAAGTTTATTGAACTTAAAATTTTTAAACATACGTTACATTTATGCTATAAGTTATCAAAAATAGGGTTTCGTTACGAAAAGTAACAAACAATCAAAATTAATACCTTATTCCTATTAACCAATTTTTTTTTTGATAATTTTGAAAAAAAAGTAAAGTTTATGCAAAAACCATTAATACTGGTTACGAATGATGATGGAATCACAGCGCCGGGGATTCGTAACTTGGTAGAATTTATGAATGAAATTGGCGAGGTTGTCGTTGTTGCTCCCAACTCACCTCAAAGTGGAAAAGGTCATGCAATCACCATTAATTCTACACTAACCTATGAAGAAATCAACTTAGATGGTCCACAAACGGACTATTCGCTAAGCGGAACTCCCGTTGATTGTGTGAAATTTGCACTGGATAAAGTCCTTACTCGAAAACCAGATATTGTGGTTTCGGGAATCAATCACGGAGCCAATTCTTCGATCAATGTTATTTATTCTGGAACCATGTCTGCTGCTGTTGAAGCGGGTGTAGAAGGTTTACAAGCCATTGGTTTTTCGTTACTGGATTTTTCTTGGGATGCCGATTTTTCTCAAGCCAAAGAATATATTCAAGCGATCGTTAAAAAAGTTCTAGACAATCCTCTTCCGAAAGGCGTTGTTTTGAATGTGAATATTCCAAAGCTTAAAAAAGACGAAATCAAAGGAATCAAAGTTTGCAAACAAGCGAACGCGAAATGGGAAGAAAGTTTTGATGAGCGCGTTAATCCACACGGAAAGAAATACTATTGGTTAACAGGATATTTCAACAATATGGATCACTCTGAAAATGCTGATGAAACGGCGCTTTCGGAAGGATATATTTCCATTGTTCCGGTTAAGTTTGATTTAACGGCCCACGAATACATTCAAGAATTATCAGATATAATGAAATTCTAAATCAAAAATTAAAAGAGCGAAAATTTCGCTCTTTTTTTATTTCATAATCTCCAAAAGACCAAATCTTTTTTCTAATTTTAATTAATATTTCTTCCCTTATGAGAATTGAATACGATATTAAATTAGGATTTAAAGACGTGATGTTTCGTCCAAAACGATCAACATTGCAATCCCGATCACAAGTACAATTGGAGCGTGAATTTGTTTTCAAAAACTCAAAAAAAGCCTGGAAAGGCATTCCCATTATTGCAGCCAATATGGACACTGTTGGAACGTTTGAAATGGCAGTTTCTCTCGCCGATCAACAAATTATAACAGCCATTCATAAACATTATAGTCTTGACGAGTGGAATCAGTTTTTAGAAGGAAAACCCGATTCTTTTTACGAGTATATTGCGCTAAGTACGGGAACAGGAAGTGCGGATGCGGAAAAAATTGCAACATTACTTCATCAACATCCAAAAATTCAGTTTTTATGTATCGATGTTGCCAATGGTTACTCGGAGCATTTTGTTGATTTTGTTCAAAAAGCGAGACAACAATATCCTGATAAAACTATTATCGCAGGAAACGTCGTTACGGGTGAAATGGTAGAAGAGCTACTTCTTGCTGGAGCAGATATTATCAAAGTGGGAATTGGGCCTGGTTCGGTTTGTACAACTCGGGTGAAAACGGGTGTTGGTTACCCACAACTTTCCGCGATTATTGAATGTGCGGACGCTGCTCACGGACTTGGCGGGCATATTATTGGCGATGGCGGTTGTAAAGTTCCGGGTGACGTCGCTAAAGCATTTGGCGGTGGAGCCGATTTTGTCATGTTGGGTGGAATGCTTGCTGGACATGACGAAAGCGGTGGCGAATTGATCGAAGAAAATGGCAAAAAGCTTAAACTTTTCTACGGAATGAGTTCAAAAACAGCGATGGATAAACATTCTGGTGGTGTTGCAGAATATCGTGCTTCCGAAGGAAAAACGGTAAAAGTTCCATACAAAGGTAAAGTCGAAGAAACCATCAAAGATATTCTCGGTGGCGTACGATCTACATGTACCTATGTTGGAGCTTCTCAACTCAAGGAATTAACGAAGCGTACGACATTTATACGCGTGCAAGAACAAGAAAATCAAATCTTTAACCAATAATTGATTTCAACTAATTTAAATAGCTTCTAAGGCATTTCGTAATGCAATGGAAGCTTTTTTTATTTCTATATTCCAATCATCAACAGCATTTCCATCTGCTCCATCCGAAATATATTTCAAACATAAAAACGGAATATTTTCTAAAAGAGCGACTTTAGCCAAAGCATACGCTTCCATTTCAATCACTTGATATTCCGAATTGGTGTGCTCCATTTCGAATTGATCGCCGCTTCCGCATGTTCCTTGAGGTAGATTTTCAACTTCAAGACCGTTATTTAAAACGATTGGAATAGATTCAAAAGGTGTTTGGAATTTCTCAAACCCCAAAGCTGAAACCTCCATATCCCGTTGAATAAAATTGGTGCAACAAACCACGGTTCCACGATCGAAAGTCGTGCTTCCTGCAGTTCCCAAATTAATAATCATTTCCGGTTGAAATTGCGCAATACCTTTCATTAACGCATGTGTTGCATTCACTTTTCCAACACCTGTAAAAATACATTTGTAGTCTTGGAAAGCATCTGCAGCTTCCTCCTTCATGGCAAAAACCAATAAAACGTTTTTCCTATCCATTAAAATCTATACTATTTAAAATAACACTTTATCATCTTTTCGTAACTCCTCTAAATATTTCTTTTTATCATCTCGATAAAACAAATTCATGGTTTCAAAAGGAATCATTTTGAGATCTTTATTGACGATATGAACGCATGATTTTTTTACCGCACGAACATCAAAATCGTGAGCATCCATAAAATTCATAATGATGATTCTAAAAAGATTATCATAATCTAAATTCGGCGCCGAAACGTCTGGTAAACAACACAATAATTGATTAACTTTAGGTTTTACTTTGTCTACCGAAATTCCTGTGCTAAAAATATCCAAAAGCTGCATTTGTAATCCCGTATCTTGTTCGTAAACAATGGTATTTTTTGATTGATTATTCAACAAATCGGCTGGATTAATGTACCGAGTTAGCGGAATAATTTCGCCTTCCAATTTCAAAATATAACCCATCGCCAAAGCATCTGGATTGCATGGAACCGGAATTAAATCTTCAGAAGTTAAAAAGGGGGATTGTTTTAATATTTCGGTTCGAACTTCTGTTAACGTCATTTTTTCAGAAGCTGAATCTTCGCGATTTCTACCCGCAATTTCTACCGGTTGAAACGTAATTCCACGAACGCATTTTTGCTTCAACGCAAAATCGATGATTTTCCCTATTTCTTGATCATTTTTCCCTTTTTGAAGAACCACAACCAATGTTGTCGAAAGATTGAGTGCATTTAATTTTTCTAAAGCTTTCATGCGAACATCCGTTAGATCTTTTCCTCTAAAATCTTTTAGAACTTCGGGATCAAACGAATCAAATTGAAGATAAATTTCGAATTCTGGAGCATACGTTGTCAATTTTTCTACAAAACCAGGATCATTTGCAATTCGAATTCCGTTGGTATTCAACATCAAATGCTTAATCGGTTTCGTCTTAGCGATATCCATAATTTTAAAAAACTCTGGATGAATTGTTGGTTCGCCACCGCTAATTTGCACGACATCGGGTTCGCCTTCATTTCGAACAATCGTATCGAACATAGCTTCAATTTCTTCCAAAGTACGATGACTTCCATAATGCGGCGACGACATGGCGTAACACGTTGGACAAGTTAGATTGCAACGATCGGTAACTTCCACAATGGACAAGCAGCTATGTTGCTCATGATCAACACATAAGCCACAATCATAAGGACAACCATACTCTACATCCGTCCCAAAATGAACGGGCGTTTCTGAGGCTTTATTATAGTTTCTTATATTTTTATAATACTCCACATCCGTAGCGATTTTGGTTCTAAAAAAACCATGATCTGGACAGCGTTTATGCATAAAAACTTCATCGTCTTGGATGACAATTTTGGCCCCAACTCGTTTTAAACATTCGGGGCACAAACTGATGGTATAATCGTAATACGTATAATCTCGTACTGGCATAATTCTATTTTATAATCCACAAACAAAACCACTTATCAAGCCACAAATCGCTAGACAAAGCAAAACAACACGCCAAAAATTTCCACGAGACATTTTTCGATCGCCTTTGGCTTCATAAATAAATTTTGAAATTGCAGCAACGACCAATGAAATTACAATAGAAGCAATAATCATCATCGAAACAATTGCGACCACAATTCCAGTAAAATCTCCTCCTTCTAACAGGATTACGAATGGTAAAGATTGTACTATCATGTTCGTTTATTTATAAATGGTTTGGCAGAATTCACTTTATAAATGTAGTAAAATATCATCAACAAACAGGTGATTTGTATCGCGCCCAAACTCAATAAAATTTCGTTTCTAGGTTTGATAAAATCCAACAAAAACCGAAAGCTAAAGTAACTCAGCATAAAAACTTGAAACAAAAAACCGGATGGATAGGTCCAATTTTTCTTAAACCTATTCAAAATGATCCACAGTAAAATGAGAAATCCAATTTCGTATATAGCTACGGGATGTCTATGTAGACCATCTCCCAAATCCATTCCTAGAAAAAAAGTTGTTGGAATGCCGTAGGTTTGTTCATAAATTCCCGTAAAAAAGCAACCAATTCTTCCTACAATCATGGCAAGAATCAAAGGAAAAACCATGATGTCTCCTGTACTTTCTTTGTGACCAACCACTTTTTTGGCCAATTCAACTCCGAGCAAACCAAAAGCTAATCCTCCAACAATCGTATTATTTGTCCAGAATTGCTGAAAAGTAAGATTTCCAGAGAAAAGTAAAGCTGGATTCTCTAAATTTCCGATAATTTTGGAACCAATCAAAGCACCTACAATTGCTCCTAACAAGACAGCGAGTGATGTTTTTAAGTCGGTTTTAGATTTCGATTTACGCTTCAAGAAATAATAGTAGCGCATCCCAAGAAAAATCCCAAGCGTTTCTGTAATGGGATGTAGCAAAATATCTTTTCCGAAAAGATGTAAAGTTGCTGGGAAGTCTATCATAGGATGAAGATAAAAAAAGCAGCCCGAAAGCTGCTATAGTATTTATAAAAAAGTTGATTACGTCAACATTCCACCGTCAACATTGATTACTTGACCAGTAATATATCCCGACATGTCGCTTCCTAAGAACACGCAAGCATTAGCAACATCTTCTGGTTGACCACCACGCTTCAACGGAATTGCTTCTCTCCAACCTTTTACTGTATTTTCATCCAAAACTGCTGTCATTTCAGTTTCGATAAAACCTGGTGCAATTACGTTACAACGAATGTTTCGAGACCCTAATTCCAAAGCAATCGATTTAGAAAATCCAATAACACCCGCTTTTGAAGCTGCATAATTGGCTTGACCCGCATTTCCTTTCACACCAACAACAGAACTCATATTGATAATTGACCCAGCTTTTGCTTTCATCATTGGTTTAATCACCGCTTTTGTCAAGTTGAAAACGGAATCCAAGTTCACTTTAATAATTGTATCCCAATCTTCTTTGGACATACGAAGCATCAAATTATCCTTTGTAATTCCTGCATTGTTGATCAAAATATCGATTTGACCAAATTCTGCCATTACATCATCCACCAATTTCTGAGCGGCATCAAAATCCGATGCATCCGATTGATACGATTTTGCGGTTGTTATCTTAGAAAGTTCTTCTTCCAAAGCTTTTGCCTTATCTACAGAACCTGCATACGTAAACGCTACTTTTGCTCCTTCTTTAGCAAAAACCTCTGCTATTCCTTTTCCGATTCCACGTGTAGCTCCCGTAATAAGTGCTACTTTTCCTTCTAGTAATCCCATATGATTTAGTTTAATTTTCTACGTTTTTATATTTATTTTTCGAAGTTTTTTTCTCCGTTTCTTCTTCTGAAACACCGACATTATTGATGATTAAAACAATCTCACCTTTTAAAGTTTTGCTTTTAGAAAAGTCAATTAACTCATTGATAGTTCCACGTTTCGTTTCTTCAAATTTCTTTGAAATTTCGCGACTCAAACTCACTTTGGTTTCTTCTCCAAAAAATTCTTTGATCTGTTCTAAAGTTGTATTAATCTTATGCGGACTTTCGTACAAAATAATCGTTTTTTTCTCTTCGGCGAGTTGTTTCAATTTGGTTTGACGTCCTTTTTTCTGAGGTAAAAAACCAGCAAAATAGAAATCGTGATTCGGTAACCCCGAAACCACCAAAGCGGGAACGAATGCCGTTGCACCTGGAAGACAAATCATTTCCAAATCTTCGTCTGCACCAGCTTTTGCAAGCAAATAACCCGGATCCGAAATTCCAGGAGTTCCCGCATCCGTGATAATCGCAACATTTTGTCCGTTCTTCAAATCCTTAATTACATTTTCGGTCGCTTGATGCTCATTATGAAGATGATACGAGCGAAGTGGTTTTGAAATTTCAAAATGCTTCAACAAAATTCCTGATGTTCGCGTGTCCTCGCACAAAATATAATCAACTTCCTTCAGAACTTTAATCGCTCTGAAAGTCATATCTTCTAAATTTCCGACCGGTGTCGGTACAAAATACAATATCCCTGACATTAATTGGGTATTTGTTCTACTAATTCTAAACGTTTTACGATGGATTTCTTTTCTAAAATGCTTCCGGGAGAAAGCACGGCATTTGCGCCGATTTTAGAAAAATCACCAACTAAAGCTCCAAATTTATCAATTTCCGTTGAAATGACTTGGTCGAATACTTTCACCCAAATATTCTTTTCATCTCGATCGTTATGATGATTCGCAATTAAAGATCCTGCTTCAAAATTGACGTTACTTCCAACGATACTATCTCCGATATAATTGAAATGAGCAATTTGAGCATTTTCAAACAAAAAAGCGGTTTTTAACTCACTTCTAGGTCCAATTTTGCAATTTTTGCTTAAAAAAACACCATTTCTGAAATAATTACCCGAAGCTACAAAACAGTTTTCTTCAATAATAATCGGTCCTTTCAAAACAACATTTTCTTCAACAACAGAAGATTTATGAATGGCAACTTGGTTTTGAATGACATACTCGGAAGTCTTCAATGTTTTTTGTTTTTCCAAAATCCACGATTCCAAGTTTCGGGTAACGTCCCAAGGATTCGGGTTTTCTGTAAAAACCAACGAATACGACGCTATAAATTGACTCCAATCAATCATTAAAGTTCCTGATATACTTTTTTAGAAAAATCTTCTAAACTAGGATCGCGAGCTCCCATTAATAAAAGAACATCGCCTTCTTGCAAATGCTTTTTCAAATGCGAAACCAAATCATCTCGGTTTTCAATAAACTTGGCTTGACTGCCTTTCGCTTTCAAATCTTCGATTAAATCATTCGCTGAAATATCTTTCACCGCCGTTCCTCCAGCATAGAAAATTTCGCTCATCCAAATTTCATCTTGTGGACGAAGCGCATCTGAAATTTCTTGAACAAAATCATTCCGTAAAAAACGAGTTGGCTTGTATCCATGCGGCTGAAACCATGCAATTAAACGTTTTGCAATTGGCTGACAAGCACGAATACTTGCTGCACATTTTGCAGGATTGTGCGCATAATCATCAATGACCCACACGCCATTTTTTTCGCCTAAAATCTGATGTCTGCGGTAAATTCCTTCATACGAACTCAAACTTTTTGCACACGTTTCAAGTGAAACTCCAATTTGATTGGCTACAGCAACTGCTGCCGCTGCATTTTCTGCATTATGTTGTCCCAAAGCGTTCATTTGAAACGCTTGTTCTTTTATTTTAAATTCTAAAGAAAATCCATTTTGATGAAAATCCGTTACATTAAATCCAGCTTCTGAATCGTTGAAACCAAAATCTTGATCTGCATTTTCAGACAAGGTTTTCGCTAATGCATTGGATTGATTTACAACAAATAAGCCTTTAGAATTTGATTTGAAAATTCCAAATAAATCCATCAATTCATCAATTTCTTGATGATCTTTATCTACATTCAACAACAAGCCAATTTCGGGATGGTATTGCACAACAGAACCGTCACTTTCATCGGCTTCTATAATCAACCAATCTCCTTTTCCAACGGCTGCATTTCCAATTTTTCCGTTTTTAATAATGCTCGTTAAACCAGCGCCAGAAATAATACTTGGTTCTAGTTTCGCATCCAGAAGAATCTGATACAACATCGCCGACGTCGTGCTTTTCCCCGAAGTTCCAGCCACCGCAATGGTTTTCTTACTTTTCGCAATTAATGCTAAAAGTTCACTTCGTTTGATAATCGGAATGTTGAGCTCTTTTGCTTTTTGAACTTCATAAACCGTGTCTTCAATCGCTGTAGAAACAACGATTAAATCCGTTTTTGGAGTAATTCCAGAACCGTCTTGAAGAAAACATTGGATACCATCAGCTTCCAATTGTTCTTTGGTTTTGTTGTATTCACCAGGATGAAAATAGCGGTCGCTTCCCGAAACTTCCTTTCCAATTCCTTGCAAGTATTGGGCGATAGCGCTCATTCCAGAGCCTGCAACGCCTATAAAAAAAACGCGATTAAAATCGTTAATATTCTCAATCATAAGTAGATACAAAAATAAAAAGCATTTGAAAAAGATATCAAACGCTTTTCAGTTTTAATGAAATTTATTTTCAACTAACGTCCAAAGTCGTTGGGCAACATCGTCCACTTTCTTCCAATTACGAGCGTAATACAGGTCTGAAAGATATTCTTTGGCTTCGTCTAAAGTCTTGCAATCGTTTAGATTTCTGATGGCGTCATTCAATTCCGATTGACTTCCGTCGAATAAAACTTTTGAAAAAGCAATTTTGTCATTTAAATCCAAACGGAATTCTTGTCGAGGTTTAGCTTCCATAAAATCAGTTGAAACACCCGATTTTAAGGTACTTTCTGATTTGGCTTCCTGTTTTTTCTCTTCTTCAATCATTTCTTCCAAAGGATCTTCATCAAAAAGAGACTGAACAGCCTTCATTCCTTTGATATTCGATAATTTGAATTTCTTTTCTTGACTTTCAGGAGATTCTATTGCATTTTCCTCTTCCTTGCTTTCTTCAACTTCAGCAATTTCCTGAGGTTCTTCTTTTAAAAGTTCCGAAACTGGTTCTTGAATTTCAACTTCTTCCTCTTCAACATCATTTTCCTCCTCATGAAGATCTTCACTTTTTTCTAAAACTTCATCAATTTCTTGACGGAATTCTTCTTCTTGTTCAACAACATGTTCCGCATAGACCTCTTCCTCAGCTTCTTTTTCTTCAACTTCATTAACGATACTCATCGGAATTTCCTTTTCCTCAGTAGCTTCAACAACAACTTCTTCGTCATCGATTGCATAATCATCAACCAATTCAAATTCTTCGACCAATTCTTCCGAATTTTCTTGATTCAAATTTTCATTTGGATCAATTTCATTCAGTTCATTGTTGAAAATAACTTCTTCTTCGATTTCTTCTTCGAACGAATTTTCTGGTTTTTCATCTAGAAATTCTTCTTTTTCTGGTAAAGAAATTGGGGTTTCTACAGCAACTGGAGCCGTAAAGCTGCTTTTGTTTTTATCTAAATATTTCAGGACATTCATCCTGTCATTCAGTTCAGTAATCAAATCGTGTTTCCTCAATAACTCGTCATGCGAGCTAATTTTAGACACGGTATCCAGAATATTTTTACACTCAAAAAAAAGTTTGTCCTGTAAATCCTGTATCGTTTGCATAAAAATTGATGATTAAAATTGCGTAATTTTGGAGACTAAATCTTACGGCTAAATTAACAAATGTTTTTAGAAAATACAATTAATCATTCCAAGCAAAGTGGATGGATGGAAGTAATTTGTGGATCAATGTTTTCCGGGAAAACCGAAGAACTCATTCGCCGACTGCGCCGCGCAGAAATGGCAGGACAACATGTGGAGATTTTTAAGCCCAAGGTGGACACCCGATATTCGGATGAAGAAGTGGTCTCGCATAACCAAAATAAAATACGCAGTACCGCCGTTGAAAGTCCAAGTGAGATTGTTCTTTTAGGATCCAATTGTGATGTTGTTGCGATTGATGAAGCGCAGTTTTTTGACGATAGCATTGTTGAAATCGCCAATCAACTAGCGAATTCGGGGGTCAGGGTAATCGTTGCTGGTCTCGATATGGATTTCTTGGGACGTCCATTTGGGCCAATGCCCGCCTTGATGGCCACTGCCGAATATGTTACGAAAGTACACGCGATCTGTAAACGAACCGGAAATCTTGCAAACTATTCCATGAGAACTTCCGCGAGCCAAGATCTTGTACAACTTGGTGAAACCGAAAGTTACGAAGCCGTAAGCCGTAGAGTATTTGTAGACGAAGTTATCAATAAACAACCTGAATAATAATGAATTACACCACTAAGCAAATCGCCGAAATTACTCAATCTCAACTTATTGGGAATCCCGATTTGCTGGTAAAAAACATCGCTTTTGACAGTAGAAATATCTACTCTACCCAAAACACAGCATTCCTCGCACTTACCACCGAAAAGAATTCGGGACAAAAATATATTGCATCTGCAATTGAGAAAGGAATCGAACTAATTATTACAGAAAGGCCGCCAACAATCGAAGATCACATAACGTATATCGTAACAGAAAACGGTCTCGATTTTATCCAAAAATTAGCAAAATACCACCTCAATCAATTTTCTGACTTGCAAACCATTGGAATTACCGGAAGTAACGGAAAAACAGTGGTTAAAGAATGGTTATATCAAAGTTTGAATGAAGATTTTTCTGTTGTGAAAAGTCCGAAAAGTTTCAACTCTCAAATAGGTTTACCGCTATCATTGCTTCAGATAACAGAAAAAAATGAAATCGGAATTTTCGAGGTTGGAATTTCGAAACCCAATGAAATGGAGAAATTAGAATCTATTTTCCCGCCGAAAATTGGAATTCTTACGCATATCGGAACCGCACATTTGTCCAATTTTGAAAATGAAAATCAACTACTAGATGAAAAACTAAAACTTTTTGAAAACACCGATTTACTTTTCTACAACGGCGATCTTCAACTCGTTCGAGACAAAATACAAGAAAAATATTCCGATAGAAAAACAATTTCTTACGGTTTAAAAAAAGAAAATGATGTTCATATTGCAAGCGATTGGAAGGACAGAAAGCTAAATATTCAAGTTCAATATTTTGATGAAATACTCGAATTTCCAGTTCAACAAAGAGATGAAGCAACTTTAACTAATGCTTTGTCTATTATTTGTTTATTAAAACATTTTAATTTTAGCAACGAGAAAATTATTCAGAAAATAAACCAACTGAAATCCGTAGAAATGCGTTTGGAAAGTGTGGTTGGTTTGCGTAATAATTTAATCATCAACGATTCATTCAATTTGGATTTTGATTCGTTGGTAATTGCGTATCAATTCATCAAAGAATACACAAAAAAGGAAAAGGTTCTTATCTTAACCGATTTTGTTGATCAACGTCAAAGTGAAGAACTTTACAAAGAAGTTGCGGCACTAACTAACGAACAGGATTTCACCAAAGTTTTACTAATTGGAGACGAAATTATTGAGTTTGAAAGTCTTTTCAAGGCTGAAACCTACACTTTTAATACAACAAATCAATTACTTGATAGTCAAATAATTCAATCCATTTCAGATTCGTTGATTTTATTGAAAGGCGCACGAAAATTTGAAATTGATAAAGTCAAACTTTCTTTAGAATTACAAAAGCACGACACGGTTTTAGAAATCAATTTAAATTCGATCTTGCACAATATCAATGTTCATAAATCTTTGCTAAAACCAGAAACTAAAATGATGGCTATGGTAAAAGCATTTTCGTATGGATTAGGTGGTTACGAAATTGCCGAGTTTTTGCAACACCATCACATAGATTATCTTACCGTTGCTTACGCAGATGAAGGTGTTGATTTAAGGAAAAATGGGATAACAACACCGATTATGGTGATGAATCCTGAACAACACAGCTATTCCACAATTATTGATTTTAATTTGGAACCTGAAATTTATAGTTTCCGAGTTTTAGATTTGTTTGTAGAACAACTTCGGCAAAAAGGAATTACAGATCGATATCCTATTCATATCAAGTTAGAAACAGGGATGCATCGTCTTGGTTTTAAGGATTTTGAACTGGATGAGCTCATTGAGAAATTGAACATCTATCCTGTAAAAGTTGTTTCTATATTTTCGCATTTGTCAACGGCGGATGTTCCTGAAGAAACAACGTACGCGATGCATCAAATAACCACTTTTGATAAAAACTCAACAAAACTTATTGAAGGTTTAGGTTACAAACCTTTGAGACATATTCTAAATTCTCCTGGAATTGCTAATTTTATTGAATATCAATTCGATATGGTACGAATTGGAATCGGAATGGTTGGTATTTCTCAAAATGCCAAAGTTCAGAAAAAGTTGCAAAGTGCGGTTAGTTTTAAAACGGTGGTTTCTCAGATTTCGGAAGTTCATGCAGGCGAATCTGTTGGATATAGCAGAAAATATAAGCCCGATCATACGACCAAAATTGCAACAATACCAGTAGGTTACGCAGATGGAATTCCAAGAATGATTGGTAACGGAGTTGGAAAAGTGAGCATTAAAAATCAGCTAGTTCCTATTGTTGGAAATATCTGTATGGACATGCTGATGCTAAATATTGAAGACTTACCAATTAAAGAAGGTGACGAGGTAATTTTATTCAACTCCAATCCTTCACTACAAGATTTTGCAAATTATTGTCAGACAATTCCGTACGAAGTTTTAACTTCGATATCGCGACGCGTTAAACGAATTTATATAAAAAACTAGATGAAAAAGCACCTCACCCTCCTATTTGTGTTCATCATTTTGGGCTTATTTAAGGCTCAGGTAAAGGAAAATTTAGTTATTCCACCCAATCCAAAAATAGGATTATCGCTTGCAGGTGGAGGTGCGAAAGGATTTGCCCATGTTGGAGTTCTTAAAATATTGGATTCTTTAGGTGTAAAAGTAGATTACATCTCGGGGACAAGTATGGGAGCCATTGTCGGTGGTTTGTATGCATCAGGTTACACTGGAAAAGATATAGAAGAAATTATCCTAAATACCGACTTTTACACCTTGATAGCGAATGAAAAATCAAGACAAGAATCCCCATTTTTTAATAAAAGCAACGACAAATATCTACTTACGGTACCTGTTACTAATGGCAAATTAAATGTCGTTCCTAAAGCTATTTCAACAGGTCAACAGAACATTTACATGTTAAAGGATTTATTTAACAATGTTTCTTCAGTAACTGATTTCTCAAAGCTTCCGATACCATTTATGTGTGTTGCAACCAATTTGGAAAGCGGAAAAATGGAAATTTTTGAAAAAGGAGATTTAGTAAGTTCCATCATGGCAAGCTCCGCATTTCCTTCACTAATGGATCCTGTAAAAATTGGAGATAGCTTGTATATTGACGGAGCGATGACGGTTAATTATCCCTCAAAACCTTTAAAAGATAAGGGAATTGATATTGTTATTGGGGTTGATTTAAGCCAACCTTTAGCAAAAAGAAGTGATTTAAACTCAGCAATCGCTATTTTAAATCAAGTTATTGATTTCGGGATTAAAAAAGAAACTCAAAATCAATATAAATATACGGATGTGAATATTCATCCGGATTTAGAAGGTTTTTCAGCAACTAGCTATGGTGACAAAGCCAAGATTTTAGAACAAGGTTACACCGAAGCGCTAAAATACACATCCATTCTTAGCCAATTACCAAAACGTGAACATCAACTTCTACGGGCTCCTTTGAACCCTATTTACTCTAATGTGTACAAAATTGATAGTTTAGAATTGGTTAACCATCAAATATTTAACAAAGATTATGTGATGGGAAAGATGAATATGAAAATTCCGTCGATGCAAACCTATGGTAGCATTAATAAGATGATTGATAAACTGTATGCAACTAATAATTACACGCTAATTAATTACGATATCGTTCAAAGAAACAATCAAAATATATTGAAAGTTGATGTTACCGAAGACGAAACTCGGTATTTTTTGAAATTCGGATTGCATTACGATGATATTTTTAAAACAGGATTGCTCCTTAATGCAACCATGAAGCGATTATTATTCAAAAATTCAACACTTTCCTTGGATATAATTGTTGGTGATCAGCCACGATATTACTTTAATTACTTCGTTGACAATGGTTATATTCCAGGTTTTGGGATCTATTCTTCAGGGATGAACTTGGATTTACGTGACTCCAAAGGAAATAATGTAGAAAAGTACATATGGTTTCGCAATGAAGCTTTTTTACAGTCTATTTGGATGGATAAATTTGCTATTGGAGCTGGTATTAGCCATGATTATTTTGAATCTAAAATAGGTTCTGGTCGTTACGAAAATGCTCAAAATTATTTTAATCCGTATGTGTTCATTAAGAGTGATACACGAGATGATAAAGATTTTGCGACCAAAGGCTTTTATTTGGATGCCAGTGGAAAATTAATCACAACGCTCGATACTGATGAAACAGAAAAAAAGGTTTTACAAGTAAAATCTAATTTGCAATTCAATATCAAAGCGGCAAAATGGCTTACTTATCGGATGTCATTTTTTAGTGGTTTGACTTTAGCTGATGATATTTCGAAATACTATCAGTTCCGACCAGGAGGCATATTTGGTCAGAATTTAGGAAATTTCACATCCCTTCCTGGACATCATTTTGGTGAAAGTGCACACAATAACTTGCTCGTTTTGCGAAACGATTTACAATTTAAAATAAAGAAAAATCTATTTGTTACTGGGCATTTCAATATGGTTAATTCTTTTGAAGATATTACATTCAAAAATTTTCTTGATATTAAAGAAACAACTGCGGGTATAAATGTGGGTTACAAATCTCCGTTTGGCCAAATCAAATTGGATGTAAGTAGATCATTAGAACGAGGCAAAGGAATATTTACCGTAATACTTGGACATTGGTTTTAATATGATAAACTATTTTTTTGAAAACACGGAAGCAATTACCCTTCCTACTAATACATCTTCTTGGATAGAAAATCTGATTCTAGAAGAAGGAAAAAAGTTGGGTGAAATAACGTATGTATTTTGTGATGACGCCTATTTATTAAAGGTAAATCAAGATTATTTACAACATGATTATTACACAGATATTATCACTTTTGATTATGTAAAGGGCAAAACCATAAGCGGTGATATTTTTGTATCTTTGCAACGGATTTCAGATAATGCATCTACCCTATCCAATTCTTTAGAAAAAGAACTCCAAAGAGTAATTGCCCACGGCGTCTTGCACCTTTGCGGTTACAAAGACAAAACGGAAGAGGAAGAAAAATTAATGAGATCCAAAGAAGATTATTATCTCTCCAAATATAAAGAGTAAGTAAATTTTTAAAATGTTTCACGTGAAACATTTTTTAGTTTTAGTTCCTTTTTATTTAAAATTTAAGAAAAATGATTTCAGAAATATACGATGTAATAGTTGTTGGTGGTGGTCATGCAGGTTGTGAAGCCGCAGCTGCTGCAGCCAATTTAGGTTCGAAAACCTTATTGGTAACAATGAATATGCAAACAATCGGACAAATGAGTTGTAATCCAGCTATGGGCGGAATTGCAAAAGGACAAATTGTTCGGGAAATAGATGCTATGGGAGGTTATTCAGGGATAATTTCCGATAAATCTGCTATTCAATTCAAAATGCTAAATCTTTCTAAAGGTCCTGCAATGTGGTCTCCAAGAACACAAAATGACCGTATGCTTTTTGCAGAAGAATGGAGATTAGCATTGGAAAATACGCCTAATCTAGATTTCTTTCAGGACATGGTAAAAAGCCTACTTATAGAAGGAAATAAAGTAACCGGTGTTGTTACTTCATTAGGAATTGAGATCAAAGGAAAAGCAGTTGTTTTAACCAATGGAACCTTCTTAAATGGCTTAATTCACGTTGGTGATAAGCAATTAGGTGGTGGAAGAATGGGCGAACCTCGAGCTTTTGGAATTACAGAACAATTAGTTTCTTTAGGATTTGATGCAGGAAGAATGAAGACCGGAACACCACCAAGAATTGATGGTAGAAGTCTTGATTATTCCAAAATGGAAGAACAACCTGGTGATGAAAATCCACAAAAATTCAGTTATTTAGATACTCCTAAACTAACAGAGCAAAGAAGTTGTCACATCACCTATACCAACGAAACGGTTCATGATATTTTACGTTCAGGATTTGATCGAAGTCCGATGTTTAATGGAACTATCCAAAGCTTAGGCCCACGTTATTGTCCAAGTATTGAAGATAAAATCAATCGTTTTGCAGAGCGTAATCGCCATCAATTATTTGTGGAACCAGAAGGTTGGAAAACAATCGAAATCTATGTCAACGGTTTCAGCTCTTCCCTACCTGAAGATATTCAAGTTAAAGCCATGAAACATATTCCTGGATTTGAAAATGTAAAAGTTTTCCGTCCTGGTTATGCGATTGAATATGACTACTTTCCTCCAACTCAATTAAAGCATACTTTAGAAACCAAGATTATCAATAATCTTTATTTTGCAGGACAAATCAATGGTACAACAGGATATGAAGAAGCAGCAGGACAAGGATTAATTGCAGGTATTAATGCACACAATAAAGTTCACGATAAAGACAAATTCGTTTTAAGTCGAGATGAAGCCTATATTGGTGTTTTGGTGGATGATTTAATTACAAAAGGGACAGAGGAACCGTATCGAATGTTTACTTCACGTGCCGAATACAGACTGCTTTTAAGACAGGATAATGCAGATATTCGATTAACAGAAAAAGCATTTAATCTAGGTTTAGCAAAAGAAGAACGATTGAAAAAAGTTGAAGAAAAAATTGCTAAAAGTACCGAATTGGAAGAATTCCTAAGAGAACATTCTTTGAAGCCTGGAGTTATTAATCCTATTCTTGAACAGAATGAAAGTTCACCCGTTGATCAAGCTTTTAGAGCTGCACAAATCTTAACAAGACCTAATATTAATTTGGAGAAATTAAGTGCAATCGAAGCAATTGGAACTAAAGTGAATGAATACAATCATGAAGTTCAAGAGCAAGCAGAAATCAATATTAAGTACAAAGGTTATATCGATAAAGAACGTGATAATGTTGCTAAATTAAGTCGAATGGAAAACATCAAAATTCCGCAAGATTTTGATTACACAAAAGTATCTTCCCTATCAACAGAAGCAAAACAAAAACTAAATTTAGTTCGTCCTTCGACTATTGCGCAAGCATCTAGAATAAGTGGAGTTTCTCCTGCTGATATTAATGTTCTATTGATATTTTTAGGAAGATAATTATTAAATGTTTCACGTGAAACATTTAATAATTCAAAGAACAAAAAAAGTATTTAACGACAAGAAAATTACATGAAAATTCAAGATCATTTCTTAACCAAAGAAACATTTGAAATTCGCGAAACCAACATTCCTGGAATCTTAAAAACAGATCCTCTTCCACAAAATTTTGGTAGATATTATGAAAGTGATCAATACATTTCACATCACCAAGACCAAGGAGGTTTAAAGGAAAAACTGTATAAATTCTTACAAAAATTTAATCTAAATTTTAAAAGAAATACAATTGCTTCCGAAATTGGAATCAATTTAAACTTGTTAGATTATGGTTGCGGAGCTGGTTCTTTTTTAGAATTTATGGAACCAGAATATAAAACTTTTGGTTTTGAATTGGATCAAGATGCTTTGAAAATTGCAAAGTCAAAAGCGAAAAATACCACGTTTATTTCCAATCTTGATGAATTAGAAAACGGAAGTTTGGATGTCATTACGTTGTGGCATGTTCTAGAACATATCGAAAATCGAGATGAAATGATCCAAAAGTTTCATTCGAAATTGAAGAAAAATGGACTGCTCATTATTGCCGTTCCAAATCATACTTCATATGATGCAAAAAAATATAAGAACTTTTGGGCAGCTTATGATGTACCGAGACACATCTGGCATTTCTCAAAAACGGGAATGGAAAATTATTTTTCGAATGAAAATTGGAATTTGAAAAAAATCAAACCGCTCCTACTCGATTCATTTTATATTTCCATGTTGAGTGAAAAATATAAAAAATCACCACTTTTTTGGGTTAAAGGTTTCTTTTTTGGAGGGATTTCTAATTTTAAAGGGTTAAAATCAGGCGAATTTTCTAGTTTGGTATATTTAGTCGAAAAGAAATAGAAAATCGAAATTAAAGCTATTTATGAAGGTCAATTTTGAGCCTTTTTCAGTTAAAAATAAAAAATCCGAGAAAATTCTCGGATTTTAATTTTATACAGTAAATTAATTTTTTACTTATTGATCGCTGCAACTCCAGGAAGTTCTAAACCTTCTAAACTTTCTAACATCGCTCCTCCTCCAGTTGAAACATAAGAAACTTGATCATCATATCCATTTTGTTTTACAAACGCAACACTATCTCCTCCTCCAACTAATGAAAATGCTCCCATCTTTGTTGCTTCAGCAATACTTTCACCTAAAGCTATAGTTCCTGCGGCAAAATTAGAAAGTTCAAATACACCAACAGGTCCATTCCATAAAATCGTTTTTGAATTCAAAATCACATCATGGAAAATTTCTCTTGATCTTGGTCCAGCGTCCAAACCTTGCCAACCTTCTGGAATTTCAAAAATATTAGCTTCTTCAATCGCTGCATCATTACTGAAAGCATCGGCAATAACAACATCTACAGGTAAATATACTTTTACATTTGCAGCTTTTGCTTTTTCTAAAATTTCTAGTGCTAATTGCAATTTATCTTCTTCTACAATAGATTTTCCAATCTTACCGCCTTCTGCTTTAACGAATGTAAAAGCCATTCCTCCACCAATAATTAAATTATCAACTTTTGGAAGAATATTCTCTATAACGGTAATCTTCGATGAAACTTTAGATCCACCTAAAATCGCAGTAACAGGCTTTACACTATTATATAATACCTTATCGATTGCTCCTAACTCTTTAGCAAGAAGTAAACCGAAAAATTTAGTTGAAGGAAAATAATCAGCAATAATTGCTGTAGAAGCATGAGCTCTATGCGCTGTACCAAAGGCGTCATTAACATAAGCATCAGCTAGTTGACTTAACTTTTCTGCAAAGGCTGTATCTCCTTTTTCCTCTTCATTATGAAAACGAAGGTTTTCCAGAACTAAGATTTCACCAGGTTTCAAAGCAGCTGCATTCTCCTCTGCTTCAGCTCCTATACAATCGGAAGCAAACTGAACCGAACGGCCCAAAACCTTCTCAATTTCGGGAAGAATATGTTTTAATGAAAACTCATCACTAACTTGTCCTTTAGGTCGGCCTAAATGCGTCATTAAGATCACTGAACCACCATCGTTCAATATTTTATCAATGGTAGGTTTTGCCGCAACAATTCGCGTATTATCCGTCACTTCCAGAGCGTCGTTTTGCGGAACATTAAAATCAACCCTAACTAAGGCTTTTTTATCTTTAAAATTAAAATCGTTAATGGTTTTCATAAATTTTTTCTTTGTTTGAATGCTTCACAAATTTAGTATTTCTCGATTTGATTCGGAAACAAAGAATCAAAAACTTTCCCCAACCCCAACAATATTTATTTTCTACATATTTTCTTATTTAAAAAAAAGATTGTTGACTGTTGTTGTTATGTATTGTTAGTTTTGCGGATAAGTTTCTAGTTCTATTTTGCCACAAGGAATATCTCGGAATTCCCAGCTTTATTAACATCGTAAAGCGCTGAAAATAAAGGAATTTTAGAAGTTTTAAACAATTGTTGATAAAACTAATGTTGCCAAACTATGAACAAAAGTCTCGTGAATACTTCGTCGAATTTGATGAAGATAATTCCACAAAAGAATTTGAATTTTCCCGAGAAATAAATCTCATTACGAATTTAATTTGGGTAAAAACGAATGGATTTATTCTCTTTTATCCACATTGATTTTTGCACTTTTTAACAAAGTATTTTAACAAAATGTTAATTTACTCGATATGAAGTGATTAGTCAATTCACAAAAACTATAAAATTACAGACTTTCAATTGATTACATTTTATAGAATTTGAATATTCTTTTCTAGGATTGTTAGTAAATCTAAAATTGCGTTTTTTGGAGTACCTTTGCTAGTAATAAATCTAGAAAAGAAAATGAAAAAAATTGCAATTGCAGCTGATCACGCGGGTTACGAACTTAAAGAATATCTTAAAAGTCAGTTAGGTGGCTCATATGAAATTACGGATTACGGAACGCATTCTTTGGATAGCGTGGATTATCCTGATTATGTTCATCCTGCAGCTTCTTCAGTTGAAGACGGAACTAATGTTTTCGGAATTTTGGTTTGCGGAAGCGGTCAAGGTGTTGCTATGACAGCAAACAAACATCAACAGATTCGTTGCGCTTTGTGTTGGATGCCAGAATTGGGTATTTTGGCAAGACAGCATAACAATGCGAATATGGTGGCACTTCCAGCACGTTTTATTGCAAAGGAATTAGCGCTAGAAATTGTTGAAAAATTTCTAACAACAGAATTTGAAGGTGGCAGACACCAAAATAGAGTGAACAAAATTGCTTGCGGATTATAAAACTAAAGCTTACCAATTTTGGTAAGCTTTTTTATTAAACTTTGTTTATACAAGGCGGTTTAGCATACTTATTGCATACTAATTAAAGAGAAATTTACTCTTGTATTTTACCTTATTTTCTTCGTATTCTTTTCTATTTATCAGTATATTTAATCCGTTTAAAATTTTACCCGACCTAAAATTTGCTGTAATAGTAGAATTTCAAGGGTCAAAATTTCTTAAACTAAATTTTTAATTGAATGAAAAAAAGTAAATATTTCAGTTCCAAAAACGATAACAAATTAAAAGATATTGGAAAGAAAATTTTGCAGTTTATGACGCAGAATTCTTCTAAAATATACAATTATAAACATATATCGGACGGAATTGATTATAAAAACCCGAGACAAAGGGAACAAGTAATCCAAGCATTACATCAACTTAGAGCTGAGGATAAAATCCAAGAGGTTGAAAAAGGGAAATACATAATTAACCTAAAGATTTCGGGGACATTAACCGGAATTATTGATTTTAACCAAAGCGGAAATGCGTATGTAGCGGTTGAAGGCATGGAAGATGATGTCTTTGTCCATGCAAAAAATGTAAAAAATGCGATGCAAGGTGATCAAGTTTTGATTGTTACGTATCACTATAAAGGAAAAAAACTAGAAGGTTCGGTTGTAGAAGTTCTAGACCGTAAACGAGAAGAGTTTGTCGGAACGTTTGAATTTATCAAGCATAAAGATTTTGGTTTTGTCGTTGGGGATAAAAAGTCGGTAAATACAGATTTCTTTATTCCGAAAGACAAGATTAATGGCGCTGAAAATGGAGATAAAGTATTAATCAAAATGATTGATTGGGCTCCAGATTCTAAAAATCCAGAAGCAGAGATTATCAAAATTTTAGGAAAACCAGGTGAACATGAAACGGAAATCCATTCTATTCTTGCAGAATACGGGCTTCCCTACGCTTTTCCTGATGAAGTAGAACAGTATGCAGATCAATTAGATCGTACAATTGGAGGTGAGGAAGTGAAGAAACGTTGGGATATGCGTGATGTATTAACCTTTACGATTGACCCGAAAGACGCGAAAGACTTTGATGATGCGATTTCTATGCGTAAGTTAGAAAATGGAAATTGGGAAATTGGGGTTCACATTGCGGATGTTTCGCATTATGTAACGCCAGGCTCGGTTCTAGATGAGGAAGCTTATGAAAGAGCAACATCCATTTATTTGGTTGACCGCGTGGTTCCCATGCTTCCTGAGGTTTTGAGTAACGGTGTTTGTTCACTTCGTCCGAATGAAGATAAATACACGTTTTCTGCCGTTTTTGAAATGACCGATAAAGCCGAAGTTGTTAAAGAATGGTTTGGTAGAACGGTAACGCATTCCGATCGTCGCTTTGCATATGAAGAAGCTCAAGAACGTATTGAAACGGGTGAAGGAGATCTTGCTGAAGAAATTTTGGTTTTGGATCGTTTAGCGAAGATTATGCGTCAACAACGTATCAAAAATGGAGCAATTACCTTTGATAGAAGTGAAGTTCGATTCAATTTGGATGAAAAAAATGAACCGATTGGTGTTTATTTCAAGATTTCCAAAGATGCCAATCATTTGATTGAGGAATTCATGCTTTTAGCAAACCGAAAAGTCTCCGAATTTGTGTCACTTAACCAAAAACATGAACCAACGAATAATACCTTTATTTATCGTATTCACGAAGATCCAGATCCTGCGAAATTACAGTCTTTGAAGGAATTTGTTTCCACATTTGGATACAATATGAATATCACCAATACGAAGAAAGTTGCGGAAAGTATGAATAAACTTTTAGCTGATGTGAAAGGAAAAGGTGAGGAAAATATGATCGAGACCTTGGCGATGCGTTCGATGAGTAAAGCAGTTTATTCTACCAATCCAATTGGGCATTACGGTTTAGGATTCGACTATTATTCGCATTTTACATCACCAATTCGACGTTATCCTGATTTAATTGCGCATCGTTTGCTTCAACATTATTTAGATAAAGGAAAATCGGTGAGCAAAGATGAAGTAGAAGCTCAAGCGAAACATTGCTCACAAATGGAGCGTTTGGCAGCTGATGCAGAGCGTGATTCCATCAAATTCATGCAAGTGAAGTTTATGGAAAAACATTTGGGCGAAGAGTTTCAAGGAGTTATTTCCGGTGTTGCCGAGTTTGGTTTCTGGGTTGAAATTCCAGAAAATGGAGCCGAAGGTTTAATCAAACTTCGGGATTTAATGGATGATAGCTACCAATACGATGCAAAAAATCATGCTGTTTACGGGACACGAACTGGAAAAGCCTACCAATTGGGTGATGAAGTTAAAATCAAAGTGATGAAAGCCAATCTCATCCAAAAGCAATTGGATTTTAAAATTGTAGACTAAATGGTTTTAAAGACAATTAACAAAAGTTCTACCCTAGAAATACCTAATTTATTTTTAAATAAGTAAATTTGTTTCTATGGTAGAACTTATATTTTCTGCAATGGGCTTGGGAATCATGCTGAGTTTGGTTTTTATTGGGCCGATATTTTTCTTGCTTATTGAGACCAGTTTTTCAAGAGGAGCCAAACATGCTTTAACTCTCGACTTGGGTGTTATTTCGGCAGATATTCTGTGTATTGTCGCAGCGTATTATGCCAGCGCCGATTTGGTTTCTTTGATTGATAAACATCCTGGTTTTTACCGTATAACAGCGCTTATTATCTTTATTTATGGTATTTTCATGATGGTTTCCAAAACGAAAATGCATATTTCGCACGAAGATAAAATCGTTGGAAAAAACTATTTCAAAACTTTTTTTAATGGATTTTTACTCAACCTTCTCAATGTAGGTGTTATCTTATTTTGGTTAGTTACGGTGATTTCCGTGCGTAATCAATATCCAAAAACCGAAGATTTCTTCTTGTATATCGGGATTGTAATCACGGTTTATTTGATTATTGATTTGTTTAAAATCTTTTTAGCGAAACAATTTCATCGCAAGATGACACAAAATATTGCCAACAAAATCCGAAAAGGGGTTGGTATCATCCTTATTCTATTCAGTTTTTTCATCTTTTTACAGAGTTTCAAACGGTTTAACCAGTTTGATAGACAGCTAGAAGAAGCCGAAAAAAAAGAACAAATACAACGAAAGTAAATTTTCATGAACAGCATTCAGTATCCAAAAAGTATAAAAAAGGGAGCTAAAATTGGGATTATTTCGCCCGCAGGTTCCGTTTCCGAAGAACAACTAACGACGCAAGTTGAAAGCCTAAAAAAGCAAGGTTTTGAGCCTGTTTTTGGCAAGCATGCGTTGGGAAATTTTAGTTTTGGCTATTCGTATTCGGGGAATGAAAAGGAAAGAATTCAAGATTTGAATTGGGCGTTTAACGATCTAGAAATAGATGCGATTTGGGCAACGCGTGGCGGTTATGGTTGCCAGCATTTACTACGTCATTTGAAATTAAGTACGTTTCGTAAAAATCCAAAATGGTACATCGGATATTCGGATAACACGGTCATTCAAAGCTTTTTGTTGAAAAATGGATTTGCTTCCATCCATGGACAAACCATCAAAACGTCGTCTTTCGGTGTTACACCAGAATCTTACGACGGAATTATCGATATTTTGAAAGGAAAGAAACCAAAATATACGATTGATAGTAGTGAATTTAATCGCAAAGGAAAAGCGGAAGGAATGCTCGTTGGCGGTAATTTATCGTTGATTTATGCGCTTTTGGGAACAACGTATTCCTTTGATTTTAAAGATAAAATTCTATTCATCGAAGAAATTGGTGAGAATTTTTATGCGTTGGATCGAATGTTAATTTCGCTTGATTTGGCCGGAGTTTTCAGAAAAATTAAAGGTTTGGTTGTGGGAGGAATGACCAATATGGGCAAAGAAGCGGATAACAAAGAGTATGAAGCGAGTTTCGATGGTTTTGCAAATGAAATCATTCAACATCGAGTGGCGAAATACGATTTCCCAGTACTTTATGATTTTCCGAACGGGCATATTTACGATAACCGTCCGCTCATTATCGGTGGAACGGCAAAATTGGATTGCGGAAAAGACTCAAAATTGACTTTTATCTAAATTCATGGCCGAACATTACGATTTCGGGAAAAAAGCGGAAAATGAAGCCGTAACGTATCTCAAACAAAACGGATACGAGATTCTCGAGCGTAACTATTATTTCCAAAAAGCAGAAATTGATATTATTGCTAAAGTAGATTCTACTTTGGTGATTGTTGAAGTAAAAGCGAGATCTTCACGTTATTTTCAGGAACCCGAAGAAGCGGTGAATAAAAAGAAACGAGGTTTGTTGATTGCTGCCGCTGACGATTACGTAACACGGCATAATTTGGACGAAAACGTTCGGTTTGATATTATCTCTATTCTCAAGGAAAAAAGCGGAGAATTGAAGATCAATCACATTCAAAATGCGTTTGATAGTATAGAATAAAAAAACGACAGAAATCTCTGTCGTTTTTTCGTATAGTGTTTAGCAATATTCTTCGTAAGCTGCTTGAAGGTTTGCTGCAATTGCACCTGCAGGATTTCCTTCAATGTGGTGTCTTTCTAGCATGTGCACCAATTCTCCATCTTTGAAAAGCGCAACACATGGAGAGCTTGGAGGGAATGGAGCCATCAATTTTCTAGCTTCAGCAACTGCATCGGTATCAAAACCTGCGAAAGCCGTTACCAAATGATCTGGTTTTTTGTCACCCGTTAATGAGAAAACAACGCCTGGTCTTGCAGCTCCAGCCGCACATCCACAAACGGAGTTAATCATAATTAGCGTAGTTCCTTGTTGTTTCAAAGCAGCATCTACTTGCGCTGCCGATGTAAGATCTTCGAAACCTTTATCTGTAAGTTCAGCCTTCATAGGCATTACTAAATCTGCTGGATACATATTTCTATGGTATTTAAAGTTAAACGTTTTCTAATTTGAGGTACAAAATTAAGCAATAATAATGGAAATCCTCTTGTGCTTTTATCTATCAATATAATGCCAAAAGCCAATTGGTGCCATTGTGACACAAAAAAGCCTAGAACAATTGCGTTCTAGGCTCAATCAAATCGATATGCAAAGGTTGAATATCCTTATTTACAAGGCTAAGAAAGAAGTTTCTTCGCCATTTCTGAAATGCTTTTTCCATCGGATTTTCCAGCCAAAGCTTTGGATGCAAGACCCATTACTTTACCCAAATCCTTGATGCTTTCTGCTTTCGCTTCAGCAATGAGGTTTTTCATTTCAGTTTCTAGTTCTTCTGCCGAAAGTTGTTTCGGTAAGAAGGTTTCTATCACTTTCATTTGTGCTTCTTCTACTTCAGCTAGGTCGTTTCTACCTTGTGCCGCAAATTGCTCGAAAGAATCTTTTCTTTGCTTAATCATGCGTTGCAAGATGGCAATTTCCTGTTCTGCAGAAACCTCGGCACCTTTGGCTTCGGTTTTTAGCAACAAAATTTGTGCTTTTACGGCGCGTAATGAGTCCAAAGCGACTTTGTCTTTAGCACGCATTGCCGTTTTAATTGCTTCTGTTATGGTATTTTCTAAACTCATTTTTCGTTAAAATAATTAGTCAACATCCTTGTTTAGGAAACGATTTTCGCGAATTTGGATATCGCCTTTATCGTTTTCTGACATGAAGAAATTGTTCTGTTGGTTAGACGCATTCGGCATGTCTAGGTTGATGTTTTTTCTTTTAAATGCAGGAATCGTCTCAAACTCCATATCGTTATCAACATTTTGATAACGCGAGTTGAATTCCTTCAATTTATTACGTCTTTCGGATACTTTTTGATCGTGCTCTGAAGTCGTTTTGTTGATGAAGGTAAACTCTTCCGTTTGCGTAATTTCAGGCTGCTTTTCAACCGATTTTTCCTCAACGATAGGTTCTTCTACTTTTTTAGAAATTGGCTCTTCAATAGAGAAGTTAAACGCTGTTTTTTCAAACGTATCTTCTACCGGTTCTTCCAAAACTTCCTCATTCACCACTTCATTTGTTACTTCAAACGTTTCTTCTGTATCAAATGAATCATCTAAGCTGAAATTAACCTGTACTGGCTTCTCTTCTTGAACGCTGAACGTAGTTTCTTCCTTTGTAGGATGATCTTCAACATCAAATGAGAAAGATTCAGATTCCAAATCGTCATCATAATCTCCGTATGAGAAAAGGTTTAATTCTTCTTCAGGTTCGTTATCGTGTTCTACGATTTGCGTTTCCTGATATTCTTCAATAGCAACTTGCGTTTCAATCGCCGTTTGCGCTTTGAATTGAGGTGTATTGCTTTCCTCGTCGTCTAACCGAAAGAAGTTTTGCTTCGGAGCCGATTGATTAGATACCTCATTACGGTCAGCTTTGCTTTTGAACGGGGATTCACGGTTTGATCTTTCTACCGGATCGTTTAGCTTAATCGTTGTTTTTTCAATAGGACCCGAATGTTTCCAATTGTCTTTAGAAAAACCCGTAGCAATAACCAATACGCTGATTCCATCGCCTAATTCTTCATCCGAACCAACTCCAAAAATAATATCCGCTGTATTTCCTGCTTCTCTTTGGATATAATCGTTGATAATTCCGATTTCGTCCATCGTTGCTTCTTCGCTTCCGCTTCGGATTAATAATAGGACATTGCGTGCTCCCGTGATTTTATTATCGTTCAACAATGGAGAATCCAATGCCTTGCGAACTGCTTCTTCTGCTTTGTTTTCACCAGATGCACTTCCTGTAGACATTAAAGCGGTACCAGAGTTTTGCAATACCGATTTCGCATCTCTAAAGTCAATGTTGACATCGAAATAACCCGTAATAACTTCTGCCATTCCTTTTGCAGCATTCGTTAATACTTCATCGGCTTTAGAAAATCCTTGCTTGAATCCTAAATTTCCGAATTGTTGTCTCAACTTATCATTGTTGATTACAATAAGAGAATCTACATTATTACGTAGTTTTTCAAGACCTAATTCGGCTTGATCAAGACGTCTTTTACCTTCAAAACTAAACGGTACGGTAACGATACCCACCGTTAAAATGCCCATTTCTTTTGCCACTTTCGCGATTACTGGAGCAGCACCGGTACCGGTACCACCACCCATCCCGGCAGTGATGAACACCATTTTTGTATTTTGACCTAGAGAAGCTTTGATGTCATCGATGCTTTCTAGAGCTGCTTTTTCTCCCACTTCTGGATCTGCTCCTGCTCCTAGACCTTCGGTCATGGTAATACCCAATTGTACTTTGTTGGCTACCGGATTATTGTCTAAGGTTTGAGCGTCTGTATTGCAAATAACGAAATCTACCCCATGAATACCTTTTTCGTACATGTGTCTCAAAGCGTTATTTCCACCGCCACCAACACCAATTACTTTGATGATGGATGAATTTCCCTTTGGTAAGTCAAATGAAAATCCTTGTGTGCTGAATCCTTCCATATCTTGTTTTTCTTTATTCTTATTAATTAAAAAATACCTGCTATTGCTCGTTCTACTCTACTTCTTCGAAGAATTTTTTTACTTTTTCCATCAAAGCCTGTCCGAAAGTCGGTTTGCCTGTTCCTCCTTTTTGTGGCTTTTGAGGTGCTTGTGGTTCTTCTCTAGTGTCAACAACGGCAGCAACGTCTGTTGTAGCAGTTTCTGCATTTGCTGTTGTTGAAGTTGTTGGAAGAACTTCTTCTTCAAAAATGTCAGCCGTGCTTGTTTTCTTGTCACGGATTTTCAAACTTTCCATCAACAACCCGATAGACGTAGCAAATTCAGGACCTTTTAGCAACTGATTTTTATCGTTTGCGATGTATTCATTAGCAAAACCTAAACGGCTATCAAACCCAGTTGTATAGTTTGCTAATTGACGAATGTGTTTCAAATTCGAACCACCACCAGTCAATACAATCCCAGCAATCAATTTTTTCTTTTGTTCGTATGCTCCGTACGCTTTCAGTTCGGTATTTACCATATCCAAAACCTCTTCTACACGAGCATTGATGATTTGCGCCAATGTTTTTAGCGAAATCTCTTTGTCTTGTCTTCCGTGCAAACCAGGAATCGTTACAAACGTACTATCACGCTCCATTTCTGGAAGTGCAGAACCGAATTTCACTTTCAACTGTTCGGCATGCTTTTCAATAATAGAACATCCTTCTTTGATGTCATCAGTAATAATACCTCCACCGTAAGGAATGACGCATGTATGACGGATGATATTGTCTTTGAAAATAGCAATATCCGTTGTTCCACCACCGATGTCTACGATGGCAACACCCGCTTCTTTTTCCTCTTTGGTAAGAACCGCTTCCGAAGATGCTAATGGCTCTAACGTAAGCGCTTCCATTTCTAGACCCGCTTCTTTTACGCATCGAGCGATGTTTCGGATGCTTCCCATTTGGCCTACAACTACGTGGAAATTGGCTTCCAAACGCTTTCCGTGCATTCCAATTGGTTCATGAATTTCCCCTTCAGAATCAACCTTATATTCTTGAGGAAGAACATGAATAATTTCTTCACCTGGCAACATAACCAGTTTTTTCACTTGATCTTTAAGCGCTTCGATGTCATCTTCCGTGATGAAATCTTCTGGCTTCTCACGCATGATGTAATCCGAATGCTGTAATGATCTAATGTGCTTTCCAGCGATACCTACCGTTACTTTGTGGATGGGTACACCTGCACTTTTTTCTGCCTCCCCGATCGCTTTTTTAATAGAGCTGATGGTTTGCGAAATGTTGTTCACAATTCCTTTGTGAACGCCAAGACTTTTGGAGCGGCCTACTCCGAGAACTTCAATTTTCCCGTGAGCATTGCGCTTCCCAACAATGGCGACAATTTTGGTTGTCCCAATGTCCAGTCCTACTGAATACTCTTGATTTTCCATTTGTTTATATCGATTTGATTTGTTTGTATTTATTATTTTCTATCAATTGGTTTTCTGTGTTGTTTTTGGTTTCACCGTTTGCGTGGGCGTAGGCACCACAATCTCTTTGGATAAACTCTTTTTTCCTACTTGGATAATGCTGTCATTACCTTTAAAATAGGGATTTAATGTCGTTACAATTTGATTTTGATAGCGTACCGAAATCTTATTGTATTTCTGAGGATCTTGATATACCAAATACTTTTCCACAAAGGTTTTGAAGCCTTTTACTTTGAATTCAATATGATCTAAATCTCCAATTTCTACTTTATAATTTCCTTCGCTGGTTAATAAATTATAGCTTCCTTTTTCTTTGGAAACGCCGATGAAATACTTCTTGCTGAAGTCATCTGCATTAATTTTTTTCACCAGTTCTACCAACTTCGGATAGTCTTCTTTTTTAATATTTCCTGTAACCAGCATGCATGGATGCGAATAATTTTTCGAAATCGGAAACTCAACTCCTTTTTCATCCACATAAAAATCTTGGTCTTTATAGTTCATTCTAAACACAGGAACACGTTGCTTGATATCCAAGTTCAATTTTCCATTTAAGTTTAGATAAACATTGGCGCTATCCACGGCCGGCATTGCGTTTATTTTCTTTTCCAATTGTGGGATATCAACATCTCCAATTCGCTGTGAAGGATTGTTCTTTTCTACAATTTTTTTAATGTCTTTTTCATCCACAAAATAAACGGGCGTGCTGCTGTCGTTTAGCTTTACAGATACCATTTCCTTGGTCATTTTCTGATTGCCGAAGCGCTTCAACGAGAAGCTTAGCAGAAACCCTAATAGGATTACTGTAACCAAGATTTTTAGTATTCTGTACTTATTTTTCATTGTATTTAGTTCTCTATAAAAGAGTCTATTTTCTTAATTTTTTGAAGAATTTAACCACTCTACAATAGGATCATATAGCGTATCAATGTTTCCCGCTCCCACTGTTAAAAGAATGTCAAAATCTTTCGATTTAATCTTGTCAAATGCTTCCGCTAATGAGGAAATTTCTTTCGATTCCAAATCCACTTTTTCTAACAACCAATCCGAGGTGATCCCTTCGTAGTTTTCTTGAAGTTCACGAGCCGGATAGATATCCAAAAGGATGAGTTCATCGGCACTTTCTAAGCTTTCTGCAAAGCCGTCTGCGAAATCGCGAGTTCGGCTAAACAAATGCGGTTGAAATGCCACCAACAATTTTTTCCCTGGGTAAAAGGTTTTTATGGACCCAATTACTGCATTCAGCTCCGTTGGATGGTGTGCATAATCGTCAATATAGATTTTCCCCGTATCAAAAATATGTTTCGTATATCGTCTTTTAATTCCTTTAAATGATGCAATAGCCTTCTTCAATGTTTCATAATCAACACCCATTTTTCTTAACATAGCAATAGCAACCGTTGCATTTTCTACATTGTGGATGCCTGGAATTTGCCATTGAAACGCATGGCTTTCCGTTCCGTCATGAAAGTTGAAGAACATCGTGTCGCCTTCAATTTTCAACCCATCCGAATAGAAATCGGCTTCTTGGTTTACTGCGTAGGTTTGATGAGGCCGCCCAATATCAATTCCCTTTCGAACGAACAATTGATTGTCATTCGGAACCAAAGCAGCAAAATCTCTAAAGCTTTGCTCAATATGCTGCGTGTCACCATAAATATCCAAATGATCCGCGTCAATAGACGTTACCACCGCCCAATTGGGATGCAAATTTAGAAAGCTACGATCGTATTCATCCGCTTCAACAACCGACATTTCATTTCCGTTGTACAGGAAATTTGATTTAAAATTCTCCGAAATTCCACCCAAAAAGCACGAAAACGGAAGATTTGCTTCTTTGCACAAATGAGCAACTAAAGTCGACGTTGTCGTTTTCCCATGCGTTCCTGCAACTGCAATACAGTTGGTGTGTTCGGTGATTAAACCTAAAACTTTCGCTCTTTTCAGAACCGTAAAATTGTTTTCCATCAAATGTTGAAGAATATCCAATTTCTTGATGGCTGGCGTGTAAATCACTAACGTTTTTTCAGGATCTAGCGTCGTTACTTTATCATCGATGAGGTCTTGAAAAACAATCTCAATTCCTTCTTGTTGTAAGGCTTTGGTAAGCTTTGTTTCGGTTTTATCATAACCCAAAACGCGACCACCCGACGAATGAAAATAACGCGCTAAAGCGCTCATTCCGATTCCGCCGATTCCTACAAAATAGAAGGTGTTGTATGTGTTTAAAATACTCATCGTTTTATCTATTAACTCTGGTTAAAGAGTGATTTTTACTTTCTTTAAAATTTCGTCTACAATTTGCTCCGTTGCTTTTGGTTTTGCAAAAAAGCCAAGATTGTCTGACATGGTTTTTCTTAATTCTGCATCTGAGCATATTTCCGTTAATGTTGACCAAAACAAGTCATTCATTTCCGTGTCTTTCACCATTCTTGCTGCATTTTTCTCAACTAAAGTCAATGCATTTTTGGTTTGATGATCCTCCGCTGCAAACGGAAACGGAACCAAAAGCACGGGTTTTTGTGCCACCGCCAATTCCGAAATTGCAATTGCGCCCGCTCTCGAAACGATAACATCCGCCGCTGAATACGCTAAAGGCATATCCACAATAAATTCGCGAACTTGAACCTGATTGCCCAATGCTTTAATTTCTTCATTCGCATTGATTTCCTGAAAATCGGTTTTACCCGTTTGCCAGATCACCTGATAGCCCGCATCTTTCAAGGCTTTAAGATTTGACTTCCAGCCGTTATTTAACGTTCGTGATCCCAAAGAACCACCAACGGAAAGTATGGTTAGTTTAGACGGATCTAAACCTAGTTTTTCTTTAGCTGCCGCTGTATCCAATTTGTCTGTCAAAATGTTTTGACGAATCGGGTTTCCTAAAAATGAAACGGGTGTTCCTTTGAAGAAATGCTCCATATTCGGATACGCAGTGAAAACCCTTTGCGCTTTTTTACCCAAAAACATATTGGTTTTCCCTGGCAATGAATTTTGTTCTTGTACAAAAATCGGAACACCCAATTGCGATGCTTTTTGCAACGCTGGTCCACTTGCAAAACCTCCCGTTCCTACCGCAAAATCAGGTTTGAATTCCTGAATAAGTTTTTTGGCTTTAGCAAAACTGGAAAGAACTTTGAAAGGCAAGCTTAGGTTTTTCAACAAGTTTCCACGATCGAATCCTGCGATGTTCAACCCTTCAATTCGGAATCCCGCTTGCGGAACTTTTTCCATTTCCATTTTACCCAAAGCACCGATGAACAAAAACTCAGCATCTGGATATCTTTTTTGGATTTCCTGCGCAATAGCAATCGCCGGGAAGATATGTCCTCCGGTACCACCACCACTCATGATTACTTTCAATTTTTTGTTCATTTTATTTGCTTTTAAGCGATATCGTTTATTTCTGTAATACTTTGTTTTTTTCCTATTCCTTCTTCATCGTAAACCTGAATTCTAGAACTTACATTCAGGATAATTCCTAATTGAATGTAGGTTACCAACATCGAGGTTCCCCCGTAACTAATCAGCGGTAAAGGCTGTCCCGTAACCGGAATGAGATTCACGGCGACGGCGATATTTACCGAGAGCTGAACGAAGATCATTAAGCCCAAGGCAATCACGAGCAACGAGCCGAAAAAGGCGGGCATTTTACTCGCAATCATCACAATCCGGATGATCATAATTAAATACAATGCAATGAGCGTAAAGGCACCAAAAAAGCCATACTCTTCAACAATAATCGCAAAGATGAAATCGGAAGCCGACTGAGGAAGCATTTGTTTTAATGCACTTTTTCCAGGTCCCATTCCTGTAATTCCGCCATGAACAATAGCTGCTTTGGCTTGCATTACTTGGTAATTTTTGGCTTTTACACTTTCGTCTTCAACATCGGCATTGGCTTTAGAGCTCGTAAACGTTTCGATACGACTCATCCATGTGTGAACACGGTTTCCACCAATCATGTTTGTATTTAAAGCCACCAAAAGAAATAATATCGTTGCCACTACAGCTGTTGATATAAATCCGGCGACGTATTTCCAATTCAATTGTCCAACGATTAAAACAGCGATAGACACCATCATAATCATCAAAGCGGTTGATCCATTATCTTTTGCAACCAAGACAAAAACCAATAAGATAGGCCCGAAAATATAGAGGATATTCTCTATTGGAAGTCGTTCTCTATTGATTTTCTTTGTTAAATAACGACACAGATAAATGATCAACATCAAATATGCAAACGTCGATGGTTGAAAGGAAATCGGTGTTCCAGGGATTTTAAGCCATCTGCTCGCGCTCGCTCCATCAATCGTTTGACCTGAGAAGAACGTTAATCCCAACATGACAATGGTGATAAACAGCAAGATACTGCTGAGTTTCCCTATGTATTCATATCGGAAAGATTGTACACCTCGCATGATGAGTAAGCCCACAACAACAAATCCCATATGTTTAATCACATGGCTGGTTGTTGTTCCGGTATTCACAACATATTCTAGATTGGAACTTGCAGAATACACCGGAAATATGGAAAACATGGAGATTAAGATAATCACCGTCCATAAGACCTTGTCGCCTTTCAGCCAATCTATTTTCTTTTCTGCTGTTTCCTCGTTCATCGTAACTTAGTTTGCCAACACGGCTTTTTTAAACTGCTCGCCTCGATCTTCGTAGCTGTTAAAAAGGTCGAAACTTGCGCAACATGGAGAAAGTAATACGGTATCGCCACTTTCTGCTAATGATTTGCACACTTTTACGCAATCTTCCATGGAAGATGTATCGTAAATTTGTTCCTTTTTATCGCGGAAGAAATCAATAATCTTATCGTTGTCTAATCCAAGACAAACAATCGCTTTTACTTTCTTCTTTACCAAGTCTTCAATCTCGGTATAGTCGTTTCCTTTATCTTTTCCACCAACAATCCAAATCGTTGGTCTGGTCATACTTTCCAATGCGTAATACGTTGCATTTACGTTGGTCGCCTTGCTATCGTTGATGTATTGCACACCGTCAATTTCGCCCACAAACTCCAATCGATGTTCTACCGCTTGGAAGGTCATTAATGAGTTTCTGATACTTTCGTTGCTGATGTTTAGGAGCTTCCCTGCAATAGATGCTGCTAAACTATTCGCGACGTTATGTTGTCCACGGATACTCAATTCTTCAACGTTCATGGTGAAATCGTTTCCAATTTTTACCACCATTTTTCCTTCGTCGAAATATCCGCCTTCTTTCACTTTTTCCTTCATGGAGAAAGGAATTTTCTGTGCCTTAATCTCCAATTTTTTCAAAAGATTCTGACTCATTTCATCATCTTTATTGTAAATGAAATAATTGTCATTCTCTTGATTTTCTGCAATTCTGAATTTCGCTAAAGCATATTCTTCATAATCGTAGTTGTACTGATCCAAATGATCTGGCGATAAATTCAACAATAGAGAAATATACGGTCTAAAATTTTGAATATCATCTAGTTGAAAAGAACTTACTTCCAAAACATAGTATTCAAAACTTTCATCAGCGACTTGCTTTGCAAAGCTTTTTCCGATATTTCCACCTAAACCGACATTCAATCCGTCATTTTTTAAAATATGATAGATTAAAGACGTTGTTGTTGTTTTTCCGTTACTTCCTGTAATAGCAATGGTTTTTGCCGTTGTGAATTCGGATGCAAATTCAATTTCAGATGACAGTCGAATTCCTTTCGCTTGAATCTTTGCAATGATTTCCGCTTTCTTAGGAATTCCTGGTGATTTTACAATCCAATCAGCCGCTAAAATCCGTTCTTCATCATTTTTTTCCTCTTCAAATGGAATGTCATTTTCCTCTAAAAGCTTTTTGTAGTTGTCGCGTATCTTTCCCTTGTCGGACAAGAAAACTTCCAATCCTTTCTTTTTGGCTAGGTACGCTGCACCAAAACCACTTTCTCCACCGCCTAATACTACTATTTTCATACTGTTATCTTACTTTTAGAGTGATGAGACATACAATCGCCAACATAACTCCAATAATGATCATTCTGTTCACAATTTTGCTTTCATGAAAACCTCCTTTTTGGAAATGGTGATGCAAAGGAGACATTCTGAAAAGCCTATTATTTTGAGCATATTCCAGCCCGTATTTTCTTTTTCTGTATTTGAAAACCGCTACCTGAAGCATTACAGAAAGGTTTTCGATTAGGAAAATTCCGCAAAGGATTGGGATTAGTAATTCCTTTCTTAGAATGATCGCTAAAACAGCGATAACTCCACCCAACATTAAACTTCCTGTATCTCCCATAAATACTTGTGCAGGATAGGTGTTGTACCAGAAAAACCCGATGACCGCACCCACCATGGCGACGGCAAAAATCGTGGTTTCACCCATATTTGGGAGGAACATGATGTTGAGGTAATCTGCAAAAATGATGTTTCCAGAAACGTACGCGAAAAAGGCCAATGTTAATAATATAACGGCACTTGTTCCGGCTGCTAAACCATCAATTCCATCGGTAATATTCGCGCCATTAGAAACGGCAGTTACGATAAAAATGACAATCGGAATAAAAACAATCCAAGCCCATTCTTGACGCTCATCTTCATCCATCCAGAATAGAATTTGACTGTAATCAAACTCGTTATTTTTAGCAAAAGGTACGGTAGAAACCACTTCTTTTTCTGCTGGCATAAAGTTTTGCTCAACATTATTTCGATTCACAACATTGTTATCAGAATACTTTCTTTTAATGGTAATATTTGAGTTGTAGAACATGGTAACGCCTACAATTAAGCCCAATCCAACTTGACCAATAATTTTAAATTTTCCGCTAAGTCCGTCTTTATTTTTCTTTATTTTCTTCAGATAATCGTCTAAGAAACCGATGGCGCCCATCCAAATCACCGTGATTATAAGCAAAACGATATACACATTCGTAAATCTTGTAAACAAAAGAACGGGAATCAACGTTGCTATAATGATGATTAAACCACCCATTGTTGGTGTTCCTTCTTTCTGTTTTTGTCCTGCTAAGCCAAGGTCACGAACCAGTTCGCCCATTTGTTTTCTACGTAAAAAATTGATGATTTTTTTCCCGTAAACCAAGGCGATGAAAAGAGACATCAATACCGCCATTCCAGCTCGGAAGGAGATGTATTTTAGCAAGTTCATTCCCGGAATGTGGATTCCGTTTGCTGAAAGATATTCGTATAGATAGTATAACATGCGTTCTCTTTTTGTTTATTTACCCATTAACTGTAGCAGTTCCTGTATTGTTTCTTTGTCATCAAAATGATGCTTCTCCCCTTTGATTTCTTGATAGTTTTCGTGGCCTTTTCCGGCTACAACTACAATATCTTTAGGTTCGGCGAATTTGATGGCCATTTTTATCGCTTCTCTTCGATCTGGAATCGAAGTATATTTACTGAAATACTGAGGCTCTACCCCGTTTTCAATTTCTTTTATAATTTGACCAGGTTCCTCACTTCTCGGATTGTCCGAAGTGATAATTGCTAACGTCGATTTTCGAGTTGCAATTTTCCCCATTTCCGGTCTTTTTGCATGATCTCGATCGCCTCCACATCCAAAAACCGTGATTAAACGTTCGTTTTTTGTTCGGATCTCGTTGATGGTATCTAAAACATTCGCCAAAGCATCTGGTGTATGCGCATAATCCACGATGAAGAAAATTCCAGAAGGAGATTTTATTGTTTCAAAACGACCTTTCACACGGTGTAAACTGGAAATCGCTTTCAAAACATCGGTTTCGTCAAAACCTAATTCAACCGCTGTTGCATACGCTAAAAGCAAGTTGTAGGCATTGAATTTCCCTGTTAGCGTTGTCCAAAGTTCGTGTCCATTAAAATTCAATAACATTCCATTCAGATCAGCTTCTAAAAGCTTTCCATGAAAATCGGCTAATGTTTTTAATGCGTATGTTTTTTTCTTTGCTGTTGTATTTTGCAACATCACCATTCCATTTTTGTCATCGATATTGGTAATGGCAATCGCTTCCGATGAAAGTTCATCAAAAAAGCGCTTTTTAGCTTTTAAATACTCATCGAACGTATGGTGATAATCCAAATGATCATGCGTAAGGTTGGTAAATCCAGCAATTTTGAAATGCAAACCTTCGGTTCTGTTTTGATGTACGCCGATGGAACTTACTTCCATAAAAGCGTATTCACAACCCGATTCCAAAGCTTCATTTAGAATTCGATTGATATTTAGAATATCTGGAGTGGTATGTGTTGAAGGAAAAACATGGTTTCCAATTCGAATTTCAACCGTTGAAATCAACGCACATTTGAAACCTAAATTCGTGAAAAGTTCAAACAACAACGTTGTTGATGTTGTTTTTCCATTCGTTCCTGTAATTCCAATCAAGTTGATTTTCTCAGAAGGATTTCCGTAAAAATTAGAAGCTAATTTCCCTAACGCTTTCGAAGAATTTTTAACCTGAATATAGGTTACTCCTTCATTTTTTGTTGAAGGAAGTGTTTCGCAAACAACAACGTTCGCTCCTTTTTCAATCGCAGAATCAATAAACGAATGCCCATCAACCTGTGTTCCAGGAATGGCAACATACAGCGCGTTTGCTTTGGCTAAACGGCTGTCGAAAACGATATTTTCAATCTCTTTTTCAAGAGTTCCGATCGTTTCCAAAGTGGGAATTCTATTTAAAAGTTCTGTTAGTCTCATTCTTAATTTTGTAAGGTTAGGTAGATTCTTTGGTTCTTTTTGATTACGGTTCCAGCGCTCGGAAACTGATCTTTAATCTTTCCAACACCTTTATAATCTACTCTATAGCCATCGTTTTCCAATTGTGGAATCACGTTTTTTCCTATCAAACCGACAACGTCGGGCATACTTCCTTGGCTCACTTGCACTTTCGTGTTTGGTGCAACCATTTTTCCTAAATCCACTTTACGATCCACCAACATTTCTTTTTCAATGTTTTGTGGAGTTTTTAAGAAGGTTTTACCTGCAATTTCTTTAAAAACTGGTGCGGCAACGGTTCCCCCATAAAAGCCTTTAGAAACATCTGGTTCGCTAACCATTACGTAACATGTATATTTTGGTTTGTCCGCAGGATAAAAACCAGCAAAAGACGCACGGTATTTCATTGGGCCAGGCAACCAATACTCAAAACGAGCGGTTCCTGTTTTCCCAGCCATTTTAAGGTTAGGCGTAAAAATGCTTCGTCCAGTTCCTTTTTCAACCGCTTTTGTCAAAGCACTTGTCATCATTTTTATGGCTTTTTCCGAAGCCATTTTTTTCACCATAATTGATGGTTGAGACTGATACGTTACTTTACCATCTTTCATTATTTTATCAATGAACAAAGGCTTTAGCATCGTTCCACCATTCGCAACTCCGTTGTAGAAAGTGGTTAATTGCAAAATGTTGTAGTTGGTTGCGTATCCAAACGATGTCGATGCAAAAGTTCCTTTGCTCCATTTTGAATGGCCAGGTGTATAAACAAATGGTTTTGTTGCTCCTGGAACTTCTAAATCTAATCGATCCATCATTTTCCAACGCTTCAAATGATCTAGGAACACTTGCGGTTTATCCGCATAATATTTTGTTATCAACTTCGCTGTTCCGACGTTACTTGATTTAGCCAAAACATCGCTGATGTCGTACGTTCCACCACCATGACCATCAGAAATTCGTTGTCCAGCATAATTCCAAACGCCACCACCAACATTTACCGTTGTATTTTCATCGATAAATCCATCATCCATTGCCGCCAAAAGCGAAACCGTTTTGAAAGTTGATCCAGGCTCAATTCCATCTTTCAATGCGTAATTGTAGGCATCAACATAAACTCCAGGTTCTGTTCTTTTTAAGTTGACTAAAGCTTTAACTTTCCCTGTTTCCACTTCCATAACAATCACGGTTCCGTGTTCTGCATCGAATTGAGTGAGTTGTTTTTCTAAAGCGGAACTTGCAATATCTTGAATTCGTAAATCCAAAGTCGTATAAACATCTTGGCCATCGATCGGGTCGCGAACTTTCCAGTAATCAATTGGCTTCCATTGCGAAGAGTTGACCCTTTGTTCATA
Organism: Bacteroidota bacterium; assembly: GCA_023423715.1. Lineage (GTDB taxonomy): Bacteria > Bacteroidota > Bacteroidia > Flavobacteriales > Weeksellaceae > JAFAFC01. The sequence goes on from JAFAFC010000007.1 coordinate 279,722, forward strand.
TCGTGTTCCGTCAACGCCAGATAAGTATTTTGAGAAGGCACCTTCTAAACCAGATTTGTAGGTTCCATTGTCCATTCCGATGGTTCCAGCTCCAATTTCGGAGGTTGCTAGTTCTCTACGATATTTTCTATCAACGATAAATCCGCCGCGATTTTTTCCTTTTTTGAAGATTGGGAAATTTCGAATTCGATCGTATTCATCGAAATCTAAGCCTTTTACCAAACCATAATATTGGTTTTTCTTCGCTTTTTGTTGATCAAAAATAGAACGATAATGACTTCTTGGTTTTCCAAACATCGCACTTAACGAATCCGTTAAAGCGCCAATATTATTTTTGTAAACGGTGTCGCGTATTGTTTTGAAATCCAAATAGATATCGTAACGCATAACGGTAGTTGCCAAAATGGATCCGTCCGCAGCATACAAGTTTCCACGAGCAGCTTTTAAGGTTGCTTCACGATAATTTTTGTTGATGTAATCAGCTTTAATTTCCTCAACATTGGTGTTTTGAAGAATAATAATTCTTCCAAGGAAAATAGCGAATAAGACGAATGCTGCCGCCGTAAAAAGGTAGCCCCATCGCAATGTTTTTTTGCGCTTTAGATCGTACTCATTTTGTTGTGCCATTCGCTGTGCTGTCCAATTTTATTAATAGCTTATGTGGGTGACTTTCAAGCGGTAAAAGTGAGTCTTTTACCATTTGCTTCCCAAGCTCAGATTCCATTTTTACTTTAATCAACTTACTTTGAGCGTATGCATTTCGAGATTTGTATTCCTCGGTTTGCTCTTTTAGTTCGTTTACCCTTTCGATTTTTGCACCTACCAAGTGGTTGGAGTAAATCATGATCATCATCAACACAAAAATCAACAAGAAATACTTGTAATGCGTTTTGAGTTCGTCACGATTCAAGAAATTTCCTTTTATGATGTCCATAAAAGTGAGTTTCTTGCTGGGTTTATATGTTCCTTTTTTCGCCAAAGCGGTGTTTATCAATATTTTATACTTTGATTCCGATTCTCATTTTTGCACTTCGTGCTCGAGAATTTTCCTCGATTTCTTCGTCATTTGGGATGATGGCTTTACTTTGAAGCAATTCAAATGCTTTTTTGTAATTTCCATAAATATCCCGTTCTGGTTCCCCTTCAAACATTCCGTTTTTCAAGAAACGCTTTACCAATCGATCTTCTAGAGAGTGATAGGAAATCACCACCAACCGTCCTTCCGGTTTCAAAACGTTGTATGCTTGCTGCAACATTTCTTTCAAAACCTCCAATTCTTCGTTAACTTCTATTCGAATTGCTTGAAATATCTGCGCAAAAAATTTATTTTGCTTGTGCGCCGGAATAAAACTGAATACTTTTTTCAAGTCCTCCGTTGTTTTTAACTTTCCTGTTTTTCTATGATGAACGATGGTTCTCGCTAATTTTCTTGCTTCACGAAGTTCACCATAATGGTAAAAAATGTCTGCCAATTGCTCTTCTTCGTACTCATTAATTACTTTTTGAGCATTTAGCGTTTGCAAAACATTCATTCGCATATCCAGTGGGCCATCATTTCTTGTTGAAAAACCACGTTCTGCTTCGTCAAATTGATGCGATGAAACCCCTAAATCCGCTAAAACACCATCCACTTGAGAAACGCCATACATTAAAAGTGAGTTTTCTAAAAAACGAAAATTCTGATTAATTAAGGTAAAACGAGGGTCGTCGATGGTATTTTTCAGTGCATCCAAATCCTGATCAAAAGAATACAATTTTCCCTTTTCGGAAAGTCGGCTTAAGATTTCTCGTGAGTGGCCGCCTCCACCAAAGGTGCAATCCACATAGATTCCGTCTGGATTGGTCACCAGATCATCCACACTTTTCTTCAGCAAAACCGGATTATGATACATTTTCTTTTAATTTTTGATGTTGTGCTTTTTTACGTTTCTGAAACACAATTACGAATTATCTTCTGTAAAATCGATGGAACCCATCACCTCTTCTGAAAGCGATGCAAAATCTGCTTCATTGGTTTTGATGTTTTCTTCATAAGCTTCTTTATCCCAGATTTCAAAAAATTCACCAACACCCGAAATCACAATTTCTTTCTGAAGGTTAGCAAATGTTTTTAGATCTTTCGGAACCAAAATTCTTTCCGCTTTATCTACTTCTACTTTTTTCACACCGGCTGTAAAAAGACGGATGAAATCAGCATTTTTCTTAACAAAACGATTCAGTCCATTGATCTTGTTCATCAGTTTATCCCACGGTTGTAGCGGGTAAACTTCCAAACATTTTTGAAACACGGCCCTCTTAACAACGAGCTCGTTGTCAGGAAAGTTTTGCAAATGTTTCATAAGAGCAGTGGGCAATTTCAGCCTGCCTTTCTCATCAATTTTGCATTCGTATGTCTCAAAAAAATAATTCATTTGGGACAAATTTATATAATTATTTCTAAACTTTCCCACTTTTTCCCACTTTTTGACTTAATGTGGATAAATTTTGAAATTTTGATGTAAAATGCTGATTAATTGAATTTTAATCAACCCGAAAACAAGCTTCGATTTTTGATTTTATTGCTGAAAAATTGATTGACAGCGGATTAAAAATGAAGTTCATTTTCTTAGAGTTTTTAGAAGAATTTGATAGGAGTTTTACCCAAAATTTTTGCAAACGTAGGGACAAAAAGAACTGCTTGCAAGGAAAGAACGTCTCCTGTGGAAAACTAATTTTACGTAAACTGATTTTCTATTTTGTAATCGCTTCGTTCATGGCTTAGTAGAACCTAAAAATTTAGTTTGAATGCATTTTTCTGGAATTCTTGGATCAGAAATCTTGGGGTTTTGATATTAGTTAAATATAAAAACTTGAAAAAAACCTTGATTTTGGCTAAATTCTTTCTTAATTTGTCCCTTCACGATTTGAGATTTTGTATTTTTGCGTTTCATTACAGTTGATGTATGATTTTTAAAACTAAAAAGGAAAAGAAATTTAACTTTATCGAAGAGGGGGAAGGACATCCCCTTGTCCTGCTTCATGGGCTCATGGGCGGGCTAAGTAATTTTGATCAAATGATCCGTTTCTTTTCTGAGAGAGGTTACAAAGTAGTGGTGCCACAATTGCCCATCTACGATTTGCCGGTGCTTAATACCAATTTAAGTGCTATAGCAAAATATGTTGCTAAATTTATCGACGAACATATCAAGGAACCGGTTACCATTGTTGGAAACTCAATGGGAGGGCATATTGGCCTAATTTTGACAACAACAAGACCCGATCTTGTACAGAATTTAGTTCTTACAGGAAGTTCTGGACTTTACGAACGTACTTTTGGAGATAGTTTTCCAAGAAAAAGCGATAAAGACTATATTAAAAGAAAGACTCAAGAAGTTTTTTATGATCCCGATGTTGCTACCGATGAATTGGTGGATGAGGTTTTTGGGATTGTAAACGACAGAATGAAAGGCATAAAAACGGTGATGCTAGCAAGAAGTGCTATTAAACACAATATGCTAAACGACTTACCTAATATAAAGTGCCCGACGTGCATTATTTGGGGAAGACAAGATAACGTAACACCACCAGAAGTGGCCGAAGATATGCATAAATACATCCCCAACTCCAGTCTTTTTTGGATTGAACAATGTGGACATGCGGCCATGATGGAAAAACCAAAAGAGTTCAACGAGATTCTCTATAATTGGTTAAAAAGTATTCAATAAATTCACAAGCCATTGAGATTTCTTAATGGCTTTATTTTTATCAGTATGGTTATAAAAACATCAGATTTTGTAAAAAGTAGTGGGCGTTGGCAAGAATGTCCAGAGCCTACAATGCCCGAATATGCTTTTATTGGGCGATCCAATGTTGGGAAATCGTCGCTTATTAACGCGATCATGAACAAAAAGGATCTCGCGAAAACATCGGGAACACCTGGAAAAACACAATTAATTAACCATTTTTTGGTGAATGAAGAGTGGTTTCTTACTGATTTGCCAGGGTATGGATACGCACGAGTTTCCAAATCAACGCGAAAGGATTTCGAAAAACTGATTACCAACTATATTTTGAACAGAAAGAATTTGGTGAATCTTTTTGTTCTCGTTGATGTTCGTCATACACCACAAAAAATTGATTTAGAATTTATCGAATGGTGTGGTGAAAGCGGTGTTCCGTTTTCGATTGTTTTTACCAAAGCGGATAAATTAAAACCTAACGCAGCGGTAAAAAATGTAGAAGTTTATAAGCAAGAGCTTTTAAAAACGTGGGAAGAAGCGCCTATGATGTATGTGACTTCGGCTGAAAAGAAAGAGGGAGGAGACGCTATTTTGGAATATATTCAAGATATGAATGCCTATTTGAAAGAAAATAATATTCGATTTGATGAGCAAACTGGTTTGGAAGGTTAAAAGATTTGATGAACTTTCAACAAAAGAGTTGTATCAAATTTTAAAAGCCCGAAATGAAGTTTTTGTCGTAGAACAAAACTGTCCCTACCTCGATACCGATGGAACCGATGAAAAAGCATTGCATCTTTGGGCGGAAAATGAAGGAGAGGTTTGGGCGTATTGTCGTTTGTTTCCGCAAGGCATTAAATATCCAGAATCGTCTATTGGTCGTGTTTTAACAACGGAAAAGAGTAGAGGAGGTGGCGTAGGAAAGCAAATGATGATGTATGCCGTTTCGTGCATTGAAAACGTTTTTCACACCTCAGAAATCCGGATTTCAGCTCAAGATTATTTACTTGAATTTTACGGATCCTTTGGTTTTGTTGATACAGGAAAAAAATACTTGGAAGACGATATACCACACACGGAAATGCTTCGGAAGTTATTTAAATATTAACAAAAAAGAGACGAAATTTTCGTCTCTTTTTTTATTTCAACCATCCTAATTCGGAATAATGTTTTTTAAATTTTTGAATCTTTGGACCAACAACGGCGCTGCAATAGGGTTGGGTAGGGTTGGCGTTGTAATAGCCTTGGTGATAGGCTTCTGCTGGCCAAAACTTTTCATAAGGAGCCAATTCGGTTACATAAGTTCCTTTCCATCGTCCAGATGCTTCCGACGTTTTTATCGCTTGTTTTGCTCTATTTAAATCCGCTTCGTTTTGATAATAAATCACTGATCGATATTGCGTTCCGATATCGTTTCCTTGTCTATTAAGTTGCGTTGGGTCGTGTAAAAAGAAAAAGACATCCATTAATCGATCATACGAAATAATCGCTGGATCGTAGGTGATTTGTACGACTTCTGCATGGCCTGTTTCACCCGTGCAAACCTCTTCATAGGTTGGGTTTTCTTTATGTCCGCCAGAATATCCAGAAATCACTTTATCTACCCCTTTTAATAGGTGAAAACAGCTTTCAACACACCAAAAGCATCCGCCACCAAAAGTGATTGTTTCTAAGTTTTGATTGTTCATTACAGGGTCTTGTTTTTTGGGTTGTTTCGCTTTTGTATCCTGACCATTGCAGGAAATTATACTAAAAGCGAGTATAAAAATAAGAAAACGGAACATAAGCCGAGTCATTTTTGATGCTAAAAAACGCACCCAAAGGTGCGTTGTCGTATTATTATAGTCTTTTGGTTTCCCAAACTAAGGCGCTTGCACCTAAAATAGCCGCATCTGCCTCATCCAATTCACTAAATACCAAAGGAACTTTTGCTCTGAAAATAGGTAGAAGGTTGCGCTCCATATGAAGTTTAGTTGGTTTCAATAAGAAATCGCCTGCTTTGATAACACCACCAAAAAGCAAAATAGCTTCTGGTGAAGAAAACATCACGAAATTCGCTAAGGCTTCACCTAATTTTTGTCCTGTATATCTAAAAACCTCCATGGCAGTTGGATCGCCCTTAACTGCGCATTCATGAACGGTTTTTGAGTTGATCTCCTCTTCAGGATACTCATTCAACATGGATTCTGGGAACTCAGCACGGAATTTCTTTGCTGTGATTGCAATTCCGGTTGCGGATGCGTATGCTTCTAAACAACCTTCAGAACCCGTACTCCAGTGTTTTCTCCCTCCAGGTTTTACAATCGTATGACCTAATTCACCAGCAAAACCATCATGACCGTAAATTAATTGACCATTCGAGATAATTCCGCTTCCTACGCCCGTTCCAAGCGTGATCATGATAAAATCTTTCATTCCACGAGCGGCACCGAACATCATTTCTCCCAAAGCTGCAGCATTGGCATCGTTCGTCATCTTACATGGAACACCGAATTTTTTGCTCATCAACTCGGCAAAATTAATCACACCTTTCCAACGTAAGTTGGGAGCATGTTCAATCGTTCCGCGATAGTAGTTCGCATTAGGTGCACCGACACCAATTCCATCAAAATTGGAATTAGGGCTATGCTTTTTAATCATCGGTTGGATGAGGTCGTAAAGCGCATCAATAAAGTCTTCTACATGTTCATATTCATCTGTACGAATGTTTCCTTTAGAAAGGATTTCACCTCGATGGTTCACCAAACCGAATTTCGTATTGGTTCCACCAATGTCTATTCCTAATGCAACCTGCCTTGATAAGTCAACTAATGCCATTGTTTAAAATTGAGACAATAAAATTAATAAAAAATTAAAAAATGAGGAATAGTATCGTTACGAATTCTTTTTTATATTGTAAATCATTCGTTTTATGGAATGAGTATAAATAAAAAAGCGAGCCTGAAGCTCGCTTTTTCTATTTTGATTTGCTTGATTTAAGCAGGAATTTCTCCTCGGTACAAGAATGAAACAATTTCTTTGTTCATCTTATCCATCATTTCACTGAAAAGGTGGAAAGATTCTTGTTTGTAGATAATCAACGGATCTTTTTGTTCGTAAACAGCACCTTGAGAAGATCTTCTCAAATCGTCCATTTCACGCAGGTGTTGCTTCCAGTTGTCATCAATAATAGCCAAAGTAATGTTCTTTTCGTAATCGTTGATTAAGCTTTCGCAATTGGTTTCGTTTGCTTTTTCAAGATTCGTTACGATGGTCATTGTCTTATTACCATCAGTGAAAGGAACCTGAATCATCTTAAACATACTTCCTTGATTTTGATATACGTTCTGAATAATCGGTAACGCTTTCTCTTTCATCAAGTTTAGCTTGTTTTGATAATCTTCTTGAGCTGCTTTGAAAACAATATCTGTAAGTTCTTTTACTTGCTTGTTTTTGAAATCGTCTTCACTTACTGGAGATTCCATGGTGAAGTTTTTAATGATTTCGTATTCGAAATTTTTAAAGTCACCTTCGTTTTTACCATTGTTAACGATAGAGAAGGAAACATCGTAAATCATATTCGCGATATCGTACTTCAAGTGGTCACCGAACAACGCATTCTTTCTACGTTTGTAGATAACGTCTCTTTGCTTGTTCATCACATCATCATACTCCAACAACTTTTTACGAACACCGTAGTTGTTCTCTTCTACTTTTTTCTGCGCTCTTTCAATAGACTTAGAAATCATCGAATGCTGAATAACTTCACCTTCTTTATGACCCATTCTGTCCATCATTTTCGCAATTCTTTCCGAACCGAATAGACGCATCAAGTTATCTTCCAAAGAAACGTAGAACTGAGAAGATCCTGGATCACCTTGACGACCTGCACGACCTCTTAACTGTCTGTCTACACGTCTAGAATCATGTCTTTCTGTACCAATAATTGCTAAACCTCCTGCATCTTTTACGTCACCAGTCAATTTAATATCGGTACCACGACCCGCCATGTTCGTTGCAATGGTTACAACACCAGGTTGTCCTGCTCCTGCAACAATTTCAGCTTCTTTTTTATGTAATTTCGCATTCAATACTTGGTGCGGAATTTTTCTTAATTGCAATGCTCTAGAAAGTAATTGAGAAATCTCTACCGAAGTTGTTCCCACAAGAACTGGTCTTCCAGCCGAAGTTAATTTCTCGATTTCCTCGATTACCGCATTGTATTTTTCACGGTTTGTTTTATAAACTAAATCGTGACGGTCATGTCTTTGGATTGGTCTGTTAGTCGGGATTACAACAACATCCAATTTGTAGATTTGCCATAGTTCACCCGCTTCCGTTTCAGCTGTACCCGTCATCCCCGCAAGCTTGTTGTACATACGGAAATAGTTCTGTAAAGTAATTGTTGCAAACGTTTGTGTCGCAGCTTCAATTTTTACATTTTCCTTTGCTTCGATCGCTTGGTGAAGTCCGTCTGAATAACGTCTTCCATCCATGATACGACCTGTTTGCTCATCAACGATTTTTACTTCACCATCAATAACAACGTACTCATCATCTTTTTCGAAAAGAGTATATGCTTTAAGTAATTGACTCATGGTATGTACACGTTCTGATTTCTCAGCAAATTCACCGAAAAGCCTTTCCTTTTCAGCAAATTCTTCGTCTTTCGTTAGGTTTTTAGACTCCAATTCAGCGATTTCAGTTCCGATATCTTGCAATACGAAGAAGTTCGGGTCTGAGTTTCCTTGGGACATGTATTCAACCCCTTTATCAGTAAGATCTACTTGATTATTTTTTTCATCAATCACGAAATATAGGTCTTTGTCAACCTTCGGCATGTCGCGATTGTTATCTTGCATATATTGAGCTTCAACTTTCTGTAAAAGCGCTCTATTACCACTTTCAGAAAGGAACTTAATTAATTGCCTGTTTTTCGGAAGACCTCTGTAGGCTTGAAGAAGTTTGAAACCTCCTTCTTTTGTATTTCCTGCAGTGATTAATTTTTTCGCTTCGTTGAAAACTTGCGTAATGGTCTTTTTCTGAATTTCAACAATACGATCCACCGATGGTTTTAAAACATCAAATTCTTGTCTGTCTCCTTGCGGAACCGGACCAGAAATAATCAATGGAGTTCTTGCATCATCAACTAAAACGGAGTCAACCTCATCAACAATTGCGAAGTTTAGATCTCTTTGAACTAATTCTTCTGGAGATCCCACCATGTTGTCTCTCAAATAATCGAAACCAAATTCGTTATTGGTACCGTAGGTAATATCCGAGTTGTATGCTTTTCTTCTAGAATCTGAATTCGGTTGGTGATTATCGATACAATCGATAGTCATTCCGTGGAATTGGTACAATGGTCCCATCCAAGCCGAGTCTCTTTTTGCAAGATAGTCGTTCACCGTTACAACGTGAACTCCTCTTTCTGGAAGTGCATTTAAGTAAATAGGAAGCGTTCCTACAAGGGTTTTACCTTCCCCAGTTGCCATCTCGGCAATTTTACCAGAGTGCAATACCACACCACCAATAAACTGAGTGTCGTAATGAACCATGTCCCAAAGAACCGGCGTTCCTGCCGCGTTCCATGTATTTTTGAAATGAGCTTTGTCTCCTTCAATAGTTACAAAATCTTTGGTTTGAGAAAGTTCACGGTCCATATCGTTTGCTGTAACCGTTAAACCTCCGTTTTGAGCCAATCTTCTTGCCGTTTCTTTTACCAATGCAAAAGCTTCAGGAAGAATTTGGTTAAGCACTTTCTCTTCAAGATCGTAGGCTTCTTTTTTCAAAACTTCAATTCTTGAGAAAAAGCTTTCCTTTTCATCAATATTTGTTGACGTTGTGATTTTCTCGTTTAATTGTTCAATCTCACTCGTCACATTAGCCGAAGCGGCTTTGATTTTTGTTTTGAATTCTGCCGTTTTTTCTCTCAATCCGTCATCAGAAAGCTGTTGGATTGCTGGCTCGGCTGCCTTTACTTTAGTAACTACTTTTTTCACTTCTTTCAGGTCGTTGGCGTTTTTGTCCCCCAAAAAACCCTTTAGAATATTGTTTAAAAAACTCATAAAATGTTTGCTTTATGCCTAGTGCTATTTGCAGTAAGCGTTTTTAATAACACGTATTACGTGTATATGATATATAAAAAATAGAATAAGCTTCAGGCTTAGTACCTAAAGCTTATTACTTTTAATATTCGTCTTCGTTCCAAAGGAAATCTTCATCCGTTGGATAGTCGCTCCAAACCTCTTCGATGGACTCATAGATTTCTCCTTCGTCTTCGATTGCTTGAAGATTTTCTACCACTTCCATTGGTGCTCCAGTTCTAATTGCGTAATCAATAAGTTCTGCCTTGGTCATTGGCCAAGGTGCATCGCTTAAATATGAAGCCAATTCTAATGTCCAATACATATGTATAATATTTTTTGCAAAAGTAAAAAATTAGATGAGATTACAAAGTTTTTCTACTCTGATTTTCAATTATTTTGTCCGAAATTTTGGATATTTTTTAAGATTTGATGTGAATCTTGAAAAGCTCGCCATTTCCGACTATTTTTTCATCATTTTGACAAAAACCATTCCACAAATTTTTTTATGCCATTTTGGAAGCTTGTTGTCGGTCGATAGTCAATTAAATTTTTTGCTTTATCAATATCTGCATTGGTGCAATTAACATCGCCAGGTTGCATGGGAAGCGGGTTTTTAATGGCTTTTGTGTCCATTTGAGACTCGATGGCCCCTAGCATTGTGTCCAAATTAACCACTTCGCTTTCCCCTAAATTCATGATTTCATACACGTTATTGTGTTCTTCAAGATATTTTACCGATTTTAAAATACCATCAATAATATCATCAATATACGTGTAATCTCTTGCTGTAGAGCCATCTCCGTAAAAAGGAATCTCTTGATGATCTGCGATTAATTGGGTGAATTTATGTATTGCTAAATCCGGTCTTTGTCGTGGTCCGTACACTGTAAAAAACCGCAATTGAACCATGTCAATATGATACAAATGATGATAAACATGTCCTAAAATTTCGCCGCATTTTTTGGTTGCTGCGTAGGGTGAAATGGGTCTGTCAACATTGTCTTCTTCCGAAAAAGGTGTTTTCTCGTTGTTGCCATAAACACTAGAAGATGAGGCGCATACGAATTTTTTAATTCCATATTCTTTGCACAATTCCCAAAGATTCATCGTTCCTTTGATGTTCACTTCTTCATAGTCTAAAGGCCGTTCAATAGAAGGCCGAACGCCCGCTAAAGCCGCAAGATGAATCACCAAATCTATATCTTCATTCGCGAAAATAGTTCGAAGTCCATCAATGTCACGAATATCCTGATAAACAAGTGAATATGTGGTATGTTGCGTCGCGTTGACTAAGTTTTTAATATCCGTTTCTTTAGAATTAGTTAAAGAAAACTCGGTAGAATAGGGTAAACTTTCTAATGTATTTCGAGTTTTGATACGATAATCGTAAAAATCATCAAAATTGTCCACATTAATGACAGAATGTCCATTTTTCAAAAGAGCTTCCACCAAGTGCGAACCAATAAAACCGCTTCCGCCTGTAACCAGATATTTCATAACCTTATATGTGATGCAAATTTATTACTTTTACTTCTAAATTTCATCATATGCTTTTTCAAGGACAAATTCTTAAAATGTCAAGCGTTTTGGCAGAGCCCATTCAATATTATCTTTCTTTATCAGGCGATTTGCTGAATGTGAATCAACTTATCGGGAAAACGTTAACTGTAAAACATACAGGGTATGAATGCGTGAATTGTCATCTTGATAAGCCTATTTACAGAATGGGATTTTGCAAGCAATGCTTTTTTGAAAGTCCTTATGCGAGTGAAACGATTATTCGCCCCGAGCTTTCAACCGCGCATCTTGGTATTGAAGAGCGAGATTTGGAAGTGGAAAAAGAAATCCAATTGCAGCCGCATATCGTGTATCTAGCGTATACGGGCGAGGTGAAAGTGGGAGTAACTCGTGAAACGCAAGTCCCAACACGTTGGATTGATCAAGGGGCAACTTTCGCCTTACCAATTGCGAAAACGGAAAATAGATACGAAGCGGGAATGATTGAAGTTGCGTTGAAAGAGCACGTTCCAGATAAAACCAATTACAAGAAAATGCTTCAAGATGATTTTGAAGACGATTTGGATTTGTTGGATTTCCGAAATAAAATTGAAACGTATTTTCCACAAGATTTTGAAAAATTTTATTCGGCTCAAGGAGAAATCGTTCAACTTGATTATCCGTATCAAAAACCAGAAAAAGTAACGGCGTTTACTTTGGACAAAAAACCAGAGTTCACGGCGGTTTTAAAAGGGATTAAAGGTCAATATTTACATTTTGAAGGTGATCAATTTCTTAATGTTCGGAACCATGAAGGTTATGTGATTGATTTAGTGGTTTCTTAATTCTTTCTCAAAGTTTTCAAAATTTCCACTCTTTTCGTTTCTAGAGGCTTTTTCCTTTAGTTTTGTATTTGATATTGAATTACAATGATGAAAAATAAATGGGTGCGGAAACTAGCCATTGCTTTAGGTGTGATTTTAGGAATTGTGCTTTTAGCCAATTTTGCCTTCAACATTTATCTTAAATATCAACTTCCGAAAGTCATTCAGAAAAACTCGGATTATAAAGTTCAATACCAAAGTCTTAATGTTGACTTAGGTACGGGAAACATCTTGGCGACGGGAATTCAAGTTCAAAATAAAAATCCCAATAACCAAAACGTTATCGGCCTTGAAGGAACGATAGATTCCTTGAAGATAAGTCGCTTCGGAGTATATGATGCCCTATACAATAAGATGATTAGCTCCGAGGATTTGCTTTTAGCGAAGCCTAAACTAAAAATTACGTTGGCCAAACCAGTGAATGAAAAAACGGGCAAAAAACCAAATCCTGTGAAGTTTGAAAACATCCGCATTCATGAAGGAAATATTGAAATTTATAAACACGATCGATCCAAGTTTTTTAGCGTTCAGAATTTGAAACTGGATGTTGAAAACCTTCAAATGACTGAAGAATCGGTTGAAAGTGAGCTTCCTGTTGTTTTTGATCATTATGACATTCAAGGAGATAATTTTTATTTCCGTCCAGACCAACGTTACGCAATTTTCGCAGAAAAAGTAGCTACGGATAACGCACAAATGCTAATTTCTAAGTTTCAGTTGCTTCCGCAATTGTCAAAGGCAGACTTTGTTCGCTTGTTTCCTAACGAAAAATCGTTATTTACCTTTAAAGCTCAAGCGATGACTTTTAAAGATATCGCGTTGAAGAAAAAGAATTTGAGTTTGTCAAAAGTCAATTTCGTCAATCCAGAATTAACGATAGAAACCACCAATGCGCAACCGAAAAAAAGCAGCAAACCTTTGGCTTTTGAAGTAAGCTTGGATGAGGTTCAATTAACCAATGCAAAAATTAAAATCAAACATCCGAACGATCAAGATTTTGTGTCTATTGGTGATATGACCATGGATGTTCAAAAAATCAAATTGAACGAAACGACAGCTCAAGAAAAACTTCCGTTTGTGTTTGAAAAGCTGACCGTAAAAGGATCGGATGTTAATGTAAGCACCGATGAACAACTTGTTCATTTGGCTAATTTTGCCATCAACGAGAAATCGGGCGATTTTCGTGATTTGGTTTTTAAAGCCAAGTCTAAATCCACACAAAAAACGGTTGCGGATATGAGTTTAAAGCAATTGAATCTAAAATTAAACTCATGGGGATTTGAAAACAAGAAATTGAAATTAGATGTAAATACTGTTTTAGTCGATCAACTCAATGGAACAATTACCGCTTCGGGAGCTCAACCTGCGAAGAAAAAAGCCGATTATAGCGGAATTTTATTGCCTTTAAAAGTAGGTAATGTGGTTTTGCGAAACTCCAATCTTACGTATGATAAAGGAAAACAGCCGCTTGAATTTAAAAAACTAAATGCTTCGATAAAGGCGATTGAAATGAATGAGCAAACGGTAAAAAGTGCTATACCATTCAAATCGCAAGCATTTAGCATTTCAACTGAAAATTTCAAATACAAAACGAAGTTTTACGACCTGTCGAGTCAGTATATACAAGTGGATAAAAACCAATTAAAAATTGGAAAATTCAGCATGAAACCTCGCTATACTCGTACGCAATTCATCCGGATGATTCCTTCTGAAAAAGATTTGTACACGATATCAATCAACGAAATTTTAATGAAAGGTGATTGGAATTTGATTTCGAGTAATCAATACATCAATGCGCAGCAAGTAAGTCTCGATGGCATGGATGCTAATATTTTCCGAAGTAAAGTTCCTAAAGACGATTTAAGCATAAAACCGTTGTATTCGGAAGCACTTCGGTCAATTAAATTTCCGATGTATATAGCCAATTTGGATGTTAAAAACTCAAAATTAGAATACGAAGAAGATACACCCAAAAGCGATGGACCAGGAACTTTGACTTTTAGTAGTTTTAATCTGAATGCAAAACATTTGAATTCAGGAAAGATGAAAGGAAAACCTACAGCAATACCAATTACGGTGAACTGTAAGTTTTTTGATGTATCGCCAATGGTCGTTCGATGGAGTATGAACACGGCAGATCATGCCGATAATTTCAGTATTGCAGGGAATTTTTCGAATCTACCAGCGGTACGAATTAATCAGTTTGTAGAGCCCTATTTAAAAATCAGAACAACGGGAACGATTCAAGATTTAAAATTTGATTTTAAAGGAAACAAAAACGGGATCGGAGGGAAGCTGAATATGCAACATAAAGATTTTAAGGTTTCCATTTTGAAGCAAGACGGAGCCAAAAATAAAATTCTATCTACTGTTGCCAACATTTTTGTGAAATCCAATTCGGGTGATTATCCAGAAAGTGTTATCGTAGAAGGCGTAAAGAGAGATCCAACGAAATCATTTTTTAATTTGTTTTGGAAAGGAATTGAAGAAGGCTTAGCGAAAACATTAGTGGGAACGAGCATTGTGAAAACCAAAGAAAAAGTTAGCAATGTGAAGGAGAAATCGCAGAATGTGAAAGAGGCCGTAAAAGGTGCTGGACAAAAAGCAGGAGATAAAGTACGAAGTATTACAAAACCGGGAACTACTCCTGCGGAGACACTAACTACAGAAGAACCGAAAAAAGGTGGTTTTTTCAAGAACGTATTCAAGAAAAAAGAAAAGGCTGAAGAATAAATTCTGCAGCCTTAACTTTCAATAGTTTATTAAAAAAGAATGTTTTAGTGGTCGAAATTATATTCGTCTTGTTCATCAACAGGAATATCACGAATAAAACTATCAAAAGCATCACCAGGATAATTACTATCAACACCGTACGCATCAATAATAATTCCCTTGTTTTGATATTGATCCTGAATTACATACAATATCGCATTGTCATCGGGATCACTTGCTCCTTCAAAACGGTACGTTTTCAGTACAACTAAATCTTTAGGTTGATAATCATGATCCGTATCTTGGAGAGACATTTTTCCGTTCTCATCCATGCGAAACTCTCGTTGTATCCCTTTTTCCTTTGCCAATTTCGCCATCACTTGGCTCAATGTAGACATGGGTGTGAAGTTCTCCATAACAAATTGTTTTTCTGTACAAGTAAAAGTAGTAGGATTCGTCTAAAAAATATTATAGGTATTTTATTTTCTGTTATATAATTAAAAAAGCCCTAGAATGTCTAGAGCTTTATATCTGTTTTGTTGAAATATTTTTATTTCTTTAAGGATTTAATCCCCATTTCATAAAGCGCAAAGCTCATTAAATCGGTGTTTTCTCCAATAACTTGATCGGTAGATCTTCCCGCACCGTGACCGGCATTAACCTCGATTCTTAAAAGAATTGGATTGTTACATGCTTGCTTATCTTGCAACTCGGCACCGAATTTAAATGAATGCGCTGGTACAACACGATCATCATGATCACTCGTAATAATCATAGTTGAAGGATAACAAACGCCTTTTTTCACGGTGTGAACAGGTGAGTACGACTTCAAATATTCAAACATTTCTTTGTTATCTTCAGCAGTTCCGTAGTCGTATGACCAACCAGCTCCCGCAGTAAACTTGTTGTAACGAAGCATATCTAAAACGCCAACGCCCGGGAAGGCAACTTTAGCTAAATCTGGACGCATCGTCATCGTTGCACCAACTAACAAACCACCGTTTGATCTTCCGGAAAGCGCCATGTATTCTTTCGAGGTATAGCCGTTTTTCTGTAAATATTCTCCAGCAGCGATAAAATCTTCGAAAACATTTTTCTTCTGCATTTTTGTACCTGAATCATGCCATTTCTTGCCGTATTCGCCACCACCACGCAAGTTCGGAACGGCATAAACGCCACCATTTTCCATCCAAATTGCATTAACAACAGAGAATGCAGGAGTTAAGCTGATGTTAAATCCACCATAACCGTACAGCATCGTTGGGTTTTTACCATCTTTTTTCAATCCTTTTTTGTAGGAAATCATCATTGGGATTTTTGTTCCATCCTTAGACGTGTAGAAAACTTGCTCTGAAACGTAATCTTCTGGGTTGAATTTTACTTTTGGCTTTTGATAAACCTCAGATTTGCCAGTATCCGCGTTGAATTTATAGATCGTTCCTGGAGTAATATAGTTGGTAAATGAATAGTACATTTCTTTTTCCTCTAGTTTTCCACCAAAACCACCAGCAGTACCCGTTCCTGGAAGTTTAATTTCACGAACTAACTTTCCATCAAAATCCAATTGTCTGATGTATGAAATGGCATCTTTCATGTATTTTGCAAAAATATAACCTCCACCTGTAGAAACGCTAAGAACGTTTTCTGTTTCAGGAATAACATCCTTCCAAACTTTTGGATTTTTAATGCTGAATTTCTGCAATTTCATGTTTGGCGCATTCTTATCGGTCATGATATACACGTCATCTCCTTTGGTGTCTACCACGTAAGTATTGTGATCGAAACCAGTTTGAATTGGTGTAAATTCTTTTGAATTTCCTTTCAAATCTTTTAAATACAATTCGTTTCCGTTGGTTGCATTGGATGCGCTAAGAATTAAGAAACGCTCATCTTCAGAAACGCCTAAACCAAGATATCTTCTCTTGAAATCAGTCCCACCAATAATCATTTGATCTTGAGATTGCTTCGTTCCTAGCTTATGGAAATAGATTTTGTGCGTATCGGTTTGTGCCGTAAGGGCACTTCCGTCTGGTTTGTCATAGCTGGAATAGAAAAAGCCTTCGTCACCAAGCCACGCAACGCCTGAGAATTTTACATCAACTAAGCTTTCGTCGATTTGTTTTTTTGTGTTGGCATCAAGAATGATAATTTTATTCCAGTCGCTTCCGCCTTCAGAAATTTTGTATGCAACTAGATTTCCTTTTTTGTTGAATGAAATTCCGGCAAGCGATGTCGTTCCTTTATCCGAAAACTTATTGGGATCTAAGAAAACGTCTGTTTTCCCACTTTTATCAGTTCTGTACAACACCGATTGAGCTTGAAGACCGTCGTTTTTATAGAAATACGTATAGTCGCCTTCTTTGAAAGGAGAACCAATTTTTTCGTAATTCCAGATATCTTTTAACTGTTTTCTGATTTCTTCACGAAATGGAATTTGGTCTAAATAATTTTTAGAAAAAGCAACTTCCCTTTGAACCCAATCTTTGGTATTTGCCGACATATCGTCTTCCAACCAGCGGTACGGATCTGCTACCTTAGTACCAAAATACTCATCTACATGATTTCCTTTTTCCGTTTTAGGATAAACCATTTTTGAATTTTGTGCATTCATAAATGAAAATACAGCAATTGCACCTAGTGCAACTAGTGATTTTTTTGTCATTTTAATTTAGATTTTCCCAAAAATAGGATTTATTCGTGAAAAATGGAGCATTGTTATAGGTGTAAATTAGTGCGTTGGATTTTCTATAATCAAAAGTTTGTATCCAAACCCTCGGATATTAATGATTTCAATAGATTGATCCTGAGCTAGTTTTTTTCGAAGTTTTGTAATATATACATCGAGATTTCGACTGGTAAAAAAATTGTCATCACCCCAAATTTCTCGCATAACTTTCACTTTATCAAGAAGTTCATTTTTATGATAGACCAATCTTTTTAATAATTCGGTTTCTTTATAGGACAGTTTAATTACAGTAGTATTGTCAAAAACCAAGTGTTGTCTATTGGGGTGAAAAGTATATTTTCCAAGAGCCAATTCCCCAATTTCTTTTGAGTTTCTTTTGATTAACTCATTAATTCTTAGATGTAACTCTTCGATACTAAACGGTTTTCGGATATAATCATTGGCTCCTAATTGATAGCCCATAACGATATCTTTCGTTTCTGATAGTGCTGTTAAAAAAATAAGTGGTTTCTCAGGAAAGAGGGTTCTAATTTTTTGTGCTACGGTCCAACCATCCTGTATTGGCATCATCACATCCAAAATATACATGTCAATTTCATGATTAATTTTTGCAATGGCATCTTCACCTGTATGCACCAAGAGAACATCAAAACCTAAGTTGATAAGACTTTCCTTCACCACTTTTCCTAGGGTAGCGTCATCTTCAGCAAGCAGCAGTTTAATTCTTTTCATGAGGAAACTTTAATTTAAAAATACTTCCATTTGGCAACACATCCAAAATTTCTATTTGAGCATTATGAAGTTCTACAACACGTTTCACATAGCTTAGTCCAATGCCAAAACCGGGGACTTTATAGGTTTTGTTTTCAGGATTTGTAACTCTATAGAAAGGATCGAAAATTTTCTTTTTATGTAGGTCTTGGATTCCGATTCCATTATCCTGAACTTCCAAATAAACAGATTTGTTTGCAATATAAGCTCGTAAAATAATTCTAATAGAATCGCTCTCATTGTACTTGATACTGTTTGCTATGAGATTTCGGAGCAAATTTTCTATATGTTTTTTATTGGCGATTAGTAAAATGTTTTCGGCGTCAATATTTAGTTTAATCGATTCGGTCCCGATTTCTTTTTTTAAATTTTCAAATAAAATTTTAATTGGAAACTCTTCTTTGTAAAATCTCGATTTACTGAGATTAAGCTCATTGAGAATGTCATGAGTGAATGTGGAAAGTTCTTGTGTTTTTCTTAAAATGATATTGAGGTATTGAGACTGTTCTTCTTTTGTTTGATCAAATGTCTTCATTGCTTCGGCAGTAACTTGAATTGCAGCAATTGGGGTACGAAGTTCATGTGAAATGTGAGACATTAGTGCGTCTTTCTCCTTGGCGAGACGTTCCTGGGTTAAAAGTAGTTTTGTTACATAAATACTCGCAATAAGAACTGTGAATACTAAAAAAAAAGAACCTAAAATAGACCAAAGCTGTTGTTTTAGCAAGTGAGCTGTCGCATTTGGAAAAACGGCATACACTTGTTTTTTTGCATAGTAGTCTGGTTCTATTTCGTAGGTTTGAGTCACTATACTATTTTCTTTCCTTGCATTGAAAACAAAATTCGTTTCTCTATTTTTAGCTTTTAGTATTTTTTCAAAATTTGTTTTTAATTGATCTAGTGAAATGCGGTCCTTTTTATTTTGTGCTATTAAAAAATCTCCAATATCTTGGGTATAATACCACATGTATTCCTTTTGCAAATCTTTTTCAACATTTTGTAAGAACCGTGGGATAAACATATCTTTTTCTTGTCCTTTTAAAACAGGCCTTTTGTTTAGATCCTCAAAGCTTATAGAAAGTTGCTTGTTTTTGTTATTAGAATTAACTTCCCGAAGCTGAAATTGAAGCGTGTTACTGTTTTCTTTCCAAACGGTTTTTAGATCAAAAAGGGATGGGTTTTCTAATCGCTTTTTTAAAGCTGCAATCGTTCGATCTCTCTTTTGTTTTCGTGATAATTGAATGGCTTCCTTCAAACTTTCGTCTATGGAACGTTTGAAAACTTGAGATTCTGTCATATACAAGTTGTAGTTGTACAGTGTTTGCAGTCCGACAAGGCCAATAAGCAACGTGGTCATTATGAAAATTGCCAATTTGATTTTAAAAATCATACACCAAAATAAAGATTAAAAAAAAGGAAATAGAAATTTCGTTAACACTAATTAACCTTAATTTTTAGAAAATAACATATAAAAATTCCAACGAACTTTACTTTGGTCAAAAATTTAGAACATGAAAAAAAGTAGTGTAGTGGCTTTATTCCTACTGAGTGGGTTTTATTTTGGGCAAACCATGAAAGTTACCGCTGAATACGGCAGCAAGGATGAGTTGACAGATCAATTAATGGAATTTCAGAATATTACTGTGGAAAAATTGAATTTTTCTGCGGTCGAACTTATTGGAAGGTATCCGATTGTAAAGATTAAAGAATACAAGAATGGGAATCTAGTAAAGACAGAAACGCTTTTGAATCCCGAAAGCTATGTAAAAATTGAAAAATCAACTTATTCTTTGCGGTTTTTCGCAGAACTCAATGATCAAAATAATATGATGAAAACCTTTATAAGAGGAGATAGGTTTGGTACAGCGAGAAAGTTTTTTCCATTATTTTGGAAAAGTAAAGACTATGCTTTTAAAGATTTGTTTGGTAGTAAAACAGAATTGTTTTTGGATTTAAAAAAAGAAAACACCCTTTTTCTAATAACTACACCTCATGACCAAGGAAATGGTTTTTCGTCTTGGTGTGAGATTGCTCAATCGGAAATTCCACCAGAAAATTTGGGTAAACATTTTAAGATTCCACATTATTTTTTAATTACGATTCAGTTTTTGGATAAACACCTATAAAGAGCCCTGTTTTCATTTTTTGTATTTAGTGATGAATGGAAATGCGCCTAAAGATTAACAAACTTTAATATTTTCACGAATCATAAAGGAATATAATTTGTATCTTAACGAAAACAAAATGTACGTTATGAGAAAGAGTGAAAAAAGTGTTTTGTTAGCGAGTGGTATTGGTTTGGTGGTTGCATTTGGATTTTGGGCGTTAAAAAAAATAACCTCAAAACATCCAGAATACAATCCGTACAACGATTTTCAGCACTTGTTTTCGAACCAAGATTTTTCCGAAGAACATCATGGAGTTGAATATTATTCAGTCCGTTAAGAATAGAAAAATACGAAACAAAAAAGCAGGCTCTAAAGCCTGCTTTTATATTTTTTGATAATTTAAAATCATATTTTAAAGTCCAAAGACAATTCCGATATTAGGAACAAAACCACTGCTGAAAACTGAAGAGTTTTCTTTGTACAAGACGTTGTATGACGCTCCCAACTGCATGTATGCACGATCTCCAATACGCTGCATATATCCAGCGCCTAAATATAAAGCCGCTTCGTCTGTAGAATATTTTTGATTATTATATTTGTCTTTTTGATTGATAAAATACTCCTGAAACAATCCCGAAATATAAAAACTTCTACCAAAATAGTAATTAGCAAAAGGGCCAATCCCAAACATCGTAGAAGAATAGTATTTTGAATTTCCCCATGTAAAACCTCCTGCTACACCCACTTCAAAATCATCCGTGACGCGATATCCAATTCTTGGCGAGATACTGATTGTGGTTCCTGTACCGCCACTTCCACCAGAAACTCCAATTCCAGCGCCTCCTCCGTACGTCCAACGAGAGTCAGTTTTGGAAGTGGAAATCATTTGTGAAAAAGCCATAACACTGAACGAAATCAGGAATAAAGAAGCTATCTTTTTCATCGCATTGTATTTTTTAATTCTATAAGGCAAATATAAAGCATTTATCACAGTTTAAGATTATTCCCTTTCAAAATCGTAAATTTGCAGTCTTCAAATGCAGAGTGTATTTTCTGCCTAATCAAAGATTATGAAAGTAGTAGTAGGATTGTCCGGTGGTGTTGATAGTAGTGTAGCAGCGTATCTGTTGCAGCAACAAGGTCACGAAGTGATTGGCCTTTTTATGCGAAATTGGAATGATGCATCCGTTACGTTGGAAGATGAATGTCCTTGGATTGAGGATAGCAATGATGCTTTGATGGTAGCCAAAAAACTTGGAATTCCGTTTCAGGTGATCGATATGAGCGAATTGTATAAAGAGCGCATTGTTGATTATATGTTCGCCGAATATGAAAAGGGTAGAACGCCAAATCCTGATGTTTTATGCAACCGTGAAGTGAAGTTTGATGTGTTTTTAAAAACGGCCTTATCGCTTGGTGCTGAGAAAGTTGCAACGGGTCATTATGCGCGTGTGAATTCTCACTTTGATGAATCTGGAAATGAGGTTTTTCATCTTTTAGCGGGTAAGGATAACAATAAAGATCAGTCGTATTTTCTTTGTCAGCTGAATCAAGATCAGCTTTCTAAAGCATTGTTCCCTATTGGAGAATTAACAAAACCCGAAGTTCGTGAAATTGCGAAAGAAATAGGATTGGTTACTGCAGATAAAAAGGATTCGCAAGGTTTATGTTTTATCGGGAAGGTAAGTTTACCCGAATTCCTAAAACAACAATTAAAGCCAAAAGAAGGTGAAATTGTAGAAATTTTTAATGATTTTGAAGCTTTTCATCAAGAAAAGCCGCATTTTTCATCAAAAGAAGAAGAATTGGCTTTCCTTTCGAAAAAAATTGAATATCAAAAATCGGATGGAAAAGTTATTGGAAAGCATCAAGGTGCGCAATATTATACGATTGGTCAAAGTAAAGGATTGGGAATCGGCGGTCATAAAGAATCGTGTTTCTGTATTCATCGCGATATGGAAAACAATATTCTGTTTGTTGGCGAAGGACGAAATTTTCCAGGATTATTTTACAAAGCTTTGAAAATCAATAACGATGAGGTGCATTGGGTACGTGAAGATTTACGCCTAAAAGCGGGAGAGTCTCGAGAGATTATGGCGCGAATTCGATATCGTCAAGGATTGGAAAAAGCGACTTTGTATCAATTTGAGGATGCTTGTTATATTGAATTTGAAGTTCCACAATCTGCGGTTGCAGAAGGGCAATTTGCTGCGTGGTATGATGGTGAAGAGTTGTTAGGAAGCGGAGTTATTTCATAAAAAAGAGACGTTTTAAATGAAAAAGTTTTACATTTAAAACAAAAAGACATTTTATGAAGAAACTGCTTTTGTTCTCATGCCTTGTGCTGATACTTACTTCTTGCGTTGGTGCATCAAAATTTATGGGTACCTACGCAACGGTTTTGGAAATCAAACCACATCAAAAAATTCAAATTGAACGAATTAAAGAGGATGGAAATTTTTCATTTGAGATTGCAAATAAAGATCAATCAAACAAGCTGATAAAAGTGTATTCTTCTGATGGAAAGCTGCTTCAAGTGCTTAACTATAAAGAAAGCCTAAAGTTTACGTCCGAAGAAATTAAGGGAATTATCATTGAAAACCCTAATGATGTTCAAGTTAACGCGCAATATTATGGTCGTGGAAGAGGCGGAAGCGTTCCAGAACCCGTAATTAAAATAATTGCGGATTAACTTAACTAGTAATCCATTCTTTAAAATCTTTTACACGATCCCGACTAACACTGATTTCTTCCGCTGGTTGAAAATCCAAATCCACTTTGAAAATAGGAGAGGTGTGAATATTTTTGATAGCCTTCAGTCGAATAATAAACTGTCGGTTGACTCTAAAAAAATCAGCTTCTTCTAACGAGTTTTCCAATTCATCCAAAGTGAAATCCGTTGGGAAAGCTCTTTCGGCAGTTTGTGCGTACACGATTTTGTTTTCGCTGTAGAAACAACTCACTTCTTCAATAGGTACGATTTTGAGGTTGTAGCCAATTTTTGCAACAATTCTTGATATTTTCGGTTGATCTTTTTTGATGAGTTCTTTAAAGTTCAACTGTTTGTAATGTTGATCTTGCGGTGCAAACGATTTGTATTTTTCTATGGCAGCCGAAACGTCTTCTTCCGTTATTGGCTTTAATAAATAATCAATTGAATTGAGTTTAAACGCTTTCAACGTATAATTATCAAACGCCGTTGTATAAATGATAAAACTTCGACTTGGAACTTGTTCAAAAATATCGAAAGATAGACCATCGCCTAAAACAATATCAGAAAATATCAAATCAGGATGCTCATTATTTTGCAAATAATCAACACTTTCTTCTACAGAGTGTAATGTTGCAAGATGTTCAATATCAGGAAATAAACCTAAAATCCGTTCTAGTTTTCTAGCAGCAGGTTTTTCGTCCTCAATCAAAATTGTTTTTATCATAAACTTGTTGTCGTTTTTTCCTTTTTCATTAATTCTTGAATCTTTTTCTCTTCCCAATTTCTTCCAGCGAAAAGATAAATGCTATAGCCTAAAATACTTATGGTACAACAAACTGTTGGGAACCAAAACCAATGATAATCTGGAGTTGTTTTTATATTTAAAAAGTATAAAAAAGGGACTAATAAAACATAACCAACGATCATAATATAGAATGATTTCAGTTCTGTAACACGTTCTTTTGCCCTTTTATAGGATTTGTTTTCGTTTAGGGTTTCCATGATTTTAGTTTTTATATTTTTCCATGAATTCCTGAATCTTCTTTTCTTCCCAGTTCTTGCCCATGACAAAATTAGGAAGAAAGACTACGCCTGCGTGAATCAAAATCACAATTCCCCATAAAATGGCCGTTCCAAAAGAATCAATTCCCCAATTTACTTCATGTTTCATATTGGAAATGATGATAATAGCATTAACAATCAGATAGATAAAAAAATGGGTGTAGAATGATTTTAATTCTCTTAATCTATTTTGAGCTCTCAAATAGCGATGTCTTTCGTTAATATCCGGGAAACGCTCTTCTAGTTCTGGATAATTTGTATGTTCCATGGTGATTTCGTTTTAGGATTTGTAACGGTCTTTTTCCATAAGTTCTTTAATCTTGCGATCTTCCCAATTTTTTCCAATTCCGAAAACTTGGAAACCGTGCGAAACGACCCCAATGCCCCAACCCAACATCGGCCACCAAAACCAATGGTATTCGGGTGAAGTTCTCAGATTGACAAAAATTAAAAATGGGATGACAAGACAGTAAGAGATGAGGTTTCCGTAAAATCCTTTGATTTCTTTAACACGTTTTACAGCTCGGTCGTATGCTAAAACATCGTTGGTATTCATTTTATTTTCCATGGTGGTTATTTTTTCTGTTAAGATGGGTATTAAAACTTTAAAATAATCGTCCGATTGCTCTATGTGGACGTTTTTCTTTGATACAAGCGAATATCGCTGAACAATATTGGATAAGCCAATGCCTTCCCGTTCTTTGATAATTTCTCGCACTTGCGTGTTGTTTTGAACACATAAATTTCCATTTTCAGTGAAAATTTTGATGTGTAATGGTTTTTTTTCGGTTGCGTAATTATGCTTTATCGCATTTTCCAAAAGAAGTTGCAACGAAAGCGGAACAACATAATGGGAAAGTTGATTGTCTTCTATTTGAAATTCAAACGAAACGCTGTCTTCAAATCGAGTTTTTAATAATTCGCAATAGGTTTTCGCAAAGTTGATTTCCTCGGAAATTGTCACCAATTCTTTATCTTTTTGATCGAGAACATAGCGATAGATTTTCGACATGTCATTGGTAAATCGTTGGGCTTGTTGCGGGTTTTCTTCAATCAAGGCATCCAAAACATTTAACGAATTAAATAAAAAATGCGGATCTAGTTGATTTTTAAGGCTTTCAAACTGAGCGTTCGCCGATTTTGCAATAATTTTTTGCTCGACAACTTGTTTTCTTGCTGACGCCTTCCAAGCCTCCATAAAAGCTTTGGCATGAAGCACTGCGGAAACCATCAGCGAAAGATTTAGGAAAAACCAAATTCGGAAATTCATCTTTCCATTCCACATATTTTGCGGTTCTTCTCCCTGAATTAGTATGAAATTGACGTAATTGCAAATGTAAACAAGAAGTAAGTTTATAATAACTGTAACGATTATCCCGATGTAGGTTCTTTTCTTGGTTTCGATTGTCCATGGGTATTTTTTATTGAGATAATCATTCAAAACCCCATTTCCAACCCCAAAAGCATACGAATACAAGAAGGAAATTCCCATAGAATAGGCAAAAACTCTTGGTGAGTACTCGTCAGACATGAACAGAAAAGCAAGAATACCAATTGTAATTGCGATAACATTAATGCTTATAAACGCTTTTTTATTCATGAGAATTTCGACCTTTGATTACTACAATTTTATTCGTTTGAAAAACTCCTAAATTAAGGTTTTTGCGCTAAAAAATACTCTGCCTCAGTTTTCCCCCAATTTGGCGCTTGTGCATTTGCTGGTTTATAGCTGCCGTATTGTTCGATTGCTTTTTTGAAAAGTTCAAGTCCTTTTTCTTTGCTTCCACCAAATTGAGCCGGTGTAAAGTAGGTGTCTTCCGCCTTTAACAAGGTAACTCTCGGGTTGGAAGGGTCCAAAGCTTCCGCTTTTCCTAAAGCTTCATTGGCAGCCATTCCTTCGGTCATATAACGAGACATTGGATCAACCATCATTTTTAGGGAGTGAATCATCTTTTGAAGAATCAGAATTTCTGCATTGTCTTTGCTTAATGCAGACGCTTGATCTAGGCTTTTTTGTGCTTCCGCAGCAATAGCGTCCAAATCTGATACTTTGTTTTCACGCATAAGCATTCTCCCTTTTTGGATTTGTGCAAAAGTAGCGTAGTAATATGGAAGCCATTGTGTTTTTTCCTTTTCGCCAATGCGTTTAAAATCGTTGGACAATGCGGTAAATTCATCTTGAGAAAGGTGACTTTCAATTTTAGCAATTTTGCCATTCATTGCTGTTTCATATCCTGTTTGTGCAGAAACGTTTAAGGTCATTACCATAAACACACCTGCGATCCATAATTTTTTCATTGTGCTGATTTTTAAATTATGAACCAAAGGTAAAGGCTTTCGAAAACGAATGATAATTTTTCTTACCGAAAGGCAATTTTTGAACACTGAATGGTAAAACGCTTATTTTTTTGCGGTTTCAAGTAGCTTTTCAACGGTTTCTTTTCCCCAATTTGGATGCAAATTAGATTCGGGTTTGAAGGTTTCAAACTGCGCCAAAGCCTTCTGTAGTTGTTCTATTCCTTTTTCTTTATTTCCACCATATTGCTTCGATGTAAGAACTAAATCTTCACCAATAAGCATGGTAACTCTCGGGTTTTTTGGGAATTTTTTACGCATTTCGGAAACCAGCTGAACCGCCATGGGACCTCCATTTTGATAGATTTCGGATGGTTTTATGTATTTTTCAAGCTGATAAATCAACTTTTGTAAAACCAAAATTTCGGGATTGTTTGGGCTTAATTTTTTTGCTGCGTATAGCGGTTTTTGTGCTTGATAAGCCACATCTTCGATTTCCTTGTTCTTGTTTTCTTGAACCAGAATTTGCCCTTTTAAAATAAGTAAATAAGAAGCATAATAGTAAGGAAGCCACTCTTTTTTTTCTTTATCCGCCAATTCTAAAAATTCGGCTGAAAGTTGAGTTAGTTGGTCTTGGTTTTGAGAGGTTTTTGCAGCCTCAACACGAGAAACTTTTTCACTAAGAAGTTCAAGATATGTAGGTTCTTTCTCTACTTGTGCGGATAGGAGTACAGAAAAAAAGACGCCTAATGCTATACAAAAGGGTTTCATCATTGATTGTTTTTCAGGACAAAATTAGAAATTTTTATACTTCAAAGCAAAAACGATGATTTCCTATAAATTATTGTTTATCGCATCGTTGGTTCTATCAACACCAAAACTGATGAATGCACCCACGAATACAAAAGTTTTTACGGGCGGAAGTATTGGCGATTTATATGCACCATTTTGACTGAAATTATACCCGTAAATATTATTGTTTCCAAGAATGTTTGAAACACTTAAAACCAAAACAGTAAAGGCTTTTGTATCTTTTTTTCCAAGATTCGGAAGATAGTTCAAACTAAAATTCATAGACGAATAGTCTTTTAAACGTCCGTATTCACGCATAATGTTGCTGCCATTTTCAGTAACGATATCGTAATACGGACGTCCACTCGCATAGTTGTAGGAAATATTAAATCCTGTTTTCCAAGTAGGGACGAATTTCTTTGCGACCAATGAAAGCGTATGTTTTGCGGCGAAATTTGGCGTCATTTTGATTGGAAAATTTAGGAAATCACGTTGGGTATCCAAATACGAATACGTGATCCAATAATCAATGGTTTTGAAGGTTTTTTTGTCTTTCCAGAAAAACTCTAAACCTTTGGCTTGTCCGTTTCCATCATTGTTATAGGCCGTTTGAATGTAATTATCACCTTTGGTTTTTGTTAATTTATCGTAGTTTTTCAAGAAGGCTTCTAGACGTAAACTTCGTCCTTCCGAATTTCGTTGAAGTTGAAAAATATAATGTTCCGCTTTTTGAAAAGTCATCGCCGCATCCGAATTTAAATATTTACTTTCTGGGTTTTGATAAAACAAGCCATATGCAAAAGAGGTCGTCCAATTGGGTGAAATTCGATACGCTAAAGCAAGTCGTGGAGCAAAATTCGATTTATCTAAAAATGAAGAGTGTTCGGTTCGTAAACCCAATTTTGCAGAGAAATGATTACTCAAACTCCAATCCGATTCGGCGAAAAAAGAAGAGATTAAGTCACGGTATTTTTTATTGAAGTTGTTTGATTCGGAAGCGTTATTCAATTCAAAACCAGCTCTAACAATGGTTTTTACGCCTAGTTTTCTATCGACAATTCCTTTCAGATTAAAGTAATTTCCTTTTTCATTCACATCAAATTCACGAGTCGTTTGATCTTGCTGAAGGTCAAAATTTAAATCATTTTGGTTATTCGCTACAGACGTAGAAAAGTTTAAGCCGTATTTTCCAACTTTTTCACGGTACGAAAGTGTATGAAATGTGTTGTGCGCGTTTAGGTTAATTTGTTGTTTTCCCAATTCATTTTCCGCACGAACAGCCATTTTATTTTGATCGTAGCTTCCGTAATACTTCAACATGCCGCCATTTTTCGTTTTGATTCTAAAATTAGCATCCGCACCAATTCCTTGAGGCGCTTTTGAAAAATCGGTGTCGAAATTGAGAATCTTTTGCATCAAATCTAAATTGGAATACGAAAGACTCGCTCCATACGAAGAGGTTTTCGACTTCGATAATCGCTGCACACTTCCCGACAGAAAAAAGGGTGAAATACCGAAATCGTACGATGATGTATCAGGAAGATCGACACTTTCCAAAATAAGAACTCCGGAAAGCGCCTGCCCATAAAGCGCTGAATACCCGCCACTAGAAAACACATTTCCTTTGAAAAGAGACGTATTAAAGCGATCGCGACCCGCAATTCCCGGAACAGAAGATGAAAAATAATTGTTAATTAAGTTTCCATCCATGAAAATTTTACTTTCTGTGCCTGTTCCACCTCGAATGAACAAACCTTCGGATTCGCCAACGCGTTGTACACCTGGAAGATAATTTAACGCTGAAGTGATTTGACCATCAGCTCCTGCAGTCGTGTAAATATCAAGCGGAGTAAGCAGCGCCGTCGCTCTTTTCTTATCACTAGCTTCAATCGAGCCTACAGAAATCACCAACGCATCAATTTCATTAAAGGCTTCTTTTAGCGAAATATTTCTATGAATATTTTCATTCTCAAGCGTTATGCTTTCTGAATAATCAACGAATTTTGGGTTAGTTAAAACCAGTTCGAAATTTCCTTTTTCCGTCGTTTCAAAACTATAATTTCCTTGCTCATCGGTGGTTGCGCCATCGTAGGTGTCTTTCAATGTTACCGAAATATCTTTTACGCCTTTGTTTTTATAGGTTACTTTCCCAGAAATTTTTATTTGAGAATTTCCAAAAACAAAAAGCAGAAAGAGTAAAAAGGAAAATTGAGTTTTCATATGGTTTTATTTGTTGTTCCAAAAGTAGATTGTTCCAAGATTTCATGCGAATTAATTTTACTGAATGGTAATTTTTTAGTTCTCAATCGTAATTATGTAAAAAAAGGAAAGGAAAACGTCCCTATAATTGGTTAAATTTGAAAGTAAATACATAAAATATCAACTTATGAAGAAAATACTACTTGTTTTGGGTGTGATGGCACTTGTAACTTCTTGTACCACAACCAAAACGTATCGAATTAATTCGAAAAGTTATACGCAAACACAAGGAACGGCCGTATTTACCCAAAAAGGAAAAGAGGTAACCATGGAAATCAACGCGTATAAGCTTTCACCAGGAGAGCACGCAATTCATATTCATGAGAAAGGAGATTGTTCTGCAACTGACGCGAGTTCTGCGGGTGGACATTGGAATCCGACGAGCCACGACCATGGGAAATGGGGCGAAGGTGAGTTTCACATGGGAGACATCGGAAACATTAAAGCAAATGCGCAAGGAACAGGACAATTGGTTTTCAAAACGGATAAATGGTGTCTTGGATGTAAAGACGAGACTAAAAATATTATCGGTAAATCAATCGTTATTCACGCTGCGAAAGATGATTTTAAAACACAACCAACAGGAAATGCTGGTGGAAGAGTCGGTTGTATCGAAATTAAATAATTTAAATCCGACACTTTAAATCAAAATAAAAATCCTACCAATTTTGGTAGGATTTTTTTTAGTTAAGTGCGTTGGAAAGTTCTGTAATCCTTCCCATAACCGGAATGGAAAATACCGAACTTTTCTGTAGCCATAATTCGTAAAAAGTTTTCGCTTTTAAAGCTAAATCTTGATTAGACGTCTCTTTTTTGAATGCGAAATAGAATAGATTTCCAAGCAAATCGTAATAATCTGCTTGATGATGCAGGTCTTTTTCAGAAACCATTTCTTCAATTTCTTCACGAGATTTAGAAGCCAATTCTTCAAAACTCATTTTGAAAATATCTCTCATTTGAGTTTCGAATGCCATTTGAGAATCTTCTAATTCACCTTCGTTTTTACCGAGAATCAATTTGGATAAGAAGTTAGAAAACTCTTTAACCATGCGGATAATATAATCTTTATCGTGTATCATTTTTTGTAAAATTAAGCGAAAAACAAATAAGCCAAACCAATTGCGGTAATAACACCAACCAGATCGGCAAGCAACATCGCAACAACTGTATAACGGGTGTTTTTAACGGCAACCGCACCAAAATAAACGGCAATCACGTAGAACGTCGTATCCGAACTTCCTTGCAGTACCGCAGCTAATTTTCCTTGGAAACTATCCGCACCAAAAGTCGCCATCGTGTCAACCATCATGCCTCTAGCGCCTGATCCTGAAAGTGGCTTGATTAAGGCGGTTGGAAGTCCATCAACAAAGCGTGTGTCGAGGTTGGCAATATTAGCCACCCACTTCATTCCATCGATAATGACATCAAATACACCAGATGTTCTCAAGAGCGAAATCGCGATGAGCATTCCTACTAAGTACGGAATAATCTTCACACAGGTTGTAAAACCTTCTTTGGCTCCGTCAATAAAGGCGTCAAAAACATTGATTTTCTTATAAATTCCACCCAAAACAATCGCGAGAAAAATAAATAAAATCAACCCATTACTTAAAACTTTAGAAAACGTATCGAGTTCGTCTTTGCTTAATCTGACTAAATAAACGACCAATAGACCAATTAAAGCCGAAATTCCACCAACATACGCAATTACAATCGGTTGTAATAAATTGATTTTCTGATAGATTGAGACAATAATCATCGCGGCCATTGTTGCTACAAATGTCGCAATCATACAAGGAAGAAAGATGTCGGTTGGCGTATGAGATCCCATACTTGCCCGAATCGCAATAATCGAAACCGGAATTAAAGTCATTCCCCCCGCATGTAAACATAAAAACATAATTTGCGCATTACTGGCGGTATCTTTATTCGGATTTAATGACTGCAAACTTTCCATGGCTTTTAGTCCAAAAGGCGTTGCTGCATTGTCCAAACCTAAAAGATTGGCACTGAAATTCATCAACATATGTCCGAAAGACGGATGGTTTTTGGGGATTTCAGGAAATAATTTAGAAAAGAATGGTTGAATAAATCGCGAAAGCAAATTAATTCCACCCGCTTTTTCAGCAATACTCATAAAGCCCATAAAAAGGGTCATAATTCCAATTAAACCTAAACAGATTTTAACAGCCGTTTCAGAAGTTCCGATAACCCCATCGGCTTCTTGAACGCGATAAACAGCTACATTTTGCTTTAAAGAATCGGTTTTGTAATGAATTCTTCCAACCGCACCGTCGGTAGATTGAGCGAGCGATTTTTGAGCTTCAGGACTTAACGTATGAAACTGCGTTTTTGCAATTTGAACCGTATCGCCCGTTTTCCCGACAACCATATCGTTGTAGATACTTTGATAATTGTCCGAAGAAATATATTTAATACTGGCAACGAGAACCGCAATAATGATAAACGCGGACCAAATTCTGCTAAGCACCATTTGTAAAAATTTTGATAAAAGTAGGGAAAAAAATGATGCTGCTTTTTAGATTCGGGAAAGAATTGAAGTTTCGAACACGATTTTTTAAGTTACGCAAAGATTTTGAATTCGCAGATAATAAAAATCAGCACGAAAAAATGATAAGAGCTCTTTTTCTTTTGTAACTTTAAGTTCCTAAAAATCAAATGCTAGGCATTTCCTTTTTGGCACAAAACGAATTATTAATCTAAAACGATCTTATTATGAGTGCTAAATCTAAAGACTTACGAAATGTAGTGTTGCTTGGACATACGGACAGCGGCAAAACAACGCTTATTGAGACGATGTTATACGAAGGAGGAGCGATTAAACGCCGCGGCACGATAGAAAATCACAATACAGTTTCGGACGATACCGACATTGAACACGAACGTGAAGGCACAATTTTCTCGCATCAAATGTTTGTGAATTGGAGAAACAATAAAATCAACATTTTGGATACACCGGGATTTGACGATTTTGTTGGTGAAGTGGTGGCTCCATTAAAAGTTGCGGATACCGCTTTATTGGTTTTAAATGCCGCAAACGGTGTAGAAGTAGGAACTGAATTGGTTTGGGAATACATTGAACGATACGAGACGCCTTCAATGTTTGTAATCAACCAAATGGATCATCCCAAAGCGGATTACGATAAAACATTGGAACAAGCTAAAGAGCGTTTCGGACCGAAACTTATACCTGTTCAATATCCACTAAATTCGGGAGCAAATTTCAATAAAATTATTGATGCGCTTCGCATGGTGATGTACGAGTTTTCACCTGAAGGAGGAAAACCTGAGAAAAAAGAGATTCCAGAATCGGAATTGGCTAGAGCGAAGGAAATGCACAACGCCTTAGTCGAAATTGCTGCTGAAAACGAAGACGGTTTAATGGAAAAATATTTTGAAGCGGGAACACTTTCGGAAGAAGAATTAGCCAAAGGATTGACTTTAGCTTTAGCAAAACAGCAGTTCTTTCCACTATTTGTGGCTTCGGGATTGAAAGACATGGGAAGCGGACGAATCATGGGCTTTATTGACGATATTGCGCCATCACCTTTGGAACGACCAAAACGTGTTTTAGAAACGGGTGAAGAAGTGGCTTACGACCCAAATGACAAAACAACAATCTTTATTTATAAAACGGCTTCGGAACCGCAGGTTGGCTTGGTTTCGTATTTTAAAGTCATTAGCGGAACGTTAAAGCCAGGCGATGAATTGGTTAATGCGGAAAATGATGAGGTGGAACGAATTACGCAATTGTTTGTTTCCGAAGGTAAAGAACGAATTTCCGTTCCGCAATTGGAAGCGGGAGATTTAGGCGTTACCGTTAAATTAAAATCGGCTAAAACCAATACAACACTGAATGCAAAAGGTTTGAATCGTAAGATTAGACCAATGATTTTCCCCGAAAGTCGAATTCGAAAAGCAATTTCTACCGAGTCTTCAAGCGAAATGGAAAAGCTGATTGTAGCGCTTCACAAATTGGAAAATGAAGATCCAACATTACGTGTGGAGCAATCTCCTGAATTAAAGCAAACTATTCTTCATGGTCAAGGTCAGCTTCATTTAGATTTGGTTCAGCAACGTTTAGAAAAGGATTTTGGAATCAAAATGACGTATGCAAATCCAAAGATTTCCTATCGTGAAACGATTACCGGAAAAGCGGATGCGGATTATCGACATAAAAAACAATCGGGTGGAGCAGGGCAATTTGGTGAAATTCACCTTCGAGTAGAAAACTATTTCGATGGAATGCCAGAACCCGAAGGCGTGAATATCCGTCAAAAAGAAGTAGAAGATTTGCCTTGGGGCGGAAAACTCGCCTTCTATTGGTGTATCGTAGGTGGCGCTATTGATTCCCGCTATATTGGCGCGATCAAAAAAGGAATTATGCAGCAAATGAGTGAAGGCCCGTTGACCGGTTCGCGATGTCAAAATATTCGCGTTTCTGTCTATGATGGAAAGATGCATAGTGTGGATTCCAATGATATTTCGTTTCAATTAGCAGCTTCGGGCGCATTTAAAGATGCTTTTTTCAAAGCAAAACCTCAACTTTTAGAGCCGATGTATCATGTAGAAATTCTTTGTCCTGATGAAAATACAGGCGATGTGATGGGCGATCTGCAAACGCGAAGAGCAATTATTTCTGGAATGGATACAGAAGGACATTATCAAAAAATCATTGCCGAAATTCCGTTAGCCGAAATGCATGATTATGGATCAACTTTACGATCTATAACAGGTGGAAAGGCGAAATTTAGCATGAAGTTTTCCGAATATCAATTGGTTCCTGCGAATGTACAGCAAGAACTGATTAAGAAAAATGAATTGCTAGAAAGCGTATAATATTTTTATCATTTTATCTTTCAAAGGTTCGGGTTGACAACGAAGTTGTCAACCCGAACTATTTTTATAAAACTCTATAAATAGGATATCTACGGAATGTTTTTTCAAAATAATCGGAGTTTTTATACACCCAATCCAGCTGTGCTTTTGGATCTCTAGCAAAAGCTGGATCACTCGCTTTTTTCTGCTCAAATTGAGCTTTTAGTTTCGGATTTGTTTTGAAAAGTTCTGCAGCTGTGTCTTCAAAAACATAGGCAGAATAGTATTCCTTTTGACCTAAAATGCCGTCAAAGAAATTCCAGTTGAAAAAGGAATCTACCGCTTCCGGCTCTAAGGTTTCTAAAAGATATTGAATTCCATTTTGGTTTGTGGAAACCAAATAATCACCTTTTCGTAGTTTCACTTGTTCAGAAGTAGATTTTACTTTAGTATCAAAATGAAGATAATGCCCTTCGTAAGGCGATTTTACGGTTTGGAAATCATCAATGTAATACACTTGTGCAGCCAATTCAGAATCTGTTTTGATTTGCTTCATTTCAATGGCATTTCGTTTTAAATGCTCAAGAACTTTCCATTCGGATTGCGGAATCACATAAAATTTCGGAATAGAAACCGACTTTACTGCTTGATACTGATCAAAAAATTTGATTTTTTTAGAAAATGGTTTATTTCTATCATAGTAAAGTCGTGGCGCTCCGCTTATTTCACTTGGTTTATAACCGGCTTCAAAACCTTTAAAATCAAATTGTTTGTATCGAGTCGAATCTAATTTCCATTGAATAGGATAGTTTGGTTTTTCTAAAACAGTTTTGAAGTTTTCCATTTGTTTTGAACGAATTTTTTCTCTATTCTTTTCTAAATAGTCAATCGTAGAAAGCATATATTCTTCTGTCACTGCAACTCTGGTTGCATACGGTTTCAGCATATGCGTTTCCACAACAACTCCAGGAATATTGAACAAAGTTGTATAGCCAGTTGCGTATCGTGGACTGTCCATAAAAGCTGGAAAACCAACATCAGGAACATCTCCGTGAATGTTGACATACGGAACGTGCAGAATTTTCTTTTCTTCCAATTTTTTCAAGATTGCGGGTTGCATTTCGTTATGAAGAAAGGAGCCGATTTTTTCCCCTAAACGATTTCTATTGGTCGAAATATAGGTGAATGCATACTGGTAATCTGCTCCGTTACTTACATGGTTGTCAATAAAGTAAATAGGATTTGTATAGTGTAAAATCTTTTGAAACGAAGCTGCGTTTTTAGAATCCGCTTTAATGAAATCCCGATTCAAATCGAAGTTTCGAGCGTTTCCTCGAAAGCCATATTCCTCCGGTCCGTTTTGATTGGCACGAGAATGCGCTGTTCGATTTAACATTCCACTAACGTTGTAAGCCTGAATACTCGCAATGATAATATTCTTTGGAGCCGTTTTTCTACCTTCGGCAAAATCGCGAAGCATCATCATAGAAGCATCAATTCCGTCGGGTTCTCCCGGATGAATTCCATTGTTGATGAGTAAAACACTTTTGTCTTTTCTTTTAAGATCAAACGTTCCATCGGCACTAAACAAAACTAATTTAATTGGCTCGCCGTTATCATCTTCACCCATGGTTTCAACTTTAATGGACTCGTGTTTTTTATCTAAAGCATCAAAAAATTGAAGCATTTCTGCATACGTTGTTGTTTGATTGCCGTTTCCTTTTTCGTAAGGTGTTTTTAATTGTTGGGCGACAATAGATGAGGTAACGCCCACAAATAAAAGGGACGTGATAATTGATTTGATCATAGTAGATAAAATGAGCGAGTTTACTTGGATAAATATACTAAAGCTTGTCCAAGATTTTGATCAACATCGTTCAAAATTTCGGCATTTTTAGTCATGATTTTCAATTTTTCAACAAAGAAACTGGATTCGAAAAACTGACGATGAATACCGGGAAGCATTTCCATAAACAAATCCATCCCAATTTGGTTGTTGTGCAAATCCATTTTGGTTTCTAAAGGTTCGTTCGGAAAAAGCTCTTCATGCATATCGGTCATGGATTTTGTCCATTTCAGTGCTTTTTTGGGAGAAGAAATTTTGCAACAGTACATCAGAATTAGACAACACCACAAGGCGTGACGAAATGCGTTTCCTTTACCGCTTGTAGAATGGGTGTTGGGATAATGTTTTCGGGCAAGATTGAATGATTTTGCAGTCGCATGAAAACTGAGAATGGCAAACCAAGGATGCCTAGCGACCAATTTGGTCAATCGCCACAGTTTCGTAACGCTCAGCGAGCGCAACGAATTGAATAGTATTTTAATTGTTCTTGCCATAATAAAGAAATCTCACCTTGAAGAAGGTGAGATTTATCTATTGAGTTTGAAATTAAGCTTTTGTGTAAAGCAATTTTACTGTTTTTGAGACGGTTTCTTTCGCTTCTGTTCTTTTTACAATGAAGTCAACAAAGCCTTTTTCTTGTAAAAATTCAGATGTTTGGAAACCTTCAGGAAGGTCTTTTCCAATCGTTTCACGGATAACACGAGGCCCCGCAAAACCAATTAATGCGCCTGGTTCAGCCATAATAATGTCCGCAGTCATTGCAAAAGATGCCGTAATCCCTCCAAAAGTTGGATCACATAAATACGCGATGTACGGAAGTCCTGCGTCTGAAAGCTGAGCTAACTTAGCTTGAACTTTAGCTAATTGCATTAATGAAAAAGCAGCTTCCTGCATTCTAGCACCACCAGATTGACAAATAATCATATAAGGAAGTTTATGCTTTATCGCATAATCAATCGCTCTGCTGATTTTTTCACCCATCACCGAACCTAATGATCCACCGATAAAGGCAAAATCCATACACGAAATCACCATTTCCGTTCCACCAACTTTTCCAACTGCATTGCTGATAGAATCGTTTAGTTTGGTTTTGGCTTTTACGTCTTTCAAACGATCGGTATAGGCTTTGGTATCTTTGAAATTCAAGATATCAACGCTTTCCACTTTTTCGTCTAACTCTTTGTATTTCTCGTCATCGAAAAGGATTCCGAAAAACTCTCTACTTCCGATTCGTACATGGAAACCGTCTTCTGGAGAAACGTAACTATTTGCTTTTAGCTCATCGTATTCGATGATTTTCCCTGTAGGAGTTTGGTGCCAAAGTCCTTTAGGAACGTCTTTTTTCTCCTCTGTAGTAGTGGTTATATTTTTTGCTTTTCTTTTAAACCAGTCGAATGCCATAGTTTGATCTCTTATTAAATTTTCGGGGTGCTAATGTACGACTCTTATTTCAAAGTCCCTACATTATTAAGATCCTCAAATGCTTGAGTTAATCTCGTGATGAAGGTATCTTCACCTTTTCTTACCCAAACTCTTGGGTCGTAGAATTTCTTATTCGGCTTTTCGTCACCTTCAGGGTTTCCGATTTGCGTTTTAAGATAATCGATATTTGAAGTCATATAATCGCGGATACCTTCTGTATAAGCAAACTGAAGATCCGTATCAATATTCATTTTGATCACACCGTATCCAATGGCTTCACGAATTTCTTCTAGGCTCGATCCAGAACCACCGTGGAATACGAAGTTTACTGCTTTTTCTCCTAAACCATATTTTTCTTGAAGGAATTTCTGAGAATTATCTAAAATTTTAGGTGTTAACACCACGTTTCCTGGCTTATAAACTCCGTGAACGTTACCGAAAGCCGCAGCAATTGTAAAGTTTGGAGAAATCGCGTTTAGTCTTTCGTACGTATACGCAACGTCTTCTGGTTGTGTGTAAAGCAAAGAATTATCTACACTTGAGTTATCCACACCATCTTCTTCACCTCCTGTAACTCCGATTTCTACTTCTAGAGTCATATCCATTTTTGCCATTCTCTCGAAATACTCGCAAGAAATATCTAAGTTTTCCTCTAATGGTTCCTCAGAAAGATCCAACATATGGGATGAGTAAAGTGATTTTCCATGAGATTTGAAATGTGCTTCGTTTGCATCCATCAAACCATCAATCCAAGGAAGTAATTTTTTAGCACAGTGGTCTGTGTGAAGAATTACCGTTGCTCCGTATGCTTCAGCTAAAGTATGGATGTGTTTTGCACCTGCGATAGCTCCTAAAATTGCTGATTTTTGACCATCATTGCTCAATCCTTTTCCTGCGTTGAACGCCGCCCCACCATTAGAAAACTGAATAATTACAGGCGCATTAAGTTTTGCAGCCGTTTCCATCGTTGCATTGATGTTGCTAGATCCGATTACATTTACTGCCGGAAGTGCAAACTTGTTCTCTTTTGCATATTGAAAAATGTCTGTAACCAAGTTACCTGTGGCAACACCTGCCGGAAAAATTCTGCTCATAGCGATCTGTTTTTTATATTTTTTATTAGAGTAAATTCAAACCAAACGTCTGCAAAAGACGTGATGTAAAGTTACTAAATTTTAGTTGAATATTTTTAGTTTCTCTTACCCTTCCCTAATTGGAGATTCTTATTTTGTAAATTTATTTCGGAGCGAAATTGCTGCCGGAACCCATTGTTGATCATTTATTTTTTCTATTTCCGCTACATATTTATTCCCTTCGTCGTCTTTATTTTCTTCATAATTTGATTTTGCAAGGATATAATATGCATAAGAACGATTGGCTTCTGATATTTTATTAGCATCAAGGCCTTTAATAACTTTTGAACCAGAATTTGTATGAGCTAGGTTAAAAAACTTCCCTAACTCGGCTATTTCCTTAATTGAATTGTCTTTTGTGTTTTTACTACACTTTGTAAATGTAGAAGAACTAAGTGTTGCAAACCTTTGTTTGGCCACTTTTTTTGATTTTTGAAGAAGGACCTGATAAGAAGTTGCTAGATTCATCAATTCTTCGTCCGTAGGCTTTTTTAGGTCTTTGAAAGCTAATGTTTCATACAGGTTTTCAGAGCTTGCTGGGTATCCCTCAAATTCCTCACTTGAGTTTTCGGCTCCATTATACCCACGTACTTCATGAATGACGTTGCCTTGAACATCGACAACTTTCACATTAGGTATGGATGATACGTTATAGAACGTGGCAATATCTTTATTGTAGTCAATATCAATTGAAACAGCGATAAACTTATCCAGGTTTTCTTTATATTTTTGATTGTAAAAAAAATCCGACTCCATCATTTTACAAGGCTGACACCAGCTTGCATTAAAATCGATTAGAATAAATTTATTAGTTGCTTTTGCCATTTTTTTAGCATCGTCTAGGGTTTTCACCCAAATTTGGGATAGTGCAAATTGACTTAAAAGAATTAGACCCAAGAAGTACATTTTTTTCATATTGTGTGTTTTTTGTTAGTTTCTCTTATCTTGACCCCAAAGGAGTTTTTGGCGGATTGTTTCGTAAAAGCTTAAGTTTTTTGGTTGAATTAAGTGAACTAAAAAATCTGCTTTTCGAAGGGTGATTTCAATATCGGTGTCCATGTGAACCAACCTTGAATCTAATGACAATGAGTATTGTGGAACTCGACTTTCTACTTTTAAGGTGATTTCTACATTATCATTGACCACGATTGGGCGAACATTTAAATTATGTGGCGCAATTGGGGTGATCGCGAAATTTTCATTATCGGGTGAAATGATTGGTCCACCACAGCTTAAAGAATAAGCTGTAGACCCTGTGGGAGTCGAAAGAATTACGCCATCGCCCCAAAAAACATTAAGAAATTCATTGTTCAAAAAGGAATCAACGGTAATCATGGACGTTGTTTCCTTGCGAGAAATAGTGACGTCATTTAAGGCAAAAGGATAAAAATCACCTTTCGGTGAAACCACTTCGATAACCGATCTCTTGCTGATTTTCACATTTCCTGTAAGAACATCGTCCAATTGTTTGAAGATTTCTTCTTTCGTGAAACTTGCTAAAAATCCTAGTCGGCCCGTATTAACACCAACGACTGGAATCTCTGTGTCTTCAATAAATAGAAGCGAATTAACAATCGTTCCATCTCCACCAAACGTGAAAAATATAGAAACCTCTTTTTCTAGAAGATCTTCTTTCTTTGTAAACGTTTCGAATTTCTTGGAAAACTGCATGGCTTCTGCAGTTCCCGAATAAATAACCGATTTTACATTTCGTTTATCTAGCTCCGAAATAAATTTGCTGAGATACAAAAACGTATCCAAGTCATTTTTCTGAGTATATACTGCTGCAACCATCTTTAAATCTCCAAATATTTCTGAAAAAACCCGAATCTGTCCTTCAACAATTCTTCTTTTTCGTCATCATAAAACTTATGAATTACTGTATAGCCGTAACGCTCGAAAGTCTCATCTATCGAACTTAGGTTTTGGTTATTAATTTTTAGCGTAATTTCTATCGTATCATCATTAATTGCAGATATATAACAGCCGTAAATTCGGGCATTATTGGACTCTACAATTTGGCTGATTTCTGAAAAAGAATAATGTTGATTTTGCGTTTGAATGGTTAGTACGGCTCCATTTTCCGAGAATAAAGGGTATTTGGAAAACTCATTAAATACATCGTCACTTGTTAGATAACCAATGTATTTCTCCTGCATACTAATCACCGGAACCACATTGGAATTGAAAATATAGAAAAGCTTAACACTATCCAAGATGCTTCCATCTTCCAAAATAGCAAATTTTTCATAATGCAATTCTAAAGAATCCAAATTTCCTTCGGGACTATCTTCTAAAAAAGATTGGCTCAAAGCACCAACGTAAACGCCTTTTTTCTTGATAAAAATATGAGAATATCCAAATTCTTTAGCCACTTCCGAAGCCTCTTCGATAGAATCATTACTGTTGAAAGCGGGATAATCTTTGGATATATAGTCTTTTATAAACATTAGGCTAATTTAAAAAAATATTGAAAAAAGCATACCTTTAAAAATTAATATGTAAAAAATAATATTAAATTTGGAAACAAGCGAAAAATAAACTTATATTTGTAGCCTTTCATTTTTACTTTTTATTAGATTTATTTCAAACTGCAAAGGCCATTCGGTTTTGCAGTTTTTTATTTTTGATACAATTTCGTATAAAAATCCCACATGACAATCCCGCCACACACCGAAACATTCAATGAATGTTTTGTTCCATGCTGAGGGAGTTCTATAAACGCATCGCAATCTTTTAGGATTTCATCCGAAACACCTTCAACTTCATTTCCTAAAACAAGCGCATATTTTTTAGTGGAATCGACTTTGAAATCACCAATCAAAACAGAGTCGTTGGTTTGTTCAATTCCTAAAACCTCGTATTTCTGCGTTTTTAAATCCAAAACAGCTTCTTTAACCGATTCGTAATAGTTCCACGTTACACTTTCTGTTGCACCAAGTGCCGCTTTATGAATTTCACGATGAGGTGGTTGAGGCGTGATTCCGCAAAGGATAATGCGTTCAATTAAAAATGCATCCGCCGTTCTGAAAACCGCACCAACATTGTGCATACTTCGGATATTGTCTAAAACGACAACTACTGGAATTTTTTCCAACGTTTTGAAGGTTTCTACATCTACTCTGCCGAGTTCCTCAAGTTTAAGTTTTTGTGTCAATTGAAAAGCGTTTTGGTTAAACGAATCGTTTCGATAGAAACACGAAGATTCTCCTGCAAAACTACGGATTTAGATTTTCTTAAAGCGGCTTTTTTGACCTTCAATTTTGTGATTTCTATTGGTAAAAGGTTTTCATTTTGTATTTTTGGGCTCCTTATAATTAGATGATGGCAAAGAAAGAGACTCCGTTAATGAAGCAGTACAACAGCATCAAAGCAAAATATCCAGATGCTTTGCTGCTTTTTCGCGTGGGAGATTTCTACGAAACCTTTGGTAGCGACGCCATCCGTGCTTCTCAAATTTTAGGAATTGTCCTTACCAAAAGAGGTTCTGGAGAAGAGCATACAGAATTAGCAGGTTTTCCGCATCATTCCTTGGATTCGTATTTGCCGAAGCTGGTTCGAGCAGGTTTGCGAGTGGCAATTTGTGACCAATTGGAGGATCCTAAAATGGTGAAGGGAATTGTAAAACGGGGTGTTACCGAATTGGTAACGCCTGGAGTAACGTTCAACGATCAGGTTCTTAATTCAAAAAAGAATAATTTTCTCCTATCTATTCATAAGGAAAAGGAAAAGTACGGAATGGCACTTTTGGACATTTCCACAGGTGAGTTTTTGGTGAGCGAAGGAAGTGTTGAGCAATTAACATATTTGGTGAATACATTTGATCCGAGTGAAATTATTTTTCAAAGAACAGCAATGCTTCCCGAAAATTTAAAGAAGAGAAGTATTTTTAAATTGGAAGATTGGGCTTTTCAGTTCAGTTTTGCAGAAGAAAAATTGACTTCGCATTTCAAGACGAATTCCTTAAAAGGTTTTGGAATTCAAGATATGAAGTTGGCGATTACCGCTGCCGGAGCCATTTTCGCCTATTTAATTGAAGATACACATCATAATTTACTGGCGCACATCACGAAAATTCAACGAATTCCGCAGGAGGATTTCCTCATGATGGATCATTTCACGTTGCGAAATTTAGAAATCGTGTATCCATCAGCAAAAGATGGAAAATCGTTGTTGGATATTATCGACAAAACAACGACACCAATGGGCGGAAGATTGTTGCGAAGAAGAACGATACTTCCTTTAAAATCGGTTGCTGAAATCGAGAGACGACTTGCTTTAGTGGAGTTTTTTAATAATGAAGATGATTTAAAATTTGACATTCAAGGTTTGTTGAAATCCATCTCCGATCTTGATCGTTTGATGGGGAAATTGGCGGCCGAAAAGATTTCACCGAAAGAACTCGGTAATCTTCGTCAAAGCTTGGTGAATATTCGCGAAATTAAAGATAAACTACATCCCAAAACGGATGTTTTAGCTTGGATAAATCCTTTGCACGATTTATCTGAACTGATTGAATTCTTACAAAGTCAACTTAACGAAGAGCTTCCTGTAAGTTTGGCGAAAGGAAATGTTATTCGAGAAAGTGTTGATGTCGAGCTCGATCGTTTGCGAAATTTACAAACGAAGGGCAAAGACTATTTGGATGAAATGTGTCAACGTGAAATCGAGCGCACCGGGATTTCTAGTTTAAAAATAAGCTTCAACAATGTTTTTGGATATTATATTGAAGTTCGAAATACACATAAAGACAAAGTTCCAGATGATTGGATTCGTAAACAGACGTTGGTAAATGCCGAGCGCTACATCACGGAAGAGTTGAAGGAATATGAAAGTCAGATTTTAGGTGCGGAAGAAAAAATTTCGGTTTTAGAATCGCAATTGTACCGAAATGCGTGTGCGCAAGCGATGAATTTCATTGATTTAATTCAAGATAATTCGAAAATTATTGCGCAATTGGACGTTGCAGTTGGTTTTTCAGAATTGGCAGTTTCCGAAAGTTATACAAAGCCTATTTTGAACGAAACCTTTGCTATTGATTTAAAAGAAGCACGGCATCCAATCATTGAAAATGCACTTCCTTTGGGAGAAAAATATATTCCGAATGATATTTATTTGGATAAAGACTCGCAACAAATTATCATGGTGACTGGACCCAACATGGCGGGTAAGTCGGCTATTTTGAGACAGACCGCAATTATTTGTTTGTTGGCTCAAATCGGAAGTTTTGTTCCTGCAAAACATGCGGAAATTGGTGTTTTAGATAAAATTTTCACTCGAGTTGGCGCGACCGATAATATTTCGGCGGGTGAATCTACTTTTATGGTGGAAATGAACGAGGCTGCGAATATTTTGAATAATATATCGGAGCGAAGTTTAATTCTTCTTGACGAAATTGGTCGCGGAACATCAACGTACGACGGTGTTTCAATTGCGTGGGCGATTGCGGAATATTTACATCAGCATCCAACGCAAGCAAAAACGCTTTTCGCAACGCATTATCACGAGCTGAATGAAATGACAGTTACGTTTGAGCGTATTAAAAATTTCCACGTTTCCATTCAAGAAAATAAAGGAAATATTATCTTTTTGCGAAAATTAATTCCGGGTGGAAGCGAGCACAGTTTCGGTATTCACGTAGCGAAATTGGCGGGAATGCCTTCTAAAGTGGTAAATCGTGCGAACGAAATCT
This sequence comes from Bacteroidota bacterium, assembly GCA_023423715.1. Taxonomy (GTDB): domain Bacteria; phylum Bacteroidota; class Bacteroidia; order Flavobacteriales; family Weeksellaceae; genus JAFAFC01. The sequence goes on from JAFAFC010000007.1 coordinate 324,220, forward strand.
TGAAAACATTAGAAGCAACGCGAACTCAAGATGGTGGAAAAGACAAGGTGAAACGTGTAACGGAAGAGAATCTGCAACTTTCGTTTTTTCAATTGGACGATCCTGTTTTGGAGAATATTCGTGAGGAATTAACCAAGATTGACATTGATACATTAACGCCTATTGAAGCACTAATGAAACTCAACGCGATTAAAAAAATGATAGGTAAATAAGATGATTTTTAGATTTAGCCTTCGATACTTTTTGGTTGCTATCGCTCTGTTTTTAGTGGAGATTTTGATTGCGACCGTTTTCAAAAACTACTTTATTTTACGAGCTTTTGGTGGCGATGTTATTGTCGTGGTTTTGATTTATTTTTTCCTGATTTCCTTTTTCAAATTCAAAAATCAACCGCTTTTAATATTCGGAATTTTTCTTTTTTCCATTTTAGTTGAGGTTTTGCAATATATCGGAATTGCAGAAATGATGAAGCTAGAACCGGGAAGTGCCGCGCATATCGTTGTTGGAAGTTCTTTTTCGTGGTGGGATATTTTCAGTTATTTTCTAGGTTGTGTTTTTCTATGGATTTTTCACAAAAAATGGACTGAACGTTCGTCCAATCCATGATTTTTTATAAATGCTAATTTCTGCTTTAAACAGGAATTAAAATAAATGCTACAATCGCTCCCGCTCCTACTAAAAGAGAGTTTAATAAATTGAATTTTTTCACTTCGCGAACATCCGATTTGTCGATGACAACTTCTTCTCCAGATTTATTTTTGCCATAAATTTTCTGTGCATCCTGGCGCAAAACAGTTATTTTCTGAATTTTGGCATCTTGAGTTTGAATAGTGTATTTCTGATACAATTCCAACGTATTATCTCGCAGCGGACTCGCAGTGGTCGCTACTCGCGTTTGGCAAGAAGCCAAAAGAAGCAGGATCGGAAGTATAAATAAGAGTTTTGGTTTCATTAATTTTTTTTCAAATATACTAAAATCTTATACGTGGTTATCTTCCAAAATAATCATAATTGTCTTCCGCATATTTTATAAAACGATTGAGCAGCGTTACGTTTTCTTTTTCCATAGCGCTAAGATCATTGTCAACGTTGGCATACACAGGAACGTACCAGTCGGTTTGCTCAAAGAATCGGCGATAGGTTTCTTTTTTGAATGAATATCCGTGTCTCGCGAAAACCGAATTTTTAATGATTTCCAAATCCAATTTCTTCAGATTTTTAAGCTGCGCTTCCGTCAGTTTTTGTTTGGAAGCATTGAGCTTAAACACCACATCAGAACCAATTCTATATTTTTCTTCTTCATATTTTTCTTCCTTTCCGGTGTCTGCATCGGTATATTTTTCAGTGAACATTTTAGGATTGTCCCAATCAATCAGTTCCGTGTCTTTTGAAAGCATAAAATTTGGATTGTAGGCAAAGACTTTTTTAATAAGTTTTACTTTTTTTGACGGAGCTTTAACGTCCTTGTCATTGTATGCAGCCCATTTTCCGGTTAAACTATCTCCCACTAAATTCACTTGAAAACGTCCATCCGTTTTATCATTACCAGGTTCGTCCAATACAAAGCTTTTGGTGTCATTATTAAAAATTCCTTGAAACGGGCGTTGGTTTCCATTCACAATGCTGTGTCCGTAAACGCTATCTTTTGTGATTCGGTTGATTTTTAAAGAAATTTTCTTATCGTCAGAATAGGTGTAATATTCATTCGTTTCTTTATCTAAATATTTATAATCACCATAAAAACTACCGGAGTAAATTCCATACAATTCTGGATGAATGCCGATGTTTTTAATAGAATCTTGAGCGGCTTTTAGTTTTGCGGAATCTTGATTGGAAGAAACCGAAGTGGATTCTTTCTTACAGCTAACCCCGATAAATAAAAGGGACGCCAGCGGAATAATAAATTTTGTATTCATTAGATGATATTTTTTTTAATTAGAAATTCAATAAGTAAAAGATTAGGAATCCAGCCAAGCCAAGCGATTATTTGATAAACATCCATCGGGTTTGGGTGAAATAAATAGACGATAACAACCTTCCAAAAGCGAAGTGTAATAGCGGAAACTGTTAATGCAAAACTGCGCCACATCCATTGTTTGTGTTCTTTAAAGTTTCTTTTTCGGATTGAAGAATACGCTTTCCAAGTTGTGAAAATCCACAAAACCCCTAGAATGATAAAGGATAACTGAGAAGACCAACCTCCGTTTGCATGCCATCCTATATAAATTCCGGTTGGAGCGGCAAAAGCGAGAATTCCCAACACATATATTTTTCCCGAATTTTTATGGAGATTTCGAATTCCAAAATCCTTGCGTATAATAGCTAAAAAACCACTTAGCAAAACAAAAATACTGGTATAAACGTGGATATAAAAAAGGGGAAGATATTCTCGATGCTTCGTGACTTCTGTTTGTTTTATAGACAGAAATTGAACATCGGATTGTGCAGGAATATAATTCAGCGTAAGTTTCAACATCAACCAAAAGAAATAGCCGAAAACTCCGAAAAGAAGCGTCCTCCAAATTTGATTAAAGTGATTTTTTTTAAGCATTAATCAAATATAAAAAAATAGAGAGTGAAAATCACTCTCTCCTAGTTATTTAGTTAATTTGGCCTTAGGGAGTTCAACAGTTCCTGGGTCTTTCCAAAGTCCATCTTTTGTTGCTCTTTTCTTCACAGCTTCTGCACGTTTTTCGCTATCTGGGTGCGAGCTCATCATCTTTTGGAAGGTCGTTGGTTTTTCTTTTGAAAGCAAGGCTAATTTCTTAAAAGCCGTATAAGCGCCCACTACATTGTAGCCATTTTGCTTCATAAAATCATACGAATACGTATCTGCTTCCGATTCTTGTTTTCTTGAGTGCGATGAGTCTAAAAACGCATTCGCAAACTCACCAATTTGACTGCTATTTAGTTTGCTAACTGTGTTTGAAGCAGAAGAAGCCGCATCCAAAGCCGCTGCTTTCATATACGCAGATTTCATTGCATCTTTCGTGTCTTCATTTTTTACGTGTCCAATTTCGTGTCCGATGATGGCAAGTAATTCGTCATCCGTCATAATATCCATTAGCGATGAGAAAACACGTACGCTTCCATCAGCGCAAGCAAATGCATTGATGTCTGAAACCAAATAAACTTTGTAATTTAAATTAAGACCATCTTGATTTTTATGCTTTGCGAAAAGCTTGTTAAGACGCACTGTGTATGGACTTTTTGCTGGAGCAACTTTGTTATTTTTGTCCATATAGTCCACCGCTTCTTTCGATAACGTTTTGGCATCTTCGTTAGAAAAACTTAAAGCTTTCAATCCTTTCGAAGCGCTTCCGATAGCTTTGTCCAGTTTAAATTGAGCCTGAACCTGTGTTAATCCTACCAATAGTAGGGCAGAGATAAAAAATTTCTTCATTGTACTTTTTTTTTAAAAGTACAAAAAGAATTTAAAAACCGAAGCGACAGATGAAAATAATAACAATTGTTAATTTAGGTCTTGGGCGATTAGGTACGCTTCGCTCCAACATGCTTGAAAATTAAAACCTCCAGTAACCGCATCAATATTCAAAACTTCTCCAGCGATATACACATTGGGAAGGATTTTAGAACGCATGGTTTTGAAATCAATTTCCTTTAAATCAACGCCACCAGCTGTGACAAATTCATCTTTGAATGTTGATTTTCCACTGACGTAAAGTTTCTTTTCACTTAGGTTTTCTACTAATAACGCTAGACTTTTGGAGCTTAATTGTGAAATTTGCATTTCGGGATTGATTTTAGAAACTTCTAAAATTCGGTTCCAAAAGCGGTTTGTAATATCGAATATTTTGCTTTGTCCAAGTGTTTTCTTTGGGTTTTGCTCTTTGAAATCAGTGATTTTCGATTTAGCATCTTCCTTATCTAAATCAATAAAATTAGCAAGAATGGAGAAATTGTATTTTTTGTCGGCTAAAGTTCGAGCTTCCCAAGCAGAAATCTTCAGAATTGCAGGTCCAGATAAACCCCAATGCGTAATTAAAAGCGGTCCACTTTCTTCGGATTTTAATTCAGGAATAGAAACGGTCGCATTCACGAAGCTAGTTCCAGGTAAGTCTTTCAACAATTCATCTTTAATGTTAAATGTAAATAATGACGGAACAGGGCTTACAATTTTGTGACCTAGTTTTTCAATGAGCTGCAACGATTTCGGTGAACTTCCTGTGGTGTAAATTAAAATATCTGTTTCAACAACACCTTGATTGGTTTGGATTTCATACCCATTTTCAGACGGCAAAATGTCTTTAACGGAAGTTTTAGTTTTAATGGTAACCTTGTTGTCTGTCGCACCTTTAACTAATGTGTTAATAATAGTCTGTGATGAATCTGTAATTGGAAAAACACGATTGTCATTTTCAATTTTTAATTCGACTCCACGATCCGAAAACCAAGCCATCGTATCACCAGGTTGAAATTTAGTAAAGACACTTAAAAGTTCCTTATTGCCTCGTGGATAAAACTGAACAAGCTCTCTGGGATCAAAACAAGCATGGGTAACATTGCATCTTCCGCCACCCGAAATTTTCACTTTTTGTAAAACATCCGAGTTCTGTTCTAGAATACAAACGTCGTATTGGTTTGGGTTTAGGTTTGCTGCACAGAAAAATCCGGCTGCACCACCACCAATAATCGTTACCCTTTTTTTGCTCATAGAAATCCAATTAATTTTGAGGGTTTAAAGGTACAACTTTTCTACCCCATCAATATTCCGTAATTTTGCAACTTCGAATTAAAATAAAATTCATGGCAATATATTTTCATCATTTTGAAGTGCGTTGGGGCGACATCGACGCAAACAGACATTTAGCAAATTCTTCGTACGTGCAGTATTGTGCACAAGCGCGAATGGGATTTATGACCAAACATAAAATGGGCGTTAAGGAACTTAATCGTTGGGGAATTGGCCCAGTAATTATGCATGAGCGCTACTCTTTTTTTAGAGAAATCTATGCAGATCAAGAAGTGTATGTAAGTTTAGAAATTGATGGAATGGCAGAAGATGCTAGTATTTATCGATTTGTACATAAATTTTATTTGCCAGATGGGACGCATTGCGCGACCGCTGAAGCCACTGGAGTTTGGATCGATATGATGCTTCGTAAAATGACAACTCCACCTGACGATATTTTAGAAAGTTTACTTCCGTATAAAACGGAAAACACGAAGGTTTTGACTCGTGAAGATATTAAAGCGTTGCCTTTTAGACCGACAGATATTAACCCAGACTTGTTTAAATAAAAGCATTTACCCAAAATAGATTGATATGTTTGAAGAAAAAGGACCAGAATTGACGCCCATCTCTAAACTTGGAGAAATTGGCTTAATTAAGTGCTTAACCGAAAGCTTTAGTTTAAGTGCTGATTCTTCCGAATTAGGTATTGGAGATGATGCTGCAATCATTGACCCAAAGGGAAAAAAGGTTGTGATAACAACTGATGTTTTAGCAGAAGGAGTTCATTTTAATTTGGGCTACGTTCCTTTAAAACATTTAGGTTACAAATCTGTTGTAGTGAATCTTTCTGATGTTGCAGCAATGAATGCAACGCCAACTCAGATTTTGGTTTCGTTAGCGGTTTCCAATCGTTTTCCTGTGGAAGCTTTAGAAGAAATTTATGCGGGAATCGCTTTGGCTTGCCAACGTTATCATGTTGATTTAGTTGGAGGTGATACGACAAGCTCTAATGCAGGTCTGGTGATGAGCATTACGGCAATTGGAATTCAAAATGAAGAAAAAATCGTTAAAAGAAGTACGGCGAAACCTGGAGATCTTCTAGTTGTGACGGGAGATTTAGGTGGTGCTTATATGGGGTTGCAAATTCTAGAACGTGAACATGCGGTTTTCTTAGCTAATCCAAACATGCAGCCCGAAATGGAAGGATATGATTATATTCTAGAAAAACAATTGAAGCCTGAAGCAAGAACGGATGTTCAAAATACATTAGAAGAATTGGGTATTACTCCAACTTCTATGATTGATGTTTCTGATGGTTTGGCGTCGGAAGTTTTGCATCTTTCAGATCAGAGCAAAGTGGGATTCCGAGTGTATGAGGAGAAAATCCCAATGGATGAATTAACGATACTTACAGCAGATGAGTTTAATCTAAATCCAACGATGGCGGCATTGTCTGGTGGGGAAGATTACGAATTGTTGTTCACGATTGCATCTGAGGATTATGATAAAATAAAAAATCATCCGGATTTCACCGTCATTGGGCACGCGGTAGAAGCAGATCAAGGAAATTTTATGGTGTTACGAGGAAGTAACGAACTTTCAAAAATTACATCGCAAGGTTGGGATGCATTTTTGAATAGGGAAGCCGACTAAGTCTTTCCTCCAATGAAACTAGCAAACGCTTTCGGGTGGATGAGTTCCTCCATATTAACTGAAATGTCGTTTGCTTCGATTTCGCTTTTTGGATATTTGGTTTCATCATAATAGTTGAGAGACCAAGTTCCATCCGAATATTCTAGCCACGAAAGATTTTCAATCCAATCACCAGAATTCAAATAATGAACCGAGCCTTTTTCGTTGGTTACGATTCTGTCTGATGGTTGATGAATATGCCCGCAAATAACATAGTCATAGTGATTATCGATGGCAAGAGTAATTGCTTTTTCTTCAAAATCAGCAATAAATTTCACAGCCTTTTTAACCGAGTTTTTAATTTTTTTGGAAAGCGAAACTTTGTTTCTTCCCATCAATGTAAGTAGCCAATTGATTCCTCTGTTAAGTAAAATCAACCAATCATAACCGATTCCTCCAATCTTTGCAATAAATTTTGCACCACCTTTGGTTGTGTGATCGAAAATATCACCGTGAAAAATCCAATGTTTTTTTCCATCGATTTGAAGTAGATATTTGTCCGTCAGGAAAAGATTTCCCATTTCAACATCCGTATATTTCCGCAGGAATTCGTCGTGATTTCCCGTGATGTAGATGATTTTGGTTCCGTTTTTCATGAGTTTAAAAAACTCACTAAGAACGGCCATGTGTGAATCTGGAAAATATTTCTTAGAAAACGCCCAACCATCGATAATATCGCCATTTAAAATGAGAATTTTTGGGTTGATGGATTTCAAAAAAGCAATCAGTTCTGATGCGTGACAACCGTAGGTTCCCAAATGCACATCCGAAATAACCGTGATTTCTATATCGCGTCTTTCCATAGGTTGATTTTCACAAAATTAAAAATTCAACATCAATTGATGTTGAATTTTATTTTAAATTTATGATAATTAATCCGTTAAAGTTTTTGTTCTATCTGCAAAAGACAAGATCACAGGAAACCTATATTTTGAAGGAATTGGTTTACCATTATATTCTGCCGGACTCCATTTTCCCACATTTACAATTTTATAAAAGGCAACCAAGCACTCTTGATTAAAGTCGGGATCATCACCCGTTGCTTGAGCGTTTTTTGCAATCCCATCTTTATCAATTATAAAAGACACATACGCTTGATACTTTTTATTTGAATCTTCGAAGTTCCAAGCTACAAAAACGCTCAAAAACAAACTAGAATATTTTTGGATGCCACCTTCGTAGTGAGCGTTTTTTGTGGGCTCTCCAATATTTTTTTCTGGATATATAGGTTTTTCTTTTAATCGAATTCCGTTTATTATATCTTGATAGTAATTTCGTTTGTACTGATTGAGGTCAAATTTTGCTTTAGCCCTTAAATTGGGATTTTTTCTGTATGTTCTATTGATTTTTTGCAGTCGCTCCTTAATTTCATTGTCAATCGCAGCAAATTCTGCTTCTTGAGAAAACGAGAAACAGAAACTGAAAATTGTGATTACTACGACCAACTTCGTCATTAAATTATTTTGCAGCATTCGCAATATTCAAAATCACTTCTACAGCTTTTTCCATGCTTTCTAAAGCAACATATTCGTACGGTCCATGGAAGTTGATTCCGCCGGCAAAAATGTTTGGACAAGGTAAACCCATATATGAAAGTTGTGCGCCGTCCGTTCCACCACGAATAGCTTTAATGTCCGGTTCAATGTTCGCATCGCGCATCGCTTGAGCAGCAATATCTACAATATGCATTTTGCCTTCAAACTGTTGCTTCATGTTGCGGTATTGTTCTTTGATTTCGACTTCCGCAGTGTTTTCACCGTGTTTTTTATTGAATTCGGCAACCGCATTTAGCATTTGATTTTTTCTACCTTCAAATTTCACATCATCGTGATCACGAATAATGTACTGAAGTTTTGCTTCGGAAATATCTGCGTTAATATCCATTAAATGGAAGAAACCTTCGAAACCTCTCGTTGTAGCAGGCGTTTCATTCGCAGGAAGCATTTGGGCAAATTCAGCAGCAAGCAAAGCCGCATTTACCATTTTACCATAAGCATACCCTGGGTGAACGCTCAAACCGTGAATTTTAACGACTGCTCCCGCCGCATTAAAGTTCTCATATTCTAACTCACCAACTTTTCCACCATCCATCGTATATGCCCATTCTGCACCGAATTTTTTCACATCAAAATGGTGCGCTCCGCGGCCAATTTCTTCATCTGGTGTGAATCCAATTGCGATTCGTCCGTGTTTTATTTCGGGATGTGCAAGTAAGTATTCGGCAGCGGTCACAATTTCCGCAATTCCAGCTTTGTCATCTGCACTTAAAAGCGACGTTCCGTCTGTTGTAATCAATGTTTTACCAACATATTCTTTTAAACTTTCGAAACGAGAAGGCGAAAGCGTAAAACCTGTTTCTTTATTCAAAAGTAAATCGCCACCATCATAATTTGGCCAAATTTGTGGATTTACGTTTTTACCGTTAAAGTCTGGAGACGAGTCGTAGTGGGCGATAAACCCAATAACAGGATCAGTATCGTTTTCTAAGTTTGACGGAACATACGCATAGATGTAGCCTTTGTCATCCATAGAAACGTTTTCTAAACCTAAAGCTTTTAGCTCTTCAAAAATATAGTTGGCAATATCCCATTGTTGAGGTGTTGATGGCGTTGTTTCGCTTTCGGGATCACTCGTAGAGTAGATTTTTACGTAAGAAATGAAACGATTAAGCAGTTTGGTTTTCCACTCATGGTTGAAATCAATAGTCACCATAATCTGTATTTTAAAAATAAATTGATTGTTAAATAGTGTAACAAAGTTACGTTTTATAGTCAATTTAAGAGGTATAAAAATGGGATAATGCAATCCTCTTTTGGAATTTTTGTTCCTTTTCATCGGGTTTTTTGGGAAATGATTATCTTTAAAGAAAAAATTAAGATGTTTCTTACCGAATGTCCTCGTGATGCGATGCAAGGCTGGCACGAGCTTATCCCAACCCAAAAGAAAATAGACTATCTCAATGCGTTGATGGCGGTTAATTTTGATGTTTTGGACTGTGGAAGTTTTGTTTCACCCAAAGCGATTCCTCAAATGGCAGATACTGCGGAGGTTTTGGATCATGTTGATAAAAGCAATTCTGCGACCCAACTTTCTGTGATTGTTGCAAATATTAGCGGCGCAGAAAAAGCTATTTCTCATGATAAAGTAGATATTTTAGGCTTTCCATTCTCTATTTCCGAGACGTTTCAGTATCGAAACACCAATAAAAATCAGGAAGAAGCGTTTACTCAAATTAAAGAAATTTCGAAGATGTGTGCGGACTCTGGTAAAACTTTGAATGTCTATTTTTCCATGGCTTTTGGAAATCCGTATGGGGAAATGTGGAAATGGGAAGAAGTAAATACGTGGGCACAACGTTTTCAAGAAATTGGAATTAAAAACATCTTACTTTCTGATACTACGGGAGTTGCGACGACGAAGAGTATTCATCTTTTGTTCAATAAAATTCCGAAAAAGTATTCTGATATTAACTTTGGAGCGCATTTTCATAATCGATACGAAGATTCTTTTCCAAAGCTGAAAGCGGCTTATGAAGAAGGTTGCCGAAGATTTGATAGCGCTATTAAAGGAATTGGCGGATGCCCAATGGCGAAGGATGATTTGGTTGGAAATATGCCTACTGAAAAGGTGATTACGTTTATGGCGGCAGAAAAAATAGAAAACAAACTCAATCTACTGAATTTTGAAAGCGCTTATAATAAAGCAAAAGATATTTTTCAGTTTTAAATTATACGTATGAAAAGCCCCATAATTTCGATAGACGATTTTAAAGTTTTGCAAAGCAACCCTAATTTGGTTGTATTTGATGCACGAGTTGGCGCTGATGCTGAAGAGCGTTTTGTTAAGCAACATATTCAAGGTGCTCGATTTTTGGATTTGGACCGAGATTTAGCGGATGTCGCAGCTGATGCATCGATTGGTGGAAGGCATCCTTTGCCGTCTTTAGTGAGGTTTCAACAAACTTTAGAGAACTCGGGAGTGAGCGATAAAAACATTTTTGTGGTTTATGATGACAAATCGGGAGCGAATGCGGGAGCACGACTTTGGTGGATGTTGAAAGCGTTTGGTTTTGATGAGGTATCCATTCTAGATGGCGGATTCCAAGCGGCTGAAGCCAATGGAATTGCTATGGAATCGGGAAAATTGGAAGTCGAAAGAGGAAAACTATCCAACCGAAAAGAATGGAATCTTCCGTTAGCATCAATTTCTGATGTTGAAAATAGTATAAGAGAAAATTCGGCAACCGTTATTGATGTTCGCGATGCGTATCGTTATCGTGGCGAAAGTGAGCCAATCGACTTGGTAGCTGGTCATATTCTAGGTGCGATTAATATTCCGTTTTCGAAGAATTTGCAAAGTGATGGTCGTTTTCTTTCAGCGGAAGAATTGAAATCAAAATATTACGAATTACTAAAAGATAAAAGCAATAAACTAATTATCCATTGCGGATCAGGAGTTACCGCTTGTCATACGATTTTGGCTTTAACAGCTGCAGGTTTTGAAGTTCCCGATTTGTATGTCGGTTCTTGGAGCGAGTGGAGTAGGACGGATCGACCTATTGCAAAAGAGGTTTAAAAAATAGTTCGGCGGGAGCAAAGCTCCCGCCGAACGGATTTCTATTTCAATTATTTATAACATTCCGAGTTCAAAACGAGCTTCTTCGCTCATCATATCTTTGGTCCAAGAGGGCTCAAAAGTAAGTTCTAAATCAACAGAATTCACATCTTTTACCATGCCTACTTTTTCTTTAACTTCGGCAGGAAGCGACTCTGCAACAGGACAATTGGGTGTTGTAAGTGTCATTATTACTTTAACATCGCCATCGTCCGAGATTTGTACATCGTAAATAAGTCCTAATTCATAAATATCAACAGGAATCTCAGGGTCGTAAACGGTTTTGAGAACCTTAATAATATTATCGCCAATATCTGCTATCTGATCGTCTGTATATTTCATTTTTTCTTTCTGTTGCAGGCTTTTTTCGTTAGAAATTTTCTGCAAAAACAAGTTAAAATCGAGTGAGTAAATCTTCCTGTCGCATACGCCGGAAAATATTGGCCAAAGTTAAGACATCTTTTTCACAATATTGAACTATTCTAAATAAATCTTTTTCTATATAATACATAGACGAAACCATCGAACCATCGATGTCGTCTTTTGGTGTTGGAATTCCGAAAACATGCGCGAGTAACTCTAAAGAAACGAAGCTTTTATAGTCCCCAAATTTCCATAGTTCCATCGTGTCGATATGCATGATTTCCCACGGCTTTTTTCCATAAAGTTGAAACGGAGAAGGAGGTTGCATTCCACTAATTAAATAACGACGAGCTATCCATGGAAAATCAAATTCTTTTCCGTTGTGAGCACAAAGAATGACATCTCGCATACGTGGACTATTAAACAACTCACCAAATTCAAGTAGCAATTGCTTTTCATCATCATTATAGAAACTCTTAATTTTTAGCTTTTCATTTTTTTCCATCATGCCGATAGAAATGCAAATGATTTTCCCAAATTCGGCCATGATTCCGCCACGATCTTGATAAAAATCAGACGCATCCACATCATCACCTCGTTGGCGTTTTGTTTTTTTATCCCAAAGATTTTGCTCATCTTCAGATAAATCTTCCCAACCTTCGTATTGTGGAACCGTTTCAATATCAAGGAATAAGACTCGTTCGATAGGAATTGTATTAATCATTTTTCGAAATTTTGTGTTTTTATTTTTTTATCCCAATTGCATTCCGTTTTTTGTAGGAATAGAAGGGGTGATGAGAGTCACCTCTTCTTTATTTTCACCATATAATCCGAGAACCAGACATTCGCTAAAGAAATTGGCGATTTGCTTTTTAGGGAAATTCACAACGGCAAGTACTTGTTTGCCGACTAAATCTTCTTTTTGATAAAGTTTTGTGATTTGTGCTGATGATTTTTTTATTCCAAGTGCACCGAAATCAACTTCCAATTGGAAAGCGGGTATTTTGGCTTTCTCAAAATCCGTTGCAGAGACTATCGTTCCCACTCGAATATCCAATTTCTCAAAATCTGACCAGGAGATTTCCGGTTTAATAGGCGTTATTTCTGCTTCATTTGCTTTTTCTTCCTGTTTTTTCTCGCCACGAGCTACTAAAATTTCGTCATAACGACTAAGAACTTCCTCTTTTTGAGCTGCATATTTCGCTTGAAGTTCACTTCCTTCACCCATTCGTTTATAATATTCGAGCGCTTTTTCTGCAAATTGTTTTTGATTAAATAACGGAGCTACAGGAACTTGAGGAAATACTTTGTGAAACAGATTTTCGTAATAGGCTTGCCACTCCCGTTCATTTTTATCTAGAACATTCGGCTGTTCTGTTTTTTGTTTCACGTGAAGCATTTCGTGAGCCATCAGATTAACAACGATTTCCAATTTAAAATTGAATAAATTTCTAGGAATTCGGATGATTTGAGGCTCATTAAAATTTCCCTCTGTCGTAAGAACAATGTAGTTTGGTTGCTCGTCTTCTCGAAATTCAAAACCTTTTAATTGATCACTTTCCAAAGAATACGAACGAAGTAAAAAATCGGCAGCGTCCGTAATTTGGTTGTTTTCTTTGTAGGTTTCAATATGGTTAAGAATGCTTTCGGGAATCATGTTATTTTTTTTCAAAAGTAAATAAAACTTCCTGAAATAAATACTTTTTATGATTTCCTACGCATCACACCCACTTTTACCTTTCTAAACGGTCGAATCATTTTCTTAATTGGTCGAAGTGATCTTAAATAAATGGTGACAACCAACGAAATACAAGCCGCCGTACCCAACGCACCACCAAAACCTTTAAATTCTTTGGAAATGTTGTGATAAATCAGCGTAAAAATAATCGGAGCGATAAATAAATTAAAATTTTTAAAATGTTTCCTTGACGAAATCATCCCAATGAATGTAGATCCAATCACGATAAACGGAATATCTTTCGGTAAATCAAAATGCCAAAACCACGTGTTGAATTGATAAAATCCGCCTACCAACATGGCAATTAATCCTGATGCTCGAACTGGACCTAATTTTAAATTTTTATTTAAATGATAAGTCAACCAAGCTCCAGAAATGGCTAAAACGATATTGATGATTAACGTTTCTACCATGGCAAAAAGAATTTATAGATGACATATGCGTACAAAACGCCCATAAATGCTAAAGTTCCCAATTTTCCGCCAATTCCGTGGAAATAATGATGCGAAAACGTGTAAAATACCGCTGTTAAAATCGTTGAAAGAAATATAAAAACATAACCATATGGAAGTTGCGTCATGCCCACAAAAGCCCCACAATAAATGGCAATCGGCCAATGCGCCGCCGAATTCATTTGATACTTAATATGTCGGGTAAAACTTCCCGTAAAACCTACCAATCCTGCGGCAAAAACGGTATTTAAACCAACGGTAGACTGCAAAAAATAGGTTGCAAAACTTCCTATCAAAAACCAAACGAACAAATCGTAATGCACTTCGTGTTTCAATTCGATGTGCAAACGGTGTTTTTTTCGATAGGACAAAGCCATTCCCAAAACAATCAATGAAAAAGCAATGAGAAACCACGGTTTCAAGGTTTTTTCTTTGATGATGGCTACAATAAAATAAACCTGCGCAGCGATGAACAGGAATAATAGGAGTTTCGGAATTAACTTTTTAAAATTTTGCATTTAAACAAAAATAGGGCGATTAACGCCCTACTTCTTTATTCTTCAATAATCAAATCTACGCCTAATTTCTCGGCTAAGAGTTTCGATATTTTTAGTTTTAGTGGCTCAATGTCAATATTTTGCATAGCATCATTTGCGAAAGCGTAAAGCAACAGAGCTTGCGCTTCATTCTTCGAGATTCCACGTGCTCGAAGATAAAACATTGCATCTTTGTCCAATTGTCCAACGGTACAACCATGCGAACATTTCACGTCATCTGCAAAAATTTCCAACTGAGGTTTGGTGTCGATTGACGAACCTTCAGAAAGCAAAATATTGTTGTTTTGTTGATATGCATTGGTTTTTTGAGCAATTTTATCTACAAAAACTTTCCCGTTGAAAACTCCATGAGATTTCCCTCCGAAAATTCCTTTGTAGTTTTGGTAGGATTCGCAATTCGGTTGATTGTGATGAACCGCCGTGTGATGGTCCACCAATTGATCTTTGTCAATCACCGTAATTCCGTTCATAAACGAATTGATATTGCTTCCGTTTTGAATAAAATCTAAGTTATTTCTTACCAGTTTTCCTCCAAAAGAGAAGGTATTTACCGTTGCTAAACTGTCTTTTTCTTGCTTAGCATATGTATTATCAATTAAATATGACGTGTCGCTATCGTTTTGAAGTTTATGCCAATCTGCTTTTGCATTTGGATAAACGAAAATTTCCGTCACCGAATTGGTGAACGTAAAACTTTCATCAAAATTATGATGACTTTCAATAACTTCTACTTTCGAATTTTCTTCAACAATTAACAAGTTACGCGTGTTGTAAAACGTGTTTTCTTGTTGATTTTGAGAAAGGTAGAATACATGAATTGGCTTTTCAATCACGGTGTTTTTTGGAACATGAAGGAAAAATCCGAATTTGCAATACCCATCATTCAAATCCACAAACGTGTTGTTTTCCAATGCTATTGTATTGAAATACTTATCGAAAACCGCTTTGTGTTTTTCGTCATTCAACGCATGATTGAAAGACAACATCTCGATATTTGCAATCGAAATTTTCGACAATTCTTTGTGCAATTCTCCGTTTACAAACACGATGTAATCGAAGTTTTCCTCGCCTAAATGCAATTCATCGATTTGCTCTTTCGTAATGTGATGCTCGTTGGTTGGGAAAAAATTGTAGTCTTTTTTTACAATTTCTGCAAGGTTGGTGTATTTATATTCTTCGTCTTTCTTCGTTGGGAAGCCCAATTCAGCAAACTTTTGCAAAGCCGCCTTTCTTTTGTCATCGAGAAAACGATGCTTCAAGCTTTCTAAAAAAGAAGTATGATTTTCTAAAATTTGGTCTAATAGAGCCATTTTTTTGTTTTGAGTTTAGGGTTTAAGGTTTACGGTTGTGGTTTCTCAAGAAACGTTGAACTTCAAACTTTAAACTATTTAAGCAGCCAATCGTAGCCTTTTTCTTCTAATTCTAATGCAAGAGATTTGTCTCCTGTTTTGATGATTTTTCCATCCGCTAAAACGTGAACAAAATCAGGTTGAATATGATTCAAAAGTCTTTGGTAGTGCGTAATTAAAAGCACCGCATTTCCTTCATTTCTGAATTTGTTCACACCATCCGAAACAATTCTTAACGCGTCGATATCCAAACCAGAATCGGTTTCGTCCAAGATTGCTAATTTCGGATTCAGCATCATCATTTGGAAAATCTCGTTTCTCTTCTTTTCACCACCCGAAAACCCTTCGTTTAACGAACGAGAAAGGAAATCTTTCTTAATTTCCAAAAGCTCAGATTTTTCACGAATCAATCCCAACATTTCTTTTGCAGGCATATCTTCAAGACCGTTTGCTTTGCGGTTTTCGTTCATTGCCGCTTTAATGAAGTTCGTTACCGAAACTCCCGGAATTTCCACTGGATACTGGAAAGACAAGAAAATCCCTTTGTGTGCTCTTTCTTCTGGAGCATCTTCGATGATATTATCACCTTCGAAAAGGATTTCACCATCCGTTACTTCGTACTCTTCTTTACCGGCAATCACCGATGAAAGCGTAGATTTTCCAGCACCGTTTGGTCCCATAATCGCGTGAACTTCACCCGGTTTTATCTCTAAATTGATTCCTTTTAAAATTTCTGCGCCATCTTCAATTCTGGCGTGTAAGTTTTTAATTTCTAACATTGTTAGCTTTTAATTTTTATTTTAAATACGATAAATCGCACTCTTTGTATATTCTAAATTTGTCATTCCGAGGAACTAGGAGTCTAGATTCTTCATTCCACTTTGTTGCATTCAGAATGACAACTGCTTACTATTTTTTTATCCAACTGATCCCTCAAGTGAAATCTCAAGAAGCTTTTGGGCTTCAATGGCGAATTCCATTGGGAGCTTGTTGAGAACTTCTTTGCTGAAACCGTTTACGATTAATGCAATTGCTCTTTCGGTGTCGATTCCTCTTTGGTTACAGTAGAAAATTTGGTCTTCACCAATTTTCGATGTTGTTGCTTCGTGCTCCAATTGTGCGCTTGGATCTTTGATCTCGATGTACGGAAACGTGTGTGCTCCACATTCGTTCCCCATCAATAAAGAATCACATTGAGAGAAATTTCTCGCCCCTTTTGCAGATGGCATTACTTTTACCAATCCACGGTAGGAGTTGTTCGATTTTCCTGCAGAAATACCTTTAGAAATAATCGTTGAACGCGTATTCTTACCAATATGAATCATTTTCGTTCCTGTATCTGCGTATTGATGCATGTTGGTCACGGCAATCGAATAAAATTCTCCGATTGAATTGTCTCCCTTCAAAATACAAGATGGATATTTCCACGTTACGGCAGAACCTGTTTCTACTTGCGTCCAAGAGATTTTTGCGTTTTTCTCACAAATTCCTCTTTTTGTCACAAAGTTGAAAACACCTCCTTTTCCGCTTTCGTCTCCTGGATACCAGTTTTGTACGGTTGAATATTTAATTTCTGCATCGTCCATTGCGATTAACTCGACAACCGCGGCGTGCAATTGGTTTTCGTCACGAGATGGTGCAGTACAACCTTCCAAATACGAAACGTAGCTTCCTGCATCAGCAATAACAAGCGTTCTCTCGAACTGTCCTGTTCCAGCTTGGTTGATACGGAAATAGGTAGAAAGTTCCATCGGACATTTCACACCTTTTGGAATGTAGCAGAATGAACCGTCAGAAAACACTGCCGAATTCAATGCTGAATAAAAGTTATCACCTCTCGGAACAACCGTTCCCAAATGTTTTTTAACTAAATCTGGATGATTTTTAATAGCCTCCGAAATCGAACAGAAAATAATTCCTTTTTCCGCTAAAGTATCTTGGAACGTCGTTTTCACGGAAACTGAGTCCATTACGATATCCACCGCAACACCAGCCAAACGTTTTTGCTCTTCGATGTTGATACCTAATTTTGCAAACGTTTTCAAAAGTTCTGGATCAACTTCGTCCAGACTTGCTAATTCTGGTTTCACTTTTGGAGCCGCGTAATAACGAATCGCCTGGAAATCTGGCTTTTCGTATTTGATATTCGCCCAATCTGGCTCTTCCATTTTTTGCCAAATTCGGAACGCATCCAAACGCCAATCGGTCATCCATTCTGGCTCCTCCTTCTTTTCCGAAATCATTCGGATGATATCTTCATTAAGACCCGTCGGAAAATCGTCATACTCGATGTCGGTGTAAAAACCGGCTTCGTATTCTTTCGTCTTAAGATCTTCTCTTAGATCGTCTTCTGTGTACTTACTCATAATTAAATTTTAGATTTTGAATTTTAGATTTTAGATAAGAATGTCTCCAATCTCTTGTCTAAAAATCTCTAATCTACAAACTGAAACTCTCGCCGCAGCCGCAAGTTCTTGAGGCATTTGGATTGTTAAAAACGAAACCTTTACCATTCAATCCGCCAGAATATTCTAATGTTGTCCCGGCAAGATAAAGGATGGATTTTTTCTCTACAACGACTTTTACACCATTGTCTTCAAAAATTTGATCGGTTTCCCCTTTTTGGTTATCAAACTTCAAGACGTACTCAAGACCGGAGCAACCTCCACTCTTTACGCCTACTCGTATATAATCGGTTTCAGGATTGAAGCCTTCCTCAGTCATTAACTGGGCTGCTTTGGCTTTGGCCTGATCTGAAACTTTTATCATTTTTATTTAGAATTAATTTAGTTTGCAAAGTTAACACTTAAAAGACTCATAATCAAATTTGGTATTTCATTTTAACTATAATTATCATTGAGGGCTTTAAAATATGATTTACAAACATTTACATAATACAATTTTTTCTAGGACTTTAATTTTGTGTTTGCTAAATGTGTACATTTAGCTCATCTAAAACACGTTATTTATGAAAATGAAAATGTTACTTGTTTCCTCGTTATTCTTCTCGATTTTTGTTTTGTCTCAAAACATGCGTTTTATGTATGAATTGAAGTTTGTAAAAGACTCCACAAATCGGCAAGAAGTAATCACGGAATTGTTGAATTTGGATACAACTCCAAAAGGTTCCACTTTCTACCCATCAAAATCAATTGTTCAAGATTCCATATTTGCAGAATATGATAAAGCTATAGACAAAGAAGCATTTCGGAAGTCGACGGACTGGGAAAAAGGCAGAGTGAAGATTTCTTATTATGTAGCAAAAAACTATAAAGATCAAACCGTTACAGTGCGTGATTTTTTTGGCGGAAATTATTTTTCATATTCTGAAACAAGCCCTGTGAAGTGGAAAATCGAAAAAGAAACGTCAAAAATAACAACGCGTGCTGTACAAAAGGCAACTGCTAGTTATGGTGGGAGAGAATGGACGGCTTGGTTTACCACACAAATACCAATTTCGGATGGCCCCTATAAGTTTTCTGGTTTGCCGGGTTTGATAATCAAAATGGAGGATTCTAAAAAAGATTATCGATTTGAATTGGTGAAATCTGAAAAACTAAAGTCTGAATACGACCAATCTCAAAGGTTTGGAAAAATTATAAAAGTAAAGAAAGAAGAATTTGCGAAACTCGTAAAAAGACAACAAACCGACCCTGTTTCTTTCTTGCCGCCGCCGCCAGTAAGCGCCAATCCAGATGAGCCTGCAACAACTTTAAGCAATAAAAAGTTTCAGAAAAAGGTTGAAGACGAAGCTAAAAAAGACAACAATCCGATTGAATTTTATTAATGCGTTTTAACTTTTTTAAAAAACTGATATCAAAACAAGTATAAATTCAATTTTTAAAAGAATGAAAAAATATTTTCTTGTTTCGATGACGCTGCTTCTTTCTGCTTTGGCTTTCGGACAAACCAATCGCTTTGTGTATGTCGTAAGTATGAAACCCAATAGCAACAAACCCGATGATATTAAAAAAGAATTGGCATATCTGGATACTGACGG
This sequence comes from Bacteroidota bacterium, assembly GCA_023423715.1. Taxonomy (GTDB): domain Bacteria; phylum Bacteroidota; class Bacteroidia; order Flavobacteriales; family Weeksellaceae; genus JAFAFC01. Next base: position 343,681 of record JAFAFC010000007.1, read on the forward strand.
GAAACAATCTTTATTTATTGCAGAAAAAGTGATTCAGAGAGATTCTCTAATGTCAGAGTTGAGAAAAACCAATCAACGTCCTGATTTTTCGAAGATGCAAGACTTGAGAAGTTCTATTAACTATACGATTAGAAAGAATTTAGCGAACGGCGAGGTTACTTTCGAAAATAGAATTGGTCGTGATAACTATTCATATACCGAAAGCAATCTTTTTACATGGAAAATCGAGCCTGAAACAATGAAAATTGATAAATACACCGCTCAAAAAGCAACCGCTGATTTTGGAGGTAGAAAATGGACGGCGTGGTTTACGTCGGAAATTCCAGTTTCGGATGGTCCGTACAAGTTTGGTGGACTTCCAGGGTTGATTCTTAAAGTTGAGGATGAAAAAGGAGATTACAAATTTGAAATGGCAGAGTCTAAGAAAATTGCAGCCGTAGCTTCGGTTAATCAATTTGGACAAACCATTAAAGTAAAAAAGAAGGACTACGATAAAGTTGCTAAGCGTTTCCAAGATGACCCAGAATCGTTTATGATGGCTAGTCGTGGTGGAGCAATATCACCACCATCATCAGGAGGTAGCGTCCGTGGAGTGAGAGTCGGCGGTCCTGGGAACGGCGGAGGCGGAGATTTCCGTCAACGAATGCTTCAAGAGATAAAAGACAATAACAATCCTATAGAATTGCAATAGCATAAAAAAACCTCCCATTGGGAGGTTTTTTTATTATTTTCTTATCGAAAATTATTCTGCAGATTTCTCTTCAGTTGTAGGAACATCTGGAGATTGATCTTTAACCTCTTCTGCTAATTCTTCATCCTCTTCATCAGCTGCTGCTGCTCCACCTTTCATAGCATTTCTAGACATCTTAACAGCTGCAACTACAGCATTGTCTGGGTGCATGAATGCGAATTTTTCGCTCTTAAGAGCTGCAACATACAATTTGTTACCAATTTTAAGTGGAGTAACATCTACCACGATTTCGTCTGGTAAGTTTGCAGGAATTGCTTTTACTTTTAGCTTTCTGTAAGATTGTCTCAATACACCACCAGCAACTACACCTTTTGCACGACCTGTAATTCTTACAGGAACTTCCATGATAACTGGCTTATCAGCTGATAATTGGTAGAAGTCAACATGTAAAATTTTGTCAGTGATTGGGTGAAACTGAATGTCTTGAAGTACAGCAGGAATAGTGTTTCCTTCGATAACAAGCTCTACAGTGTGCGCCTCTGGAGTGTAAACCAAACTCTTGAAAGACTTTTCTTCAGTTGAAAAGCTAATTGGTTCTTGACCTCCATAAACAACACAAGGTACTAGCTCAGCATCACGTAAAGCTTTTGTAGACTTTTTGCCCACGTTTTCTCTTTTTGTGCCTTGAATTGTAATAGATTTCATTTTAAATAAATTTGTTAAAAATTTTAGAGCGCAAAGATAGTGTTTTAATTTCTAAATCAGCGTGATAAAGTCAAAAAAATAAAGGACTCGCCGAAGCAAGCCCTTTTTATAATGTTGATAAACGATCTTAAATAATAAATTTATCACTAATTGACTTGTGCTCGTGTACGCTTTTCATTACATCAGCAAATAACGCTGCGCAAGAAAGCACTTTAATTTTTGGAGACAAACCTTCTTTTACAGGAATGGTATCGGTAACGATAACCTCTTCAAGTTTTGAATTATTGATGTTTTCATACGCTTTTCCAGAAAGAACTCCGTGAGTTGCCATTGCTCGAACAGATCTCGCTCCTTTCTCAACTAGGATGTCAGCAGCTTTACAAAGTGTTCCTGCGGTGTCAATCATGTCATCGATAAGGATTACATTTTTACCTTCAACATCACCAATTAGGAACATTTCCTCAACAACGTTTGCTTTTTTACGCTCTTTATAAGCGATTACAACGTCAGCACCTAAATGTCCTGCATAGTTTTTAGCACGTTTTGCACCACCCATGTCTGGGGAAGCAATGGTAAGATTGTCAAGGTTTAAAGACTTAATATGGTCAATAAAGATTGTCGAAGCATACAAATGATCCACTGGAATTTCGAAGAAACCTTGGATTTGATCTGCGTGTAAATCCATTGTCATAATACGAGTTGCTCCAGCAGCCGTTAAAAGATTTGCAACCAACTTCGCTCCAATCGGCGCTCTTGGCTTGTCTTTACGATCTTGTCTTGCTAGTCCGTAATACGGAATTACAACTGTAATGTTTTTAGCAGAAGCTCTTTTGGCTGCATCAATCATCAAAAGAAGTTCTAATAAATTATCCGCTGGAGGGAAGGTAGATCCGATAAGGAAAACTCGTCCACCACGAACGGATTGATCTAAAACGGGCTCGAATTCCCCGTCGCTAAATTCTTGAAAATTGATTTTCCCTAATTCTTCGCCATAATAATCTGCGATTTTTTGGGACAATTCGATACTTGTTCTTGTTGAAAACAGATACGTTGCCTGGTCAGCCATTTTTACTTTTATTTAGATGCGCAAAGTTAAAAAAAATAAAAACCACTTGAAAGTTCAAGTGGTTTTTCTATTTCAAAAATTATTAAGGAAAGGTAACTCCCGAATAACTGTTTGGATTTACTTGAGGTAAATTCGATTTGTACTTCATGTTAATTGCTTTGATAAACTCGTTTGCAATAACTCCATAACCTCGTCCTGTTAAGTGAACTCCATCCAATGAGAATGTTCCACCCGTCACGAAAGTCGCTGTGTATTTCACACCATCGAACATGATTCCAGAACCTTGTTTTAACTCAACCATTTTCGCATTAGCATCAACAAAAGCGATATTGTATTGAGCTGCTAAAGCTGCAATCGCAGCGTTGTAAGCCGTAGTTGCTTTGGTTACTCTTGCTGTTTCCGTTGATGTTAGAACATATTTGTCATCCAATGGGAAAGTAACACCTAATTTATCAAATGGTGCAGGGTTACTTGTTGGATTTTTGCCAATCACCGAAGATGCAGTTAATACAACTAAATCATCTTTCGTTGCGTGTCTTGCTTGGCTAAAATATGTTCCTAAAGCAGCCGCTTGCGCTGCAGGAAGTCCTGCTGCCGTTAAACCAGCTGTGATTTGAGCTTTCATAGGATCCAAATCCTTATCCATAATTAAGATTGGATTTTGACCTGCTGCAGCTAAATTTATTCTTGAACCCTGTCCAAAAGCTGTAAGCACTTGCTTCAATGGACCTAATAAAGACTGATTCAAAGAAGTAGCTGTTGCATTATCCAAAGGAACCGCGTTGTAAGGAACCGTTGTAAAATAAGGGATCGCTGTTACTGAAGGGATATTCGCAATAACTCCTTTCGCTCCTCCAGCTGTAAGTGCTTGAAGATAGCTATTGATTACACTTTTGTAAACATTAGGATCTGTAATATCATTGCTACCATACGTTGTAGGGTCTAAATTTCCTGTTTGGTCTTTACCGCTTCCTCCAGAAGTTGCATACGATAAAACGTCATTATTCCCAATCCAAAGAGAGAAGAATGTTGGTTTTTGAGCAAGAGCGTCTTTTAACACTGATGTTGAAGCAGACGATGCGAAGCGCACAAAATATGGGTTTGCTTTTCCAACCGCAACTCCTGCAGCGTTTCCGTAACCATCAGCTCCTAAATGGAATGATTTCGCTCCTGGAACACCCATGTTTTGGTAAGGTCCACCACTGAAAATACTTGCTAAAGTTGTTGTTCCTGTTCCTGAAGCTGGTACTGGACCTAAAGCACCATTGTTAACAGCTAGAACCAACTTATTTGCCACCCCAATAGAAGGCATTCCTCCTATATTATCTGCCATCATCGGTTGCTTGAACTCGCCTCCTCCAGCTAATTGCATTTGAGCGGCAATCATTGAAGGATACGATTCGTTTTGTCCATCAACATAAAGAGCATTGTCTCTATATCCTGATGTTAACGAGTTTCCTAAAGAAACGTATTTGCTGAAATCCGCCTCACCACTTGTGTATTGCGTTTCGGTAACGTCTTTATCAAAATCGGTATCACAGCTATAGCTTAATAATAGCGCAGAAACCGCAATTGTATTTATAAAAATCTTTTTCATTTGTCTATTAATTAAGGTTATAACGCAATCCTAAACCAAAGTAGAATGTACTTGCTTTAGCTTGACCAGCGAAATTGTATTGAGGGTTATTGAAAACTCTGCTTTTTGGGAAAGATTTAGCCACAGCCAAATCAACTCCAAACGTATTGAAATTCAAACCTAAACCTCCTGTAATTACATGAGCATCGAAAGATGGTGTTTCTGGGATGAAGTTTTCATCAGAATATGGAGCTTCATCAAAATACCAACCTAATCTACCTGCAATCATGTCAGTGAACTTGTATTCTGTACCAACACGAATTGTTTTCGTATTATGGAAGTTTTTAGGCGTTACAAGAACTGTTGCGTCTCCTGGCTGATTACCCACTTTTGCATTTTCAAAATCCAAAGTCAACTTGTCATACCCAGACCAACCTGTATAGTTGAAATCTGCAGACATTTTCCACTTCGGCGTAATTTTATACGTAGCACCAATAGTATATTCATCTACTAAAGGAAGTGTTGCCTTAAAGTTATCTTGTCCATTTGCATCAAGACCAATTAAAGAAAACAAACTTGGAGCAACGTTGAATGTTACTTTTCCGTTTTCTGCTTTCATATCAATAGGAGAACGATACGCGATACTTACATCCAATTTATCATTTGGTTGGAAATAGAATCCTAATCCGAATCCGCTTCCTGAAGCCTTATCGTCATTAATGTTCATCGATCCGCCAAACTGAGTTACAGATTTATCCCAATCTACTAAACCAGTAGCATAAATATAGCTCATACCAAATGAAGCCCATGGTGCAAGTTTCACAGAAACCATGGGTTGGTAGAACATACTTTTTAGTTCCATTTTGTGTACCATTTCTTTTCCTGCCCAAGAGTCTCCCCAGTCAATTGTACTACCAAAAGGTGTTGCAAAACTGAAACCTACAGAGATACTTGGCGTTACTTTATAAGCAACGGCGGCATAAATAGGTGTTCCTATTGGGTTGTCCGTTTCGTAAGATTGATTGGTGTCAAGGTTTTGATACGTTACTTTAGATTTTGCTCCAAAGCCACCTGCTACTACACTTAATTTAGAAGGAATGAAAGAAATTCCCGCAGGGTTGAAGAATGCAACACTCGCATCTTCTGCATGTGCACTAGTGTGAGCCATAGCAAGTTGTTTTACCCCTTGCAATGATACTCTGAATCCACCAGCAAATACCATCATACCCGTAAGTAAAGAGGCTGTAATTAATAGCTTTTTCATGTTCAAATTTGTTATTGCTTCAAATATAAAATTATTTTCCATCAAATGTTAAGGGAATGCTAATATTTTTAAACAAAATGCTATTTATTGCATTAGTTTAATTTTGAAAAATTCGAATAGTTTACTTGTATTTAACTATGAATAAAGGAAAAAGTGATTTTTAGAATATGTTAAATTAAATAAGTGTTTAATTTTAAACATGAATATTAAAAAAGTGTGCAGCAACTCGCTTCATATTCAGAAAATAAATTAATTTTAAGCACTAATCTTTTTTATAGTAAATTTGCAAGAATTAAAAAGAATTAAAAAACTTAATATATGAGTTGTGGATGTAAGACATCCGGAGATTCCACTCATAGTTGCGGTACAAAAAGTTCTACAGGTTGTCAAAGTGTTGACACATGTGGAAATAGCTATAAATTAAGTGTTTTCGATTGGCTTTCTAATGTTGAAAGACCGAATAGAAACACAAAATGTGATTATGTTGAGGTTCGTTTTAAGAATGACAGAAAGTTGTTCTTCAAAAATGTACATCAGTTGCCTTTACATATCGGAAGCATTGTAACAGTGGAGTCCAGTCCGGGACATGATATAGGCGTAGTAAGCCTTACAGGAGAACTTGTGCGAATTCAGATGAAGAAAAAAAGAGCATCTGAGGAGCAAGCACTTAAAATCTATCGAGTAGCCAATCAAAAAGACGTTGATGTTTGGAAAGAACTGCGTCAAAAAGAAGAAACGGTAAAGCGTGAAGCGCGTCGTTTAGCTTCTTATCTTAAGTTGGATATGAAAATCACCGATGTTGAATATCAAGGCGATGGAGGGAAAATTACCTTCTATTATATTGCCGATACACGTGTAGATTTTCGTCAATTAATTAAAGAATACGCTTTAGCTTTCAAAACGAAAATCGATATGAAACAAATCGGTTTCCGCCAAGAAGCGGCGAAAGTAGGAGGTATTGGATCTTGTGGTCGCGAATTGTGTTGTAGTACGTGGTTAACGGACTTCCGTTCGGTAAATACCAACGCGGCTCGTTACCAACAATTAAGTATCAATCCTCAAAAACTTGCCGGTCAATGCGGTAAGTTAAAATGCTGTCTTAACTATGAATTAGATAGTTATTTGGATGTTCTTAATGATTTTCCACCTTCAAACTCTGTTTTAGATACAGAGAAAGGACGTGCTTTTTGCATTAAAATAGACGTTTTCAAAAGAAGAATGTGGTTTGCGTACGCAGATAGTCCTGTAGCTTGGTTTGATTTGGATATCATTAAAGTTAAAGAAGAATTAGCGAAGAATAAAAAAGGAATGAAGGCGCTTCCTTTGGAAGACATGATGTCGCACGATGTTTCTGCCGTGAAATCGAATGTTGATTTAATTCAGGAAGATAGCGTTGATCGTTTTGAGAAGAAAAACCGTCCGAACAAGAACGGAAACAATCAAAACAGAAGAAAAGATCGCAAGCCAAATACAAATTCCGATCGTCCTAAAGAACAAAAACAAGATCAGCAGAACAAAAATCAGCAGAAACCAACTGGCGAAGCTCCAAAAAATTCTGAAACAGGGAACGCTCCAAAAAAGCAAGGTCAAAACCAAAACAGACCGCCTCAAAAGAATTTTAAAAAGCGTTCTGGAAATGGTCCAAAACCTCAAAATCAACAAAAACCGAATAATCCAAATACCAATGCATAAGTGTTTTTCGTTAGGACTAGGATTAGTACTTTTCGTTTCATGCTCTAAAGAAGCCGTTTCTATGAACTCGCTTCAAGGAAATTGGGACGCAAAGAAAACCTTAGAGTTTCCTATTGAAGTAAAAGATGCAGGGATTGCGAAAAATATTATATTTGTTGTACGAAATAACAACGACTATCCTTATAGTAACATTCGTTTTTTCAGTACTTTAGAGAAAGTTGGAGCGAAAAATTCGAAGGTAGATACGTTGAATTATTCAATGGCAAAACCAAATGGAGAGTGGAAAGGAAGCGGATTTGGCGATACCAAAGAAATACTATTTCAGTACAAAACCAATTATGTTTTTCCTGAAAATGGGAAGTATATAATTAAAGTAAAACAAGCCATGCGAAATGATAAATTAGCAGGGATTGAAGATTTTGGAGTAAAAATTGAACAAGTACAACCATAATACATGGAAGTGAATAAGAATAAACAAAATGGTAATTCCACATTTCCCTTACCGCCGAAAAAGAAAAGCGGAAAGACGGGAGTGAGAAGATGGATTAAATATGTTTGGATAAGCTTATTAGCAGTGGTGCTCGGTGTAGCAGCGCTGTTTTTTGCTGTTTCCGAAGGTTTCTTAGGGGAAATGCCTGAAATGAGCGAGCTTGATTCGCCGGATATCTACGTGGCTTCTGAGATTTTCTCTTCGGATGGAGTTCGATTAGGTAAATTTGAAAAAGAGAAAACACAGCCTGTTACTTATCAAGAGCTACCACCGCATTTAATCTATGCGCTTCAGGCAAAAGAAGACGAGCGGTTTAGAGAGCATTCAGGTATTGATATTCAATCCGTTGCTAGAGCCGTTGTTTTCGGTGGAAAGCGAGGTGGAGGTTCTACCATTACGCAACAGCTAGCCAAATTACTTTTTACAGATAATGTTTCTGCCAATAAAGTTCAAAGAGGTTTCCAGAAACTGAAAGAATGGGTTGTGGCAGTTAGTTTAGAGAAGCGTTATACGAAAGAAGAAATTATCACTTTCTATTTTAACAAGTTCGATTTCCTTTATAATGCAAACGGAATTGAAATGGCATCTCGTATCTATTTCAATAAAAATACAAAAGACTTAACCTTACCAGAAGCAGCGATGTTTGTTGCGATGTTGGAAAATCCGGTTAAGAATAATCCGATGCGTAATCCAGAAAGGGCTAAGCAAAGAAGAGATGTTGTTTTGGATCAGATGTTAAAGACTCAATACATCGATCAAGCTACGTATGAAAGAGCCATCAGTACACCAATTACATTAGATTATCACCCGGTGAAGTCTATTGAAGATGGTTATTCTGCGTATTATAAATTCTATTTGAGAAAAGAGATTAATCAATATCTTGACAAATACGAAAAAGAAAAAGGTAAGAAACTGAACCTTTTTAAAGACGGTTTAAAGATTTATATTACTTTGGACTCGAAAATGCAAAAATATGCCGAAGAGGCTATGAAAGAGCATTTAACAACACTTCAAAGAAGTTTTGATGCCGAAATGAAGCGTAATCCGAATCGTCCTTTTTATAAGGTTTCAAAAAGTCAAAGAGACCAAATTATGATGCAAGCCATCAAAAGAACGGGTCGTTACAAGCAGTTAGTTCGTGCTGAAGTTCCCGAAGATTCTATCATGATGGAGTTTCATAAGCCTATCAAAACCACAATTTTCACTTGGAATGGCGAAGAAGAAGTAGAAATGTCTCCGTACGACTCAATTCGTTATCACAAACAAATTGCGCAGGCAGGTTTAATGTCTATGGTTCCAGCAACAGGTGAGATTAGAGCTTGGGTTGGAGGGATCAACTGGCAGCATTTCCAGTATGACCATATTAAACAAGGAAAAAGACAAGTTGGTTCAACGTTTAAACCTTTTGTGTACGCGACTGCGATTATGAAACTGAATATGACTCCGTGTTCCACGGTTTCTAATGCAACGTTCTCAAAAGCGGGCTATAGCACAAAAGGAAATGGAGCGATGTCTACACTTCGAAATGCATTAGCACACTCTCAGAATGCTGTAGCAGTTCGTTTAGCAGAGATGGTAGGTACCGAAAGTGTTATCCAAACCATGCGTGATTTAGGCGTAACAGAAGATATGTCTCAGCATAAAGGATTGTCTATGGCATTAGGTACGTCGGATATTACGATTTATGAAATGTTAGGTGCGTACTCTACGTTTGCAAACTTTGGAAATTATATGAAGCCGGAAATGATTTGGCGTATTGAAGATGCCAATTCACGACTAATTGCTGAGGTAAAACACGAGCCTAAAGAAGTTCTAAACGAATTATACGCCTATACCATGATTGACTTAATGAAGGGAGTGGCGCAATTTGGTACGGCTTCTGGTGAATTAGGTCGACGTGGAATTTCGAAAGCAGTAGAAATTGCTGGTAAAACGGGTACTACGCAGAATAACTCCGACGGTTGGTTTATGGGAATTGTTCCGAATTTAGCAACCGGAGTTTGGGTTGGATGGGAAGATAGAGCAACTCACTTCTGGTCAACTGGTGAAGGTCAAGGGGCGAAAATGGCCTTACCGATTTGGGCAATTTATATGAAGAAGGTTTGGGCCGATAAAACGCTCGGAATTACACCAGATGATAAATTCGTGAAACCTACAGATTGGAGTGGCGGATGTGCTGAACTTTCTGGACTTGGAGGTGGTTACGGAGATTTAGGTGGGTTACAAACCATGGAAGATATTCAGAATCCTAAACCTCGTCCTAATTCTGGATCTGAAGGTGGAGGAACGAAGAAAAAAGAAGAAAATATCAATGAAAATCTGAACAAGGAGTCAGAAATTGATTTTAACAAATAAAAACATAAAGCCTTCCCCAACGGGAAGGTTTTTTTTATCTTATGAATATTCAAAATATTACGCAGCCTTTTATAAAACAGTTTTCAGGGGATCATTCTTTGGATGCGAGACAACGTCAGACTCCAGGTTTTTTATATGCTTTAGTTAAGCCTATGGATTTTCCAAATTCGTCTTTGCTTCATTTTAATTCCAGTCTTTCAAGCGAGATCGGAATGGGAACTGTAAATGATGATGATGATTTTTTATCTGCACAAAATTTACCAACGAATGTCGTTACCTACGCGACAGCGTATGCTGGACATCAATTTGGAAATTGGGCAGGACAATTAGGTGATGGACGGGCAATTTTTGCGGGTGAAATTTCAAATGCAAATGCTAAATCAACCGAATTGCAATGGAAAGGAGTAGGCGCAACGCCGTATTCGCGACATGCGGATGGTCGCGCTGTTTTAAGGTCATCTATTCGTGAGTATTTGATGAGTGAAGCGATGCATCATTTGGGTGTTCCAACAACGCGAGCCTTAAGTTTGTCTTTATCTGGCGAGATGGTCGTTCGAGATATGATGTACGATGGAAATCCTGAATACGAAAAAGGAGCCATTGTGATGCGAACGGCGCAAAGTTTTCTTCGTTTTGGTCATTTTGAATTGTTGGCTTCCCGTGGTGAAATCGACGAGTTAAAGAAATTATGCGATTATACAATTGCAAGATATTTTCCGGAAATTCAAAGTGAAGGAAAAGAAAAATATGTCGCTTGGATTAAAGAGGTTTCTAAAAAAACGGCTGATTTGGTTTGCGAATGGATGCGTGTTGGTTTCGTTCATGGCGTTTTGAATACCGATAATATGTCGATTCTTGGTTTGGGAATTGATTACGGACCGTATTCAATGTTGGATCAATATGATCTTAACTTCACGCCCAACACCACAGATTTGCCAGGAAGACGTTATGCTTTTGGAAAACAAGGTCAAATTGCACAATGGAATTTGTGGCAATTGGTTAATGCCGTTTTCCCAATTATTGAAGACGAAAGCGCTTTGCAAGATATTTTGAATGATTTTAGCAGCTATTTTTGGAAGCAGTATGACAGTATGATGCTTCGAAAGCTTGGGATTGATGAACTGCACAATGGTGATGAAGATTTGATTACCGAACTAACGGGGATTTTGCAAGATTTGCAATTCGATTATACGTTGTTTTTTACTGAATTAGAACGTTATCGTGTTGATGCTAATTTTCATTGGAATTGGGATGAAATTTCGTACAAACGTATTTCTGATTTGGAAATAGAACGTTTTAAAACATTTCTAAAAACGTATCAAGAACGTTTAGAAAAAAATGGAGTTTCAAAAGAAGAGTCTTTGTCGTTGATGCAACAGTCCAATCCGAAATTTACTTTACGTAATTATTTGCTATTTCAGTGTATTGAAGAGGTAAATTCTGGCCATATAACGCTCTTTTCAAAATTATGGGATGCCTTACAAAATCCATATCAAGAAGTCTATCCTGAGTTTTCAAAAAGGAGACCTTTTGGATTTGATGATCAACCAGGATGCTCAACTCTTTCATGCAGTTCTTAGAATCCGTATTTTTGCCGCAATTTTATAATTCATGACAAAAGCGAAATCGTTTTTATGTAATTTGATTAAGTTGGTTTTTCCTTCAGCAAAGGCAGAAATTCTTCTTTTTTTGGTTTTTCTAATCAGTTTTGGCTTTCTCGCGACCGAGATTGCCCTGAACTATCGAATCATCTTTGATAATCGAATTCCTTGGGATGCCTATTTTAGTTTTGATAATCGTTCGATTGTTTTTACGGGTGGCGGTTTTGAAAGACATCCACTAGCCAATTATTTTTTCGATCAGATTCGAAATTTCGCACTTTGGATTTCTGGCGGAAAATATGATGCTGATTTTAGATTGATTTTAGCTTATTTCAGTGTTTTAGCAGTTAGTTTATCGTTGATTCAAATATTCAAATATTTAAAAAATATTATTCGACTTCCGCTATATGTTTCGGTATTGTTAGTCGTGTTTACTGCATTTTTTTCGACAAGTATTTTGCTATCGTTTACACCAGAAACTTATACATATACCTTTTTGTTGCTGACGATTTTTAATTATTATGCGGCTTTGAAAATCCGTGAAGACAAGAAAATTTCTGGAGTTGGACTAGGCTTTTTTGCTATCACAACGGGAGGTTTAACGATTACGAACATTGTAAAAGTCTATATTCCGGTTCTTTTTGAAAAAGATATTTTTCGAAGTTGGAAGAAATTCGGAAGCGCTGTTTTACGAGTTGGGATCTCTGTTGTTGCTTTCGTTCTTCTTTATCTAAATCGATTAGATTGGGACGTTACGAGAATTTTTAGCAAGACTTCGGAGCAGTACGAAAAATTTTCGCAACCGAAAGCCGTTCCCATCTGGGACATGATTGTTTCATGGTTCTTTGGTGGCAACGTTTTGTTTTCAAGCTTTATGATTCGCGATTATCATAATAAAAAAGGATACGACTATAAGGCTTTGTTCATGGACGTTTACGACGGAATTGGGCAATATGTTTTTGTTGGATTATTGCTAGCACTTGTTGTATGGAGTGTTTTTCAGAATCGGAAAAATAAATTGGTTTGGATACTGACTATTTCGTTTTTAGTGGATATCATCATTCATTGTGTCCTGAAATTTGGTTTGCACACGTCTTACATATACGGCGGACATTTTGTTTTTGTTTATCCACTACTTATCGGATGGCTTTTGTATTCGTATCGAGATTCGAAACTAGGATTTTCTATTGTTTTTGGAGTTTTTCTCATGTTGTTTGCCTTTTTACTAGGAAACAATGTCTATCGAATGACCGAGTTTTTTGATTTTCTAAATCAATATTATCAATAAAAAAGTCCGAACCAGAGGTTCGGACTTTTACTTTTTTATCGTTTAGCAATTATTTTGCTTCAGCACAGAAAATGTAATACTGTACAATCGTTGCATTTTTAAAATACTCTTTAATTCTTCTCAAATCCGGTGCTGCGGTTTCTTTTTTAAAGTAACTTCCAACTAAGATTTTATAATTTGGTCTTAGTGAAGCATCGGTTTCTGCTTTAATTGATGGGAATCTTCTTCTGAAATAGGCTTTGATTTCATTCGCTTCTGCATTGGTTTTCACTACAGTAAGTTGAATTTTATAACCCATTAATCGTGGGTTTTGTCTACAAATCTCAGCAGTTGTCAATTTTCTACTTGGAACGTTTACACGACTTCCTCTCGATTCTGATCCGTCAGAAATTCCAGAACTTGAAGAGCTTGAGGTCGGTCTCGAGATCGCACAATTTGCTTCCGCCTTATCCATAAGATCGCTTATACGCTTGTCCATGGTTACACTAACCTCAGTACCACTAAGGGTGTCTTTTTTAGTAACTTGTTGAGCGATTGATAGATGGGATACGAATATCAAAAATAAGCCAACAGACTTTAAAAGATTTTTCATCAATTAATTATTTTACGCAAATGTAATATAAATAAAAAATATACCAAAACCATCTATTTAGAATCAGTATAAATTACCTTGATTCCGAATAAAGCTCCCTCTATGCCTCTTAAAATTGTGTTAAAAGTTTTATTTTTGCGGAATTGATTCTAATAGTAGATTAATTAAATAACCCAATTTTACCATAAATGATTAGTTGGAGAAAGCATTACAAGAAAGGTCTGATAGCGATAAGTTTATTGTTGTCAACTGGTGCTTCTATTTATGCACAAGAAGGCGATCCTAAAAACGGAGAGAAGCTCTTTAAGGCAAACTGTACCGCGTGTCACGCTTTAGACAAACAATTGATTGGTCCTGCCCTTGGTGGTGTGGTAGATCGTTTGCAGAAAGACCAAGGTCTTGATACAGGATGGCTTCATAAGTGGATTAAGAACAATGAAGAGTTAAGAGCTTCAGGCGACAAGTACGCAAACGAAGTTTTTGAGAAGTTCAATAAAACTGCGATGACGCCGTTTCCGAATCTTTCTGATAAGGACATCGACGATATCTTAGCGTACACAACAAATCCGCCAGCTCCAGAACCAGAAGCTGCTGCGGGAGGTGCTGCAACGGGCGCTGATGCATTGGCTGCACTAGAAGCTGAAAAGAAAAACAGCTTAAATTCTAAAATCATTCTGGGTTCTCTTTTAGCAATTGCTGGGCTTTTAGTTTGGTTGTTGTTGAAGCTTAGACAATTAGTAAAACTTCAACAAACGGAGGAACTTGGTGATCTTGGGGCGACTCGAGTGAAGTCTTTCGGTGAGTTATACGAGAAATACCAAATTGTTGGTAAAGCGTTAATGGGTCTTTTGGCTTTATTTGCGGTTTACGGAGTTTGGAACTGGTTAATGTGGATCGGTGTTTACAAAGGATATACGCCAGAGCAACCAATTCACTTCTCGCACAAAATTCACGTTGGAGAAAACAATATCGACTGTCAGCTTTGTCACTCAGGTGCGAAGTATGGTAAAGTTTCGGAAATCCCATCAATGAACGTTTGTATGAACTGTCACCGTAACATTTCTGAGTATAACGGAAAATACATGGAGCCAGGAAAAGATAAAGCGTTCTACGATAACGAAATCAAGAAAATTTACGCAGCAACAGGTTGGGATCCTGAAAAACAACAATATACAGGAAAAACAGCTCCAGTAGAATGGACGCGTATTCACAATATGCCAGATTTTGTTTACTTCAATCACTCACAACACGTAGTGGCAGGAGAGCAAGCAATTATCAACGCTCACAATAAGAAAAACCCGAACAACCAAATTGATGTGGTTTGTAAGGCGTGTCACGGTCAAGTAGATACCATGAATGTGGTACGTATGGCTAATGACTTCACAATGGGATGGTGTATTGAATGTCACCGTACAACGGAAGTTGATATGAGCAACGGATATAATAAAGAGTATTTCCAAAACCTACACGAGAAACTGAAAAAACAGTATCCTAAATCCGAAGGTAAGATTACCGTAGACGCAATCGGAGGTTTAGAGTGTGGTAAATGTCATTATTAATAACGAAAAAATAAGAAGTATCAATGGCTTCAAATAAAATACAATTCAGAAGTATTCATGAACTAAACGATCCAACGCTTAACAAGCAGTTGGCTCAAAAGGAGTTTCAAAACGAAATTCCAGTAGATGAATTTTTAGCGGACGAAAAAACAGGCGCTACTTCTACTTCCAGAAGAGATTTTCTTAAGTTATTAGGATTCTCTACAGCAGCAGTAACATTGGCTGCTTGTGAAGCTCCTGTTATTAAAACGATTCCTTATGTGGTAAAACCGCATAACATTATTCCAGGAATCCCTAATTATTACGCTTCTGCTTATTTTGATGGATTCGATTTCGCTAGTGTTTTAGTAAAAACAAGAGAAGGTCGTCCAATTAAAATTGAACCGAATACAGCAGCAAAAGGATTTGGTACTACCAATGCTAGAGCTCAAGCAAGTGTTCTTTCACTTTACGATAACGATAAAGTAAAGCAACCAAAATTAGACGGTAAAAACGAAACATTCGATAAAGTTGATGACTATGTTCTTAAGTCTTTAACGGATGCTCAAAATGGTGGAAAAAGAATTGTGGTTCTTTCACATTCATTGCCTTCACCAACTTTCAAAAAATTATTTGGAGAATTTAAAGCAAAATATCCTGCTGCAGAATTAGTAGTTTATGATGCCTATCCATACGCTGCAAACCTAGATGCAGCACAAGAAGTATTCGGAACGAGAGCGCTTCCTGTTTACGACTTATCAAACTCAGAATTGGTTGTTTCTTTCGCAGCAGATTTCTTAGGAGATTTCAACGCACAGAGCTTAGAAGTTTCTTACGCAGCTGCTAGAAAGCCAGGAGCAAACATGATGAGACATATCCAAGTGGAGTCTAATATGTCTTTGACGGGTGCTAACGCCGATTCACGTTTTAATCTTAAGCCAAGCACAGTTCTTAAAACTTTAGTTGAAGTTTACAAAGGATTGAACGGAGGAACTGCTGATAAAGTAGCTTCAGAATTGGTTAAAGAACTTCAAGCGAAAGGTAACAAAGCAGTTGTTTTAGCTGATGGTAGCAAAGCAGCAATTGTTCTTTCACACTTAATCAACCAAAAATTAGGTTCTACTGCATTTACAGGAAAAGCTAATTTGTTAAAAGAATTTGACGGTGTACGTTACCAAGAATTCTTGTCTTGGATGAATGCGGGACAAGTAGGTACCTTAATCGTAAATAATATCAACCCAATTTATTCTTCTAAAAACGGTGAAGCTTTCAAAGCAGCTGTTAAGAAAGTGAGCAATGTGATCTCTTTCGTAGATAAGAAGAATGAAATGTACGAAGCTTCTAAGGCAGTTATTCCAGTGGCACACTGGTTAGAGTCTTGGGCAGATTTCACGCCGCAGTCAGGTTTCTATGCTTTGACGCAGCCAACAATTCAAAAAGTTTTCAAACCAAGACAATTAGAGGAATCTTTACTAGTTTGGATCAACGGAAAGAATAGTCCAAAAAACAACTACTACGATTATTTGAAAGCAAACGCTCAAACAATTTTAAGTGGTATTTCTTTCAACCAAGCTTTGTATAACGGTTTCAACGAAACAACTGCTTCTACAGGTTTGTCTTACAGCGGAGGTAATGCTGATGCTGCAATTGCAGAAATCAACAAATTTGCTCCTTCAGCTTTAGAATTAACATTATACACTAAGACAGCTGTTGGTGACGGTACACAGGCGAACAACCCTTGGTTGCAAGAATTACCAGATCCAATTACAAGAATGTCTTGGGATAATTATATTACCATTTCACCTAAAGATGCTAAAGAATTAGGATTAGAGAATAATCTTAATGCAAGAATGCAGCTGAATGGTGACTTAGTAAACGTTACTGTGAATGGAGTAACATTGAAAGATGTTCCAGTAATTATTCAACCAGGTCAAGCAGCAGGATCTTTAGGTCTAGCTCTTGGTTACGGTAAGAAAAACTCTGGTAAAGTAGCTGAAACTGGTATCAATGCATATCCATTATTTGATGGTTCGAATTTGATGCTTAATAATGTGAAAATCGAAAAGTCTGGTGAAGATCATGAGTTTGCTGGAATGCAGCTTCAAGGAACTTTAATGGGACGTTACGATATCGCAAAAGAAGTTACTTTAGAAAACTTCATCAACGTTCCTTTCGATGATGCTAAAAATGGTTGGAACAAACCATTGGAATACCATACAATTAACGGAGCTTTACCTGCTCGAAAAATTGACCTTTGGGATGCTTGGGATGATACGGATGGACCACACTTTAACCTATCTGTTGACTTAAACTCTTGTACAGGTTGTGGAGCGTGTGTTATCGCTTGTCAAGCGGAAAACAACGTCGCCGTAGTTGGTAAGGAAGAAGTAAGAATGTCTAGAGATATGTATTGGTTGAGAATTGACCGTTACTATTCAAATGATATTCCTGCTGAAGTTGATACAAACAAAGATGGTAAAATGACTCCTGAAGAAGCAGTTGCTGCAGGAATCAACGTACCAGGGATGTATGGTAATGCTTTCAATAAAGAAAGTGGTATCTTAAATCATCCGGCAGAAAATCCAGATGTGATTTTCCACCCAGTAATGTGTCAGCACTGTAACCACGCGCCTTGTGAAACTGTTTGTCCAGTTGCGGCGACATCACACGGTAAGCAAGGTCAAAACCAAATGGCTTACAACAGATGTATCGGTACAAGATATTGTGCGAACAACTGTCCGTATAAAGTAAGAAGATTCAACTGGTTCAACTATGCGTTGAATGACAAGTTCGACTTCCAAATGAATAATGACTTAGGTAGAATGGTTCTTAACCCAGACGTTGTTGTAAGAACAAGAGGGGTTATGGAAAAATGTTCTATGTGTATCCAAAGAACTCAAGATACCATCCTTACTGCGAAGAAAGAAGGTAGAAGAGTGGCTGATGGCGAATTCAAAACGGCTTGTTCTCAAGCGTGTTCTACAGGAGCTATGAAATTTGGTGACATGAACGATAAGTCATCTGAAGTGAGAAAACTTTACAGTGATAACAGAAGATACCTTCTATTGGAAGAGATTGGTACAAAACCAAACGTATTCTATCACACGAAAGTTAGAAACAGAAAACAAAAATAAGTTTAAATAATAATAAGCTAAACAATGTCACATTACGAAGCCCCGATTAGGGAACCTTTAATAATTGGTCACAAGACGTATCACGATATCACAGAAGATATTGCGAGACCTATTGAAGAAAGAGCCGGTAAACTGTGGTGGATTTCACTTTATGCCTCTTTGGTTCTTTTCATTTACGGATTCGGCTGCATCGCTTACACTATCGGAACAGGTATTGGAGCATGGGGATTGAACAGAACTGTTAACTGGGGTTGGGATATTACCAATTTCGTATGGTGGGTAGGTATCGGTCACGCCGGAACCTTAATCTCCGCAGTATTGTTATTATTTAGACAACGTTGGAGAATGTCTGTAAACCGTTCTGCAGAGGCGATGACGATCTTTGCGGTAGTTCAGGCAGCTATCTTCCCGGTAATTCACATGGGTAGAGTTTGGGTAGGTTATTGGGTTTTCCCTTTACCAAACCAATTTGGTTCACTTTGGCCAAACTTTAACTCACCGCTACTTTGGGACGTATTTGCAATTTCAACGTATTTCTCTGTATCAACGGTATTCTGGTTTGTAGGGCTTATTCCTGACTTCGCCATGATTCGAGATAGAGCGAAAACACCTTTTACAAAGAAAATTTATACATTCCTAGCTTTCGGTTGGGGTGGTAAAGCAAAACACTGGCAACGTTTCGAAGAGGTATCTTTGGTACTTGCAGGTTTAGCAACTCCACTTGTATTCTCAGTGCACACGACGGTATCATTTGACTTTGCCACGTCGGTAATTAAAGGATGGCACTCAACTATCTACCCTCCATATTTCGTTGCTGGAGCAATCTTCTCAGGATTTGCGATGGTACAAACATTATTGTTGGTAGCAAGAAAAGTATGTCACCTAGAAGATTATATTACAAAATACCACATTGAGATTATGAACATCGTAATCATTGTAACAGGTGGTATGGTAACTGTAGCTTATGCTTGTGAATATTTCATCGCTTGGTATTCAGGATCTCGTTTTGAGGATTTCGTATACCTTTCTCCAGGAGCAGCAACTGGTCCTTACTGGTGGGCATTCTGGGCGTTGATTATCTGTAACTTGGTAGTTCCTGCAGCGTTCTGGTTCAAGAGAGTGAGAACAAATATCTTAGCAACATTCTTAATCGCGTTAGTTATCAACATCGGGATGTGGTTTGAGCGTTTTGATATCATTGTTATCAACCTTTCTAGAGATTACTTGCCAGGATCTTGGACGATGTTTAAACCAACGATTATTGACGTAGGTGTTTATTTAGGAACAATCGGTTTCTTTGGAGTATTATTCTTATTGTATGCAAGGACGTTCCCTGTAATTGCACAAGCGGAATTGAAGTCGATTTTGAAAATTTCAGGTGAAACTTATAAAGCAAAAGAAGGAGATGAGCACCACTAAAATTATTTACGGAGTTTACGCTGACGATGACGATTTGATGAATGGTGTTAAAGCGTTTAACGATAAAGGAATAGCCATTAATGAAGTGTATACGCCATTTCCGGTTCACGGATTGGACAAAGCTTTAGGGCTAAAGAAAACGAGAATTTCAGACGCAGCTTTCATGTATGCAGTATATGGGCTTTCTATTGGAGCTTTAACAACGTATTACATGATGAACCGTGACTGGCCACAAAATATCGGGGGTAAACCAGCTTTCGATTGGGCACACAACATGCCAGCGTTTGTGGTTCCTATGTTCGAGTTAATGGTTTTCTGTGCTGCGCACATGATGTCATTAACGTATTTTGTAAGAAATAAAATGTATCCAGGTGCTCCGGCACAAAATCCAGACCCAAGAACAACAGATGACAAGTTCATGATGGAGTTCGTAAGTGGTGATGTTGATGCAATTAAACAAATTTTAATTGATACGGGTGCTGAAGAAATCTCAGTTAAAGAAGCGTAATATGAAGAATTCAATCATAAAAATCACGGGGATATTAGGTCTTACAGCGGTTGCTTTAACTTCTTGTGGTCCTAAAGAAAATCCACCTTTGGTATGGTTTCCAGATATGTATTTCCCAGTAGCTTACGATCCATTGATGAAAGCTCAGGATGCCTATTCTAGCCATGAAAATGAAATTCCAGCTTTTGTAAAGAATAATGGAGCTACAGGAATGGTTCCAGTTGATGGATCAGTTGCTCAAAATGCAGATGGAGTTATCGATGTAAACGATGCGAAGGCGTTAACGCCAGATCAATATAACGGAGGTTATGATGCTTCTAAAGCCGTAACTGCTTCGCCATTAGATGCTAAAAACCTTGATAAAGATTTAGCACGTGGTAAAGTACTATATGAAAGAACATGTGCTTCTTGTCATGGTAATGCGGGTGATGGTCAAGGTGCTATCGTAAAATCAGGAGCCTATTCTGGTGTTCCTAACTATGCAGATAGAGAATTATCTGTTGGTTCTGTACACTATGTTCTTACGTATGGCCGTAATGCTATGGGATCTTATGCTGGACAGCTTAAAGCTGGTGACAGATGGAGAGTAGCAATGTATGTTATGAATGAATTTAAGAAACAAGCTGCTGCACCTGCTGCCGTTGCTGATTCTGCTCAAACTAAATAATAAAAGAGAAGATAATGTATACTTTTTCACCTAAATTAAGATTAATTTCTATAATCCTTTTAGTTGGAGGTTTAGTTCTATTTGGCGCTGGCTTTTTCATGAATAAAGGCATTGAAACTGCTCAAGTGGAACAAATGATGGTTGAAGCTCATAAGGGAGGTCACAATGCGATGACGCACTCTAGTGAGTTAATAGCAAAAGATCATCAGGACCACGTAACGATTGCAGAGCACCAAGTACATAACCGTCCGTATGCTGCATTGCATACCGTAGCCGTTTTCTTATTTGGAGTGAGTGCTTGTGCATTGTTCTTTTACTCAATTCAACATGCTGCTCACGCAGGTTGGCCAATTATTATCACAAGAGTGATGGAAGCCATCGCTTCTTATCTGCCATTTGGTGGAGCGATCTTGTTGCTAATTATGGTTCTTAACGTCGCGCATGTCAGTCACATGTTCCACTGGATGGATCCAGCGGTAACAACACCAGGTAGTGAAAGTTTTGATGCAATCCTTTTCGAAAAGAAATCATTTTTAAATGTACCATGGTATATTGTTCGTAACGTAATTTATGTTGTGGGTGCCACGTTCTTCGTTTGGAAATTGAAATCAACTTCGAAGAGATTGGATGAAACTAAAGATAGAAAAGACTATAGAAGCTTGTATAACTGGAGTGTTGGTTATATCGCATTCTTCGGGTTCGCATCTGCGGCTTGGGCTTGGGATTGGTTGATGTCTATTGACTCTCACTGGTATTCTACAATGTATATCTGGTATTCAATGGTTAGCTGCCTTTCAAGTGCAATTGCTGTAATCATCTTAGTGAGTGTTTACCTAAAGAAAAAAGGATTTTTACCACAATTCAACGATAATCATTTACACGATTTAGGAAAATTCCTTTTCGCAACTTCAATGTTGTGGACGTATACATGGTTCTGTCAGTTTATGTTATATTGGTATGCAAACGTTCCAGAAGAGGTGAACTACTTCTTTGGTAGATTTGAATACTATGCACCAACGTTCCTTCCAATGCTAATTTTTAACTTCCTTATTCCATTAGCGGTTATGGTAAGTTCTAGCATCAAGAGAAATTATGCAGTAGTTACAATAATGGCTGTCGTAGTATTGTTTGGTCACTGGTTAGATTATTTCAATATGGTAATGCCAGGAACTGTTGGTCCTTTCTGGGGAATCGGATTATTAGAAATCGGAGCTGCGTTATTCGTAGGAGGTTTGTTTATCTTCGTTGTAATGACTGCCCTTTCTAAACTGAAGTTGATTCCTGTAGGAAACCCATATTTACACGAGTCAAAAATCTACGAATATCCATTCTAATAGATTTAAATTCAATATAAATCCCAACATTGTTGGGATTTTTTTTATTTTTGTTTAAAACCCAAAAGTTATGAAACGTTTACTCTATCTTTTTGCCATGATGTTGGTATTGGTTTCTTGTAAGAAAGACCATGTAGATGCTACGACCACGAAATCGTTCCAAGAAAGTATCAACGATATGGCTTCCAGCTTGAATACGCTGCAGCAAGTGAAATTTAGTGAGGCTTTATATATTTTAAAAACCTTCGGTGTTGAAGGTGAGAACGACATTGTCAAATTGAAAAATTTAGGTCAAATGCTGAATGGAATGAAAGTTCCAGCAATTCTTTCAATGGCCGATCAAGTAGCGCAGAAGAACGGAGTTGCTTGGACAAGTACAGGACCACCATCTTTGGGGGAAATGGATATTTTCGGAACTGCGAATCCAGAAGAACATGACCCGAACGATATTAAAGCATCTTCTTTGAGCCTTCAAGTTTTAGAAATCAACAAGGATTCAATTATGGGTGCGAAAGCTTTGCAAGTTGTTCCAAGATTAGTTGATGGTTCAGGAAAGCCTATTCAGTTCTCACAAGCGGCTTTAGAGACCGTTTTAGAAGTATTTAATAACGGAACTCGTTTATTGACTTCAAAGAACTTAATGCTTGATAACAATTTTAAAGGATTTACAATTAATTTAAATAAGATAGATCAATCAAAAGTTCCAGACGGAAAATTAGATATTACGGTTACCGTAAAGTCAACAAACAAGGCATATAAAATGTCGAAGATCGGGATGAATGTAAATCCAAACGCATTGCGTGTTATTGTTCCGGTTGACCCATCGACTGTGACCGATCCAAGTATTGAAAATCCAGAAGGAACAACACCAGAACCCACAGTGGCTTCTACAGCTGATCCAAAATCTACCGTATCAAAGTTCTTAAGCAACTTAAATGCACAAAACTTCAAAGGAGCGTATGATACATCAGATAACCCAAATTGGGGTAATTTTGATAATTTCTCTAACCAGACTTCTGGTTTTGGTGGTGTAAAATCGGTAAGTGTGAAAAACATTGGAGCGCCAACGGTTAATGGAAATTCATCAAGTGTGAATGCAACCTACGATGTGAAAGACAAAGACGGTAAAACAACTTCCCTTAATGTGACATTTGGTTTGAAGAATGTTAATGGAGAGTGGAAAATTTCAAGTTACAAGATTAATTAAGATGAATTCAGATTCTTTAAAAGAGAAATTAGAAAAGACAATAGAAAATATCCCCGATTTTCCGAAAGCTGGAATTCAATTTAAAGACATTACACCGATTTTTTTGGATCCTTCGTTGTATCAAGACGTGATTCAAGATTTTGTTGAATTTTCAAAAGGAAAAGTAGATGTCGTGTGCGGAATCGAAAGCCGTGGTTACCTTTTCGGAATTGCAATCGCTGTAGCTTTAGGCGTACCCTTTGTTTTAATTCGTAAAAAAGGAAAACTTCCGCCACCATTTGTTGGTCAGAAATACGACTTAGAATACGGTTCTTCGGAAATCGAAATGAAAACTGGACATATTCAAACGGGACAAAAGGTTTTGATTCATGATGATCTTTTGGCAACGGGAGGGACAACAGAAGCCGCAGCTTTGCTCATTGAAAAGCAAGGCGGAGTCGCTTCTCAATTCAGTTTTTTAATTGGTTTGAAAGACTTAAATGGAAAACAAAGACTAGAAAAATTCGGAGCCGAAATTCACACAATTTTAGAGTATTAAATTTATTTGAGTATTTCGCTTAAAACCATTAAATTTGCAGACATTTATTTAGGATTATGGCTAAATTTGGAAAAAATAAACAAGAAGAAGGTAAAGAAACCGTAGAGTTTTTCAAAGATTTGGATAAAGAAGCTTTGAAAACAGAAATGTTTTTAGAAAAACATGCTAAGCTTATTGCTGGTATTCTTGGTTTTATTGTTTTAGGAGTATTAGGGTATTTTGCATATGACCAGTTCGTAATTAAACCGCAAAATGAAGAAGCCCTTAAAGGATATTTTGCAGCGCAAAAAAACCTTAGCGAAGGTAAAGATCCTGAAGCTTTAGGTGGAAAGTCTGCTGCGAACCCTGGTTTTATGGGAACGTATAAAGAATATTCTGGAACTCCAGTAGGTAAACTTTCTGCATACAATGCAGGTTTATTGAAGTTCAAAGAAGGAAAATATCAAGAAGCGTACGATTTATTAGATAAGTTTTCATCTAAAAATGAAATCTTAACCGCTTTGAAATACGGTGCTATGTCTGATTGTATGGCGAATTTGAATAAAACTGAAGATGCGTTTTCTCTTTTAGGTAAAGCAGTTAGTGCTTCTAGTGATGCATACACAACGTATTATTTCACGAAAAAGGCTGGACTTTTAGCTTTAGCATTAAACAAAAAAGCCGAAGCTAAAACGTATTTTACAACCATTGGAGAAAAGTATCAAGATTACGACAACGGAATGTCCGATGCGTATGTTGAAATGGTAAAATATTACTAATCAATGGCAACAACAAACTTATCAGAATATCAAAAACTGAATATAAACAATGCCGATGAATTTTCAATCGGCATTGTTGTTTCAGAGTGGAATAACTTTGTAACCGACAATCTTTGGAGTGGTTGCAAAGAAACGCTTCTAATAGAAGGCGTAAAAGCAGAAAATATTGCAGAATTTCAAGTTCCAGGAGCTTTTGAATTGAATTATGCTTCTATGCAGTTATGCAAGTCGGGGAAATACGATGCGGTTATTGCCATTGGATGTGTTATTCGTGGTGAAACGGCACATTTCGATTACGTGTGTTCTGCCGTTGCTCAAGGCATCAAGGATTGTAATATCTTAACGGATGTTCCGGCTATTTTTTGTCTTTTAACGGATGATACCAAGGAACAATCGATTGCGAGAAGTGGTGGTGCTTTAGGAAACAAAGGTATTGAAGCGGCGGTCACAGCATTGAAGATGATTGATTTTCGTAAGAAAACCAAAGCGTAAAGATTTTTATTTAAATTAATTAGTATTTTTACATACCTTAATTTTAGAAATTATGAGATGGACAGACGATAGAAGTGATAATGTGGATGACAGACGTGGCTCTGGCGGTGGTGGCGGAATGCTCGTTGGCGGAGGTTTAGGAACCATTATTATTGCGGCAATTGTTTTCTTTTTAGGCGGAGATCCGTCTGCAATTCTTTCTTCGGGTATGCAAACGCAATCGTCAGCTCCTGCAAGAGAACTTTCGCAAAATGAAAAGCAAGCAGAGCAATTCATCAGTATGCTAACCGCAGAAAATGAAGAAACTTGGAGCGGAATTTTTGCGAATTATAATATGCAATTTCGTCCTGCAAAAGTAGTGATGTTCGAGCAAGCAACACGTTCAGGATGCGGTACGGCTCAATCAGCGATGGGGCCATTTTATTGTCCTGTTGACGAAACTATTTATATGGATTTAAGTTTCTTTAATGAATTGCAATCTCGTTTTGGAGCTAAAGTAGGTCAGTTTTCAGTAGCCTATGTTTTGGCTCATGAATATGGTCACCACATTCAAAATGTGTTAGGAGTTCTATCAGAAACGGATAATTTACGTAGAAGCGGAAGATATTCGGAAACGCAACTTAATCAAGTTTCGGTAGCAACTGAACTTCAAGCCGATTTCTATGCAGGACTTTGGGCGAGAAGTACGGAGAATAGAGAAAAGTTTTTAGATCCTGGAGATATTGAAGAAGCCATTGGTGCCGCTCAAGCGGTTGGAGATGACAATATTCAACAACGTTCTCAAGGCTATATTGATCAAGATCATTGGACGCATGGTAGCGCTGCGCAAAGAACACAATGGTTTATGAAAGGGTATCAGACGGGTGATATAAAACAAGGAGATACGTTTAAACAATTATTGAAATAATTAAAAAATACCATCCTCCATTTGGAGGATTTTTTTTGCTTTGAAAACGAAATTCTTATTCTTTATAGTTCTGATTTTTCAGGTTTCTTTTGGTCAACAAAACGATGAGTTTAGACGATTGAAAGGATATTTTGAAAATCAAAAAAGTCAAATTGCAACGCAGTTTGAAAAGGAATTGGCTGTGGCTAGTTTTGAGAAAAAGTTATTGATGCAACAAGATTACGCATTATTTATGCATAAAATGGATAGCGTACAAAATGTGGCTTTTGTTGGCGCTTTGATCAGAACGCGTAATGAAGAAGATATAAATTTGATTTCGAAATTGAATTCAATTCCCGATTCAAAGTATAGATCTGAAATAACAATTCCAACCTATCCAGGTGGGATGAATGCGCTTCGAGAAGAATTAGTAAGCCATTTCTATTTAGACGCTTTTTCGTATTTGGATAAGAACTTGACAACTCAAATTCAATTTGTGGTGGATGAACTTGGAAACATTATTTTTGTCGATGCAGAAGGAGAAAATGGCGTTTTGAATAGACAAGCATCTTTGGCGGTCTATTTACTTCAAGGAAAGTTTACACCCGCTAAATGGAAAGGTAAAACCGTTCCATATCGATTAGAAATCCCAATTAAATTACAACTTGAAGAATGACAAAAGAAAATGAAAAATGGTTTTTATTACTCGTGTTGACACTGATTTGGGGTTCCTCATTTATTTTAATTAAAAAATCACTCGACTTTTTTAGTCCGTACCAAGTGGGTGGATTACGTGTTTTAATTGCTGGAATTTTCATGTTTCCTTTAGCGATAAAGGGAATTAAACAATTTCCAAGAAAGCATCTAAAATGGCTTTGTTTGGCAGCTTTTACGGGGAATTTTATTCCGATGTTTTTATTTCCAATTGCCGAAACTCAAGTAAGCAGCAGTATTGCAGGAATTATCAATTCAATGATGCCCATTTTCGTGATTATTGTAGGTGGTTTACTTTGGAAGTTTCCAACGAATAAATATCAAATTATTGGTGTTTTAATTAGTTTCGTTGGTGCTTGTATTATTGCGATGCAAGGTTCTGAAAGTGGTGGTTTGAAGATTTTTCCAATTCTATTGCTTTTACTGGCGACTTTGTTATATGCCGTTAGTACAACCACCGTTAAAGCGAAATTGGGAGACATTCCATCGAAACTTTTGTCGGGTTACGTATTTTCGTTTGTTCTCTTTCTTCCGTCATTGATTTCTCTTTTCTTCTCAGGATTTTTCGAACGAATTGATGTCAATAGTGTCGAGTTCTGGAAGGGAATGGGCTTTGTGTCTTTACTCGCCTTTTTTGGGACGGGATTAGCGATGATGCTTAATTATCGATTGTTGAGTATTTCGACTCCACTTTTTGCATCGACAACCACTTTACTGATGCCGATTGTTGCTGTTATTTGGGGGATTTTAGATGGTGAAAAATTAAGCCTGATGCAATTAATTGGGGGACTGATTATTATCGCTGGACTCATCTTTCTGAGGAAAAAATAAGTTGATAAAAAAAGTTTCGGCGGGGGAAGGGCGGCGGAGCCAAATTA
>JAFAFC010000028.1 GCA_023423715.1 Bacteroidota bacterium
AATACTTGTTTTACTTAAGCACCAGTATCATTTATAGTTTTCATTAAAAATACTAGAAATACTTCCAAAAGTGGATGTCGTAAGATTTTGTGTAGGTTCTTACGCATGAAGGAAGCTCAATCCTTAATACGGCACTAACGATATTGTTGTCCGAAGTTTGTTGGAAACTTGGTACGATATCTTTAGACTCAACGCTAGTTCCGTTAGCATAAGTAACTTTCCATTGATAAACATAGGATTGGTTTCTAACATTCGGATAAAGAACAACGGTATTGTCTTTTAATTTGATTTCTTGAAATTCTTTGACAGAAATCGTACAATTTCCCGATTGTGACGTTGTTTGTTGTGTCGAAGTTGCTTTATCAACAATCTCAACACTCTTAGAGCAATCTTGCATTCCTTTTGGGGTCATTACCGAAACAGCAATACTCGAATTTCCTGTGGCTTTTGGATTGATTTTGATGCTGTTTTTCTTGCTATCGTTTCCAATGATATTGAAACTTCCATCTGGAATTCGCCATTGATGGCAATCAACACATTGAGCAAGTTCTTTGTCAACAGAAAATGCAACTTCTTCTCCTAATTTTACGGTAGAAGGACCGTTAATAGTACATTGCGCAGACATGATTGTTGCGTTTGCAATAAGTACTGCAAATAGTGTTTTTTTCATCTGTGTTTTTTTTTTAATACTTTATTTATACCTGAATAACTCCTAAATTAAATTTTTCTGTTATGGGTGAATGATTTGCTGCTTCTATTCCCATAGAAATCCATTTTCTAGTATCTATTGGGTTAATGATGGCATCTGTCCATAAACGTGCCGCAGCATATGTAGGCTCTGTTTGTTTTTGATATTTTTTCGAAATCGTATCCAAAATAGCATCGCTTTCTTCTTTCGTGATTTCTTTTCCTTGTTTTTTTAATGTTGATTCTTGAATTTGAGCCAATACTTTTGCAGCTTGTGCACCTCCCATAACAGCTAATTCAGCCCAAGGCCAAGCGACGATTAATCGTGGATCATAGGCTTTTCCGCACATGGCATAATTTCCAGCACCGTATGAATTTCCAGTAATAATGGTGAATTTTGGAACAACAGAATTGGAAACAGCATTCACCATTTTTGCTCCATCTTTAATAATTCCACCATGTTCTGATTTGGAACCAACCATGAATCCGGTAACATCTTGAAGGAATACCAAAGGGATTTTACGTTGATTACAATTGGCAATGAAACGCGTTGCTTTATCCGCCGAATCCGAATAGATTACACCTCCAAATTGCATTTCTCCTTTACCACTTTTTACTAATTTTCGTTGATTAGCAACAATTCCTACACTCCAACCATCGATTCTCGCTGTCGCACAAATAATCGTTTTTCCGTAATCAGGTTTGTATTCTTCAAATTCAGAATTATCGACCAAGCATTTAATAATTTCGTAGGTATCGTATTGTTCTGATCGTACAGCAGGCATTAGTCCAAAAATATCTTCTGGATTTGATTTTGGTTTTTGAGATTCAATGCGATCAAAGCCGGCTTTATCATAACTTCCGATGGACTTCATGATGTTCTTAATTCGATTCAACGCATCTTTATCATCTTTCGCTTTATAATCGGTAACGCCAGATATTTCGCAATGTGTGGTTGCTCCACCCAAAGTTTCGTTATCAATATTTTCGCCAATAGCTGCTTTTACAAGATAACTTCCAGCAAGGAAAATAGAGCCTGTTTTATCTACAATCATGGCTTCATCACTCATGATTGGAAGATAAGCTCCACCCGCAACACAACTGCCCATAACCGCTGAAATTTGAACAATTCCTGATGCGCTCATCTTCGCATTATTTCGGAAAATTCTTCCGAACATTTCTTTATCTGGGAAAATTTCGTCTTGCATCGGAAGATAAACTCCAGCAGAGTCCACCAAATAAATAATGGGAAGTCTGTTCTCCATCGCAATTTCTTGAGCACGGAGATTTTTCTTTCCCGTAATAGGGAACCACGCACCAGCCTTTACAGAAGCATCATTCGCAACAACGATACATTGTTTCCCAGAAACATAACCGATAACAACAACAACGCCTCCACTAGGGCATCCGCCTTCGTTTTCGTACATTTCATAACCAGCCATTTCACCAATTTCGATAACATCGGCTTTCTCATCTAAAAGGTAAGAAACGCGCTCTCTTGCGGTCATTTTACCTTCGTCACGAAGCTTTTGCAATCTTTTTTCACCACCTCCTTTTTTTATTTGGGATTGGATTCTGGTAATCTCGGCTAATTTTAATTTGTTGAAGTCTTCTCGTTTGTTAAATTCTAAATCCATGCGTTGTCAAGGTTCTTTCTATCCCTAAATATATGACAAATTTAAGATTTGGAAAAATGGAAAACAAAAAGCTCAAACATTTGTCGGAGCCTTTCATAAAAAATATCTAATCAATAATTTACTTGTTGGGTTGCGGCGTAAAACGCAAATACGGTTTCACTTCGGTTACGCCTTTCGGGAATATTTTTCTCGCTTCTTCTGTTGAAATTGAAGGTGGAACAATTACGTCATCACCATCTTTCCAATTCACAGGTGTTGCTATTTTTTCAGCATCAACCAATTGAAGTGAATCTAAAACACGGTTTATTTCATCAAAATTACGTCCAGTAGAAGCTGGATAAGTAATAATTAAGCGTACTTTTTTCTCAGGGTCGATAATCAACAATGAACGAACCGTTGCCGTTGCCGATGCATTTGGATGAATAAAATCATACAATTCGGATACTTTTTTATCAGCATCTGCAATAATCGGAAATTGGACAGTACAATTTTGAGTTTCATTGATATCATTGATCCAGCCGTGATGGTCTTTCACATCATCTACGCTTAAAGCAATAACTTTCGTATTTTTCTTTGCGAAGTCTTCTGCAAGTTTTGATGTTGCTCCTAATTCGGTTGTACACACTGGTGTGTAATCAGCAGGATGCGAAAATAAGATTCCCCAAGAATCCCCTAAATAATCGTAAAAATCTAAATTTCCCAAAGATGTTTCTGCTTGAAAGTTTGGCGCTGTATCGCCCAGTTTTATAGACATAAATTGTATTTTTTTCAGTTAGTACTCTACAAAAATAGTAGAGTAAAATTAGATGACCAATTTTTTGGCACGATAATTTCGTATTTTTGCAAAAATTTAACTTTTTATGGAAGATTTAGGAACTCAGTTAGACAAGGTTGAGAAGAATGAATATGTGAATAAAGTTTTCGGAACCTTAGACAAATGGTACGATGGTTTTGCCAAGTTTACCCCCAATTTAATTGTTGGGATTATTGTTTTCTTATTCTTTTTACTTTTCAGTTCTTTTCTAACGAAAATTACAATTAAGCTTTTAAAGAGATATTTGCCGAAAAAAGCAGATACAGTAACTTCATTTGTAGGCGCGATTCGATTTGTGATCTTACTTATCGGTACGTTTATTTCGCTTGAAATTATGGGCTTAAGTGGTTTCCTATGGAAATTCATCGGAAGTTTAGGGGTTGCTGGGGTTGTTGCCGGGGTTGCATTAAAGGATTTGGTATCCTCTATTTTCTCTGGAATGTTGATTGGTATCGACAAAGCTTTTAAAGTGGGCGATTATATAACCATTGGAACGTATTCTGGAAATGTTCAAGAAATCGGATTTTTGACAACGAAAATTATCACGGATGATGGTCGTAAAGTTTATATTCCGAATCAAACCATTTTTAGTGGACCGTTTTTTAATGTTTCGGATTCCCCACAAAGAAGGATTATTTTTGATTTTGATATTCCTGCAGATGCCAATGTTGTGAAGGCTAAAGAAGTTTTGCTCGCAAAATTGGACGCTATTGATCAAGTAGATTCTCAGAGAAAACCAGTGATTTTAATTACAAATTTGAAAGGTGGAAACTTTACGTTGCAAGTTCAGTTTTGGTTGAAAGTAGGAGAAAGTATTACCCAGGCGAAAAGTGATGCATTACTAACGATTAAGCAAACTTTGGATGATGAAAACATCAAATTGGTAACGCCAACTTCCATTAGTTTGGAAGGAAGTTCATCCATTTCTCAAGATTAAAAAATAAATAAAGAAAAACGCCAATCGAAAGATTGGCGTTTTTTTATCTAGAGTAGTGGCTAAATAATTAAACCAAAACTTCTTTAACTTTGTTAGCAGCTTCTTCAAGAGTGATTGCAGAGGCAACATTTAATCCTGACTCATCAATCATTTTCTTAGCGATTTCTGCGTTTGTTCCTTGCAATCTAACGATAATTGGAACTGGAATAGATCCCATTTCTTTGTACGCATCAATAACTCCTTGAGCAACTCTGTCGCAACGAACGATTCCCCCGAAGATGTTAATTAAGATCGCTTTTACGTTAGGATCTTTCAAGATAATGTCGAAAGCTGTTTTTACTCTCTGAGCATCTGCAGTACCACCTACGTCAAGGAAGTTTGCTGGGTTACCACCAGAAAGTTTAATCATATCCATCGTTGCCATCGCAAGACCAGCACCGTTTACCATACAAGCAACGTTACCATCAAGTTTTACGAAGTTCAATCCAGCTTCACCAGCTTCAACATCGATAGGATCTTCTTCTCTTGTATCTCTCAATTCAGCAAGATCTTTGTGACGGTAAAGTGCGTTTCCGTCTAAAGTTACTTTAGCATCAACAGCGATAATTCTGTCATCAGATGTTTTTAATACGGGGTTAATTTCGAAAAGAGATGCATCGATACCAACATACGCGTTGTAAAGGTTCCCGATGAATTTTACGAAATCTTTGAAAGCAGCACCTTCTAAACCTAAGTTGAAAGCGATTTTTCTAGCTTGGAAACCTAGTAATCCTAATGTAGGATCAATAACTTCCTTATGAATTAAGTGTGGTGTAACTTCTGCAACGTGCTCGATGTCCATACCACCTTCCGTAGAATAAACGATTGTATTTTTACCCAAAGCTCTATCTAAAAGTACAGAAACATAAAATTCTTTCGTTTCTGAAGCTCCTGGATAATACACATCTTCTGCAATCAAAACAGAGTTTACTTTTTTACCTTCTGCAGACGTTTGTGGTGTTACCAACTGCATTCCGATAATGTTTTGGGCGTTTTCTTTAAGTTTGTCCATGTTCGGAGAAAACTTAACACCACCACCTTTTCCACGTCCACCTGCATGAATTTGAGCTTTTACAACCCAACCTTGCGCACCTGTGTCAGCAGTCAATTTTTCGGCAGCAGCTACAGCTTCCTCAACGTTATTTGCTACGATACCACGTTGTGTAACAACACCGTATTTCGCTAAAATCTCTTTTGATTGATACTCGTGAAGATTCATAATATTTTTATGTTAATTATTTAATTTTTTTAAGTTTTACAAATATAAAAAATTAGTCGGGTTCTAGCGAGGAGAATAAAAAGATATTCGTCATATTTTTAGAAACTTAGTTCTAATACGTTCTCCCAACCTCTTTACAGATTTCTAAATATTCGTCTGGCATT
Source organism: Bacteroidota bacterium (assembly GCA_023423715.1). Classification (GTDB taxonomy): domain Bacteria; phylum Bacteroidota; class Bacteroidia; order Flavobacteriales; family Weeksellaceae; genus JAFAFC01. Next base: position 5,498 of record JAFAFC010000028.1, read on the forward strand.
TTGGAAAAAGTGCCGTTTTCATAATACTCATCCGTATGCGGAATGTAGATGGAATACGATTTTCCATAGGGTAGAAGCGGAATAAAAAACAATTCGAAATACTTTCGATACACGGTAACGATGGCATTGACCTCGAATCCGTTTTTGTAAATTTTCCGATTAACCTTGGCTATGGGCTTTTTATTAAATCCAAAAATGAAAAACATCGTTTAATTTACTTCTTTAAATGAATTGACAAGTGTTCTGAATTCATCTTGAAATTTTGATTTATTTGCTTTCGTCGTCCAATTCAAAATTTGATAGTAGAATTTCGGTGTTTCAACAACGGAAAATAAATAGAAAGTTTTTACTATTTTTCCTTCAGAATCTTCAATTTCTCCTTCAATACTTACTTCTGCAACTTTGTAATTTCCCACCGTTCTTTCAGATACTTTTGAAATTTTTCTTGAAGAGTTGTCTATCATGCTTTCAATTAAGCTTTTACTATAGAATTCAACAGCTTCATTAGCATCACCAAAAACAATTTGCATCGATTCTAAACTTTCTTTTTCATCCTGAATAATGATGCAGTACTTTTCTTGTGCTTGATTCGATAGCTGAAGCATGGCATCCGTATTCAAATCATAAGAACGTTTCATATTTGTAGGATATTCTACACTAATGGGTTGCCCAACTCGGATTTGCTGTACATTTTGAGCAGCAAAAACTCCTGTGATTAATACGCTTAAACACAGTAATACTTTGTTCATAGTTTCTTTATTAATTGGTTATAATTGATTTTTTGCGAAATAATAAATCAACATTCCCCAGCTGATAATCATTAAAAAACCTCCAAATGGAGTGATTGGGCCTAAAAATTTAAGATTCACTCCCCAATGATCTTGAAAGCTTAAAAAATAGATACTTCCTGAAAACAGAATCGTTCCTAAAATCATTAACCAAGAAGTCCATTTTTCCATTCCTGATTCGAATTTTAAAATATAACCCACGATAAGTAGGAAAAAAGCTGCATACATTTGGTATCGAACTCCGGTCTCAAAACTTTCTAAACGTCCGGGAGAGAGAATTTTCTTAAATGCATGAGCTCCAAAAGCGCCTAAAATAACCGATAATAAGCCATAAACAGCTCCAAATACTAAGGTGATTGTCTTCATATTTTTTTAATTTACATTTCGTATTTCATCAATTCGGTACGAATTATCAAAAGGAATTACTTTTACTTTTCTTTGATATTTTGTTTTAAAATCTTGGTCGGTTGTCACTAACGAAAACCAATATTCTTTATTTGCAGCCGAGCTTAATAATTTGATTTGATCAACTTTTATTTTTCCATAATCCTGCTGCGGAACCAAGAAAATTTCCTCGGAACGAATATCTTTTAAAGGATAAATGGAATCCCATTTTTTATGAAAATCAGCATCTGACAAGCCGCCATCGTATTCCGTTCCAATAGCATCCATCCAAAACTCTGAAAATCGTGATGTATAAAGCATTCTTTCGCATTCAATAGGATCTTTACCATCTTTTGGAGTGTTAAAATATTTTTCAATTTCTACTTTTAGCCAATTCTCGATTTTTGTAACCTCTGCATAATTTGTTTCGGTTTTTTGTTCATTCACAACCAGCTTTTCCTTTTCTTGTTTTGTACACGAGAATAGAGAAAATTGTATCAAAAAAAGTAAAACAAAACCTTTCATCTAACGATTTTTATAGTTTAAAACTAGAGCTCCCCTTTGGAATAAAGGATTGCAATTTTACCAACTAAAGTTAGCGTTCCAAGCGCAATGAAAAGCCAACCGTATTTTTTGCTTGTTGCAAATCCTGGGTTTGTGGTCATTCTCAAAAAAACGCCGAATCCCAAAAGGATAATAGATAAGATAAGTCCGAACATGATGTTTAATTAATAGGGTTGTAGTTCTATTTTTAGTTTTTTCTTCGTTTTATAATCTTCCCAAGTTCCGACAAGATTGACGCCTTTTTCATCCAAAATAATGTTTGCTTTGGGAATCCAGCGTGCATTTTCATCATCATGATAATCGTCTTCAACCAAAGTAAAACGATGGTTTTCATACGTTCCTCGCCACTCAATCAGTTTTTTATGGGCATCATACCAATAGGTGATGGACATGGAATTATCATCAAAAATTTGATTTACCATAAGCGTAATCGGATATTTTCCATCAATCATCCCTTTATAAATACGATGTTGAAGATTAGGTTGTGTTACAGCAGTTTGGCTTCCTGACAACAGATTTTTCGCATAATCGGTAAGATGTGGTGCCAATTTTTCCAATGGTATTTTGATTTCATACGAATCTAAATCATCGATACCACGCCTTGCATGATTAGAGCAACGCCCGGAAATAAGTACGAGTTGATTCTTTTCTATATAATAATCTACATAGTCGATGCCTCGATAGTCAATAGATCCAAGACATTCCTCATAAAGCTCAATTTGTTCATTAGTTGTTTCGTCTTGAGTTTCGGATTTTAAGTCTTTAATATACGCTATAATTTCATTTCGAATTGACGAACGCATGATGGATTCTACATTTTTCACAGAACTACGTTTGATTAAATCTAACATATTGATGTAGTTTCCAGTTCGGATGTCAAAATTTTTCCACTCTTCAAAATTCTCGGGATACGCACCAGAAGCCTCGCCCGAAAAATAAATACTTAGAATGTTTTTAGGAGCTGCAAGCTTTTTCCACTCATAAAAATAAACGAAATTCGAATAGGAAGTGGTACCTGAACCAACGAGCTGAAACGGATCTTTTCTAGTATTTGGAATGTTTTCCAAATCGGATACCTGCAAATACAAGTTGATTTTATCCGCCGCTTTTTTATTGGTAGGAATACTCACAAAAGGATACACCGCATCGTCAGTTTTTGGCGGAAGATTAGTAACCACCACTTTGGTTTCTTGCGCAAAGGAGAAACTTACCAAAAAAGCAAAAAAAACGATGCTCAGTTTTTTCATTATTGACCTCTTAATTTGTTCAATTCTGAGATAACCTCGTGATGGCTCACGGTTTTGTCTTTAAAATAGGTTACAAAATGTTGTTTTTCTTCTTCGGTTGCTCCAAATTGATTCAAAATATTGAATAAATGCATTTTCATATGTCCTTTTTGGATACCTGTAGTTACTAAAGAACGCAACGCTCCGAAATTCTGAGCCAATCCCGAAACCGCCAAAATACTCATCAATTCTTGAGCAGATGGTTTTCCGAGCAATGCCATCGAGAATTTCACTAATGGATGAAGATTCGTTAAACCTCCCACAACACCTACAGATATCGGTAAGTCAATCCAGAATCTGAAAATTCCGTTATCGGTTGTACAATGCGTTAATGAAGAGTATTTTCCACTTCGAGAAGCGTATGCATGAGCACAAGCTTCGGTAGCACGGAAATCGTTTCCGGTAGCAATTACAACGGCATCCACGCCATTCATAATTCCTTTGTTATGCGTTGTTGCACGATACGGTTCAATTTCAGCGATGCTTACAGCTTGTTTAAATTTCCACGCAAATTCTTCATTAGAAATTCCGCTATCATCTTTCAAATCGTCAATTGGGCAAGAAACTTCGGCACGAACAATACAATCAGGTGTATAATTCGACAAAATATTCATTACTACTTGCAAAGAATCTTTTTCTTCTTGTGTAAATTCCGCTTCGTTTGCAACTTCCTCTTTTAGTGTTTTTCCAAACTGCTCCAAACACGAGTTTATGAAATTCGCACCCATAGAATCCTGCGTGTCAAAACTCGCTTTCAGCTGGAAATAATTAGACATTTCATCCGTTTTATCAATCAAACGAATATTCAAAATTCCACCACCACGTTTTCTCATGTTTGCCGTGATGTCTTCGGTTGCTTCAAATAATCTTTTCTTCAATTTAAAATTGAAAAAATGCTGAAGTTTATGCGGTTCTACATTAAAAATAAAATGCGTGTGCCCTAATTTTTTGGTGTTGATGATGGTTGTTTTGAAGCCTCCTTTGTCAATCCAAAATTTTGCCGCTTTAGAAGCCGCTGCAACCACAGAACTTTCTTCCACAGCCATCGGTAATGCTAATAATTTCCCATCAATTAGAAAATTAGGCGCAATTCCGTACGGCATAAAGAAGTTGGAAATGGTATTTTCCGAAAATTCGTCGTGCAGTTTTTGTAAATCAGGGTCGTTGTTCCAATATTGTTGTAAGATTTTCTCGTATTCTTGATCGCTGTTTAGATATTCTTTGACGAGCCAATCTATTTTTCCTTGTTTTGTTAATTTTGAAAAACCTTCAATGGGTTGATGATTCATAATCTCTGTTTTGAAAGTCAAATATACACAATTAAAAGGTCAATTTTCTTTTTTAAAGCCACTGATGTGAAGGGATTATTTGTATTTTTAGACAAATCTTTTAGATGAAAAATGGGTTTTGGTGTTTAGTATTATCAAGTTGCATCTTCGTCATTTCATGTTCGGAAAATTCGAAATCCTCGACTTCTACATCAAATGTGGAAGGAAAAAATACTGGAGAAAATTCAAATTCTAGTACGAAGGAAAACTTGGTGATCACTTCTCAAAATACGATTAAAAGCCGATTTTCTGCTCCAAAAGGATTTCATTGGATTGAAAGTGCGCCGAATTCGTATGGCGATTTTATTGAAAACTTCAAGTTGAAACCCTATGGAACGCAAATTCTGAAATACAATGGAAATCCCATTTCTACGCAACATTTGCATGAAGGAGTTTTGGATATCGATATCGGAACGACGGACTTACAGCAATGTGCGGATGCTATTATGCGACTTCGAGCGGAGTATTTGTGGAAGGCGAAAAAGGAAAATGACATTCAATTTCATTTTACCAGTGGCGATTTGATGACGTGGAATGCCTACAAAAATGGAATTCGACCGATTGTCAATGGAAATAAGGTGACAATGCGTCAACAAGCGGATCCGGATAGTTCTTATGAGAATTTTAGAAAATATTTAGATTTAATTTTCACCTATTCTGGAACGATTTCTCTAAATCAGGAAACGCATCCAATAACGAAAAACGAAGATTTAAAAACTGGTGATATTCTCAACACGCCGGGAAGTCCGGGTCACGTTGTTTTTATTGCTGGCGTTTGCGAAAATGAAAAAGGAGAACGACTTTTCCTTTTGGGCGAAGGTTTTACACCGGCTCAATCAATTCATATTCTTAAAAATCCTTGGCGTCCTTCACAAAGCCCGTGGTATTCATTGGATGTGAACGAGTCAGAAACAAAAACGGCGAGATATTTATTTAAACCTACCAATTTTAGGAGGTTTTAAACCAACTTAATATTAAAAAAAAACAAACGGATGAATCGAAGAAATTTCTTAAAAAATGGAGCTTTGGCTGGTGCTGGATTGCTTTTAACGGAAAATTTGTTGGCAAAACCTTTTTATTTCGAGAGTTTTCCAGTGGTGCGAACTCCTTTAGAAAAACGTCATTTTAAAAGCGAAGCCATAGAAAATGCCATTTCGGCTTTTCAGAAAAAAGTAAAAAATAAAGAATTGGCTTGGCTTTTTGAAAATTGTTTTCCAAATACTTTAGACACCACCGTTTACTATGAAGAAATTAATGGGAAACCCGACACCTATGTGATTACTGGGGATATTGATGCGATGTGGCTTCGCGATAGCTCGGCCCAAGTTTTTCCCTATTTACCTTTTACTAAAAAGGATGAAAAATTACATCAACTTATTGCGGGAGTCATTAATAAGCAAACAACTTTTATCCTAAAAGATCCGTATGCCAATGCTTTTTATAATGATGAAGCGAAAATTAGCGAATGGAAAGACTTGGATTTAACAGAGATGAAACCCGGCGTTCACGAGCGAAAATGGGAAATCGATTCGCTGTGTTACCCGATACGTTTGGCCTATCATTTTTGGAAAGAAACAGGCGATACAAAACCTTTTGATTCCAACTGGGTGAATGCCATTAAATTAACACTAAAAACCTTCAAAGAACAACAACGGAAAGAAAATTTAGGTCCATATAAATTTCAAAGAAAAACCGCTTGGGCTACCGATGGTGTTGCGATGGGTGGTTATGGTTATCCAACTAAGCCGGTTGGTTTAATTAGTTCCATGTTCCGTCCAAGTGATGATGCAACGGTTTTTGGATTTTTAATTCCGTCTAACCTTTTTGCTATTGTTAGTTTGAAACAAGCTGCCGAAATGGTAAGTGTCATTAAGAAGGATGAAGGTTTAGCAAAAGAATTAAAGGAACTTGCTAATGAAGTTGAAAATGCAGTATCAAAATATGGAATTTACAATCATCCCGAATTTGGAAAAATATATGCGTTTGAAACCAACGGTTTTGGAAGTTATAATTTAATGGATGATGCTAATGTGCCGAGTTTACTGGCATTGCCGTATTTAGATGCTGTGAAAAATGACGATCCCGTTTATCAAAATACGCGTAAGTTTATTTGGTCTGAAAACAATCCGTTCTTTTTTAAAGGAAGCGTAGCTGAAGGGATTGGTGGTCCGCACATTGGTTTGGATATGATCTGGCCGATGAGTATTATTATGAAGGCACTCACAACAAATAATAAAGAGGAAATTAAATGGTGCATCCAAACCTTGCAGAAAACCCATGGCGGGACGGGATTTATGCACGAGTCTTTTCATAAGAATAATGCAAAGAAATTTACTCGATCTTGGTTTGCGTGGACAAATACACTTTTTGGCGAGTTACTTTGGAAAACCTTTCAAGAAAATCCCGATTTATTAACCTAGAATTACAATTCTAAGTATCTTTGAAATCTGAAAAAATAAAACAGAATGTCTGAATCTAAAAAAGAAATATTCGAAAAAGTTGAAGGGAAATTAGCGGAACAAGGTTTTTCAATCGTTTCAAAAGACGAAAATAGACCTTGGGGTGGCTTTTTTGTAATTGATGAAAAGCAAGCGCAAGATTTTGCAAACACCTATTTTGATGGAATTGATGTTGAAACCTTAAAAATTGGCGGAAAATTGAGCCCAAAAATATTGTTGGTCGCTCCAGAAGCTCGTTTAAGTTGGCAATACCACCACAGAAGAGCGGAAATCTGGCAAGTTGTTGATGGAAGTGTTGGTGTTAAGCGAAGTGATACGGATGAAGAAGGTGAATTGAAAACTTATTTTCCTAAAGATCAAATTAAATTAGAAAAAGGTGAGCGCCACCGTTTGATAGGTTTAGAAGGTTGGGGTGTTGTTGCAGAGATTTGGCAACATACGGATGCATCTAATCCTTCGGATGAAGATGATATCGTTCGTGTACAAGACGATTTCGGAAGATAAATATTCCTATACAATATAGATAAACCACTTTTTCAAATTTGAAAAGGTGGTTTTCTTTTTGTACCAATCTTTCAAAAAAATGAAAATATTTTGTTTTCTTACCATACGTCAATGAATCAAGGCATGGAATCAACCTAAATTTGTCCTATAAATATTAACAAATAAAAAAAGCAAAAATTATGGCAACTAAATGGTTATTAGACCCGACACACAGTGAAATTACATTCAAAGTAAAACACATGATGATTTCTAACGTAAAGGGAGAATTCAGAAACTTCAACGCAGAAATCGAATCAGATGATGATACTTTTCAAAATGCGAAAACAACCGCATACATCGATACGGATTCTATCTATACAAACAACGAAGATCGTGACAATCATTTAAGATCTGCAGATTTCTTCAATGTAGAGAATAATCCAAAAATTACATTCGAAACGTCTTCTTTGAACGACGGAATTACTGGAAACTTAACAATTAACGGAATTACAAAACCAGTTAATTTGGATGTAGAGTTCGGTGGAATCAACAAAGACCCATGGGGAAATACCAAAGCAGGATTCTCTTTTTCAGGAAAAATCAACAGAAAAGATTTCGGATTAAATTGGAACTCGGCTCTAGAAACAGGAGGAGTTTTGGTTTCTGACGAAGTAAAAATTGCAGGCGAATTGCAGTTTGTAAAACAATAAATATAAATTAATTTGAAGGAAGCCTTCTTGCGCTTCCTTCCTTTTTTCAATGAATTTACATCAATTAGAAAATATTGCAAACGGATTTTCTGGTTCGGACAAAATGCCGGTCGTTTTTATGGGGCACGGCTCTCCGATGAACGCCATTGAGGAAAATGTGTTTGTAAAAGGATTTCGGGATGCGGCGAAAGATTTGCCCATTCCTAATGCTATTTTGTGTATTTCCGCGCATTGGTACACCGAAGGAACGTTCCTTACATCGGGCGAAACTCAAAAAACGATTCACGATTTTTATGGTTTTCCCAAGGAACTTTTCGCGGTAGATTATCCCGCTAAAGGTGATCCCAAATTAGCACTGGAAACCGCAGAATTGCTTTTGCCTACCGAAGGTATTCTTAGCGAAAGTTGGGGACTCGATCACGGTGCGTGGTCGGTATTGCGGCATATGTATCCCGATGCGGATATTCCCGTGATTCAGATGAGTATTGACATGACGAAACCGCCACAGTATCATTTTGATTTGGCGAATCGTTTGCAAAAACTTCGTGAAAAAGGCGTTCTTATTTTAGGTAGCGGAAACATCGTTCACAACCTTAGAATGGTCGATTGGAAGAATATTAACGTGGTTGGAGCCGGCTGGGATTGGGCAATTGAAGCTCGTGAGAAAACCAATCAATGGTTATTGGATGGTGATTTTGAACGTTTAATTCAGTATCAAAATCAAGGAACGGAAATTCAATATGCGATACCGACTCCGGATCACTTTCTACCGTTGATGTACACCTTAGGTTTAAAAACGAAAACCGACGATCTGCAACTCTTTAATGATGAATTGATCGGTGGAAGTTTGAGTATGACTTCGGTTAAAATAGGTTAATCAATTTTAAAATATACATAGAAAAAGCTCTGGGTTTTCCAGAGCTTTTTGCCTTTCTATAAGGCGATAACAAATTAAATATGATGAAAAAATACGTTAGTCTTGATTTACTTTCCAATTCATGTTTTTTGCAAAAGTTATTGCTTCTGCAGATGGTCGTTCATTTCCATCAGCGCCATCGCCGATAATAATTTCGCCCGGCGTTTTTGTATTTCTGTTCGGAAGTGATTTTAGAACGTTGTCCAAATCTTCGGTTTTGAATTTATTTTCACCCAAATCCAAGAATTCCAAATTGGTATTTTTTGAAATATCTAGGGAAGAAAGTTTGTTGTTTTCCAGCATAAGATTTTCCAAACCAATTGCATTTTGAATATCCAATTGCTTCAATGCTCGTTTTTCTAAATTCAATGTAGTAATACTTTTTCCAGAATTTACATAGATTTTAACGAGTTGTCGAACTAAATTTCCTTTAATGATTTCACCATTCGGGTTACTTATTTGGTATGTCGTTTTTTGATAATCGCCCCAATCTACCGCGATATTTTGAGAACTTTTCAGCCAAAATGTAAATTCGGTTGCTGTAGATTCGTTGGTTACAAAAGAGATTTTCGGAATGTTTGGATTTTCCGGATCATACGCATTTTCTTCAATGTTAACGTCATCATTGTTTTCACATGACATCATCATCGAACTTATGCCAAATGCTACTAAAAAAGCTGAAAATAAACGAAATATTTTCATTATTTATGGGTTGTTTGTAGTAGTAAATTTACGAAATATAGTATTTCATAAATCGAAACTGACTTATATCAGAATTATTTTGTAATCTTGTATCACTATAAAATTAGTTAAAAAAACATGAGCCGATTTTTACTTTTTATCTTTTCTTTTTTGTGTTGTATTTGGGTTCAGGCTCAGGTGATTCAAGGAAAAACAATGACTGAAAATGGAAATCCATTAAGTCAAGTTCAGGTTTATGTTGATGGATCAAAAATCAATACGATTTCGGATGCTCAAGGTCGATTTTCTATCGATGTAAAAGGCGTTAGCAATGCAAATCTTGTTTTTCAAAAAGAAGCCTACGAAACGAAAATTGAAAGTGTAAAATCCATGCTTGGAAAAGAGAACGAAATTCGTTTGTTGAAGTTTCAGGAAATCGAAGAAGTTCGAATTATTCCCTATACTGAAGAGGCTTACAAACGATATATTGGCTATTTCCTCAATGAATTTTTAGGAATGGATCAAGCGAACGTTAAATTGAAAAATCCTCGAAGTTTGAAATTTTCGTACGATAAAAAGACGAAATTTCTGAAAGTAAAAGCCAAAGAACCTTTAATTATTGAAAATAAAAAATTGGGTTACACCGTTCAATACGATTTGATATCCTTTGAGACCGATTTTAATCAGCGTTTGGTTAGTTTTTACGGAACTTCATTTTTCAAAGAACATAAAGCCAGTAAGGAATTGAAAGTAAATCGCATGAATGCTTTTTTAGGAAGTTTGCAACATTTCATTCGCTCCGTAGTTGAAAATAAAGTAGAAGCAGAAGGCTTTTGGGTGAATTACATCATCCGAATGCCGAATCCAAAATATCCAACGGCAAGTGAATTGGCCGAATTAAAAGCGTTTCAAGAAGAAGCAAAACTTCAAAAAAACCTTTTGATTCCTCAGCATATTATGGATATCAGTCGTAAAAAATCGTGGAATTCGGAGTTTGTTCAAGGTTTAACAAAAACCAAGCTTCCTGAAAGCGAATACACGAAGAAAGTAGGCAAAGATTTATATCTAACTGCAAAAGACATTCTCCAAGTGAATTACAAAAAGTTCCCATATTCCATCGAGAAAGGAAAAATAAAAAAGTCTGAACTTTCGATGGCTCAGACTTCTAATTTATACCTTGACGGTGAGACTTTTTTGCTTTTTCCAGACGGAAATACGTCGGACCCTAATCTTTTGCTTTCGGATGGCGATTTTGTAAAAAATAAAGTAGGCGAGATGCTTCCTTTAGACTACAAACTCGGAGATTAATTTCGTTTTGGAGGCGGTGGTGACGAATATGTGCTATTCTCGTTGATCTTTTTTGCTATTTTTTCACCGATTTCTCTTCCCCAAACTTCTCCTACTTTGCTGGATTCAATATATAATTGAGGCATTTTGGTAATAACTGCTTGTCCCGAAGGCGTTTTATAGAAAGTAATCATATCCTCTAATTCCTTTTCATTAAAATTTTTATCATAAACTGGAATTAGTAAGTTTATTAAATCTGTTTTTGTTGCTTCATTTCGGAACTCTTTCCAAAGTTCGGGCGATGAATTCGGATAGTTTTTTTGATTCGTTTCTATAAAATAATTGATAATAACGTCCATATTTTCCATCACTTTAGTAAGAGTCATTAGCTCTTTTATTTTCTCTGTTTTCGATTGTGCGGAAAGAAAACTAAGACTTAAAATGCCAAAAACCAAAAAGAGTTTTTTCATAGCTTAAGGATTAACTTTAAATTTTCTTGAACGAATAAGGTCTGCTATTGCAAGCATGTCTTCACCGATTAATCGATCGTCTTCTAATTTCGGAACGACAGAACGAATGATATCGAAATTTTCTTCAATTATCGGTGAACATTTTGCTGGTCTTCGGAATTCTAATCCCTGCGCGGCATACATTAATTCAACCGCTAAAATATTCACTAAATTATCTAAAACTTGATTGAATTTTCTTCCCGAAATACTTCCCATGGACACGTGATCTTCTTGTCCTAAACTTGTTGGAATGGAATCGGCTGATGCTGGGAAACAAAGCGTTTTGTTTTCTGTAACTAAAGCTGCAGAAGTATATTGTGGAATCATAAATCCAGAATTCAAACCAGAGCTTTCCGTTAATAATCTTGGTAAACCAAACTTGCCTTCCAACAAAAGATAGCTTCGTCTGTCTGAAATATTTCCTAACTCGGCTGCTGCCAAAGTTCCGTAATCCAAAGCCATGGCAAGCAATTGTCCGTGGAAATTCCCTCCAGAAATGGATTCTTCTGCGCTTAAAACAATTGGATTATCGGTTACTGAGTTTAATTCGGTTTCGGTGAGTTGTTTTAAATGTTCAAACGCATTTCGGCTCGCTCCGTGAACTTGTGGAACGCAACGCATAGAATATGGATCCTGCACTCGGCTGCAATCTACATGAGAATTCAAATTTTCAGAATCGGAAAGCAACCAACGCATACGCTCGGCCACTTTTCTACTTCCATCAAACGGACGAATATCGTGAAGTTCCTTTTTGAATGGACTTGCAGAACCTTGATAGGCTTCAATACTCATCGCAGCGGTAAGATCGGCTAGATCTAACAAATAAGCCATTTTATCTAAACCTAGCATTGCATGCGAAAGGATAAACTGTGTTCCGTTGATTAATCCCAAGCCTTCTTTCGGGCCTAAAGTTAAAGGTTCCAATTGATGTTTTTTCAATACAGAAGCCGCGTCAGAAATGGTCTCATTTTCCCAAACTTTTCCTAATCCTAACAACGGTAAAACCAAATGCGAAAGCGGAGCCAAATCTCCCGAAGCGCCTACAGAACCCTGTTCTGGAACAACTGGGATAATGTCTTTTTCCACCATCGTGATTAAACGCTCGATCATATTTAATGAAACGCCCGAAAACCCTTTAGATAAAGCATGGATTTTCGAAATCATCATCATTTTCGAAAGGTCTTTGTTGATGGGTTTTCCCACGCCTACGGAATGCGAAATAATTAAATTATGCTGTAGTTGAGCTGTTTCTTCATCAGAAATTTTCGTATCACAAAGCGGTCCAAAACCAGTATTAATACCGTAAACGGTGCGGTCTGAAGCTACAATTTCGGCTACATTTTTTTGAGATTTTGTGATTTTTGCTTTGGCTTCATCGTTAAGGATAATTTGTTCTTTTCCCTGATTAATGTTGATAATATCTTGAATTTCTAACTGGTCAATCCCAAAATTTTTCATAATTTTTCTACTAAATAAGTTGTAGTAAATATCGTGATTTTCTCGCTCATGCCAAATCTTTGGTTTAAGTTCGTAGGAAAGTCGTTCTTTTTAGAGATAATTGTACCTTTGTTTATATGAATTCAAATTTGGAGCTTCAGCTAAAAACGTTACCCTCAGAGCCGGGAGTTTATCGCTATTTCGATAAAAATGAACAGCTTTTGTATGTTGGGAAGGCTAAAAATTTGAAGAAACGGGTTTTGTCATATTTCAACAAAAACTTGCCTGGTTATCGAACTCGAATTATGGTGAAGAAAATTCACCGTCTCGAAACCACGATTGTTCCTAGTGAATACGATGCTTTGCTGTTAGAAAATAACCTGATAAAAGAGCATAATCCGTATTACAACGTGATGCTCAAGGATGACAAAACCTATCCTTGGATTTGCATTAAAAACGAAGATTTTCCTCGTATTTTTCTTACTCGAACTCGTATTAAAGACGGTTCCGAGTATTTTGGACCGTACGCGAAAGTTCGCCCTGCTCGCGTTTTGTTAGATACGATAAAGCAACTGTACAAAATTCGATCGTGTAATTTGAATCTCGATCCTGAAAAAATTGAGGAAGGAAAGTTTAAAGTTTGTTTGGAGTTTCACATTAAGAATTGCAAAGGGCCTTGTGAAGGTTTCGAAACCAAAAAAGCATACGATAAAAAGATTGATGCGATTCGCGGAATTGTCAAAGGAGACTTCCGATTGGCGCGCAATTATTTGGTGGAAGAAATGACCAGTTTTGCCGCGAATTTAGAGTTTGAAAATGCCCAAATGGTCAAAGAACGTTTGGATGTTTTAGAGGATTATCAAGCGCGAAATACGGTTGTAAATCCGAATATTGATGATGTTGATGTTTTTGGAATGACCAGTGATGAAACCGCCGCGTATGTGAATTATTTTAAAATTCGAAACGGAAATATCATCCAGAGTTTCACGACAGAGATAAAGAAAATTATTGATGAATCGGATGAAGATATTATGGAAGAAGCATTAATTGAAATCCGACAAAAATTCAATTCTGATTCCAAAGAAATCTTATTACCATTCCATCTTTCGGTAGAAATTCCGAATGTAAAATTAATCGTTCCCAAAGTCGGTGATAAAAAGAGAATTGTAGAGCTTTCTGAGAAAAATGCGAAAGAATATCGCATTGAAAAGCTGAAGCAAGTTCAAATTGTCGATCCTGAACGACACACGAATCGAATTATGGCGGAAATGCAATCGTTATTGCGAATGCCTGTTGAGCCTCGTCATATTGAAGGTTTTGATAACTCCAATATTCAAGGAACCAATCCGGTTTCGGCTTGTGTGGTGTTTAAAGATGGGAAGCCAAGCAAAGCCGATTATCGTATTTTTCACCCCAAAACGGTTGAAGGAGCGAATGATTTTGCAACGATGGAAGAAGTGATTTATCGTCGCTACAAACGCTTATTGGATGAAGATGAACCCTTGCCACAATTGATTTTGATTGATGGTGGGAAGGGGCAACTTTCTTCGGCAGTAAAAAGTCTGAAGTTATTAGGTTTGTACGGAAAAATAACGATTATAGGGATCGCAAAACGTTTGGAAGAATTGTATTTTCCTGAAGATCCGATTCCATTGTATTTGGATAAAAAATCAGAAACGCTTAAGATTTTACAGCGTGTTCGTGATGAAGCGCACCGTTTTGGTGTTCGGCATCATCGTACCCGACGAAAAAATTCAACCATCCAGTCGGAGTTGGAAGAGATTCCGGGTGTTGGTCCGAAATCCATCGAAATGCTTTTAAAGAAATTAAAATCAGTAAAACGAGTGCGCGAATCGAGCGTAGAAACCTTAGAAGAAATTTTGGGAAAAAGTAAAGCCCAATTGGTTTGGGCCTACTTTAATTCATAAAAAAACTCGGAATCTAGTTCCGAGTTTTTGTTTATTTCTGTTTTAAAACGAGATTCTGCGTTTTTCCACTCGCATCCGTCGTTTCAATAACCAAATTTCCACTTTCTAAATATCCAAATGTTGATGTTCCATCGCCCATTTGAACTCGGAAAACATCTGCTTTTGATGTGTTTTTAAAAGTTGCAAAAGGAACGTTGCTATCGTTGCTCACCAAAATGAATTGATCACTTCCTAATTGAACTTTCTGATATTCTTTATCTCCAAAAACAAACGCTTGGACGCCTGGCGCTGTTGTTGATTTCACAGTCGTTGTAGTGCTTTGGCTTTGAGCAACCGGAGCCGTTGTTTCTCTAATTTTTTCAGGTTGTTGTGTAACTGTTTTTGCAGGAGTTAACGGAGTTGCAGCAATCATTACTTTCGGTTGATTGGCTTCATTTGGGTTGGATGACGGCATTTCTTTCATCGAAATTCGCAACGCATCTGGAAAACCTTTGTCAAAATCTTTGATCATCGAAGTCCCTTTATTTTCTCCAAGAACTCGGTTCTGGCAATCGGTAAAACGTACCGTCACACGATTACGCATCATATTCGAATTGTCCAAAATCTCCGCTTTCGCAACACTGCATGGGTTGGATGCCAAGAGTTCTGGCAAAACACCATTTTCATCTTGAATAACAATGTATTGTCTCGACGTTAATTGCGCTTTCAATAATTGTGGAAGCTTATAATCACCCTTCGGAAATTCTTTTGAAGATGGCGTAATGTAAACGTATTTGTAATCGGAAACACTTTGAGCTGACAAAGCAATTGTTGCTAAAATCCCGATTAATGAAGTTAATTTTTTCATTGGATATATGCTATTTAATTTCTGAATTTACCCATGTCCAAACGTAAAGAGAAAAAGTTCGAATAGAAATTAGAACCTCCAATTCCGGAGTTGGTAATGGCGTAATCCAAAGTTAGTCCTTTATACTGAATTCCGATTCCTGCGCTAGGCTGGAAGGAAACTTTTCTTTTTAGATCTTCAATATCGGTAATATTTTGAAATCGATTAACTCCTAAACGAACAAATATTAAATCTTGAAATTTTAATTCGGCTCCTGCATAAGGTGAAATACTTGCAAAATCGGTTGAAATTAAAGCCGCGGTTTTTGCAAAATCCACATTAATTCCCGCTTCAGGAAGTAATTCTAAATCCCGATTAAGTTCGAAATTTTTACTAACGCCAAAGTTCAATTTCGGCATGGTTAATTCCATTTTATCTTTTGGTGCAGGGTTAAATTCTTCACCATTAACTACCGTTGAAAGCTTTTCCTGATTCACTTTCCAGAAATTCACGGTCGTCGTGATATCACGAATCATACCACCAATTTTCCAATTGCTTTCTGTGGTGTAAATTCCACCTAAATCAAATCCAAAGCCGAAACCGCTCGCAAATTTTCCCACATTTCGGTAAACCAATTTTGCGTTAACTCCTAAGCTAATTTTTTGATTTCCACCCGGATGGAAACCGTAAGAAATGATTCCTGCATAATCCGCTTGAGAGAATTTCGAAATTTTATCGTAATCGATATTTCCTTCGCTATCAATCATTTGCGTTGTGTTGAGAATGTTGTCAATTCCCAATCGAACAACCGAGATTCCTAAAACGCCTCCTTCGTTATCTAAAGGTTTGGCAAAGGCTATATAATCGTACTTTGCAATAGATTCAAAATATTCTGCGTGCATTGCCGCACCTTGCCAATCTCGTTCTACACCCGTTAAACCAGCGGGATTCCACATCGGGGCATATACATCATCCTGATTGCTAATTACGGCTCCACCCATGGCTAATCCACGCGCACCAGCACCAATATTGAGAAACTCATTGGAGTATTTACGCACGATTTGTGCGTTATAAAAAGTAGTGATGCAAAGAAGGAAAAAAAGTATCTTTTTTTTCATGAATTTAATTTTCAATCGGTGTTTTCACTTTCTTCTTTGTTTTGAAATAGCCATTTGCAAAGATGGATAAAATCATTACTAACGAAGCTCCGTAGAAAACGGGGGTCATGTGTTCTGACGCTCCAAAGATAAAAAACGCTAAGATAATCCCGTACACCGGTTCTAAATTAACCGTTAAAATTAAAGTAAACGGAGAAATATATTTCATCAAATTAACGCTTTCAAGCATTGGGTAGGCTGTAAAAACACTTGCCAACAAGACTATTAACGCTAAATCTTTCCAACTTATTTCATGGAATTCAACAATTTTTCCCGTTGCTGCAAAAAACAATGAAATGATGAGCCAGCCACCGAAAATTTCATAGAAAATTATATTTGATGATGAGGTTTTTCCATAAATTTTTCCATTCAAAACGGAGAAAATAGTTCCGAAAAGGGCGCAGAAAACCCCAGCGATAATTCCTTCTTTATAGCTCATTTCGGCTTTAAAAATAAAGGAAATACAGATGACGATGATAATTCCAATGATGATTTCAACAGGATCAATCTTCCGTTTAAAAATAAGCGGTTCCAAAACTGATGCAAAAAGTGTGGATAGTGATAAGCAGGAAAGCGCTATCGATACGTTGGAAACCTTAATGGAATAAAAAAATAAGAGCCAATGTGCACCCATAAAGGCACCAATTCCGAATAATTGAAAAAGAAGTTTCTTGGAAATCTTTAGCGATTGTTTTAAAATAAATCGATTGAAAATATACAGAAACAAGGCTGCAAAAAGCATTCTGTAGAAAACCAATTTGTAAGCGTCCGTTTGGATGAGTTTACCCAAAATTGCCGTAAATCCCCAAAGGAAAACAATTAAATGAAGTCGGAAAATAGCTGATTTGAACATAATTGAAACTTAATGCAAAACTATCATTTATATTATAATAAATCGCTCCATTTTTCGGGGAAAAAGGCGTAAAATTTTATCTTTGTAAAAAATCTTTCAGTATGCAGTTGATACAAGTTGGGCTTTGCGCTTTTGGAATGAGTGGACGTGTTTTTCATGCGCCGTTTTTTAAGGAACATCCGGGATTTCATTTGGCTGGTATTGTTGAGCGTTCTAAAAACGATTCGCAAGAAAAATATTCAGATTCTACAATTTATCGAAGTGTTGAAGAACTTCTTGCTAATCCAGATATTGAATTGGTTGTGGTGAATACGCCCGTTCAAACGCATTTTGACTATTGCAAAATGGCCATTGAAGCGGGGAAAAACGTTATTGTTGAAAAACCGTTTACTGTAAATTCTGCCGAAGCAAAAGAATTGGTTGCTTTAGCGGAATCAAAAGGTGTTTTTCTGAGTGTTTTTCAGAATCGTCGCTTTGATCGAGATTTTTTACAAGCGGAATCTGTTTTAAAGGAAGGTATTTTAGGTGAAATCAAAGAAGTGGAAATTCGGTTTGATCGTTTCCGAACGTATGCAGGATCCAAAATTCACAAAGAAGATCCCAATTTGCCGGGTTCTGGAGCTTTGCACGATTTGGGAACGCATTTAATTGATCAAGCGGTTGTTTTATTTGGAAAGCCGAATTCTGTTTTTGCTGATGTTTTTTCGATGAAAGGAAAAGCTTTTGCAAATGATTATTTTGAAATTTTATTAGCGTATTCTGATGAAAAACGAGTGCGTTTAAAAGCGTCTGTTTTTGCAAAAGAAGATCATGATGCCTATAAACTTTTTGGTTCCAAAGGTTGTTTTCTTCAGGAACGATCGGATAATCAGGAGAATGAGTTGGTAGCGGGAGCAATTCCTACGTTTAATGAAGAGTGGACAATTCCTTTGATTAAACCAGATGGAATTCTCAATTTGGTTTTAGAGAATGGAAATGAAATTCGAAATGAATCGATCAGTTCGCCCGGAAATTACATGCATTATTTTCAAGAAATTTATGAGCATATCGTTTTTGGAAAAGCGTTACCATCACCAGCTTCCGAGATTGTAATCAATATGGAGCTAGTGGATGCAGCTTTGCAAAGTTCAAGAGAAAAAAGGTGGATTCCGTTTAGTTAAATTTATTCTTCGTTCAGTTCAAGCCAACGCATTTCGTGGTTTTCTAATTTTTCAGAAATACTTTCTAAATCTGCAGAAAGCTTGGCGATTTTTTCGTATTCACTTTCGTTGTTTAGGAGTTCCAGAATGGAATTTCGTTTCTTCTCAAACTCGGGCATTTCTTTCTCAATCGTTTCCAATTCACGTTGTTCTTTGTACGAAAGCTTCTTTTTAGAAGCAGTTTTTTGAGTTGGAGCCACTTCTTTTATTTCGGGTTCGGAAACTTTGACCTCAACAGCTTTTTTCTCGTCGGTTTGTTTCTTCTTCCATTCGCGGTATTCGGAGAAATTTCCTGTATAGTTTTTAATTTTTCCTTCGCCTTCAAACGCCAAAACATGATCAACAATACGATCCATAAAATAACGATCGTGCGAAACGATTATTAATGAACCTTGGAAATTCAGCAAAAAGTTTTCTAAAACCGTTAATGTCGGAAGGTCAAGATCATTCGTTGGTTCATCAAAAATCAAGAAGTTTGGATTTTGATACAACACATACATCAAATGCAAGCGACGTTTTTCGCCTCCTGAAAGTTTAGAAATGGGCGAATATTGCGTTTGATCATCAAACAAAAACAATCGTAAAAACTGCGATGCTGAAATGGTTCTTCCATTGGCCAATGGGAAGTTTTCGGAGATTTCACGGATGAAATCAATCACGCGTTCGTCTTCTTTATATTGTAAACCTTTTTGAGAAAAATAACCGAATTTTATCGTTTCTCCCGTTTCAATTTCTCCCGCATCTTTCGCTTCTAAACCTTGGATAATATTCAGTAAAGTAGATTTTCCAGCGCCATTTTTACCAACAATTCCGACTTTTTCACCTCGTTGAAATTGATACGAAAAATCTTTTAGTAAAAGGTTGTCACCAAAACTTTTATCAATATTTCGAAGCTCAAGAATCTTTTTTCCAAGACGCTTCATTTCAAAATCCAATTCCAAAGCATCTTTTTTAGTATTGGTTTTTGCGACTTTTTCCGTTTCGTAAAACGCATCGATTCTAGATTTTGACTTAGTTGTTCGTGCTTTTGGCTGGCGACGCATCCATTCTAATTCCTTACGATACAAATTATTCGCTTTGTCAATCGTCGAGTTGAGGTTTTCTTCGCGAATCATTTTATTTTCCAAATAGGTCGCGTAACTTCCTTGGTGAACGTACAAATTTTGGTCTTCCATTTCCCAAACGATGTCACAAACAGAATCCAAGAAATAACGGTCGTGCGTTACGAGCAACAACGTGATTTTTGCTTTACTCAGATAGTTTTCTAGCCATTCTACCATTTCCACATCGAGGTGGTTGGTGGGTTCGTCCATGATTAACAAGGTGTGGCGATGTTCGGCGCGTGTTTCTGTTAAAAGCTTTGCGAGAGCCACTCTTTTGATTTGACCACCCGAAAGTGTTCCCATCTTTGCCTGTAAATCAGTGATTTTTAACTGAGACAAAATTTGTTTCATCTCATTTTCAAGATCCCAAGCTTTTTGAAGTTCCATTGCTGCGATCGCATCCGCCATTTCCTTCGTGTCTTGGGAAATCAACGAATGGTGGTATTGTTTCAAAGCTAAAATCGGTGGCGAATCCAAAGTCATCATGAATTCGTCGATCGTTAAATTCGATTCGAAATCGATTTCCTGATCAAAAAGGACAACTTGAATGTCTTTATTAATGGTTACATCGCCTTCATCTGCAATTTCTTTTCCCATCAAAATCTTTAAAAGTGTCGATTTTCCACTCCCGTTTTTGGCAACGATGGCAATTTTGTCTCCTTCATTAATATTAAAACTAATGTTTTTGAAAAGAGATTTCAAACCATACGATTTAGATAGATTTTCTGCAGCAACGTAATTCATTCCTAAAAAATTTAACGGCAAAAATACGAAAAACAAATCCCTTTCAGAAAAGGATGAGACTTAGAATTTATTTTAACATCTTATTGTCATTTGGTTTCAAGATTTTTTAGAATATTTGTAAAAAATACGTTCATGAAAAAATTTGCTTTTTTTGTTCTTTCATTTTTCTCAATGATTGTTTTTGCTCAAACTATTTCTTTAACAGGAAAAGCAGAAAGAGAATTCAAGAATCAACTCAAAATTATATCGGTTTTTAATTCTGAGTATAACTCGGATGCCAAAGTTGATGATTCTGTTGCGGTTGTTAACAATCAATTTGTATTTAAAATCCCCAAAACGAAAGACACATTTTATTATCCATATCAATTTGTGGAAGCAATTTCTTCGCGTAGTTTTTATGAAAGTTCTACCTTTTATCTCGGGTCTAATGATGAGGTTGTCCGTATTGATAAAGAGAATTTTGATGTTGATTATACTAAAGAAACGTCAGTTGCAAAAGATTTTAGGAAGTATAGAGTTTTCACGAGTTCAATTAAAAATGATAAACAAAATGCGGTAAGGCCTGTTCATGAAGCAATCGAAAAATACGGGAGGGACAATATTCCTAAAGAAATTTTAGATGTGTATTTTTCCACATTGGAGAAGCTTGAGGCAAAAGAAAACTTTATGAAAAAGGAGTTTGTGAAGAAAAATCCGAATTCCATCGTTGGTTTTTGGGAGATGGTTTTGCTATTTCGAGCTAAAGGATATTTGGAAGTTTTTGATGATTTAGAATCCGTTTTTTCGCCGACGATAAAAAAGCAAAATGCAGCAAAAATTTTCTTTGAAAAGATTCGGAATGGAAAGCTTTTAAAAGACGGAGAAAAGTTTCCTTCAGCAAAATTGAAATCAATTAACCTTGATGCGATAGATTTGGAATTCCCAAAAGCAAAATATACGCTTGTTGATTTTTGGTTCAGTTCATGCGTTCCGTGTTTACAGGAAATTCCTAAACTGAAAGAGTTGTACAAGGAATATCAACCAAAAGGATTTGAGATTGTGAGCATAGGAACGGATCAAACAAAATTTGTAAAAAACCTTCAAAAAGTAATTTCAGAGCGGGGTCTTACTTGGAAAAATGTGTATGATGAAAACGGAAAACAATCAACGCAGTGGGGGATTTCATCGTATCCAACAAAATATTTGCTTGACGAAAATGGAGTGATTTTAAAGAAAAATCCAAGTTTAGAAGAAGTTGAAGAACTTTTAAAGAAAAAACTGAAGGATTAATCGATTGTCAAACCTTTCAACGACCAAAGTCCATCGTTATACACATTAAGATCAACTTTCGTGTTGATGCCGTGAACGATTCCTTTTTCCGAAAACTGCCAGAACTCCCAAGGATCTTTATCGGAAGGAATAAGTACGTCATTATAATTGGCTAGCCAAATAGGATAATCATCAAATTCACCTCGTAAATGATCCTTGTAAAAGTAGTAATAGGTGTAAATAATAGGCTTGGTTCCGTACTTTTCTTCCATAATTTTGCACCAAACTTTTAGATCGGCGATAAGTTGCTCTTTCGACTTTCGACGCGGTGCTTTTTCAATATCCAAAACTGGTGGCAGATCGCCACTTTCTAATTGGACATTATCAAGAAAATTATTGGCTTGCTGAATAGGATCTTCGTCTGGACGGTAAAAATGATAGGCTCCACGAATCTTTTCATGTTTCTTGGCCAATTCCCAAAACTCATCAAAATGTTTATCCGAACTCGAATTTCCCATCGTTGAACGCAGTATAACAAAGTCAATAGGAATGGCACCATTAGCGATGGAAAGGCTGTCCCATTGAATGTCTTCCTTTCGTTGATAATGTGAAATGTCGATTCCAAACGTTTTATCATTGTATTCCTGAATGATATTTTTGATTCGATTGGTCTCGTATTCGTTGTTTTTTAGTTTTTTATGCTCGAATTTTTTAAAATACATCGCATAATAAAACGTAATTTTCTCTTTTAGGTAGTAGCCCGTTCCAAGCAAAGCAATGGCAAGTATGGTCAAAAGAATAACGCGGCGCAAAAGATAATTTTTGCGGCGGTTGAGGTGCCTTTTTCGGGTGGTTTTCTTTTTAGTTCGAGTCGTTTTCTTTGCCATTCGTTTGCAAAAGTAAATATTCATCTTTAGAATTAGCGATTTTATTTTTTTGGCTTTCGTGAGGATTGGTTTTAAAAACCTTAATTTTGCAAAAAACTTCGTATGCGTGATAAAATTGTTGTTATTGGTGGCGGATTTGCAGGGCTTAGTTTTGCTAGAAAACTGAGTGGGAAGAGTGGTCAGAAGGTGGTTCTCATTGATCGGGTTAATCATCATATGTTTCAGCCGTTGTTTTATCAAGTAGCTAGCGGAAGGATAGAGCCTTCAAATATTTCGTTTCCGTTTCGTAAAATTTTTCAGCGTTCAAGGAATGTTCAGTTCCGTATGTCGGAGGTAGAACGCATTATTCCTGAAGAAAATAAAATTGTGACTTCCGACGCCGTTTTTTCCTATGATAAATTGGTGATTGCAACTGGTTGTAAAACCAATTTTTTTGGAAATGAGAAAATGGAGCGTCTTACCTACGGGATGAAAAATACCCAAGAAGCGATTAGTATTCGAAACCAAATATTATTGACTTTTGAAAAGTTGATTATTGAAAAGTCACGAAGCGATGATGGAAATTGGAATATCGTTATCGTTGGTAGTGGTCCTACGGGAGTAGAATTGGCGGGTGCTTTTGCCGAAATGAAGAAAGAAGTTCTTCCAAGAGACTATCCGCATATGAATTTTGATCATTTGAAAATTATTTTGGTATCAGCTACCGAAAAACCTTTGGATGTGATGAGTAAAGAAGCTCAAAATCAGTCTGAAAAGTATTTAAAAGATTTAGGTGTTGATTTTTGGAGTGGTGAACGCGTTGTAGATTACGATGGCGACGTAGTTTCCATGCAAAGTGGGAAAGTGGTTGCTAGTAATAATGTGATTTGGGCAGCTGGAGTTACGGGGAATGTTATTGAAGGTTTGGGAGAAGATAAAATGGTTCGAAATCGTTTCATCGTCGATCGTTTCAATAAAATTAAAGGCTACGATTCAATTTATGCGATTGGAGATATTGCGTATATGGAAACGCCAAAATACCCAACGGGTCATCCTCAAGTCGCGAATGTGGCCTTAAATCAAGGTGCGAATTTGGCGAAAAATTTCCTTAAAAAATCAGAGTCTGATTGGAAGGAATACGAATATAAAGATATGGGCTCCATGGCGACCATCGGGAAGCATAAAGCCGTTGTTGATCTTCCAAAATGGAAATTCCAAGGAACTTTTGCTTGGTATTTTTGGATGTTTCTGCATTTGATGCTCATCTTAACAGTTCGAAATAAATTGGCGATTTTCTTCAATTGGATGTGGAGCTATTTTAACAAAGATTCCTCACTACGATTGATTATTTTGCCTACAAAAACAAATAAAACGGAACAATGAGAATAGATATAATTAGTGTTTTGCCTGAGTTAATGGAAAGTCCATTTCAGGCTTCAATCTTGAAACGTGCGATGAATAAAGGTCTTGCTGAAGTTCATTTTCATCAATTGCGTGATTGGAGTGTGGGAAAACACAAGCAAATTGACGATGAGCCTTATGGTGGCGGAGCCGGAATGGTGATGATGGTAGAGCCGTTGGATAAATGCATCTCCGAACTGAAAGCGGAAAGAAATTACGACGAGATTATTTATTTGACGCCCGAAGGAAAAACGTTGAATCAGAAAATAGCTAACACCTTTTCTATCAAAGAAAATTTGATGATTATTTGTGGACATTACAAAGGAATTGATCAGCGAGTTCGGGATTTACATGTTACTTTTGAACTTTCGATTGGCGATTATGTGCTTACGGGAGGCGAGTTGGCAGCTTGCGTTCTTGCCGATTCGGTTATTCGCCTGCTTCCTGGAGTTTTGAATGACGAGCAAAGTGCTTTAACAGATAGTTTTCAAGACGATTTGTTGTCACCGCCCATTTACACAAGACCTGATGAATACAAAGGTTTGCGAGTTCCTGATGTTTTGTTGAGTGGAAATTTCGGTAAAATTGAAGAATGGCGTCATGACGAAGCCGTTCGAATTACGAAAGAACGTAGACCTGATTTGCTTGAAGATCAGTTTTAGATATAACAAAATCCACTTCCTAGGAAGTGGATTTTGTTATTCTTTGTCATTCAGAACGAAGCGAAGTGGAGTGATGAATCTCTTTACAAACTTGAGATTCCTCCTGTCGTCGGAATGACAATTTTGAAAAATTATTTAACAATAACTTTAGCCACAGCGGCTCCGTTATCGGATTTTAGTTGAATTAAATAAACTCCGCTTTTGATTCCTGAAATTCGAAGTGATTCTTGACTCTCCGAAGATTTTGCTTTTTGAGAGTGAATCATTTTTCCAGAAAGGTCATACACATAAATGGTTGCATTTTTTGCTTTCTTGTATTGGATTTTTATTTCAGATTTTGAAGCTGGATTTTCCAAAATTTGCAATTGCGCTGCATTCGAATTGGAAACATCCGAAGTTCCTAAATTAGAAGCTTGCGCATCACCTAGAATTCTAAATTCTCCAGGTTGCAGTAAAACAGGAGTCGTTGCTGTTGCAAAACTGATCACGTTATTTCCGTTCATCAAATCGTACCAATTTCCTGCAAAAGGAAGTTCTGGATTTACATTTTGAGGTGTTGTGGTGTAGTTGGCAAAAATAGCTACATTTTTTACTTTTCCTGCGGCTAAAGCTGGATTAGAAATGTGAATTTTAGGCATCAAATCACCTGATTTTACTTGGAAGGTTTTCGATTCAAAAATTTCATTAGCATTTTTCAAATTCAAAACTTTTGCCCAAGTATCGTAAATGGCTTTTCTTGGCGGATTTACATCGTAACCAAGTGTAAATGCAACAGGTTTTGATGATGTTCTGCATCCTGGATCATTTGTTCCATCAGGACATTGATTAATACTGAAATCATAGCCTAATTCTCCGAACTGCCAGATCATTTTTGGTCCTGGAACAGCCAGTAAAATTGCACCAATTCCTTTCATTCGATCCAACGCTGTGTTTAAATCTTTAATGTTGTAACCGCCATCTGTTTTTCCATATTGAAGGTTTTTGTACATCAAACGTTCCTCGTCATGACTTTCACCATAAGCCATATTTCGCATTTCTGTGAAACCATGTGTTGTGTAATTTACACGATCAATATTGCTGCTCGGAGCCCAAGACATGGTTGTTTCGTTATATGGATGTACCAAGTTGTTCCACATCATGACCCCTTTTCCTTCAGCAGCTTTATAGTTTGCCCACTCTTGCTCTTCTTGGTCACCACCCAAATGCTCAAAAATAACATACGATGATGGGTCTTGATTCCATTGATAATCGGCATATTGTTTTAAAATGGCAACACGATCCGCTTGATAAGATCCAGTACAATTTTCGTCAGAAGGCAAGCAATTTTGTGTAAACCCTTTCGTTAAATCCCAACGGAATCCATCAATTTTGTACTCTTTCATCCAATGTTCAACGACGCGTTTTACGTAGTATTTGGTTTCGTCTTTAGAATGATTGAAATCTTCAAAAACGCTGTACGCGTGTTTTGCTTCTGTATTGAAAAAAGGGTTAGTTGCCAATGGCGCACCATATCCCGACGGATCATATGTACTCCACATTCGTACCAATGGATTTCTTCGAGTTGCATGATTTAATGCAATGTCTAATATAACCGCAATTCCATTTTGGTGACAGATATCTACAAATTCTTTGAATTTATCGGCGGTTCCATAGGCTTTGTCAATTGCATAGTGAAAGGATGGGTTGTAGCCCCAAGAATCATTTCCATCAAACTCCATAATCGGCATTAATTCAATAGCATTGATTCCTAATCCTTTTAAATATGGGATTTTATCAATGGTTGATTGCCATGTTCTGCCTTCTGTAAAGTCACGAACAAGAAGCTCGTAAACTGTTAGTTTTTCCTTTGCTGGCTTGGTGAAGTTGGCCACTTTCCAAGGGTAATTTGGCATTCCGGTTTGAATTACCGATACGTCAAATCTTTGTCCAGCTGGATAAGTCGGTTTGTTTGGATACGTTGAAGGCGAAATCCATTGATCATCATCAGGTGACAAAATCAACGGAGAATAGGGGTCTGCTACAACAATTTTATCGCTTGTTTTGTACTGAAAAGTATAGACTTGTTGAGGCGTAAGGCCAGTAATTTCTTTCCAAAATAACTTAGGATTGCTACTATCTACATTCATTAAAGAACTCGAATTGTCTTGCCATCCATTAAAACTTCCAATCACATAAGCGAAATCTTTTCCAGGTGCATACAAAGCTAAACCAACTTTGGTTGGATCATTCGGGTCGTACGAAATTCCTTGCTGCATGTAGGCTGGCATTGGTGCGACCGTAAGTGGTGGTTTTTCGTTAATGGTAAATTTTTTCGTGACAACGTTGGTTCCTGCGGTTGCTACTAGTTCAAATTCCTTATTTCCTGATACGGTATAAGGATAGGAAAAGTTGGTTGAAGGTGTTGCTGCTTGGTAAATGCTTACGCCGTTCGCTTTTAAATCAAATGTCGCATTCGTCGAAGTTGTCGCTGTAATTGTGTACGACGAACCTCCCGTTAAAAACTGAATGCTGTTTTCCGCTGGTTGATTCAACGTTAGTTGAAGTTTTCCAACAGTTTGGAAATAGTCAGGCGATTGTTTACTGCCATTTAAACTTTTAACAAGAAAGCCAATTTGTTTTAAAGATAAACTTTGACTCCCGTAAAAGGCTTTCGGGACAAAACTAATAGTGTAATAACCATTGCTTTGTCTAGTGAGCTTGTTGACGGCATTAGAGCTGCCCCATGAACCGTTGGTAACGCTGTCGTGCGACGCATTATCCGTGGTAATTCCCCACGACCAAAGGTATAAATCTTGTGTTCCCCAAGAGGTTTCGTTGATGTTTGTGAACGTGATGGTGATTTGTTCATTTTCGTCGAAACTAGCTGGGGACACGCTATAGGTTACATCTATTTTTTGTGCAAACACAAAAATCGAGAAACCCATCAGAAAAAGAAATGAAAAAATAAATTTCTGCATAGAATCACGTTTTTAATATTTAGATAAATATAAAAGGATTTTTTTATGAATCAATATCTTTCTTTTGCTTTTTTGCTGATATTTTGTCAATTTTCAAATGAACGAATCGTTGTTTTGAAGAAAAATATTTTTATTATTAATATTTTTCAGAAAATTGTTTTACATAATTCCCATTTTGTAGATTAAAACTTCAAAAACACAAAAATTAGTGGTAATTTTACGCCGATTTTATGGATGCATTACAAGAGGAGGTGGCTAAAACTCAGGAACTGATTATGTTTTATAATCTTGAAAATCTGTTTATTCCAGCAGATTCTAAGTTTATTCAAGATAAAAAAAACTTCAACGGTTTCCGAAGTTGGACGAAAGGAAGGTATTTAGATAAGCTGTACAAGATAGCTGATGTTTTCGATCAAGTTCAGCTGAAATATGGCAAGTTGCCGCTCTTTGCTGGTGTAAGTGAAGTTCAAGGTGATCAACCTTTGCAGGACTTAATGAAATTGGCGCCCTTTCATCCCTATTATGATTTTGTACACTTTGATAGTTTAGACGAGCGCGGTATTGATGTTGCATTGATTTACAATACGTTAGAAATAGAGGTCTTGGATTCGGAAACGATGACGTATTTGTTCGAAATTGAAGACGAAAATCCTGAAAATTACGATACAACACGAGATATTTTGTATTGTAAATTGAAATATAAAGAAGATGTTTTTCATGTTTATGTTTTACACCTTCCGTCAAAAAGAGAAAAAGATATTAACAAGCCCAAACGTGATTACATCTTGGGCGAGTTGAAAAAAAGAATAAAAAACAACGCAGAAGATGAGAATGAGCCGGTACTTGTTTTGGGAGATTTCAATACCAACCCCGACGACGAAGGCATAAGAAATTTGTTGCAAATCAGCGAACAGACGAAAATGTACAATCCGTTCTCTGAGATTTACAAAAAACGCATTTTTTCAACCTTTCACTATTCTAATGGGTTGTTGTTTGATCAAATTATGATTTCCCAAGACTTCATGCAAGGAAAAACAGCTTTGCAGTTTTTGGGAGCCGATGTTTTTAGCTCGGATAAATTACGAAGTAACGACAAACGCTTTCGTGGTAGACCTTTCCGAACCTATGCTGGCTCTCGATATTTGGGAGGATATAGCGATCATTTTCCAGTTGTTATGCAATTCGGAACCCATGAAACTTAACTAAAAAACATAAAAAAAGACATCAAATGAAAATTGCAACAAACACGGGGTATCAGTTGGATTCTGTAGATAAAGAGATTATTTACATGTTGATGGATAATGCCAAAACTTCTTTAGCGCACATTTCTAAAAATGTAGGGATTTCTACAACGGCGGTTCACCAAAGGATTAAAAAATTAGAACAAGCGGGAATTATCGAGAATTCGGTTTCGTTTCTTAATCCTAGAAAAGTAGGGTACAAGGTGGTTTCATACATCGGTGTTTTCCTAGATCAGCCAAGTCATTATAAAGATGCGGTTTCGGCTTTGGATCAAATCAATGAAGTTGTTGAGGCTCATTATACAACAGGAAATTACACCATTTTCTTGAAAGTTTTGTGTAGAGATAACGACCATTTAATGCAAATTTTGAACAAAATTCAGAAGCTAAAAGGCGTAACAAGAACAGAAACATTCATATCTTTGGAACAAAGTATTAATAGACAATTAAAAGTATAATTAAGCATGTTGCCAATAGAAAACTATTTAGATTCTACCTATTTAAAAACACCTGCACAATCTGGTTTAAGTGAAGAAGAAACCTATCAAAAGGTTTTAGAATTAACAGACGAAGCGATAGCTAATCATTTTATATTAGTGATGATTCGTCCAGAGTATGTGAAAAGGATTTCGCAGTACATCAAAGAAAAAAATGCGGATGTTTTGGTAGGAACGGTTATTGGCTTTCATGAAGGAACATATTCCACCGAACATAAGCTTGAAGAAGCAAAAAAGGCAGTTGAAGACGGAGTTGATGAATTGGATTATGTTTTGAACTACGAAGCGTTCAAATCGGGAGAAATCCAGAAAGTGCAAGACGAGTTTGTTGCGTGTACAAAACTTGGTTTGGATAATCAGAAATTGGTGAAGTGGATTATTGAAATCGCTGCGCTTACCGATGTTCAAATCGCTGAGGTTACGAAGAGCATCGTAGAATGGACTGCTGAAAATTTTCAAGGTCAAGAAGATCAAATTTTCATTAAATCATCTACTGGTTTTTATCAAACAGAAGGCGGAAAGCCGAATGGAGCAACACCAGAAGGAATTAAAATTATGCTAGAAAATGCTGGAAAGCATCCTGTAAAAGCGGCTGGTGGAGTTCGTACGCATCAAGAAGCTTTGGATATGATTGCGATGGGTGTTCAACGAATAGGGACATCTTCTGCAAAAGCATTGGCAGGAAAATCAGATGAAGAGGGGAAAGCAGGATATTAGAAGAAAAGAAATATCAAATAAAAAAAACTCTGAAGAAATTCAGAGTTTTTTTTATGTTTTATTGTTTGATGATTTGGGTTACTTTCTGGGTGTTGTCACTCAATGTGTATCGCAACAAATATTTTCCTGATTTTAATTGATCTAATCTAATTTCCGAAGAACCCGAATTTACATTGTAAGCCGCAACTTGAACTCCCAAAATGGAATAAAAAGCAACGGATTTTATTTTAAGATTAGCATCTTTTGATTTCAAAACTAGAACATCTCGTGCCGGATTTGGGTACGCCACCAAAACACCATCGTCATTCTTTTGACTGGCGGAAATCGGTTCTCTCTGGCTTGTCTGCGCTTGTGCAGCTACTGAAAATAATCCGACGAAAAATAGAGATAGTAAAAGTTTCTTCATACACAAAAAGGTTTTCACCTCGAGTTTTACAAATGTATTAAAAATCAAATTAATATACAACGGCTTTCTCCCCTAAGGAATGTTTACCTTTGCAGTATAATTTTTTAATCAAATAGTATTCCAAAAATGATTATATTTTCAAGAAATCGAAGATTAAGAACCAACGAGTCTATTCGAAGTTTGGTACGTGAAACCGTACTTACAACCAATGATTTTGTCATGCCTATTTTCGTTATGGAAGGGCAAGGAAAAAAAGAGGCCGTCGATTCGATGCCTGGAATTTTTAGAAGAAGTATAGATCTTACTGTTCAAGAATGTAAAGAATTGTATTCTTTAGGAATAAAAGCGGTAAATCTGTACATGAAAGTTTCAGATGATGTTAAAGATAATACGGGTAAAGAAGCATGGAATCCAAACGGGTTGATGCAACAAACGATCAAAGCAATTAAAGATGCCGTTCCAGCAATGATTGTGATGCCTGATGTTGCATTGGATCCATATTCAATTTATGGCCATGATGGAATTATCAATGCAGGAAAAATTGATAATGACGCAACGAACGAAGCCTTAGCCAAAATGGCAGTTTCTCACGCCGATGCAGGTGCTGATGTTGTGGCGCCAAGTGATATGATGGACGCTCGTGTCTCTGTAATTCGTGAAGCTTTGGAAGAAAGTGGACACACCAATGTCGGAATTCTTTCTTACGCTGCAAAATATGCAAGTTCGTTCTATGGGCCTTTCAGAAGTGCTTTAGATTCGGCTCCAAAAGAAGATGTTGAAATTCCAACGGATAAAAAAACCTATCAAATGGATTTCCATAATTCAAGAGAAGCCTTAGATGAAGTTCAGAAAGATGTGGATGAAGGTGCGGATATTATTATGATTAAACCAGGTTTGCCGTATTTGGATATCGTTGCAAAAGTTCGCTCGATGATCGATTTACCAATTGCGGTTTATAATGTAAGTGGAGAATACGCGATGTTGAAAGCGGCTGCGCAAAACGGTTGGTTGGATAACGATAAGGCGATTTTAGAAAGCTTAACGTGTATAAAACGTGCGGGTGCAGATATGATTTTCACGTATGCTGCAAAAGAAGCTGCGATTTTATTGAATTCGTAAATTCAGTAGAAATAGAAATACAAAAGGAGGCGAAAGCCTCCTTTTGTATTTTAAAACCAAGGTTTTTGATTCTTGATATATGTGTTGTCAAACTGTTCGTCACTCATTGAAAGATAAATAATGCCTTCAATGATTGGGATTACAAATACGATTGGATACAAGAAACTTCCAACTCCACAAGTGAAAATCGTTAGTAATGGAATGATAATAATTGTTGAAAGAAGTAAAATAATTCCTTCTTTAGTATATCCCATATAAAATTTGTGGATTCCTAAAGATCCCAAAAGGATTGCTAATAAACCCGCAGGTAATTTTTTTTCTGATTTGTAAGGTGCAGGTGGCTGACTGCCGTCCGAATAGCCATAATTTTCCATAGTCTTTTTTTAGATTGTCTTCAAAAATACAGAAAGTTTTTTTGAATTTCGAGATTTATTTTATTTGGTTCAAAAATATTTATCTTTGCGCTTATGATCTTGCGCGGAGAAAATTTAGTTAAAGAATACGGACCCAAAAAAGTAGTAAAGGGGGTTTCTGTAGAAGTGTCACAAGGAGAAATTGTTGGTTTGCTTGGTCCAAATGGAGCGGGGAAAACCACAACATTCTACATGACGGTTGGTTTGGTAAAACCTACTTCGGGAAATATCTTTTTAGATAACAAAAATATTACAACCGATGCTATGTATCGCCGTGCACAGCAGGGGATTGGGTATCTGGCACAGGAAGCTTCTGTGTTTAGAAAGCTGAGCGTGGAGGATAACTTAATGGGTGTTCTTCAGCTTACTAAATTATCGAAGCGCGAGCAAAAACTAAAATGCGACGAGCTTATCGAAGAGTTTTCGCTTCAACATGTTCGTAAAAACCGTGGAGATTTACTTTCTGGAGGGGAAAGACGAAGAACGGAAATCGCCCGTTGTCTAGCAACAAGTCCTAATTTTATCCTTTTAGATGAGCCTTTTGCAGGAGTTGACCCAATTGCGGTGGAGGATATTCAGAAAATCGTTCGAAGTTTGGTAGATAAAAACATTGGGATTTTAATTACCGACCACAACGTTCAGCAAACCTTAGCTATTACGCATAAAACTTACATTATGTTCGAAGGTCGAATTTTAAAGGAAGGTTTACCAGCAGATTTGGCGAACGATCCTCAAGTTCGAGAAGCGTATTTAGGAGAAAACTTCGTATATCAGGACATTTTGAATAAAGCTAATAAGAAACAATACGTTTATAATATTTGGGCGGGTAATTTTGATACCAAACAACAGTTTCAAAATTTTGTTGATGTTAATTTTACCGAAGCTGATAATTTGAGATTGTTTTACGGTTTCGAAGATATTAGTTTTGCGTCATTAGCAAATTCGGATATTGAAACGATTTTTAATTCAGTGCTTGATAAAAATCAGTTTTCATCATTTTTATTTCAGAAAAAAGAAATCAATTTTTCGTACAGCGAAGATCAAGCAGAAGCAGAAGGAAGGGCTTTTTCTCGTCCGGAATTAACGTATCAAGCCTCATATTTCTTCGAAGATTAATGCCCATTTTATAAAATTTTCCCGTTATTAAATGAATAGGTTCATTACGGAGTTGCTTATCTTTGTATAAGACAACACGTAATTCATGAGCAAACCTTTCCGACGAACAGTGACTTTATGGGGTATTTATAAACAATTAGTTCCGTTCATAAAGCCGTATCGTAAAATGATTTACGGGACGCTGTTTCTCACATTATTAGGCGCTTTATCAGCCCAAGTTAACCCGATTGTTTTAAAATATACCGTTGATGAGGTAACAAATCTTACCCATCTTCCCGATCCTATGGTCGAAGGAATTCATGTGTTGGTGGTAATTACTGTGATTTTATTGGTGAAAGAAGTGGCCAATATTTTTATCAATTTCGGTCAGAAGTTTTATGGTGAAAAAATTCGGATTAATGTAAGTTCGGTTTTGGCTCAAAACGCAATTGACAAAATTCTTACCTATCGAGTTTCGTATTTTACCGATGAAGAGCATGATTCAGGGAAATTGCAAACACGAATCGATCGTGGAATCGAAAGTTTAACGCGATTGGTTCAGAATTTCTTCATTGATATTTTGCCGCTTTTTTCTACGGCGATCATTGCGCTGGTGGTGATGTATATGCAAAATGTGTATGTTGGTTTGGTTTCTACGATTGTGGTTCCCATTTATTTCTATGTGAGTTCATTGCAAGCCAACAAACTTTCGGGTGTTAGACGACAATTGCGAAATCAACGTGAGCAAAAAACGTCTGGACTTTTGAATTTGATTAATTCCATCATGGTGATCAAGAGTTTTACCCAAGAAAAATTTGAGGGCAAAAAGCAATACGATTTACAGATGGACTTAATGGAAAGTCAATTGTACACACGGAGAACCAATTTTATTTACGATGGATTCAAATCGTTTATTGAGCAAATTGGTGTTGTTTTAATCATTCTTTTGACAGTTTATTTGGTATTGAATCAACAAATGACCATTGGTGCGATCATGTTGCACGTGATGTTGTTTAACAACGTTTCGGCCCCTATTCGTCAGCTTCATCGGATTTACGATGATATGAATGATGCGATGATTTATGCCGAAGGTTATTTTGATATTTTAAATGCGGATGGCGAAAAAGAACCCAACGGAACGTTTACGGAAAATAAAATCCAAGGAGAATTTGAATTGCAAAATGTTAATTTCACTTATCCTAATGGAGTTCAAGCTTTGCATGATGTTAATATGGTTATTGAATCCGGGAAAACCACCGCTTTGGTTGGTTTAAGTGGCGCTGGAAAATCAACGGTGATTAATTTGTTATGCAAATTTTATCTCCCAACTAATGGCGCAATTTTCTTAGATAAAACCAATCTTAATGACTATGACAATACGTTTTTAAGAGATAAAATTGGTTTGGTTTTACAGAAAAACCACATTTTTAAAGGCAGTATTGAAGATAATATTCGATATGGAAAAATGGATGCGAGTTTTGAAGAAGTTCAAGAAGCGGCGCGAAAAGCCTATTTACATGATCAAATATTAGAGCTCAACGAAGGGTATCAGCACGATGCGACGCAACTTTCGGGAGGTCAACAACAACGAATTGCTATTGCGCGTTTGTTTTTGAAAAATCCACCAATCATTTTCCTAGACGAACCTACTGCAAGTTTGGATGCGATTGCAACGGAGCAAATCAAAAATTCGTTGGACGCTATCATAGCAGGAAGAACGGTGGTGATTATTTCGCATTCGCTTTCTCAGATTTTGGATTAGGATCGTATTTATGTGATGAAAAAAGGACGCGTTGTGGAAAACGGAACGCATGATGAACTGGTTCAGATGGACGGAACGTATCGAGAGATTTTTGATGCATCGGCTCGAAGTCTTAATTTGGATAAACTCATTCATACATATAAGGATTCGGAATAAAGCTTTGTATTGAAGAAAAACTGATTTTCACCTTTGTTTTTTAACATTTCCTTAGGGTTAGTTGAAAAAGTTTGTTAAAAATTTATTCAAAGCAAAATAAAAATAGTTTAAATACTAGATTTTAGTTTATTTTTGAAAAAAAATAATATGCTAGACGACAGCCATTCTGACAAGGTTTTTAGCGAAAAACAGAAAATTCAATTTGATTTTCAATTTAATGAAAAAGTGGCGGGCGTGTTTGATGATATGGTGAGTCGTTCGGTTCCTTTTTACCATGAAATGCAGAGGATGACCAGCGAGCTCGCAGCCAAATATGCGCAACCAGAAACATCGATTTATGATTTGGGATGTTCTACAGGAACCACAATGTTGTTGATGGACAAATTGGTTCCAGAAGGAATTACGTTTGTTGGGATTGATGATTCCCAGGAAATGATCGATAAATGTCAAGAAAAACTCAACAGTTTTCATCTTAATCGAGAAATTAAATTGGAAGTTGCCGATTTAACAAAAACAGTTCCAGTAAATAATGCATCAGTTGTTTCGATGGTTTTGGTTCTTCAATTTATAAGACCGCTTCACCGTTTAGATATTGTGAAGAAAATTTATGAAGGTATGGTTCCGGGTTCGGCTTTCATTCTTTTTGAAAAGATACTTACGGAAGAAAAATCCTTAAATCGAGATTTTATTGACTTCTATTATGATTTCAAAAGAAGAAACAATTACAGCGAACTTGAGATTTCACAAAAACGAGAAGCATTAGAAAATGTTCTCATCCCTTATAAAACCAGCGAAAATGTTAATATGCTTAAGGAAGCTGGTTTCCAAGAAGTCGAAGTATTCTTCAAATGGTATAATTTCACAGGTATAATTGCGCGTAAACTATGATAGATATTGGTAATTTTTTCTTCAAATACAGGAACTTCCTGTTCATTTTTTTGTATTTATTATTGTTTATTCCTTCACCCGATTTATTTCCAGAGCGATTTTATGGTGAAAAATACTATTGGTTTCCTATAATTTTAGGAATACTAATCACTGTTACGGGGCAGTTAATTCGTGGTGGAACGATTGGTCTTGCCTACATCGTTCGTGGTGGTTTGGGGAAGAAGGTTTATGCAGACGGTTTGGTTACTGAAGGGATATTTACCCATGTTCGTAATCCTTTATATGTTGGAAATATCTTGATGCTTTTAGGTGTGGGGATTATGGCAAATTCATTAATCTACACGTTTATTGTGATGCCGCTTTTCCTTTTTATTTATCAATGTATTGTTTTAGCCGAAGAGAATTTTTTACGAGGTAAATTCGGTGCTCAGTTTGACGAATATACTCGAAAAGTTCATCGTTGGATTCCTAATTTGGCAGGAATCGGAAAGACGTTTGGCTCAATGGAATTTAAGTGGAAACGTTGGCTTATTAAAGAATATAACACGCAATTCAT
This sequence comes from Bacteroidota bacterium, assembly GCA_023423715.1. Taxonomy (GTDB): domain Bacteria; phylum Bacteroidota; class Bacteroidia; order Flavobacteriales; family Weeksellaceae; genus JAFAFC01. The sequence continues at coordinate 42,124 of JAFAFC010000028.1, forward strand.
TTGGTTAACAGGTATTGCGCTGATATTACTGTTTAAGTATCCACAACTTACAAATGGCGATACGCAGCTCCGAAATATACTTGCTGTTGCTGCAGTTGTGGTCTTTGGAGTTTATTATTTAACCATTCGTTATTTTAAAAAATCCAAAAAATGGGTTCCATAATAGAAAAGACTTGAGAAATCAAGTCTTTTTTTCGTCGTTGCAAATCATATTTAGTATTTTTAGCATTCAAATTTTGCTTATGAAAATTTACACGAAAACAGGAGACAAAGGAGATACAGCGCTTTACGGCGGTACGAGAGTTTCGAAAGCCAATGCACGAGTGGTTTCTTACGGAACGATTGATGAGTTGAATTCCTTTATTGGAGTGGCTAAATGTCAAATTGAAGATGAACAAGTCATTGAGCAATTAAAAAAAATCCAGTTTGATTTGTTTACTGTTGGTTCAGAATCGGCTACACCACTAGATAAATTGATGTTGGCCAATGGGAAACCTAGACTACCTTTGATTATTTCAGAAACGGAAATCGAAGAATTAGAACATTGGATGGACGCTTTCGAAGAGCATTTGGAGCCTTTGCAATATTTTATTCTTCCTGGAGGAGGCAAAGCGGCAACAGCATTGCATGTGGCGAGAACGGTTTGTCGTCGTGCCGAGCGTTCCATGGTCGAGTTAAACGAAATCGAAGAAGTTCGTCCGGAACTGATTAAATATCTCAACCGTCTTTCCGATTATCTTTTTGTATTGGCGCGTTACGTGTCGAAAACTCAAAATGAGCCCGAAGAATATTGGAATCCTCGTGATAGAGCTTAATTATTTGATCTGGACTTGATGAAAGCATTGTTGTTTATAAATGGAGAGGCGCCCAAAAAGCTGCCTTTATTGGATGGTTTTGATGTCATTGCGTGTACCGATGGTGCTTTTCATTATTTGAAAGAACTTGATTTTCCATTAGATCAATTGGATTTTATTTCCGGTGATTTTGATTCGCATTCGGGTGAAGATTCTGGAGTTTATCAGGATAAATTTATTTTCACTCCCGATCAGGATAAAACAGATTTTCAAAAAGCCTTAGAATTACTTTTGGAACAAGGAGTTTCTGATGTTGATGTCTACGGCGGAAGTGGAGGCGAGATGGATCATTTTCTAGGAAATCTTACCGTTGCGAGTTTCTTTAAAGAACAGTTGGAAATTCATTTTTTTGATGAATTTTCAACCTATTTTTTTATTCCGAAATCTTTTAAAACTAAAGTTTCGGACGGACAATTGGTTTCTTTATATCCTTTTCCGTTTGCAAAAAATGTGACTACAAAAGGATTGAATTGGCCCTTGAATGGTGAAGATTTAGATCAAACCAAACGTATAGGAACCCGAAATATAGCAGTAGGCGAGCATCTAGAAATTGATTTTGACGAAGGAAATCTTTTGCTTTTTTTAGGCTTATAGTTGTTGTAATTATCTGATTTTATGTTGAATGGGTGTTTGTGTTACATTATTTAAATTTTACATAAAATATTAAAACTTTTTCACCAAATTTGCATCTCCAAAATTTGATGTATTTATCAACCCACAAACGTTTAGTTAAGAAATGAAAATTAAATATTCAGAGCTTATCGACCAAACTTTGTATTTCCCAACGGAGGAATTCAACGTCGAAGAAAACAATCTCAAATTTCATGATATTCCTTTGATGGAAGTGGTAGAAAAGTTCGGAACTCCGCTGAAATTCAACTATCTTCCAAAGATTTCTATGAATATTCAAAGAGCAAAAGCGTGGTTTAAAGAAGCTTTTGAACGAACAGGATACACCAAAAATTACCGCTATTGTTACTGCACAAAGTCCAGCCACTTTAAATTTGTATTGGATGAAGCCCTGAAGAACGATATTTCTATGGAAACATCGTCTGCTTACGATATGGATATTGTGAAAGCTTTGTATGATGAAGGTAAATTTGATAAATCAATTGAAGTGATTTGCAATGGCTTCAAAACGGATGATTATTTGAATAAAATTTCGGATTTAATTAATTCAGGATTCGAAAATATTACCCCAATTTTAGATAACTATCGCGAATTGGATAAGCTAACGGAAAGTATTGATACGACCTTTAATATTGGGATTCGTATCGCTTCCGAGGAAGAACCTAAGTTCGAATTTTATACCTCGCGTTTAGGAATTGGATACAAGGATATTATCCCATATTACAGTCAAAAAATTGCGGAACACCCAAATGCGCGTTTAAAAATGTTGCATTTCTTCATTAACACCGGGATTAAAGACACAGCGTATTATTGGAACGAATTATACAAATGTCTTCGTGTTTATGCACGTTTGAAAAAGGTGGCTCCAGAAGTTGATTCTTTGAATATCGGTGGTGGTTTCCCAATTAAAACGTCTTTAAATTTCGATTACGATTACCAATATATGGTGAATGAAATTGTTTCTCAGATTAAGAAATTCTGCGAAGAAGAAGGGGTTGAAGAACCAAATATCTATACAGAATTTGGAAGTTTTACCGTTGGTGAAAGTGGAGGTCATTTGTATAAAATTATTTCGCAAAAACGTCAGAACGACCGAGAAAAATGGAATATGATTGATTCGTCTTTTATGACGACACTTCCTGATACTTGGGCGATTTCGCGTCACTTTATTATGTTGCCATTAAATCGTTGGGATGATACCTACGAACGAGTTTTCTTAGGTGGATTAACGTGTGATTCTGATGATTACTATAATTCTGAACAACACACCAACGCGATTTATTTGCCAACGTATAATGATACAAAACCTTTGTATATTGGTTTTTTCCATACCGGAGCGTATCAAGAAACGATTGGTGGTTATGGCGGAGTTCATCACTGTTTGATGCCCCAGCCTAAACATATTTTAATTGATAAAGATGAAGAAGGAAACTTCACTTATGAGGTTTTCAGAGAAGAGCAGACACCTGGTGATGTTTTAAAATTACTAGGATATTAATACGAGTTTCGGCGGCCAAAGGC
>JAFAFC010000035.1 GCA_023423715.1 Bacteroidota bacterium
ATTATGAAGTATAGGTGTGTACGCTGTTTTGTGCCGTTGGAAGGTAATTAACACCAAACCAACAAATCAATAAAAACACAAACGCGATAATTAAAATGTAAAAACTAGTTGAAAGGCTTTTTGCCTTATGTTTGTATCGATAATGGATGTAGATTAAGTAACCTAGCCACGTGATAAAAGCCCAAGTTTCCTTTGGATCCCATGTCCAATAATGCCCCCAAGCTTCTTTCGCCCAAAGCGCTCCAAATAGCAAACCAAGAGTTAGAAAAGCATAACCGATATTGATTAGCTGATCGGCGATTTTAATAACGTGATCCGCACTTTGAGCTTTAAACAATCGGTATAACCCGTAAATGCTGACTGCAGCCGACATTCCAAGCATGGCGTAAGCAAAAATATAGACAATCACATGCGGAATAAACCAAACACTTTGCAAAGCAGGCATCAGGGTTTTGTTCATGGAATCGGGATTGTACAAGGTGATGATTAAGAAAACACTACTCATCAATGCGGCGTAATTCAGCATCCATTTTTGCTTATACAAAACATAAATAATAATTCCGATAAAACCGATGAATAGGGAATACCAAATTCTAGTTTCAGCTAAAGTTCGCATAGGTGGACGTTCTAGCTCAATCCATAAATTGACAACAAACCATCCGAGGATAAGCGTTGCGATGCTGTGTAAAACTAAAGCGATAGTTGTTCCGTGGCTCAGCTTCTTCCAGTAAATACAAACGGAAGAAATGATAAATAGAACCAAAGAAGAGTAAACGATATATTGAAAATACTGCCACATATTATTTCTTATTTTGAATCATAAATGCTAATGTTCCTGCAATTAGGATGAAAATCCCTACATAAACTAAGGGTAACCAAGGGTCATGAACAAGTTCTACAACACTTAATTCAGACCATTTTCCCATTTTATCATCGTAACTAATCTGATAGATTTTCCAGCCGTCTACTTTGATAGGGTGGTTTACTTGGATGATTCCTTCTTCAATTTTAGTTGTGTTTTTTTGATAAACTAAAACTTTAGATTCATACTCTTTGGCTTCTGGTGGAGCCATAACCAATGTTTTTCCATCGCCTAAAGGAATCGTCATTGGTGGAAATTGAAAGTTTCCCGCGGAAATCCACTGTTCTTCTTTCTTACCAGTTTTCAGATTTTCAACTTTGACTTTTGCGGCATTGGTTGCACCCCACATTTTACTTTTCGCATATTCTTTATTCCCGATGAATACAGCGTCTGGGAGATATTCAACTAAAGTAATTTTCCAATCCAACATGGTTTGGCTAGAACCGTTTTTCTCCATTAAAAAACTCACTGGTTTTTTATCAGGCAACGAATTTCCTTCTTTATCAATTATGAAAAGTTTGTTAGGATAATTTTCAATGGAAAACTTCTTCAGTTCCAAGGCGATTGGGAGTTCAACAATTCGATTGTTGTCGTCTTTCGCTCGCCATTCAGGTTTGTCCTTATAAATATCCATCGTTAAACGGACTAAATCTCCTTGCCCCAAAACACCAGCGAAAAGCACCAAAAACAATCCAAAGTGATTAAGAATGAAAGTGATATTTTTCATTTGAAACACCAATGAACGTTTTAAAATGGCTAGCCATAAATTCACTAAAACGCAAAGGAAGATTACGCCAAAATACCAAGTTGTGGTAATGTTATCCAATCCTAAACGATGGCCCAATTCGTGGGAAGAGTTGCCTTCATGGCTGTGATCGAGGACGACGCTTCCTAAAACTATGGTAAGTAAACCTAACGTAAGTACGCTCACAATAGCGAAAGGAACGCTATTGAGTAAATTGATCCAATTTTTTTGCTTAAATAAAGCAAATATCGTCGTGAATATCACTAAGAAAGCAATGGCAAAGTAAATGTTTCCAGGAAAGGAAAACCAACTTTTCTCGATGCTTCCAAAAAAATATTGTATTCCAAGTCCAAGCCCTAGTAATACGAGATTGATTACTAGAGATTGGATGTATTGGTTTTTATTTTTCGAATTAAACTCGAATGTCATAACAGGGTGTTTTTAGTGTTTCTTAGTTTTTAGAGACTAATCTTTTCTTCGCTTTGGCGTCTTGTATCCATTTCGGAACGACTGTGTTCAAGAAGACTTGTTTGTCTTTTCGCTCTTTGGCCATATCCAAACCAATCACTTTTTGAGCTTTATCTTTGGTGGAAATGTCGGGCATAACAAACGCTTTTGCAATCTTGTTTTTGTCCGTTAAGCTGTTCATTTTGGTTTCGGCTTCCATGGCAAGGAATAAACCATCGCTTAATACACGTTGCGCTTCAATAGGTGCGTGGAAAGCCGATCCATGAGAAGCGGTAATGAAATCCCATCTCCATTGTGATTTTCGAATCAACTCTAAAACTGGTTTCATTTGAGTATCGGTTGCACCGTTATCCCAAAGGAATTTCGCATAGAAATGAACTTTTGCTAATTGTTTTTCTAATCGATTTCTCAATGTGAAAACATAATCTTGTCTTTCATAAACATTCTGAGCAAGAACACCTTCAGATTCTCTATGACAAACTTGACAGGTATTGTTGATGTTTTTCAGTGGACTTGCAATATGGTGATCCGAATATTTGATTCCACCTTCCGTTTTATACGGCATATGACAATCGGCACAAGAAACGCCACGCTGCGCATGAATTCCTAATTGGAAAATTTCGTAATCCGGGTGTTGCGCTTTAATAATCGGCGCTTTACTAATTTTATGTGTAAAATCTGTGAAATTTGCTTTGTCATAGTATTCTTCCACTTTTTCAACGGTCATACCTTCATCCCATGGGAAAGTCAGATATTTTTCGTCGCCTTTAAAATAGTATTCAACGTGACATTGCGCGCAAACCAAAGATCGCATCTCTTGATGAGTTGATTTGGTTATGTCTTTTCCACTTCTACTAAATGCTTCAATTAAAGCGGGACGAGTAATCGTTAGATTCATCGTTTTAGGATCGTGACAATCGGCGCAACCAATAGGATTTACCACTTCACTTCCTAAATCAGACCAAGCTGTTTTGTAGAAATTAGCAACGCCCATTTCATTCATCAGCCTTGGAACGTCAGGAGATTTACAGGTCCAGCAAGTCGAAGGTTGAGGTCCTTTATTTTCCGCATTTGGAGCGCCTGTTCTTAATGTGTGCTGAATGTCTTCAATGGCGTGCATGTGGCCTCTTGGAGCAGTATAGTCCTTAGAAAACGCGTAGCCTGCCCATAGAACAACCATTTCGGGTCTTTGAGCAAGAAGGTCGTCGTTGTTGCTGCTCATGTATTTGGATTTGAATGTGGTGTCCGCTGTTTGTTTCCAAGAATTGTATTCTCTTTGGAAATAGTCTCCCCAGATTTCGTTTCTCGATTCAAAATCCCCAATATTGGTATTGGATTTTGAGATGTACAAAGATTCTGCTCTTCTCTGGATAATGGAGTTAGCAAGCATTCCTAAACCAAAGATCACCACGCTTACTAATGCTACGATAAACCAATTTTTGCGTTTCATATCTTTTATTTTTGTTGTTTTACATTTTTAGATTCATCTACCTTATTGAATTTCTGCAACCATGCTGGGATAGGAGAGTCGGCTAGTGGAACGCGCGCGTTTGGTGCGGAACTTAATCCTCTAACATTTCCGTGCGGTACGTCGCGATGACAGTCCCAACATAGTTTTCCATTGCCTTCATGTGCCATTGGTGCGGTTACTTGAGCTGTTTTTACAACCTCATTAAGTTCTGTATGGCAACGAATACAATTTTCTTGAACTACTTTTTTTCCTGGTGCTAATATTTTAATGGTTTGAGGTTCCATTTCCAAAGCGTAAATTGAAGCGTGTCGTGCACCGTCCATGGCTTTAAAGAAGTAGGTTCGCGCAATATTATCATGCGGAACATGGCAATCATTACACGTCGTGTTTCTTCCGTGGGATGAGTGAAACCATGTGGCGTATTCAGGCGCCATAATATGACAGTTAACACAGGCTTTGGGATCGTCGGAAAGATATGATCCTGCTTTCGAAATGTAAAGCGTGTAGCATCCTAATCCAATCATGATTCCCAACAGAACAGGAATAAGACTCTTTTTGAATCTGCTCTTCCGAGTTGATGGTGATGTTTTATTAGCTGACATAATAAAGGATTTATTAATCTTATTTGTAAAATTAGGATTTAATAATCACCTAAACCGCATTTCTGTTTCTAAATGAATATGATATATATCAATAGTGATATTGGTTCTATTTATAATGATAACTCACTAATTTTATAAGCGTTAAATGATTTATAATTCTTTGTTTAGAATGGATAAATTTTAGAAAAATATAAAAGGAATAAAAAGTCCTAAATATAAATTTAAGATTATGAAAAATACACAAATTAGTAGCTTGGCCGTGATTGCATTATTGAGTTCTTCTTTTGCTTTGGCTCAAACGACAGAAACTCCTGAAAATGAAATTACCGTAACCGCGCAATTACGTCCACGTTTTGAAATCCGAAATGGAGCTTACAAACCCATTGAAAAAGGACAAGATGCCGCGGTGTTGGTAAACAATCGTGCGCGTGTAACGATGGATTACAAGTATAAATCCAAACTGAAACTTCGATTTTCTGCTCAGAATGTGAACATTTGGGGACAGGCAACTCAAGTTCAGGTGAATGATCCATCAGGTGGTTTTTCGGTGTTTGAGGCGTATGGTGAGTTGGCGATTAATGAAAATTGGAGTACAAAAATCGGTAGACAAACTATTGTTTTGGACGATGAGCGTATTTTTGGTGGCCTCGATTGGCATCCTGCAGGAAGAAGTCACGATGCGATTAATGTTAGCTGGAACTCAGATAAAGCGGAAGTGAAATCCTATGTAGCCTACAATCAGAATTACAAAAACGCCAATCTGAATATCAATAATCCGAACGGAAGTTTCTTTAACCCGACGGATGCGCAGCCGTATCAGCATATGGAAATGGTGCATGCGAAGTTTAAAATAGCGGAAAGTTCAACTTTAAGTGCGTTGGCAGCGAATTTGGGTTTTCAAACCGATCAAATGGTAAATCAACAAATCGTTTCTGGAAAGAATTACAATATGCAAACGGTTGGTTTGAATTTTAATACCAGAAAACCAAGTTGGGAAACAGCGTTGAGTGGTTACTATCAATTTGGAAAAAACTCGAATGGTCTAGATAAATCGGCTTATATGCTTTCAGGAAATTTTAAATATAAACCTTCTCAACCGTCATCACTAGGTATAGGAGTTGATTATTTAAGCGGTGATGATGTGAATAATGCAGCGGTTACCAAGTCGAATTATTTTGATCCTCTTTACGGAACCCATCATAAATTCTATGGGTATATGGACTATTTTTATGTTTCGGGACCGCAGAATCCAGGCTTGTTAGATATTTACGTGACTGGAACCTATAAATTCAATCCAAAAGCAGATTTTTACGCTGCGGTACATTATTTCGGATCTTCTGGTGATGTTTATTCTGCGGGTAAAAAATTAAGTTCAACTTTAGGTTCGGAGTTTGATTTACAATTTAACTATCAAATTCTACCGATGGTTAGCCTATCCACAGGATATTCAATGTATTTTGATACGGAAGCAATTCGGGCGATTAAGAAAACACCGGATCCAAAAAATATGCAAAATTGGTTCTGGATGTCCTTGAATATCAATCCGAAAATATTTTCGTATAAATTCTGAAAATAAGCTATATTTGACTATGTTTTCAAATGCAGCAGAATACGCCATCAAGGCTTGTATATGGATTGCCAACAATGCTTCGGATAAGCACTTGGTGAAGGCGGTGGATTTGGCCGAAGCTACGTCTATGCCAAAAGCTTTTATTGCAAAAATATTGCAAAGCTTGTCCAAAAAAAATATTGTAACCTCGGTGAAAGGGCCTAATGGTGGTTTTTACATCTATAAAAATCAACCAGAACTGATTTCCATATATTCCATTGTAGAAGCGGTGGATGGCAATAGTATTTTGCATTCTTGTGTTCTAGGAATTAAAGTTTGCTCCGATGCAAAACCTTGTCCAGCACACGAAAAGTATAAGCCAATTCGACTTCAAATTGCGGATTTCTTGTTGAATACAAATTTGAAAGAATTAGCTGAAGGACTGAAAACGGGTCATGCTTATTTATCGATTTAGAAAAAAAATATAGTAAAAGAAAAACTCCCCAGTTGGGGAGTTTTTTTATTTTCCAAATTCAATTTTCCATTGATCTGCGGCTTCGCTTAAGGTCTGATAAAACGTTTCACCGTACTTTCTAATTAAAGGGGTTTTCAGGAATTTGTACACCGGCACTTGCAACTCTTTTCCGAGAGCACAAGCGTCACTGCAAATATGCCATTCGTGGTAATTCAGCGCTTCAAAAGATGAATATTGTTGTACTCGAATCGGGTATAGGTGACAAGAAATAGGCTTTTGCCAATCAATCGCGCCGTCTTCGTAGGCTTTTTCAATCCCACATTTGGTGATTCCGTTATCATCAAAAGTTACGTAAACGCAATCCCGATTTCCCACCATGGGCGTTACGTAATCGCCATCACTAGGATCAATTTCCCAGGTTCCTTTTTGTTCAATCGCCTCAATCCCATCAGCGGTTAAATACGGTTTTATTTTCTCGTAAATGGAATCCAAAATCGCTGCTTCTTCTTTTTCAAGAGGAGCGCCGATATCACCTTCCACACAACAAGCGCCTTTGCATTTGCTAAGATTACAGACAAACTCTTCTTCAAAGAGGTCTTCAGAAATCAATTTATCGTCTATTTGTATCATGATCTAAAAAAAATTAATATACGTTCCCACCTTAAATAGGATCAGAGAAAGAATAATTACCCATAAAGAAACTTCTCGCATCCAATATTTCGGCATATACGCTATCGCCCGGCTGATAATCACAGAAACGGGGAACGAAAGTAGTAATAAATATTCATGTTCCACTCCCATGTACAGGATTATGGACACCAATTGCGCCAACGAAAATACCAAGATAAACGAGTATTTGTATTTACTAGTCGGAGATTTTTCATTGAAATGTTTGAAATGCTCCCAAATTGCATAAATGATTAGCAAAACAATAGGGATCAAAAAGTATAAAGGGTAAAAATCTTGGGTCGGAACAAACTTTCCAAAAGGGATATAAGCGCCGTCCCACGAATTGAAATTCAAATAGAAAGCGATGCTTAAATAACTAATTGCAATTAAAAACATCCCAAAAAACAATCGAAAAAGATTAAGATAAATTCGATCCGAAGTAGATATTAAGTGGATAATTACAAACACAATTAACGGCCACGTTGTTGGCAAAAAGATAAAGTTGATTGCCAATAAAGAACCAATTAAAAGGTATTGGTTTTTATTACTTTGATCTTCAATATTCGTTAAAAGAAGTATAATAAAGGAATTGGTGAATAACGAAATCGCAATTCCGATATCTAAACTACCGGGATAAAGAGCGAAAATAAAAAACGTATAAATGAAAAGCGGGACATGACTCTGGTAATTCAGGTTTATTTTGTTGAATAAAAAATATCCCAGCGCAATTCCTGCAAAAGTAATAACCGCTGAAATCGCATTTATTGTATTGAAATCCAGAACGTTAAATGTAATTACTATAAAAAGCAAAAAAACAAGATAAACCGGTATCGAAAAAATATTGCTTTCCTTTGAAAGTAATTTGAACATTTTTATTAAATTTGTGCAAAGTTAATTTAAAAAAGAAAATAATGACAGCTTTCTGGTTATTCTTAGGTGGAGTTTTTAAATGGTCTTTCCAATTTTTCGAGCTTTTCGGAAATGTGTTAAACTGGATTCTGTTTATCGTAGCTTCTATTTTATTTATTTATTGGTGCGTAGTTCTAGTTAAAGATCTTGGAGGTGATGAAGATAAAGACTATTATTCGCCAACAGCTGGAAAGTATCCATATTACGATCCCAAAATCTACAAAAAAGACTAAGGTTAATTAATTGATAAAAACCATAAAAAAAACCGTTCATTTTTTGAACGGTTTTTTTATGTTTTATTGATTTTAATCTTCGTACGTTGCATCGTGAATTGGCAATACCAATACCGGAATTGGAGAAGATTTGGTCAATGATTTGGTTAAACTTCCTACAAATACATCGTAGATACCACTTCGTCCATGAGATCCCATTACGATATAATTCGCTTCTTTTTCTTTTGCGTATTCCAAAATTAAATCTTTTGCAATTCCTTGCTTCAATAGATGCTCACAATCTACACCTTGCGCGATTATGCGTTGTTCGATCGTGTTTAGACGGATAAGTTCTTCTTTAATCTCGTTTTGCTCTACTTCTGGGAAATACTGAAATCCCATATCTCCTATTGCAAACCCAATATCAGAGGGTGCAACATGTATCATGCAAATCTTACCATTTACTTCTTTCGCAAATTTTACGGCTCCTTCTACAAGTTTATCGGTCGCTTCACCGAAATCCACTGGCAATACAATATGTATCATAATCTTGGTTTTTATTGTTTCCTAAATTTACGACTTATTTTTTGGATCGTCAATTATCACAAGATGCTTTTCGTCATTTTTAATGGGATTTAACAAAGAATTTGAGCAACAATTCCAAATTTTTAATAAATGCCGTTAATCTTCGTTAAAATTCGTTTCTATACTTTAAGAAATGATTGCAGCATGAGAATTAGAGATAATTTTAGCAGCAAATAGGTTGTATGAAGAAACTTTTATTTTTTGCCTTTCTACTATGTTTTAGCGTGATTTTTTCACAAACGAAAGTCGTCATTGGGACGGTTCTTTCGGATAATGAGGTTGCTTTAGCGGGAACTTTGGTGATTAACTTGCGTACCGAGCAAAAAACGGGCACCAACCAAGAAGGTTTTTTTCTTATTGAAGCTTGGGAAGGAGACGAGTTGCGTTTCGTTCGTGGGGGATTCGAAAGAAAAGAGATTGTTGTCACTTCAGATATGCTGAAAAGCCCTTTACGACTTTCCTTAAAACCTATGGAACAATTGATTCCGGAGGTTGAAATTGGTTTTAAACCTTCTGGAAATCTGCGTAAAGATATTGCCCGACTTGAGACAAATTACGATCGCCAAGTTTCTAGCCTTAATTCCGGACTTAATTCCTATATGCGAAAACCGCTAACAGAAGTTATGCCTTCTAATAAAACACCGTCCGCTTTCCGAGGTCCGGATTATAATGCGGGACAAGTGGATATTGTTAAAGCGATTGGCGCATTGGTGTCTTTGGTTAGTAAAGCCACAAAAGAAAAACCCAAAGGTGTTGATTTTAGCGATCGGGAGAAGTTTTTTGTCAAAATAAAAGCGGCAATCGACCTTGATCTCTTTGCTAATATGGGTTATCGAGACTATGATCTGGATCGACTAATTGCGTATGCTGATAAACGCTATTCTTTAACGAAAACCTATCACCAGAATTTTAATATCAACGCTATTGTTGGTTATCTGAAAATGGCTGCATTGGATTTTAAAAAAGTGGAAAAGAAAGATGCGAATCCATTGCCTTAGTTCCTTCGTTTTTCTATTTGGTTTTAGCGTAATTTTTGCGCAAACTACCTTGGTTGGAAAAGTCTTTTCTGTTGACGGTGATCCTGTAAACGGAGTAGAAGTGCATAATTTGAGCAGAAAAACGATGGTGAAAACTTCTCAAGACGGGAGTTTTTCAATCGGTGTTTCTTTAAATGATGATATTCGTTTCGTGCGGAAAGGATATGAACGACTGGATTTATTGATTAATTCATCTCACTTAAATTCGGAACTCATTTTAAAACTTAAACCCTATTATATTCCTATTGAAGAAGTGAAAATTGGGTATAAAGTCAGTGGTAATATTGCCAAAGACTCCAAGCATTTTGGCGATTCGGAAGAATTGAATGAAGCAAAAATTGAATTAGGGCAATACATTATGAAAGAGTCGGCTCCAAGCGTTATGGCAAGGCGTCCTGATCAATTTGTACAACCTGTTGGGCCTGGATTTAGTGTTGGAGCAATAAAAGATAAATGGGATGACACCTTGTTAGTTCAAGAACTTGTAAGCGCTTTAACCAAAGACTACTTTCTTAATCAATTGGAGCTGAAGGAAACTCAGATTGAAGCTTTTATTCGATATGTTTTTATTGGATTTAATCGGCGAGATATGTTAAAATACGGCTTCATATCAACTTCGGATTTAATGAGATTCGTTACGAAAGCCGATAAAGATCTTGCTGGATTTAAGAATTTTAAATTAAAGTAAACCGTGTTTTAATGAATAATAATCCTACTTCATATAGTGTAATTTACTGATTATTAATAGATTATTATTTAGTGTTTTTAATATGTTAAAATTATCATAAAATTTGGTACACGAATTGCATACATAATTTCGATGAAAATTATCGGAGATTCCGAAAACACAAATGAATAAAAATGTAATCATAGCGGCAATTGCTTCTCTAGGTTTCATAATTGGCCTGGCAGTTTTGGGTAGTGCTATAAAAAACAGGAACAAATCTGAAAACACCATTTCAGTTACCGGTCTTGGTACGAAGACGTTTACTTCAGATTTAATTACTTGGTCTGGGAATTTTTCTAGAAACAGCTATGAGCTCAAAGCTGCCTACGATGCGCTTGCAAATGATCGTAAAGTCATTGAGAATTATTTGATTTCAAAAGGAATCAAAAAAGAGGAGATGGTTTTTTCTGCAGTGGACATTCAAAAGCAATTTGATTACAGTACCGATCCCAATGGCGGTAGTCGCCAAACCTTTTCTGGGTATCAATTATCACAAACCGTTTCTTTAGAAAGCAAAGATGTTGTTCGATTGGAAAATCTTTCGCGTAATATTACCGAAATGATTAACCTTGGAATTGAATTTACATCTTCGCCACCAAGCTATTTTTACACAAAATTAGCTGATGTAAAGCAACAAATGATTGCTGATGCAACGAAAGATGCTAAAAATCGTGCCGAAAAGATTGCTGAGAACTCCGGAAGTAGCCTTGGAAATTTGAAAAACGCAACAATGGGTGTTATTCAAATTACAGCGCCGAATTCCAATGAAGAGTTTTCGTATGGTGGAACATTCAACACGGCATCTAAAGAAAAAGAAGCACGTATTACGATTAAACTAGAATACGAAGTCGACTAAAATCGATACACAATATCGTACAATTCTTCTTTAATTAGATCGGTGTCTTCCACATTCCAAGAAGTCATTAAATACAAATTCAACGCAGATTTTCCTGGCCCATAACTTGGCTGAACATAGTCTTTGTCCGAAACTACAAAACCATTACGTTCATAAAAAGCAATTCTACTTTTTGCTAGTTCATCTTGGTCTTCAGGTTCGACTTCTAAAACAATCCTTGAATGTTCTTTGTTTAAATTTTGCATGACTTGGCTGCCCATATTTTGACCACGAAAATCTGGAAAAACCTCAAAATGTTCAATGTAAAGGAATTCGCTGAGGTTCCATACAACTAAATACCCTATACTTTCCCCTTCTAAACTGATCGTTTTAATAGACGCATGCGGGTTTTTGAATAATGCTAAAAACTGTTCATCACTTCGTCTTTCATTTTCAGGAAAAGCCGTAAGATATGAGTCATAAATTTTCTTGAGACGAAAATCATCCGCGGTAAGAATTGATAAAAATTCCATCTTAAAAATAGAGTATTAAAGGTCGAAAACGCTAGGTCTTCTTACAAAGAAAATGTCTTTTACCCAAAGCAAAAAGGCCATTCCTAAATAAAACAAAAAGAAAATTCCTGCTGTCGCAAAGGTTGAATAAATGAAGAAAACTCGAAGTTTGGATACCGGAATACCCAATTTGGTTCCCATTCTCGTAAGAACACCAAACCACTCTCGTTCTGCTTTATGACGGATGTTTTCTAACATAGTATATCAAGATTGCATGAGCTGAAATCCTATGCTGCAAGATAGACATTTTTTGTGGGAACAAAAAGTCTTGTGTTGGTATAAAAGTGCTTGAGAATCCAGTGCGGAAGTCACAGGAATTTGGAGGTTTTTCCAAGCTGTGATGAGGTTGTTTTCTTCGGGTTTTATTTGGCGATAGATTTCCAAGATCTGTTCAATTTTTTCCTCATCTTGATTTCGGAAATAGAAATATTGAAATGGTAAAATTGTATTTAGCAAAAGGCGATCAATAAAAGCTGAACTAAGTGTTTTTGAATAGACTTTTTCAGATGCTTTTCCTAATGTGAAATGAGAATCCCAATACGTAGTAGCGTGAATGGTTTTAAACGGAGTAACAAGTTCGGAATAGTTCGACGAATTAATTAGTTTTGAGAATAAATTTGGAATCTGATGATACACGTTAGCCAATTGCGACAAACGAATCGGTGGAAAATTGTCCGGTCTTAGTTTTGAAAATTGAGGTTTGAATTCGTTAGGATTTAATTGAAATTTGGTTTTCAAATAGTCGTACTCGGTTTTCCAAATTCGGCTTTGCTCATCAATTGTTTCGGTTAATAAACCTGCCTTTCCAAGAAATAATGCTTCTAATTGGACAGCCGAATTTCTTGTTTTCTGAACTACTTTAAACGGAATATTTTCTGCCCAATTTTTAAATTGAAAGGCATTCACTTTCAGCCCAAAAGCGTAGGAGATGTGATGAAAAAACACTTCTTCCAAATCGTTTTTAAGATTTTCTAAATCGCATTGAATTTGATTGGCTTTTTCATCCAATTTTTGAATAACCAACTCTTCTGAAAACTGAAACGGAATATGATTTGGCTTCAAAATGCCCTCGCACGGAATAAAAGATTGCGAATCGTCAACCTTTTGATAGCGATTAATGACATCTTCCGAAATGTGATTTTTAAGGACTAAAGTCGGAATGTTTTTGGCATACAACTCTTCTAAACGAATATCTTCTTCGTAAACAACATGAAGGATGACATTGTCAAAATGCTCATCTCTACTATGTTTATGAAGATTCCAGTCCGAAGCTTTTATATGCAATTCGATCGGACCGCAAAATGTGATGTTGCTCAGTTTTATTTTTGCATCAAGAAAATCGGGACCCGAATTTTTGTTCCAAAATCCGTAATTCAAAACTTCAATACGATTTCCTTCTGTATCTTCAAAATTGGTATTTCTGAAAATCTTAAAATTCCATACGTATTGTAGAAGTTTCTCAGTCACAGTTTTTTACATGAAGTTTCTTTTCGGTAAAATCGTCAATCGTTTTTCGATACATTTCTTCATATTCTGGAAGAATGTTTTGCAAATCAAACTTAAGCGCTTGTTTTTTTGCGTTTTCACGCATCGTTGCCAAAAGATCGTCGTTACTTAGAATCTTAATCGCATAATTGCTCATAGCTTCTACATTTCCAACTTCGGCTAGAAAACCTGTTTCGCCTTGAATATTCACTTCAGGAATTCCACCTGCATTCGAACTGACCACTGGAGTAGAGGCTGCCATCGCTTCCAAAGCTGCCAAACCAAAACTTTCTTGCTCCGAAGGAAGTAGGAAAACGTCTGACAATTCCAGAATTCGATATAGATCATTCACTTTTCCTAAAAGCCTGATTTTGTCTATCAATTCTGGGTTTTCTTCTAAAAATTGAGTGATTTTTTCCATTTCTGGACCTTCACCAATGATAATCAGTTTGGATTTTACTTTCGCATGAACGTTTTTGAAAATTTGCAATACATCTTCAATTCGTTTTACAGGACGAAGATTGGAAACGTGAATCAGAATTTTTTCGTCAGGATTTGCAAATTGACCTCGCTGACACGTTTTATTGTTGATGAATTCCTTGTTGTCAATAAAGTTATTGATGACTTGAATGTCTTTTCTGATGTTGAAAATTTGGAGTGTATCTTTTTTCAAACTTTCGGAAACCGTTGTAATCGCATCCGATTGGTTGATGGAAAACTCAACCGCGTGTTTATAACTTGGGTGTTGTCCAACTAACGTAATATCGGTTCCGTGAAGCGTTGTTACCAACGGAATATCTTTCCCTTCGCATTTCAACATTTGCTTTGCTGTAAAAGCTGCGTAAGCGTATGGAATCGCGTAATGTGCATGCAAAAGATCGAGTTTGTATAAATTTACAACTCGATAGATCATCGATGACAATGCGATATCGTAGGGCTGATATTGAAATAACGGATATGTCTGAACATTAACCTTATGGAAAAATATATTCGGGTTGGTAATGTCTAGGCGCGCAGGTAGATTATTAGAAATAAAATGAACTTCATACCCTTTGTTGGCTAAAGACATTCCTAATTCCGTCGCTACAATACCACTTCCCCCGTATGTCGGATAACAAAGAATTCCGATTTTCATTGCTTTTATCTTTATATAATTATGAGTCTAAATATACGGACAAATGAAATTTTTGTACGCGTTTATTTTGATTTTTTTTCTTGATCGATTCCCATTCCGTATGGAAGTTTTTCGTTAATTACCACTGGTAAACGTCCGTGAATTTTTGTTTCTCCTAAAAGCGCTCTCGCTGTTGAAATCATCGAATCATCGTTGTTTTCATACGAAACTAATACGGTAGAGACGGGATCAATATTGATGTCAGCCAAAGCATATGGACTTCCAAATACATTTAATATAACTTGGTTTTTCGAAGCAAGATCCGCAAGAACTTTTTTACTTTCTGCTGAAATTTTATATGGTTTGTATGCCGTAGAATTGTCTTTATGGAACCCAACGATTACTTTAGAATTTGCTGGAATGCTTCCTATTTCATTCGCTTTTTTAACAATAAGCGTCGTCGATAGATTCATTTCCTTAATGAAAGCTTCCGATGGTGCTTCTTCCAAGGGAACGTAATAATACGTTGTTTTGCAATCCAAGGGTAACATTTTTTGGGTATCCTTCAACAGAGTAATTGCATTAGCATACATTTTTTGATTGACCATTTTGTGATCAGGTGAATTCAAATCTTCGTTAATGTTTTTAGGGTCACGATTTTCATATTTGTCTAAACCTAAATAGTATTTTGTCAAAAGAATTTTCTTTACACTTTCTTCCACTCGATTTTGGGAAATTTCTCCTTTATCAATCGCTGCTTGGATCCGTTTTTTCCCATTTGAAACTTCTTGAGAGAAAAGCATGATGTCATTTCCTGCTTTAAAAGCCAATGCGTCCAATTCTCCCGGACTGTATTTATTAGCTACGGCTCCCATATTTAGGGCGTCTGTGATAATTAAACCTTTATAACCTAATTTGTTTTTCAACAAATCGGTAATGACACTTTTCGAAACCGAAGCAGGAACGTTTTTTCCTTTCTCAATCGCTGGAACGTACAAATGTGCAACCATAATTCCGCCGATTCCTTTGTTGATTAAGTTTTTGAAAGGTGCTAATTCTACTTCTTCTAATCTTTTTTTGTTATGGCTAACTACGGGAATATCGTAATGAGAATCAACATCTGTGTCACCATGACCTGGGAAATGCTTGATCGCCGCCAGAATTTTATTGTTTTGTAAACCGTTAGAATAGGCTAGGGCAGATTGTGTCACATTATTTACATCCGAACCAAAACTACGATTTCCGATAATTGGATTCTTTGGATTGGTATTTACATCAACCACAGGTGCGAAATCCCAGTTGATTCCCATTCTTTTACTATCTTTTGCGATAAGCGCCGACATTTCAGTAATCAATGATTTATCTTGAATTGCTCCAAGTGTTATTGCCCAAGGAAGCTTGTAAGCTGTATTAATTCTTTGGAATAATCCCCATTCAGCATCCATTCCAACTAATAAAGGAACTTTTGATTTGGCTTGAAACTCATTTAGCAGTTCAATTTCTCGCGCGGCATCGTCTTGCATTAAAATTAAACCTCCGATTTTATCTTGTACAACAATGTTTCTGATGTTGTTAATGAAGTCTTCACCTTTGTTGGTATATAAAGCAACAATGAATAATTGACCTAATTTTTCATCTTGTGAAAGATTTTTATACGTTGTATTTACCCATTGTTCCGCCTTTTGTTGGTCTGCTTTTGAGTAATTTTGAGGGATATATTGTGCGTTTAAGTTGGCTAAACCTAGCATACAGCCTATAATTCCGATGAATACTTTCATTTTCCTGTTGAATAATGTATTTTAGCAAATGTACAAATTTAACACTTGATGATTTCTATAATCTAAAAAAGTGGTATATCATTTGGTAGTACAATTAAAAACAAACTTAGTATAAACAATTAAAACGAAAATAAAATGAAAAAGTATGTAAGTTTATTCCTTTTGGGTCTTTTCAGTTTGGTTCTTTGGAGCTGCTCTAACGATGATAACAACAACGGTGGAGATGGAGATACCTATTCTGTTGTGTATGATATAACAGATTCTTTCGTCGTGAATTCCGACGGTAGTACAAAAACAATTGGTGGTACTTTTGGGAATTTAATCCCAACTACGGATGTTGTTTTGGTTTACAGACAACAAGGTGTTGATAATGGTAATCCAGTGTGGAGACAGTTACCAATCACGTATTATTTGAACGAAGGTGAATTGGATTATACATTCGATTTTACAAGAGCTGATGTTCAGATTTATGTTGATGGAACAATGGATTTCCGTACACAAAACTCAAACTTTGTAGGTTCATATTTGAACAACCAAAAATTCAGAGTTGTTATTGTTCCAGCTTCTGCAGGAGCTAAAAACGCAAAAGTAGATTACAGCGATTATAACAGTGTAATTAAACATTTTAACATTGATGATTCTCATCCAAAAGTGTTGAAATAATATATCTTAATACTAACAAAATCCCAATTTCTTCGGAAGTTGGGATTTTTTATTTCTGTAAATGAAACCAAGATTTGTTTTGTAACTTTGTCTTTTAATAGGTTAAAATTATGAGTGTACACATCAGTGCAAAAAAAGGAGAAATAGCGAAAGTTGTTTTGCAACCAGGAGATCCGTTGCGAGCTCAATATATTGCTGAGAATTATTTGGAAAACGCAAAGTTAGTAAGCAAGACGAGAAACATTTTTTTCTATACAGGAACGTATAAAGGAAAAGAAATTACCGTTGGTGCAAGTGGAATGGGATGTCCAAGCATCGGGATTTATTCTTTTGAGTTATATACGGAATATGAAGTTGATACCATTATCCGAATCGGGACTTGCGGTGCGTACACAACAGATTTAAACTTATTTGATATTTTAAATGTTGAAAACTCTGCGAGTGAAAGTACCTATGCAAAATATGCGTGGGAAATTGAAGATGATTTAATTTCGCATCAAGGAAATACATTTGATTTAATTAATTCTACAGGTGCTGAAATGGGATTGGAAATTAAGCCAACCAACATTCATACAAGTGATATTTTTTATAGAAAAGATCCTAATATTCCAGAAGTTGCTCAAAAATACAATTGTTCTGCTGTGGAAATGGAAGCTTTTGCTTTGTATGCTAATGCCAAGCATTTAGGGAAGAATGCGGCGACCATTTTAACCGTTTCGGATATTATTCCAACGGGTGATCAAATTTCTGCAGATCAGCGTGAAAAAGCGTTGCGAACAATGATGGAGCTTTCCTTAGAAACAGCCGTTAAAATCTAAGTTGATTTGGATTGAATTTATACAAAAAGGTCAGGGATATTTTCCTGACCTTTTTTACTATTCTTGTGATTTTTTTTCGTCATCCAAAAGATGTCCGAAATATTCTTTTTTCGTTTTCAAATAGCCTTCACTATTTTCGTTTGCTGCAATCTGAAGTGGAACTCGATGGTTTAATTTGATACTGCTTTCTTCAACCGCTTTGATCTTTTCTGGATTGTTCGTTAAAAGATTAATTTCTTGTACGCCCAATTCTTTTAAAATGTCAATAGCCACACTGAAATTACGATCATCAGCAGGCAACCCAAGTTGAAGATTTGCTTGTACCGTATCCAACCCTTTTTCTTGCAAAGCATAGGCTTTCAGCTTATTGATAATACCAATATTTCTTCCTTCCTGACGCAGATAAACGATGATTCCGCCATGTTCTTGCATGTATTTCATTGCGGTTTCCAATTGCTGTCCACATTCGCATTTTTTCGAATGAAAAACTTCACCCGTTAAACATTCCGAATGAAAGCGAACATTAACAGGTTTCGAAAAATCTGTATTCTCAGCAACTAAAGCCACTTGCGGTGTCCAGTCGTTTTCGTTTTCGGAGAAAGCAATCATCTTAAAAGTCCCGTAATCCGTGGGAACATTAGATTCGGCTTGTCTTTTTACCATAAAATTAGAAAGGTAATTATTGTTGGATAGAAATAGATTCTGAGCTGTTGTTAATGCTCTCTAATTTGGCTATATTACTTTTAATACGTACCAAATAGCGATTGATAACATTGTCGTCATCCGAATTTAAGAAATTTCTAAGTTTCTGAATTTTCTTATAAGAACGTTCAACACGATCCAAGGCTTGCGCTTTTTCATCGATATTGTACACTTGAAGTGCATACACGTAATCCTTTATATATTTTTTCAAAACGGCAACTTCCTCATTTACAGCAGAATTTTTAAATTTGGGAAATGTAGACATTTGGTTTGTTAACTCTGATGAATAAAAAACCACATCGGATTTTTCCTTAAAATTTCGGTTTAGAGGTGTTGCTGAATTTAAAGAACTAAGATTCCCACCCACCGGAGAAAACGTAATTTTCTCTGTTGAGCAGGAAGCTAGACTTGTTAGTATAATGATTAAATATATATAAGGTCTCATTATCATTTGTTCTTTTGATACAAAATCGGATTGAGGCTTTCGTCATTATACATTTTCATCTGTTTGTATAATTTCATTTTCACCGTACCGTTTTCTATATCTTGTAACAAATGATCAATTGAAGTTGTTAAATCTTGGTGTTGTTCTTCCAAAACATTTAGTTTTGTCTGACACTTCAATCGATGATCTTCAGAGGCACTTTCGCGATTTGCTTCTAATGCCATGTGATATATTTTTAATGCTAAAATAGATAACCTATCCACTGCCCAAGCAGGTGTTTCGGTATTGATTTTTGCATCATCATTTGGTTGTACATCTTTAAAATTTACGAAAAACCAATTGTCGATATACTCAACAAGATCGGTTCTTTTTTGGTTGGAAGCGTCTATCCTTCTTTTGATTTTCAGCGCCTCTTTAGGGGAGATGTTTTCATCCCTGATTATGTCTTCCAAATGCCATTGAACGGTATCAATCCAGTTTTTACCATACAAAAGCCATTCCAAACTGTTTTTTTCGTAAGGGTTGTTTTCCGTATCATCTACGTCATCATGAACATGATAGTCTTTAATTGATTGATTAAAGATTTCCCACGCTTTTTCCGAAAAGTTGGTCATTTCTTAAGGATTTGTCGAGTTGGTGTTTGAAGTGTTGTTTTCAGCCGGCTTTTTTTCATCCTCTTTAACAGCATCTTTAAATTCCTTAATTCCAGATCCCATTCCGCGCATTAGTTCTGGTATTTTTTTACCTCCGAAAAGAAGGATAACAACCAATAAAACTATTAAAACATGCGTCCAAGAAAGTGCTAGTATTGTTAATGTTTCCATTTTAAATTTTTTACAAAGATATTAAATTTTTAACGTGAAATCCAGTTTAAAGGATCCATTGGCGTTTGCCCTTGCCATACCTGGAAATCAAGGGTATTCGTTCCATCATAGTCTTCTGCAATAGTCCCAATTGTTGCACCGGCAGCAATTTTTTGCCCCGGAGCGACACTTGTACTTTGAAGGTTAGAGTAGATGGTGAAATACGTTCCGTGTCGTACAATAACGGTTTTGGTTCCGTCCGAAGAAGGAGCGATTCGTGTAACTTCTCCAGGGAAAACGCATTTTGCACGTGAACCTGGCGATACAGAAATTTTAATTCCGATATTATCTTCCACAATATTTTTAAATACAGGATGCGGTTGTCTTCCGAAATAGTGCGTGATGTTTCCACGATCTACTGGGAACCCAATTCGGCCTCTGTTTTCCGCAAAATTACTTCCTGAAGCGCTTCCGACACCAAAGTTGGTCATCGTTTTCGTTTCAGCTGCTTTTTTTGCATCTTCATTTTTCTTCGATAATTCTGCTTCTGCTTTTCTCGCTTCCGCAGCTTTTGCTTCTGCTATTCGAGAACGATCTGCAGCTTCTTTCGCTTCTTTATCTGCAGCTACTTTTCTCGCCTCTTCTTTAGCTGATGCATCTGCTTTTGCAGCCTCTTCGGAACGTTTACGTGCATCTTCTATTTTCTTACGCTCGATATCTGCCAATCGTTTTGCTTCGGCTTCGGCTTTTCTTTTTGCTTCTGCCAAAGCTTCCAATCGAGCTTTGTTTTCAGCATCAATACGTGCCTTTTCTTTTTCAGCAGCGATTTTAGCAATTCGAATTCGTTCTGCTTCCGCTTTTCGTTCTGCTTCTGCTTTTGCCGCAGCAATTTTTATTTCTTCTGCAATAATCGCTCGAATTTGACCTTCAAGTTTTTTTGATTCGGTCTGTTTTTGACGAATTTCAGCTGATAATTGTGCTTCATTTTTCTTAAATTCTTCCAATAAAACTTCTTTCTGCTTGCGTTCCGCCGAAATTGTTAAAAGTTCTGTTTTTTGATTGGAAAGAAGTTTGTCTTTATCTTTTACCGCATTTTGTCTTTGGGCAACCGTTTCTTGAATTTGCTTTGCAACGCCCATGATTTCAGCAGCTTTGCGATCTTGATAATCGGAATAACTTTTTAGATATTGAACTCTGCGGATGGCTTCTCCTAGGTTTTTAGCCGAAAGAATAAAGGTCACTTTGTTTTGCGCGCCTTTGTTTTTATATGCTTTGACTAAAACTTCGGAATAATTTTTACGAAGAACCGCCAATTCTCTTTGTTGACGGTTGATTTCTAATTGTTTTAAATAGATATCGTCTTCAATTATTTTTTTCTCTTTTTGCGTGTTGGTATACACTTTTTCACGAAGCCCAATCTTTTTGTTCACTTCGTTTAGGTAAGCGATCGAGAGTTTTGCTTCGTTTTTAGTTTTCGCCAGATTTTGGTTGATTTCGGCAATTTGTTTTTTGATTGCAGCGTTTTGCTTCTGAAGGTCCTCTTTTTTTTGAGCTGTCTGCGCAGAGACGACCGTACAACATAAAATGCCGATGAAAAAACCTAACCTTTTTCTCATTTAATATCAGTTTTCGTGTAGTTTGACGGAACGGAATAAGGAGTATCCATCTTATTAAAGTCAAATTTCGTGTTTTCCATCAGAATTTGGCCGTTTTTTTCTCCTTTTATAATTATTTTAACATTTTTCGGAAAGCGTGTTGTTCCCTGAGATTCCCATCCAGAATATTCCACAGTAAGTGTATTTCCTTTACTTGACGTTTCGTCTACCTCGATTTTTTTCAAATCAAAATTGGTATCATAGTTCATCGCAATCGCATACGAAGTCGCTTTTCCATTCAAATCAATTCGTTGATCTTTTTTAGAAGTTAAAGAAAAACCTTGGCTGTTTGAATTGAATTCAAAATCTTTTTCATTCACAGGAATAAATGCACGACCCGTCAACAAGTTTTCCAATGATTTAAAATCGATGAAATTTACATTCAACATCTTATTTAAATACGTGAAATCAGACTCAATGTACGTTTTATTTAATTTCTCGTAGCCTTTAATCCCGCTTGGAGTTGCAATTCCACGTGCCATATTAATTAAAACAGCAATGTTCATCCAAACTTTTTTGTCTTGTTCAATATAGGTTGTTGCATCCAAAGTTGGAATTGTTTTTCCCACTTGAACATTCACTCTAGAATTGATTTTTACCTGATCAAAACGGCTGTTTTCTTGAATTTTTTTGAAGAAAGAATTCGCCGAAGTTCCGTTTGGTGCTTGGTAATCCACTGGAGGTTTTGTTACCTTTTGAGTGGTACAAGCTCCCATAAATGAGGCTAGTGTAAGTATTGCGATGATTTTTTTCATTGAATCTAATTTAAAAAAAGCGGTACAATATTAAAGCCAAACCACACAATACGGCTTGTGTGGTTTGAAATTTTATGAGGTCTTAACTTTATTTTGAAAGAAAATCTAAAACTGAATAATCTCCCAATGAAATCTCTCTCGCAACTCCGACATATTGGGCGTTGTTCCCAATCATTGAATTGCTAAGGTTTCCATGATTAATCACTGTTTTCTCCTGAATTAACGAGTTTTCAATATTCGAATTTTCTACAACCGTTCCGTTTCCTAGAGAAACGTGAGGTCCAACTTTTGAATTTGTAATCTTCACATTTTCACCAATATAGCAAGGCGGAATGATCAAACTGTTTTCAATTGTAGCACTTGCTGGGAATTTTGACATTTCTTCGGTTTCGTAGGCTAGAATCTTCGCGTTGGTTTCCACCGTAGCGTTTTTGTTTCCGCAATCCATCCAGTCATCCACTTTTCCTAAAGAGAATTTTGCTCCCTTAGAACGAAGGTTTTCTAAAGCTGTTGTCAACTGATATTCACCGCTAACCATTATGTTATTCGACATAATATAGTTGATTTCGTCCATCAATTTTTCCGCAGATTGGAAATAGTAAATTCCAATAATCGCAAGATCCGAAACGAAGGTTTGAGGTTTTTCTACAAAATCCGTAATGAATCCATAGTCGTCTAATTTTACCACGCCAAAAGCAGAAGGATCCTCTACTTTTTTCACCCAAATAACACCATCAGAGTTTTTATCTAATACGAAATCAGCTCTAAAAAGCGTGTCCGCAAAAGCAATCACAACATCGCCTTGCATAGATTGTTCAGCACATTTAATCGCATGCGCTGTTCCAAGAGGCTCGTCTTGGGTATAAATACTTCCTTTTGCACCTAAGTTTTCAGCAATTTTAAGAAGAGAGGCTTCTACTTCAGGACCGAAATCCCCTATGATAAATGCGATTTCGTCGATGGTTTCCCCAGCAACTTTTGCAATATCTTCTACCAAACGCTGAACAATTGGTTTTCCAGCGATAGGAATTAACGGTTTTGGAACGGTAAGGGTATGTGGTCTCAATCTGGATCCGCGTCCAGCCATAGGAACTATGATTTTCATGTAATGTGTATTGATTAATGTGTTAAAAATATGATGTTTTTATTAAAAAACAATTTAAATTTTTAATTAATATTTTGTTTTTGAGGACTGCAAATGTAAGGAATATTCGTTTACTTTTTTACGATGGAAAGAAGTAGCTTTTTCTCACTATAGGCAATCATTCCTGCAAAGATTAGGAAAAGGATATTTCCGATCCATACGTTAGAATTGAATACCCAATATGAGACAAAACTGAAAACAATTAGTACCAGGATGTAGAAAGATATTTTCTTTGTTTTGTATGGGATAGGATAGTATTTCTGACCAAGGAAATAGGATAAAATCATCATGAAACCGTATGCAGCAAGAGTTGTCCATGCCGAAACCATTAAACCATATTTCGGAAGTAAAACGAGATTTAGAACGATGGTGATGATAGCACCAGTCCATGAAATATAGGTGCCAACACGTGTTCTATCAGTAACTTTATACCATGTAGAAAGGTTGTAGTAAATTCCAAAAAATAGATTTGCGAGGACGATAACTGGGACGATATCAATAGCTACCCAAAAGGATTTGTCTGGAACAAAAACGGTTTTTAACCAAGATACATTTGCAATAATACCTAATGCCGCAATAGAAGCAAAAAGACTAAAAAACTCTGTGACTTCAGCATAGCTTTGTTTGGCGTTTTCATCATGCATTTTTTTGAAGAAAAATGGTTCAACACCCATTCTATAAGCGGTTACAAACAACGTCATTAAAGCAGCAAGTTTGTAGCACCCTCCGTAAGCACCAGCATCACTTGCGCTAATCAATCCTTTTTGAACAAGTTTGTCAAAGTTTTCATTCACCATAAAGGCAAGTCCTGCAAACATAATAGGATAGGAATAACCCAACATTTTCTTGAATAATTCGCCCGAAAATTGGAATTTCACTTTCATGAAAATTGGAATCAACAAGAGAACGCCAACTAAACTTCCGATGACATTACTCACAAATGTGTACGAAACTTCGGTTTCCATTCCGAATTTTAAGGATGTTGATTTCGGAACAAACAAGAATAATGATAAAACAACAAGTGTTTGAACCAGAATTTGAGTGATACGAATCGCACTGTATTTAATGGGTTTGTTATGGAATCTCAGCCAAGCTAATGGGATAACAATAATGGCGTCAAAAAAAGCGATCCAAGCAAACCATTTTACGTATTCGGGGAATTCTCCGTAACCAATTGCGTTAGAAATAGGTTGTAAGAATAGTAAAACACTAACTAGGAAAATTGTTGCTAGACCTGTTAAAAACCAAAACGAAGTATAAAATGCGTTGTCTCGATTTTTGTCTTCGGCTGAATATCTGAAGAAAGAGGTTTCAAACCCAAAAGAAAGAACGATGTTTACAAAAGAAACCCAAGCATAAAGATTGGTGAATTTTGCAAACTCTTCCGTATTGATAAAATAGATGAAAAAAGGGTTCAAGATGAACGTAATTACTCTGGGAAGAATAGATCCCATTCCATAAATGATGGTTTCGTTGAGTAGTTTTTTCAAGTTTTCTAAATTTTTAGCAAATGTAGAAGATTCTAGCCGAATGCAAAATTTTGAACGGTTTTTCCAACTTGAATTATGTAAATTTACCAAGAAATAAATTCTAAAATCAAGCAATGAAGATTCTCATTAAAAATGCAAAAGTGGTTAATGAAGGAACAATTCAGACTTTGGATGTTCTTTTGGAAGATACATTAATTCGTAAAATTTCCGAGTCGATTTCCGATGCGGAGGCAGATGAAGTTATTGATGCTTCGGGAAAATATTTACTTCCTGGTGTTATTGATGATCAGGTGCATTTTCGTGAGCCTGGACTTACGCACAAAGGTGATATTGCTTCCGAAAGTCGCGCCGCAATTGCTGGCGGGACGACTTCATTTATTGAGCAACCCAACACAGTTCCGAATGCAGTGACGCAAGAATTACTAGCGGATAAATATGAAATCGCTGCCGAAAAAGCTTTTGCGAATTACGGTTTTATGATGGGCGGAACCAACGATAATTTGGAAGAAGTTTTGAAAACCAATCCACGAAATGTTCCGGGAATCAAATTGTTTTTAGGGTCGTCAACAGGAAATATGTTGGTGGATAACCCTGAAACATTGGAGAATATTTTTAGCAACACCAAAATGCTTATTTGCGTTCATTGCGAAGACGAAGCCACGATTCGAGCTAATACTGAAAAATATAAAGCGGAATATGGTGATGGCATTCCAGTAAAGTTCCATCATTTGATTCGTAGTGAAGAAGCATGTTATAAAAGTTCATCGAAAGCTGTGGAATTAGCTCAGAAAACAGGAGCGAGATTGCATATTTTCCATCTTTCAACAGCGAAGGAAACAGAGTTGTTCCGAAATGACATTCCGCTAAAAGATAAAAAAATTACAGCTGAGGTTTGTGTCCATCATTTGACATTCACCAATGAAGATTACGAAACGAAAGGTTCATTAATCAAATGGAATCCTGCGGTGAAAACGCAAAAAGATAAAGATGGTTTGTGGGAAGCACTTTTGGATGGCCGAATTGACGTTGTGGCGACGGATCATGCGCCACATACATGGGAAGAAAAACAAAATGTGTACACAAGTTGTCCTTCTGGAGCGCCTTTAGTTCAGCATTCTTTGG
Source organism: Bacteroidota bacterium (assembly GCA_023423715.1). GTDB lineage: Bacteria > Bacteroidota > Bacteroidia > Flavobacteriales > Weeksellaceae > JAFAFC01. Next base: position 25,693 of record JAFAFC010000035.1, read on the forward strand.
TGGCGATGTTAGAAAATTATCACAACGGCAAAATTTCATTGGAAAAAATTGTTGAAAAAATGGCTCATAATCCTGCAATTTTATTCCGAATTGAAAATCGTGGATTTATTCGTGAAGGGTATAAAGCCGATTTAGTTCTTGTTGATTTAGAATCGGATTGGACGTTAGAAAAAGATAATGTTCTTTACAAATGCGGATGGAGTCCGATGGAAGGCTTTAATTTTCATTCGAAAGTTGAAAAAACCTTTGTTAATGGGAAACTAGTGTATGATAACGGACGTTTTTCGGAGGAGAAAGCGGCAGAACGTTTATTATTTATTGTTGACTAATGTTTCGTAATTTTTTCTTCGTCCTTTTAGGGCTCGCTTTTATTGGAGATTTATATTTCATTATTGTAGGAAATCAAGAAAATCGACTTTTTACGAAATCATTACTGATGCCTCTTTTGTTTTTCGGCTACTTTTTAGAGTCGAAAAAGCAAAATTTTAAAATCAACAAAATCTTCGGACTTGGTTTGGTTTTAAGCTTTTCAGGAGATTTTTTTCTTCTGTATAATTGGGGCTTTCTGGTAGGTTTAGGAAGTTTTCTTTTGGCGCACGTTTGTTATATTCTAGTATTCTGGAATTTGAAAATTTCCAATTTTGGGAACAAATTCGTACTTCCAATTTTAATTTATCTCGTAGCTTTTATTTGGTATCTCTATCCACATCTAGGGGAAATGAAAATCCCCGTAATTTTATACGCCATAACGATTTCCACGATGTTGTATGCGGCTTTAAATACCCATCGTAAATTATTGATTTTCGGAGCGTTATTTTTTGTAATTTCCGATTCGATTCTCGCTTATAATTTATTTATTGAAAAGAGTTTAGCAACAAACCTATTGGTCATGATTACCTATGTTGTTGCGCAAGTTCTTTTAGTTGCAGGAATGATTAATTATGGAATTAAAAATAAAAAAATAGCATAAAGTGAAACTTTTTTTCATTTTTTGCGTCTAATTACACAAAATCGAAAATAATATGATTAGAAGAATTTCTACTGCCTTTTTAGTTGCAGCTTTAGCTTTTAACGCATACGGCCAGTCTTATGAATGGAAGGAAGCGAAAAGCGGTGGTTATACGTACAAATATGTTACGAATGACCCAACGGGAGCTCGTTTTTACACATTGAAAAACGGCTTAACGGTAATTTTAAGTCCAACCCCGAAAGATCCAAGAATTCAAGCTTATGTTGCTGTGAAAGCGGGAAGCAAGACGGATCCGGCTACCAATACAGGTTTAGCGCATTATTTAGAGCACATGTTGTTCAAAGGAACGGATAAATACGGTTCACTTGATTGGAACAAAGAAAAGCCTGAATTGGATAAAATTGATGCTTTATACGAGCAATACAATAAGTCCAAAGACGAAAACCAAAGAAAAGCAATTTATAAGAAAATTGACTCTGTTTCTGGTGTTGCTTCAAAATTTGCGATTGCAAATGAGTACGACAAAATGATGTCGGCGATGGGAGCTCAAGGAACGAATGCATGGACGTCTTTTGAAGAAACGGTTTATACAGACGATGTTCCTTCAAGTTCTATTGATAAATATTTAGCTGTTCAAGCGGAGCGTTTCAGAAATCCGATTCTACGTATTTTCCATACAGAGTTAGAAGCGGTTTACGAAGAGAAAAACAGAAGTTTGGATAGTGACGGTTCTAAAATTTTTGAGTCGTTGTTTGCTAATTTATTCTTGAATCACAACTACGGGAAACAAACAACAATCGGAACGATTGAACACTTGAAAAACCCTTCTTTAGTGGAGATTCGTAAGTATTTCAACAATTACTACGTTCCTAATAATATGGGCGTTGTGATGTCGGGTGATTTCGATCCGGATAAAGTAATTGCGAAAATCGACAAAGATTTCTCATACATGAAATCGAAGCCGGTTTCTAAATACACATTCCAGGCAGAAACTCCTTTAACGAAACCTGTAGTTAAAGAAATTGTAGGTCCAGATGCGGAAAGTTTAACCATGGGATACAGACTTCCAGGTAACAAGGCGAAAGACGCTTTAATGGCGGACTTAGTTGGTTCTATTTTAACAAACGGAAAGGCCGGTTTACTTGACCTTAACTTGGTTAAAAAACAAAAATTACTGAGAGCTGGAGCATTTACCTTTACGTTAATTGATCACGGAGTTCTTTATTTATCGGCTTCGCCAACGAATGGTCAGTCTTTAGAAGAAGTTCAGTCTTTGGTTTTAAATGAAATCGAAAATTTGAAAAAAGGAAACTTCGATGATGATTTAATTCCATCTATTGTAAACAACATCAAGAAAGAAAAAATCCAAGGAACGGAATCGTATGGTTCTCGAGCATCGCAATTGGTAGGAGCTTTCACATCGGAATTGGATTGGAAAACTCAAGTTGCTTACGTAAATGATTTATCAAAAATAACCAAAGCAGATATCGTTGCTTTCGCAAACAAATACTTTGGAAACAACTACGTAGCAATTCTTAAAAGAAAAGGCGAAAACAAAGATTCTCAAAAAATCGAGAAACCAGCAATCACACCTGTTGAAACCAATGCAGATAAGCAATCTGCTTTCGTGAAAATGGTAGATGATATGCCAAGTACGCCTTCGCAGCCTATTTTCTTGGATTATAATAAAGACATCCAAAAATCGAAATTAGGAAATGCGGAAGTTCTTTATGTTGAAAATAAGGACAACGATTTGTATCGATTGAGATACCGTTATAAAATCGGTTCTTTAAACGATCTTAAAATCCCTTTGGCGGCGCAGTATATTCAGTTCTTAGGGACAGATAAAAAATCTGCAGAAGATATTTCTAAAGAATTCTATAAAATTGCTTCAAGTTTTAATATTGGAACTGGAGAAGAGTATACTACGGTAACTATTGAAGGTCTTCAGGAAAATTTTGACAAAGCAGTAAAATTATATGAAGATCTAATCTTGAACGTTAAGCCAGACGATGCAGCATTGAAATCATATAAAGCAAGATTGACGAAGTCAAGAAAAGATGCAAAAGCGAACAAAGGAGCGATCTTGGGAGGTTTAACAAGTTATGCGCTTTATGGCCCGAATAACAAGTTCAACAATACACTTAAAGATGCAGAGCTAGAGGCAATAACATCTAAAGAGTTAGTTGATAAAGTGAAGAACCTTAACAATTACGCACAAACGGTAATTTATTACGGTCCAGCAAAATTGAACGAGGTTACGGCTATGTTGAAACCTTTACATACGGTTCCTGGTCAATTTGCAACGCCATCTCCAGCAAAAGTATTTACGCAAACGCAGCAAACGAAAAACCAAGTTCTTTTCACAGATTACGACATGGTTCAGGCGGAGACAAGATGGTTGCGTAACACCAATCAGTATGATTCTAAAGAAACACCAATGGTTAATGTATTCAACAACTATTTCGGTGGTGGAATGGGATCTATCGTTTTCCAAACGATTCGTGAAAGTAAAGCTTTGGCATACAGCACGTATGGGTACTATATTCAACCAACTAAAAAAGACGATCGTTATTACATGATGGGATATGTTGGTAGCCAAGCGGATAAATTCAACGATGCAACGACTGCGATGAATCAGTTGTTAACGACGATGCCGGAATTGACTAAAAACTTGACTTTAGCTAAAAATCAAGTGAAAAAAGATATCCAAACGGAGCGAATTACTCAAGATGGAATTATCTACAATTATTTGGCAGCGCAACAATTAGGTCTGAAAGACGATATCAGAAAGTCAATCTATCAAAATGTTGATTCGGTAACAATGGACGAGTTGAAAGGTTTCCACGGTAAATATTTTTCTGGAAAACCATATACGTACGCGATTGTAGCTTCTGAGAAGAAATTGCCAATGGCTGATATGCAAAAATTGGGTGAAGTGAAGAAAATTACTCTTGAAGAGTTATTCGGATACTAATCCTAAATTAATACCAATAGAATCGGTCTCAAATTTTTGAGACCGATTTTTTTTTGATCTATTAAAATAATCAATTGACTAACAATTGATTGATGTTTACGAAAATTGAAGATTAGTAACTTAACATGATATAACTCATGTTTATTTTTCACTATAAATTGAAATTATGCAAAAAGTATTCATAATTTCGCGTGGCATAAGTAGGGAATGGGATTTTAATGATTGATTCAGATTTTATGCATCTTTAATTTTTAGCCTAATCCTTTGTATGTATTTTTAGATATCCAGATACAATTTTTTGTTTTGGATATCGTCTGTTTTTGATTTTTTAGCACTGATGCATTGAAAATGTAGTAAAACGTTGCCACACACTTTGTTTTACGCCTTTGATGATGAAAATGTAGTCAAGTTTTAATTAATCAAAAATTAAATAATGAATAAAAAATTTATTCTATTACTTGTCTGTGCATTTAGTCTTGTTACATCACTAAGGTTTAAGGCGCAGATTGTTTTTCAAGAAGATTTTGGAAATTCATCGACAAGGGTGTATTCCGACTATGTTCCAGATGGATTAGGGTATTTTATTTTTGCAGATCCTAATACTACAAATAATCCCAACACTTCTGAGAATGAAATCCACTTAGCTCACGCGGTAGAAAATAACTATTACACCATTATCAATCCCTCCAATTTGTATGATAATCCTCCTGCTGGATATACTGGTTTTGGCTGGAAATGGAATGTTTCAGATATTGGAAATGGGACTTCAGGGGCTACAATGTTCATTAATGCAGGAGTTACCCTCAGTACATTTTACAAACGGCAGGTAGATCAAGATTTAGTTCCTGGAAATTACTATCGACTCAGTGTTCGTGCCTATATGCAAAATAGTCCTTCAAGAATTTCTTTAGAAATAATGTCAGCTAATGGTAGAACGACTCTAGCGCGCAAACTTCATGATCTTATTGGTGGTGGATGGCAAAATTATGAAGCGATCTTTAAAGTTCCCACTTGTACAAAAGCTGATCGGAAATATTTTATTTCACTTGTCAACGACTTAGCGCTACCGAACGGAAATGATTATGTTATTGATGATATAGTTTTAGAAAACCTTGGAAGTTCTTATGGAGGTTCTGCAATTACTATGAATTGTGACCCATCGGCCGAACCAAATGCAAATGACGATTATTACATCAATCAGCCTCAAGGTTTACCGATATCGTACAATGTACTTCAAAATGATAAATTGCATACTGATATAATGCCAACCCCAGAAACAGTTGAATTTTATCTTTTTGGAATTCGTAATTTAACCACGTTTGATGTTCCTGGAGAAGGGAAGTGGTCGTATTCTAATGGGGTTCTTACTTTCACACCTTTGCCCGAATTTAAGGGGAATCCAACACCAGCTACCTATACAATTTTGGATAAAACCTACAATCTAAGTGGCGAACCAAACACGGATTCTAATCATACACCTGGTTCTGGAAACATTGTGGGAACAACCAATACGTTAGGCGCTGAAGCAAGAGCAAAAGTTTATTTCACTTATATAGGAAATCCAGTAGCAACCGATGATATTGTCAATGGATATTATTGTAACCCTGCGAAACCAAACCCAATTTTAATTTCGATTTTGGATAATGACGAAATTTTTGATAAAACCAAAGCAACGTTAGACAACGTTTCTGTAAAGCTTTATGATAACTACGAGGTTGAACTTTCTGGAAATACGTACAATGCTTACGGAGAAGGTGTTTGGGAGTATTTTCCAAATTTGGGAATTCTTTCATTTACGCCAAGTCCAGGTTTCAAAGGGACAACATATCCTATTTTTTATACGATAATAGACAAACGTTCTGGAACAGTGTATGAAGGAACAATGTCTTCCAAAACAAAAGTGATTGTCACAGCTCAACCGAATTCGAGTGGTGTTGATACAGATGGAGATGGAGTTCCAGATCAATGTGATCTTGATAAAGACAATGATGGAATTATGGATGTGGTAGAAAAGTCGCAAGATAATTTGAATTCCGATGGAGATTCTTTACCTGACTATTTGGATTTGGATAGTGATAACGATGGAATTTCTGATTTACTAGAAGCTGGAGTTAATCCTACATTGGACGCAAATAACGATGGTAAAATTGATGCAGATAAGTTCATGGATGGTAATGGCAATGGGTTACATGATTATTATGATCCTTATTGTTTTAATATTAGTTATGCATCATCAGCATCGGGTACTTCAGACGTTCAAAATCCTTTGAACGCCATTGGCATGCCTGGATCAGATTATGCTACAATTGATACGTGGTCTAATACGTTTGTTTTTACGTTGAGTACTTCCTCACCTATTGATACGGGTGCTAACGTTAGCGTTTTTGCTAGCAAACTTCATGACTGGGCTACGCCAAATATGACTATTCAAGATTTGTCTGGGAATTTATTAGCACGTTTTGATTTAACTACAGAAACTTCGCAATCCTATACTTTTGTAAATACGGGACAACCCATTTCTGGAATTCAGATTTCCACCACCAATGCGCAAGGTGGCATGAGGATATATGGATTAGTTAATGAGGAATTTTGCGGTCTTGGAGCTGTGCTTCCCCGTGATACAGACGATGATGGAGTTCCCGATTATATTGATCTTGATAGTGATAACGATGGATGTTATGATGCGATAGAAGGTTCAGGAAATTATACTCCAAACCAATTGAATAGTGGAAGACTTGTTGGGAGTCCCAATGTTAATGGAGTTATCGGTACACTGCAAGGGATTGGGACCTCTATTGATACTACGGTTTCAGATCCGGCCTGTAACTTGGCTCCAAATCAAAATGAAGTGGTTAGTTTATGTGAACCTTATGTTGTGGAATCCAATCCATCTTCTGCAGTGGCAACCATTACGTATGATTCTATAGCGCAAGTACAACGGGTTTCAAACGGTGTCACCTATGGAAAGGGGGTAGGGAAACAACTTACTTCTTTTAAAACGGCTACTGCGGGTACTAGAACAATTCAGCGTATCGCATTTCCAATGTCCAGATTTTACATCCGTAGAAATAATGATCCTGCGCAGAAAGCAAGAGATATTTTATTTATTGAACGAGCTGGTACGCCTTTAAATGAACTTTCTGTTTCCTATCCTGAAAATATAGAAGATTTCTTTTCTCTTGGATATATCAATGCCGGTATTGATAACGTATTCAATAATAGCGGAGGTACTAATGCAAGTAATGCGGAACGTTTAGACGTGATTTTCGAGAAAGGATATAAAGTAATTGATCCCAAAAATGAATTGATCTTAGTTACGGAAAGAGGAAGAAATGACAACGTTAATATTGCCGTAGTAAAAAGTATTAATACGACCAATCTGCCAACGGATTTGGGCGTTGTAAAGACAGTAGCTACTGGACAGATGTATAATTTGCTAGGTACCAATATGAAATACAAAATCATTAAAAGAGAGAATCCTACGGATCTTTACGCACATAGTCAGGATGGTGATCAACCAATTGGTCTTTCAGTAATTAGTTATCATGATCTTGGTGTAGTTGCAGGGGAAATCGTGTATGGGTATGTCCTTCTACCAAGTGACTATAATGCTTTGGGAGCTACGGCTTTAGAGTATGAAAAATTTCCCAAGAATACGATAGAGGGGTCTGGAGGTCATGACTTAGGTGTAGTTTATGGTGTTTTTACCGCCTGCGATACCTATGCTTGTTATAATTCAGAAATCAATATGACTCCTGGTATTCCTGTAAATCACGGCATCACACTTCTAAATAGAGCTGGTGCTCAAAATGACAATTGGCCGATGGTTCGAAATTCTGCATTCACAGCAATTGAATCCAATAAAAAAGGTTTTGTTATTACCAGAATGTCAACTTTGGAAATTGAAGGTGATCTATCTAATCCAAGTAAAATCACGAATCCACAAGAAGGAATGATGGTTTTCGATACGACGGAAAAATGCCTCAAACTTTATGATGGTACGAAATGGAGTTGTTTTTCAACGCCTTCATGTCCCTAACTTTTAATTTTTAGTAAAATGAAAAAATTAGTTTTCCTTGTGTTTGCATTTATTTCAGCAAACGCGCACGCGCAAGTAATTATTGGTGACGATAAAGGAACCGTGGTCGATAAAACTTCGGTGTTGTTAGAATTCGCGAAGAATAATGATGGTAATAAAAATTGTAAGGGCTTAATCTTACCTTATGTTCAAGTTCTTCCAAGTTCGATTGATGCAACAGAAGGTACAATTCTACTTCACGCAGATGAAAATGGTGCGAAATCTAGAATGAAATATTATAATGGCTCAGAATGGATTGATCTTAGCGGCCGAGACGCGAATATTTCGTCAAGTTTAGCTATTCAAAACGGGAAGGCAGAAAAACCAGATGCAAAAGTAATTATTGGAAGTACCGAAACTTCAGCTAATGGAGCCTTGGTTTTAGAATCGACGACAAAAGCGATGGTACTTCCAATTGTTGAAGATGTAATCAATATCCCAAGTCCTTCACCAGGAATGATGGTGTATGTGAAAAAAGACGGAGCAAAACGATTAGCAGTTTTCAATGGAAACGTTTGGTCGTTTTGGAGGTCGTAAAAACTCAAGTGTTTATATAATTGTAAGAGTCACCACTAAATAAAAGGTGACTCTTTTTATTTAGTATTGTAGGCATTTCAATTTATCTTCAAATCCGACATGTTTTTATAGAATTGAGTACATTTACATAAAATCAAAAATTTATGAATCCATATACACAGCCAATGCTTCGTGAAGATGCATTAAAAGATAAAGTAGCCATCGTAACGGGTGGCGGAAGCGGTTTGGGAAGGGCTATGACCAAATATTTCCTAGAATTAGGAGCAAAAGTTGTAATCACGTCTCGAAATTTGGAGAAATTGCAAACAACGGCAGCAGAACTTGAAGCAGAAACAGGTGGAAAAGTTTTGTGTGTCGCTTGTGATGTCCGAAATTGGGATGAGGTGGAAGCAATGAAAGATGCAGCGCTTAAGGAGTTCGGAAAGATTGATATCTTGTTAAATAACGCCGCTGGAAATTTTATTTCACCAACTGAACGATTGACGCATTCTGCTTTTGATTCCATTTTGGATATTGTTCTGAAAGGAACCAAAAACTGTACACTTTCTGTGGGAAAACATTGGATTGATACAAAATCTCCAGGAACCGTTTTAAACATCGTTACTACCTATGCTTGGACAGGTTCGGCGTACGTTGTGCCATCGGCTTGTGCAAAGGCTGGTGTTTTGGCGATGACGAGAAGTTTAGCCGTTGAATGGGCGAAATATGGTATTCGTTTTAACGCGATTGCTCCAGGTCCTTTCCCGACAAAAGGCGCTTGGGATCGTTTGTTACCAGGGGATTTACAGGAAAAATTTGATATGAGAAAAAAGATTCCGCTTCGTAGAGTTGGAGAACATCAAGAATTAGCAAATTTAGCGGCATATTTGGTGTCAGATTTTTCGGCATTTGTGAATGGCGAAGTCGTAACTATCGATGGTGGCGAGTGGCTTCAAGGTGCGGGAGAATTCAATATGCTAGAAGCAATACCGAACGAAATGTGGGATATGCTCGAGCAAATGATCAAAGCGAAGAAATCGAAATAGATTTTTTTTAAAGTAAAAATTGAATGCGAACCTTATGTTCGCATTTTTTATTGCGAAATCTCATGATTTTTCTATTTTTACAAGACACAATATCCAGAAAATGAGTCCACATAAAAAAATTACATTTTTTACTTTTCTATTAATTTCAATTTTCAGCTTTTCCCAAAACTTCAATTCAGTAAAGGAATTGGCGAATCGGCAGTTTCCTTGGTTGAAGAATAAAGTGGTCGTTAAAAAACTAAAGAATAACAATTCCAAAGATGGTTTCGAAATTCAAACCAAAGGGAATAAATTACATATTTCCGCAACTTCTGTCAGTGCGGCTTCCAAAGGTTTAGATTATTATGTGAAAACCTACGCCCATCAAAGCATCTCGCATATGGGAGACAATGTTCAGAATTTAACGTCATTACCTCAAATTAAAGGGGTGATTCATAAAGATTCTGAGGTGAAATACCGCTATGCTCTGAATTATTGTACGATAAACTACTCTTTTAGTTTTTACACTTGGAAAGACTGGGAAAAAGAGTTGGACTGGATGGCTCTTAATGGAGTTAATATTATGATAGCACCTGTTGGAACGGAGCAAGTTTGGTACAATACATTGGTGAAATTGGGCTATACCGATGCACAAGCACGCGAGTTTATTCCAGGGCCAGGTTTTACGGCTTGGTGGCTCATGGGAAATCTTGAAGGTTGGGGCGGAGTAATGAGTAATGCTCAAATCAAACAGCAAGCAGATCTGCAAAAGAAGATTCTTAAAAGAATGAATGATCTTGGGATTGAGCCAATTTTGCAAGGTTTCTACGGAATGGTTCCTCATGATTTAGGACAAAAATTAGAAGCATTTAAAGATGCACCCATTATTGATCAAGGAAAATGGGTATTTACTGAGTTTACACGACCGGGAATTTTAGTTCCTACAACGCCTCATTTTAAGAAAATTGCTGATGTTTATTATTCTGAAATGAAGAAATTGTACGGAAACGATATTCATTATTTTGGAGGTGAGCCTTTTCATGAAGGTGGAAAATCAAAAGATGTCAATATCGCTGAAGTTGGACATCAAGTACAGGAAGTAATGCAAAGTCATTACCCGAATAGTTCTTGGGTTTTGCAAGGTTGGCAGAAGAATCCTTCCGATGAATTGCTGAAAGGTTTGAAGAAAGAAAATGTACTTATCATTGAGCTTTTTGGTGAAAACACCGATAATTGGAATCAAAGAAAAGGCTATAACGGAACATCATTCATTTGGTCTAACGTGAGTAATTTCGGTGAGAAAAATGGATTGTATGGGAAATTGCAACGGTTTATTGATGAGGTTTTCCGAATTAAAGCAAGTCCATATAAAGCAAATCTTGCCGGAGTTGGAATTATTCCTGAAGGCATTATCAACAATCCAGTGGCGTATGAGTTAATGCTGGATTTGGCTTGGCATGCAGAAAAACCAAACCTTGATTCTTGGTTAGAAAAGTATTCAATTTCAAGATACGGAAAATCAAATCCAAAAATTATCGAAGCTTGGAAAGAATTTGCGCAAACGGTGTATTCTAATCCAGAAGTGTATCAAGAAGGGCCTTCAGAAAGTGTTTTCTGTGCGAGACCTTCCTTAAAAATTAAGTCGGTTTCTTCTTGGGGAACTCGAAAACGTAATTACGATATTGAGCGTTTTAGAAAAGCGGTACGCGTTTTTGCTTCGGTTCAAAATGAATTCAAGAATAGCGAAACATATCAAAATGATTTAATTGATTTTCTTCGTCAAGTTTGGGCAGATAAAGGAGACGCTGCGTATGCAGACCTCGTTCAAGCGATAGAATCCAAAAATACAACGGCAATTTCCACTTCAGGTGATCAGTTTTTGCAAATGGTTAAAATTCAAGATGAATTGTTAAGTAGAGGAGAATTTTTTACGTTAAATCGTTGGTTGGGTCAAGCGAAAGATTATGGACAAAACCTTCCCGATAAAGATCAAGTGCTGTATAATGCAAAATCTCAAATTACCTACTGGGGGCCAGACAATCTACCGAAAACGACTTTGAGGAATTATGCGCATAAAGAATGGAACGGCTTATTAGGTTCGCTGTACTACGATCGTTGGAAATTATTCATCGATAATGCGAAAAATAACCAAATTACACATTCCGCAACGTTCTATGAAATGGAGGTTAAATGGTCTAAAAATCAGGATCAACCTTCAACTAAAAAAGTCGATGAAGAAAAATTTTTACAACTTCAAGAAACAATTCTTAAATAATTGCTACCTATACTAAAAGTAAGTTTATGAAAAATTTGAAAATTGCAGCATCATTTTTGATTTTTGCTTTTTCGTTTAGTCATATTTCGGCTCAAGAAGCGGATAAATATAGCTACACGGAGGCTTTTAAACCCATTTATTCCACATTTGCAACGGAAACCCGTTCTGCAAGTGGGCAGCCAGGACATAACTACTGGCAAAATAAAGCCGATTACAAGCTGAAAGCGACTTTGAACGACGAGAAAAAAGAAATCACAGGAAGTACAGAGATTACCTATACCAATAATAGTTTCGATAATCTTGGATTTCTATGGTTGCAATTGGATCAGAATTTATTTAAAAAAGATTCACGGGGAAATTCGGTAATCCCAATGGGAGGAAGTAGAAATGGAGCCAAAGGTCAAGCTTTTGACGGCGGTTACACGATTTCTTCGATTGAAATTACAACCTTGAATGGAAAAAAAATAAAAGTTAACCCAACGTATCGAATTTCTGACACTCGAATGCAAATTGATCTTCCACAAGATTTGAAAGCTAAAGGTGGCGTTGTTAATTTGAAAATCAATTATTCATTTGTCTCTCCAGATTATGGATCAGATAGAATGGGCGTTCAAGAAACGAAAAACGGAAAAATTTTCATTGTTGCCCAGTGGTATCCAAGAATGTGTGTTTATGATGATGTTATGGGATGGAACACCCTTCCGTACCTTGGTGCAGGGGAATTTTATTTAGAGTATGGAGATTTTACAGCAGAATTTACCGTTCCGTCCAACCATTTTGTAGTCGCTTCTGGTGAGTTGCTCAATGAAAAAGAAGTATATACTTCCGATCAAGTTAAAAAATGGAACGAAGCGAAGAATAGTGAGAAAACCGTGATGATTCGTTCAGCTGCTGAAGTGGATAATGCTCCAAAAACAGCTTCAGGAACGAAAACTTGGAAATATAAAATGGATAATTCGCGTGATTTTGCTTGGGCGTCTTCGCCAGCTTTTATTTTAGATGCGGCACGAATTAACCTTCCATCAGGAAAAAAATCATTGGCGATTTCGGCTTATCCAGTTGAGAGTAACGGAAATAACGGTTGGGAACGTTCAACAGAATATACAAAAGCATCAATCGAACATTATTCAAAACAATGGTTTGAATATCCGTATCCAGCAGCGACTAACGTAGCAGGAAATGCGGGCGGAATGGAATATCCGGGAATTGTTTTCTGCCACATGAACTCAAAAGGTGAAGATTTGTGGGGAGTTACGGATCACGAATTTGGCCATATTTGGTTCCCGATGATTGTGGGTTCCAACGAAAGAATGCATGCGTGGATGGATGAGGGATTCAATACCTTTATTAACGGAATTTCTACAGAAAATTTCAACAAAGGAGAATACCATCATGATCAACCATTGCAATCGATGTCGTTTTTCTTTAACAATCCACGTTTTGAAGCGGTAGAAACAGCTCCTGATAATATGAAAGAATCCAATTTGGGAGCGTTAGCGTATTATAAGCCGGGAGCGGGATTGCAGATTTTACGTGATAATATTTTAGGAAAAGAAGTTTTCGACAAAGCGTTTAAAGAATATATCAAGCGTTGGGCGTACAAGCACCCAACTCCAGATGATTTCTTCCGCACCATGGAAAATGTTTCGGGCGAAGATTTATCCTATTTCTGGAGAGGCTGGTACCTTAATCGTTGGAAAATTGATCAAGCAATAACGAACGTATCTTACGTTAATGGCGACTATAAGCAAGGTTCAACATATGCTGTAGAAAATATTGGAAAACTTCCAATGCCAATGGAGCTGGAAATTAAATTCAAAGATGGTAGTAAAGAAACAACGAAACTTCCTGTCGAAGTTTGGAAACGTAACACCGAGTGGAAATTTAAACTTCCTACAACGAAGGAAATTGAGTCTGTGACTATTGATCCTAAGAAAAGCTTACCTGATGCAAACCCTGGAAACAACACATTTAGCCTAACGGGTAATGCAGAAAAAATTAGTTTAAAAGATTATGTTGGTTCGTATGCATCGAAAGGAGTTCCTATGAAATTCACTCTAAAAGAAGAAAATAATCAATTAATGGCTCAAGCTACTGGCCAAGGTTTTTTCCCATTGACGTATGAGGGTGAAGGGAAATTTACCTTCGGTTTAGCAGGAATTGAAATCAAATTTGCAAAAGACAAAAAGAGTTTTGATTTCACGCAAAGTGGAAAAACGGCAAAGTTTACCCGCGAATAAAAAGAAACGAAGTATAAAAAAAACCGATAGTGGAAACTGTCGGTTTTTTTATTTACGTTAGGAATTGTTTGTTACCTTTGGTTTTCAAATTAAAATTATGAGAAAATATCTTTCTATTGTTATGTTGGGGTTGGTTCCAATGCTGTTTGGGCAACAGTTTAAAGTGATGACGTTTAATATTCGTTTGTCATTGGATTCGGATAAAGAAAATGCTTGGACGAAGAGAAAAGACGATGCGATGGGCTTAATGGCGTATTATCATCCAGATATTATGGGGGTTCAAGAAGCGCTTCCACAGCAAATGCGTGATATTAAAGCAAAATTGACCAATTATGATTATATCGGAGTCGGTCGTGATGATGGGAAAGACGCTGGGGAATATTCCGCTATTTTTTATGATAAAAAACGATTAAAGGTTTTAGAATCGGGTACGTTTTGGTTAAGTGAGACGCCAGATGTTCCATCGAAAGGTTGGGATGCGGCTTATCCAAGAATTTGTACGTATGGTTTGTTTAAAGATTCCAAAACAGGAAAGAAATTTTGGGCGTTGAACTTGCATTTTGACCACGTGGGAAATGTAGCTCGCGTAAAGTCTTCCCAAATGATTTTGGAACGTATCAAAAAGATGAATCCAAAAAATTATGCTTTGGTTCTAACAGGGGATTTCAACTTGACAGAAGATACGGAACCGATTCAAATTATGTCAAAATCGTTGGATGATTCTTTCTATCATTCAAAAACACCGCATTACGGTCCAAAAGCAACTTGGCAAGCATTTGATTTCAATACCATTGCAAAAGATCGTATTGATTATATTTTTGTAAAAGGATTTACGGTACTTTCAAATCGTACGATTAACGACCGAAGAAGTAATAATCTATATCCTTCGGATCATTTTCCTGTTTTAGCAGAAATTACATTTACTAAGTAAATTAATTTTTTATATTTTTATTCGGTTTGAAAACAAAATTACTCCTGTTGTTGATCTTGTTAAGCTTTGGGTTTTTATCTAAGGCTCAATTATGCGGTGGTTCATTTGGAGATCCTGTTTTCAAGGAAGATTTTGGTTCTGTTGCGACTTCTAGTCAGGTTGTTTCAGGTCCTTTGCAAGCGCCTGCATCTACATCTTATACGTATTCATCCAGTTTTCCACCGAATGATGGGCAATATACGATCACGAATTTTACTCAACAATACAGTGGTTGGGCGTGGGTGAGTATGGAAGATAATACGGTAGATGATGCTGGTCGATCTGGGAATATGCTTGTAGTTAATGCAAGTCATACCGCTGGCGAATTCTACAGAAGGAGAGTGTCTACACTTTGTCCAAATCAAGTATATCGGTTTTCGGCATATATTTTAAACTTAATTCAACCTGGTTTTAATCAGATAAACCCCAATGTAACGATGCGGATTTTGAGTAGTTCGGGAGCGGTTTTGGGTGAAGTAAGTACGGGTGATATTGCGGAGGATCAAGAATGGCGAAATTATTATATTGATTTTCGATCTTCAGCTGCTTCAGGTGATGTTGATGTGGTTTTAATAAATAATGCAGCTGGAGGAATAGGGAATGATTTGGCTATAGACGATATCACCTTTAGCCCATGTGGTGCGGCGGTGTCACTTTCTGCGGATAAGCCTGTTTTTTCAGGTGTGTGCGATAATACTGCTAGCTTTGAGATGAAAGCGGATGTTCCATCTTCTGCATTTACTGACCTAAGATATATTTGGCAAAAAAGCACCGATAACGGTAAAACTTGGCAAGATGTGACTGGTCCAACAACGAATTCGAAGTTTGCAGTAAGTTCGGGGTCGTATATTAACGGAGATCAATACCGCTATGTTGTGGCTGAGCAAACAAATATACTCTCACCGAGTTGCCGTATTGCGTCAGAACCTTCTACGGTTCAGGTTTTAGGATATCCTGAAAAACCGGATAAAAAAACCTTTAATTTCTGTATAGGTTCTGCAGATATAATTACAGGTGGACATAATATTAAATGGTATTCCACGGAGACTTCTAATGACGGTTCTTTTACGGCGCCTATTGTAGATACTTCGAAGCTTGATAACTACAGTTTATGGATTAGCCAAACGCTAAACGGTTGTGAAAGTCCTCGACAAGAGATATTTGTTAATATTGGTAGTGTTCCACCGCAACCTACGGCTTCAAATATCACGGTCTGTCAAGGTGATATCGCTCCAGTTCTTACAGCAACTGGAACTAATTTAAGATGGTACACGCATCAGACTGGAGGTTCGGTTTACATGCAGACGCCAATTATAGATACGAGTAAACCGGGTGTTACTTCGTATTGGGTTTCTCAAAATACGTTTTGTGAAGGTTTACGCAGCGAAGTCAAAGTGACTGTTGTTCCTGCGCCAGTTCCGAATACATCCTTGGAAGCATCGCTTTGCGATGGAGATCTTATTACCTTGGATGCGGGAGCTGGATTTGCATCGTACGAATGGTTGGTCGATACACCTGTTTTTTCAAGATATTTACAAGTTACAGAAAGGGGAGTTTATAAAGTGAAAGTTTCGAATTCAAATGGATGTTCTGCAATATTTGATTATGAAGTTAAGTCTGGAGTTACTCCAGAATTCGTTAAAATAATAAGTGGAGATTCGTTTATTGAAGTTGTCGCAACTGGAGGAACTCCACCATATCAGTACTCCATGGATGGTGTTAAATGGCAAGATTCGCCAAAATTTAATTCGCTTAAATCTGGGAAATATAAAGTTTACGTCAAATCGCAACTGAATACATGCATTGCAGTTGGAGAAACAACCGTTATTTCGGTTCCAAATTTTATTTCTCCTAATAATGATGGGAAGAATGATGTTTTTTCAATTCCTTTTCTTAGTGATTATCCCAATGCAACGCTTACGATATCAGATCGGCATGGGAAAACAATGTTTTCTTCCGTTAAAGAAAATACAATGATTTGGAACGGAATGTATCAGAATAGACCTGTTCCTTCGGATTCGTATTGGTATCATCTTGATTTTGGGAACGGTTCAGAAAGAACCGGATGGCTTTTAGTGAAAAATAGAGATTAAGTAAATAAAAAACCTCCGAAAATTCTTCGGAGGTTTTTTTCGATCATTATTTGGATGACTATTTAATGAAAAACCCTGAATTCAAAAGAACTCAGGGTTAAAAACACAAATAATGAAATTAAATTTATCTCTTTTATAAAGGCGAATATCGTGCCTTATTATGTTAACTAAAGTTAAACTTTTGTTAGTGTTTTGTTACTTTTCCGTCGGTCTAAAAACCAACCCACTTTCTGGGAAGAAATCCATTGTGATTCTGTCACCGTCGTTGACGTTTCCTGCTAAGATTTCTTTAGATAACTTGTTCAAAACGTCTTGCTGAATGACTCTTTTTAAAGGTCTTGCTCCAAAAGCAGGGTCGTAACCTTTGTTCATTAAATAATCCAAAGCGTCCTGAGTTGCAGTCATCATAATGTTTCTTTGCGCCAAAAGTGTATTCAAACCTCGTAATTGATATTGAACGATTTTCCCAATATTCTTTTTGGTTAAAGGTTGGAAAAGGACGATTTCATCAATTCTGTTCAAGAACTCTGGTCTTAAACTTTGTTTTAAAAGGTCAAAAACTTCTTCTCTCGTTTTGTCAAGAACTTCATCAAAATTGTTGTCATCTAATTTTTCAAAATTTTCTTGAATTAAATGCGAACCTAAATTCGAAGTCATAATAATTATCGAATTCTTGAAATTCACCACACGCCCTTTATTATCGGTTAAACGACCATCGTCCAAAACTTGCAACAAAGTATTGAAAACATCGGGATGCGCTTTTTCAATTTCGTCCAAAAGCACCACTGAATAAGGTCTTCTTCTTACAGCTTCCGTCAATTGTCCACCTTCATCGTAACCAACGTATCCTGGAGGCGCACCAACCAAACGAGAAACGCTGTGACGCTCCTGATATTCGCTCATATCAATTCTCGTCATATTGTTTTCGTCATCGAAAAGCAATTCTGCCAAGGCTTTTGCCAACTCGGTTTTCCCAACACCTGTTGTTCCTAAAAATAAGAACGAACCAATTGGTTTTTTGTCATCGCTCAAACCAGCTCTGTTTCTTCTAATCGCATCTGCTACAGCTTGTATCGCTTCATCCTGACCAACCACACGTTTGTGCAACTCGTTTTCCAAGTGCAATAATTTTTCTCTTTCAGATTGAATTAATTTGGTAACCGGAATTCCAGTCCATTTTCCAATCACTTCGGCGATGTTTTCAGAAGTTACTTCTTCTTTAATCAATTCATTTTGATGGTTTTGCATTTCTAATTCTTGTTTTTGCAAATTATCTTCTTTTTCGCGAAGTTTTCCGTATTGTATTTCAGCAACTTTTGCGTAGTCACCAGCTCTTGAAGCACGTTCAGCTTCCAGTTTTAAAGCTTCAATTTCTTTTTTAATGTTGGTTAAATCTTCCGATTTTTGCTTCTCTTTTAACCATTTTGCATTAATATCATTTCTTTGTTCGGTAATTTTCGATAAATCCTCTTTCAAATGGTCGATTTTCGTTTGGTTGCCTTCTCTCGAAATTGCAGCCAATTCGATTTCCATTTGCATGATTTTTCTATCCAAAACGTCCAATTCTTCAGGCTTAGAATTGATTTCCATTCTCAATTTTGCTGAAGCTTCATCAATTAAGTCGATGGCTTTATCTGGTAAAAATCGGTCAGAAATATAACGCTGCGACATTTCTACTGCCGCAATAATCGCTTCGTCTTTGATGCGAACTTTGTGGTGCGCTTCGTATTTATCTTTAATACCTCTCAAAATCGAAATCGCAGATTCCGTATCTGGCTCTTCCACCATTACCTTTTGGAAACGTCTTTCAAGAGCTTTATCTTTTTCAAAATATTTTTGATATTCATTTAAAGTGGTTGCTCCAATTGCTCTTAGTTCTCCTCTTGCTAAAGCGGGTTTCAAGATATTTGCGGCGTCCATTGCACCTTCTCCACCTCCAGCGCCCACCAAAGTGTGGATTTCGTCGATGAAAAGAATAATTTGTCCATCAGATTTGGTTACTTCATTTACCACCGATTTCAAACGCTCTTCAAATTCACCTTTGTATTTTGCACCAGCAATTAAGGCTCCCATGTCTAATGAATAAAGAGTTTTATCCATCAAGTTTTCTGGAACGTCACCCGAAATGATTCGGTGTGCGATACCTTCTGCAATCGCCGTTTTACCAACACCAGGTTCCCCGATAAGGATTGGGTTATTTTTAGTTCTTCTCGAAAGAATTTGCAAAACTCTACGGATTTCTTCATCACGACCGATAACAGGGTCTAATTTCCCTTCGGCAGCGAGTTCATTAAAGTTTTTTGCGTATTTATTTAAACTTTGATAGGTTTCCTCAGAACTTGCAGAAGTCGCTTTCGAGCCTTTACGAAGTTCTTTAATTCCGCCTTCCAAAAGGCTTTTGGTAACGCCCATGTCTTTTAACATTTGCGAAACGGGAGAATTCACTTCAATTAAAGACAACCAAAGATGCTCGATGGTTACGAACTCGTCGCCCATTTTCTTAGCGATATTCGGTGCGTCCAGCAAAACTTTGTTTGCATTTTGGGAAAGATAAATGTTTCCACCTTCAACTTTTGGAAGTTTCTCGATGCTTTCGCGGTTTCTGGCTCTCACCAAATCGGCGTCAGCTTCGGATTTTTTTAAAAGGAAAGGCGATATATTTTCATCCACTTGGAAGATTCCTTCCAAAAGATGTTGCGGTTCAATCTGTTGGTTGCCAAACTCCATCGCTACTTGTTGTGCAGCTTGGATGGCTTCTTGTGATTTTACTGTGTATTGATTTAAGTTCATATATGTAATTGGTATTTTCTAAATTAATGTATTTGCAAAATAGAATTGCAAAAACTATACTTTTCGAATCAAAACATATAATTATGTCAAAAATTCCGAAATTTTTAAAAACATTTATTTTGAATATGACAAAATTTCTTAATTTTTGATTTTTAAGTGAAATTGATATGCTTTTTTGACTTGTTTTACTGAATTAAATTTTGGTTTTCTACTTAACTGATTAATCTTTATATTTGGAATCAGCACTTAATAGAAATTTTCATGCAGCATTTTCATCCACTTCGTGTGGCTCAATTAATCAAAGAAACCAACGATTGCGTACATATCGGTTTTGAAATTCCACAAGAGCTTAAACATGCTTTTTTGTTCAAGCAAGGTCAATACCTAACGGTGCGACACCTTGAAAATGGGGAAGATTTGCGCAGGTCGTATTCTATTGTGAACGCACCTTCGGAATCGTCGCAATTGGTAGAAGTTTTGGTTAAGAAACTTGAAAATGGAGTAGTTTCTTCTTTTTTGAATGATCATTTGGTTGAAAATCAAACATTAGAAGTTTTGGCGCCGCAAGGTCATTTTTACACCTATTATCACCCTTCAAACGAAAAGGTTTATGTAGGAATTGCTGCGGGAAGTGGTATTTCGCCTGTTTTATCTAATGTTGTTGAAGCTTTGCATCAAGAGCCAAAAAGCTCAGCATATCTTTTCTTTAGCAATAAAAATACAAATCAAATTATCTTCAAAGAACGTATTGATGCGTTGGTTGAAAAGTTTCAAGGTCGTTTGAAAGTGGTTTATTTACTTTCTAGAGAGAAACATGTTGAAAATGAATTGTTTGAAGGACGAATTTCAGCCGAGAAATTGAATGCTTTACTCGAATTTTTTCCTGAGATTCCTGCGAAAGAAGCAACGTTCTTTATTTGTGGGCCAACGGATATGATTAAAAGTATCAGCACATTTCTGAAAGAAGACAAAAAAGTGCCGTCATTGCAAGTAATGTACGAATATTATACACCACCAGATGATGAAGAAAATGCAGAGAAAAGTGAAGAATTCAAGAAAATACCAAATATCGAAAGTTTCGTAACCTTGATTATCGACGACGACGAATATAATATCCATTTAAACTCCAAAAAGGAAAGTATTTTGGATAAAGCGTTGAAAGATCAATTGCCGGTTCCATTTGCTTGTAAAGGCGGCGTTTGTTGTACGTGTAAAGCGCAAGTGATGGAAGGTGAGGTGTTTATGGAAAAGAATTTTGCTTTGACAGAAGACGAAGTGGAACGCGGTTTTGTACTGACGTGTCAATGCCATCCTGTAACGAATATTGTGATGTTGAATTACGATGTATAAGTCAACTAATCAGGTTTGCAATTTTATTGGTAACTTAGAAAAGGTTTAACTCTTAAAATTTAATCTGATGAATAAATGGAAATTTGCTTCGTTTATTGAAGTTGACAAAGAGTTTCGAGTAAGTGGACTCAATATTTGGAATTATTATTGGCATTGCTCCGATCGTAAAGTAGAAGTTTTATGTCCGCAAGAAGGGCAGATTTATTTTTTCAAAGAATATGAAATTCAAACTCCTGAAAAGTCGGTACAGTTTGTTGCTGGTGAGTTTGCAGATGCTACAATCGGTATTTATTTGAAAGACGACCTGCATGACGGTCGAATTTAATTTAGAAATCCAAAAAATAGAATGGATCACGATAAGTTTTTAGAATACGTTCAGGCCGAAAATAAAGTCGAGCCGAAAGACGTGATGCCCGATGATTATCGGAAATTGTTAGTTCGTCAGATTTCGCAACACGCACATTCAGAGATTGTTGGTATGCTTCCCGAAGCAAATTGGATCAGTCGAGCGCCTTCTTTGAGGAGGAAAATGGCTCTTTTGGCGAAAATTCAAGATGAGGCGGGACACGGTTTATATTTGTATGCAGCGACCGAAACCTTAGGAAACGGTACAATTACGGCGGATCGAGATGCCGCTTACAACGATATGCTTGAAGGTAAGGCGAAATATTCTAGTATTTTCAATTATCCAACGTTAAGTTGGGCAGATATTGGTGCGATTGGCTGGCTGGTAGATGGTGCTGCAATCATGAATCAAGTCATGTTGATGGGGAATTCTTACGGGCCGTATGCTCGTGCGATGGTTCGTATTTGCAAGGAAGAATCGTTTCACCAACGTCAAGGATATGAAATTTTGATGACACTTTGCCGTGGAACCAAACAACAAAAAGAAATGGCTCAGCAAGCGTTAAATCGTTTTTGGTGGGCAGCTTTGATGATGTTCGGGCCAAATGATGATGCGTCTCCAAATTCTCAAAAATCGATGAACTATCGTGTAAAAAGAGAAAGTAATGATCATTTAAGACAACGTTTTATTGATGTTACCGTTCCTCAAGCTGAATTCTTGGGTTTAAAAATTCCAGATGAAAAGCTAAAGTGGAATGAAGAGCGTGGTCATTATGATTTTGGCGACTTACCTTGGGACGAATTCATGGAAGTGCTCAAAGGAAATGGACCGTGCAATAAAAAACGGTTGGAAACAAAAGTTAAAGCGCAACAAGAAAATTCTTGGGTGAAAGAGGCGGCTTTAGCCTTTTGCAAAAATCAAAAGAAAGAAGAAGTATAAATAATGAGTTGATTGGATGATGAGTTAATTTGAAAATGAATTATCACATTATCACATTCATAAATTTTTCAAATTAGTATATGGCAAACTTAGATATGTGGGAAGTTTTTATTCAAACAAAACCAGGACTTTCGCACAAGCATGCAGGAACCGTGCAAGCTCCAAC
Source organism: Bacteroidota bacterium (assembly GCA_023423715.1). Lineage (GTDB taxonomy): Bacteria > Bacteroidota > Bacteroidia > Flavobacteriales > Weeksellaceae > JAFAFC01. The sequence goes on from JAFAFC010000035.1 coordinate 48,428, forward strand.
AGCAGAAATGGCATTGCAAAATGCACGTGATGTGTATACAAGACGTAAAGAAGGAACTTCCATTTGGGTGGTGCCTAGTCAATACATTGTGACTTCAGAGGGAGTTGATAAAGAAGCATTTTTCGATCCTGCTGATGACAAATTATACCGTCATCCAACCTTCTATCAAATTCCAAACGACGTAAAAAATATGTAATCTTTTGTAAAATTTACTACGTACAAGGTAAAGCGTACTTTGTACATAGTACATTTTACATGATACAAAAAAGAAAAAATGAATCCATTATATTATTATTTACTAAAATTAGCGGATGACACCCTGATTATGGGGCAGCGTTTGGCGGAATGGTGTGGGAAAGGTCCGTATTTGGAGGAAGATATCGCGCTTACGAACGTGGCTTTGGATTATTTGGGTCAATCAAGTAATCTTTATAAATATGCAACGCAGTTTGCGGAAGGGAAGTCGGAAGATGATTTGGCTTTTCTACGCTATGAACACGATTATTTGAATGCCCAATTGGTTGAATTTCCGAACGGAGATTACGCACAAACTATCTTGAAAGTCTATTTTTTCAGTGTTTTTCAGAAGATTATTTATGGAAGTTTGATGAATAGTGTTGATGAACAACTTGCTGCAATTGCAGAAAAATCTCTAAAAGAAGTAAAATACCATTACACGCATTCTAAATCTTGGGTAGAAATTTTTTCTAATGGTACCGAAGAGAGTAAATTGCGCTTAGAAAAAGGTATTCAAAATTTGTGGGAATATACCGGTGGTTTGTTTGATACAACGGAAGGTGAAGAAGATTTAGTAAAACTAGATATCGTTCCAAATCCAGCGGATTTGCAAGCAGCGTGGTTGAATCAAGTAAAATCGGATTTCTCAAAATTTGGAATTGCACTTCCTGAAGATGAATTTATGCAAAAAGGAAGTAGAAAAGGCGTTCATACAGAATATTTCGGTTATATCCTTTGCGAATTACAATACATGCAAAGAGCCTATCCAGGCTGCGCATGGTAGAGAAAAGTCAGAATATGAAAGACCTTTGGGAACTTTTAAAAACCATTCCCGATCCTGAAATTCCGGTTATTGATATTGTGGAATTGGGGATTGTTCGCGATGCTCAATATGTGGATGCTCAACATGTGAAAATTTGGATAACACCCACGTATTCGGCATGTCCAGCGATGTATTCAATTGAGGAAGATATCGTGAGTTTGTTTCAAAAGGAAGGTTTGGTTGCAGAAGTAATTACGCAGCTCTCTCCCGTTTGGACGACGGGTTGGATTACGGAAGAGGCAAGAGAAAAACTTCGTGTTTACGGGATAGCGCCTCCAGATCAAGATGGTGAAAATTGGGAAAAGCCTGTTCTTTGTCCCCGTTGTCAATCCTCACAAACCAAGATGATTAGCCGTTTTGGTTCTACATTGTGTAAAGCTTCGTATCAATGTGAATCGTGCTTAGAACCTTTTGATTATTTTAAATGCCATTAGAAAAAAATTAAATTATGTATAATCAATTCGAAATTGAAACCCATTTAGAGGGAAAATTAAAAATAGCGTATCTCAACCAACCGGAGATCATGAATGCGATAACCAAGCCTTTGTTAAAAGAACTCAAACAATTTTTTGATGAATGTTCAAAAGATGAAACGGTACGTTGTGTTGCTATTTCAGGACGTGGACGAGCATTTTGTTCAGGGCAGAATTTAGGTGAAGCACTGAATATGGATGCGAAAAATGATGAGGCGGTTATTGTTCGAATTGTTGAAGATTACTACAATCCAATGGTAAAATCCATTGTGGAGTGTCGTAAACCCGTCATTTCTTTAGTAAATGGTGCTGCTGTTGGTGCTGGAGCGATGTTAGCATTGATTTGTGATTTTACATTGGCGACGAAAAGTTCGTATTTCGCGCAATCGTTTGTGAATATTGGTTTGATTCCAGATACGGCGGGAACGTATTACTTGCCGAAATTGTTGGGACGTCAATTAGCGAGTTATTTAGCTTTCACAGGAAAGAAATTAAGTGCTGAAGAAGCTAAAAATATGGGTTTAATTGCTGAGGTTTTTGAAGACGAAACGTTTGCTGAAAATTCGATGGAAATCTTAACTCGAATTTCAAATATGCCTACGAAAGCGATTAGCATTACGAAAAAAGCGTTTAACGAATCGTATTTAAATTCGTTAGATAAGCAGTTGGAAGGTGAAGCAAAATGGCAGCAAGCAGCCGCAAAATCGGAAGATTTTATGGAAGGTGTAACCGCCTTTTTACAAAAAAGAAAACCTGAATTTAAAGGAAAATAATAAGTGTACAATGTATAATGTAAAAAGTATTTTCACACTACATTGTACATAGTACTTTTTACATTTTACAAATGAAGAAAGTAGGAATTATAGGAGCGGGAACAATGGGGGTAGGAATCGCTCAAGTGGCGGCGACTAATGGTTGTTTCGTAACTATTTTTGATGCAAATTCTCAACAAGCGGAAAAAGCAAAAATTGGATTGCAATCAACGATAGAGAAGTTGGTTTCTAAAGGAAAGATTTCTCAAGAACAAGGTGATTCTATTCTTTCCAATTGTATTTTTTGTTCGAGTTTATCGGATTTGGCTCAAAGCGATTTGATTATTGAAGCCATTGTTGAAAATAAAGAAATCAAACATCAGGTTTTTACCGACCTAGAATCTTTGGTTTTGGAAACTTGCATTTTAGCGTCCAATACATCTTCTATTTCAATCACGTCTTTAGCTTCATGTTTGAAAAAACCAGAACGTTTTATTGGAATTCACTTTTTCAATCCAGCGCCGTTAATGCCATTGGTGGAAATTATTCCAGGATTGTTGACGGATGCTAAATTAAGTTCTGAAATGCTTCAATTGATGGCTGATTGGGGGAAAGTTCCCGTTTTAGCGAAAGACATTCCAGGTTTTATTGTCAACCGAATTGCGCGACCTTTTTACGGTGAAGGTTTACGAATTGTGGAGGAGGGGATTGCTACGCCGGAGCAAGTGGATGATGCAATGCGCAGTCTCGGGAATTTTAAAATGGGACCTTTTGAGTTGATGGATTTAATTGGTGTTGATGTGAATTTTGCGGTAACCAAAACCGTTTATCAAGACTATTTTTACGATAGAAAATACCAACCAAGTTTGCTACAGCAGCGCATGAGTGAAGCGAAATTGTGGGGGAGAAAAACCGGTCGCGGATTTTATAATTATGCAGAAAATGCAGAAAACCCAATTCCGGATAAGAATGAGAAGTTGTACGCAGAGATTTTCAATCGAATTATAGCAATGTTGATTAACGAAGCGGTTGAAGCAAAACGTTTGAAAGTTGCTTCGGATGAAGATTTGGATTTGGCGATGATGAAAGGCGTAAATTATCCAAAAGGTTTATTGGCTTGGGGCGAAGAAATTGGTTTTGATCGAATTTCAAAAACACTTCACGATCTGTACGAAACCTATCAAGAAGAGCGATACAGACAGAGTCCTTTGCTTCAAAAACTAGCAAATTAATTTTTTAAAATCTACAAAAAAAGAACAATGAATCCGAAAGAGCTTGCTCAATATATGCTGAATCAAGACGCTTTTTCCCAATGGATGGGTGTTAAAATTATCGATGTAACTGAGAAATATTGCCTACTCGAAATGCCTATTCGTTTCGAAATGGTCAACGGTCTTCGGACGGTTCACGGCGGTGTGACGTTTGCCTTTGCAGATACGGCTTTAGCGTTCTCTTCAAACAATACCAACGATGCTTCTGTGGCGCTTAATTGCGTGATTAATTTCACCAAAGCGGTGCGCGAAGGAGATACGTTGAGAGCGGAAAGTATTTTGGTTTCCGATACTCGAAAAACGGGGATTTATGATATTAAAATCACCAATCAAAACAACGATTTAGTAGCGTCGTTTCGAGGAACGGTATATAAACTTGGAAAAGCGGTTACGGATTTATAAAACCCGCAAATCCAATACTTTTTCGTCTTGAAGAAAGGCTTGTAGAACATCCTTTTCAACAACTTTTCCAACTCCTGCAGGTGTTCCTGTGAATATCAAATCGCCAACACGCAATGTGAAATACTGCGAGACAAAAGCAATGATAGAATCGATACTAAACATCATTTGCTTCGTATTTCCATCCTGAACTTTTGCTCCATTTTTCAACAACGAAAACGAAAGGTTTTCTAAATCATAATTCGCTTTAGGAAAGAATGAACTTAAAACGGCAGAACCATCAAAACCTTTGGCAAGTTCCCAAGGAAGTCCTTTTGATTTAAGTTCCGATTGCAAATCACGTGCGGTAAAGTCAATTCCCAAACCGATTTCTTCGTAGTGTTTAGTCGCATTTTCTTTTTGAATGTACTTTCCACCTTTCGAAATTTTTACAACCACTTCAACTTCATAATGAACATCGTTGGAAAATTCGGGGATGTAAAAACCATTTCCCTTCAAAACAGCCGTGTCGGGCTTCATGAAAATCACGGGTTTATCGGGAATTTCGTTTCCTAGTTCTTTCGCATGTTCCGAATAATTTCTTCCAATACAGATTATTTTCATGACGGTTTTTGAATTTTAAAATTTACTTTTTAGTTGAATTCCAGTTAGGATTTTCTTCGTGTATAAAGGGAAATCAGCATTCATAATCCAGCTGTAGTAGCCCATATCTTTTTTGAAAACCTCCAATACTTTTTGTCCTTTGTACTTTCCAAATTGGAAGATTTCGTCATCAGCATCGTCATAGCCGATCATCCCTGCTAAATCTGCAAATTTATTATGGTAAGAAAACTCACTTAAACCTGCGATGTCTTTCGGGAGATCAGGATAATGACCAACTTGCGCATCCAAAACCTCAAAAGTTGCCATAACATCGGCTTCTGCAGAGTGAGCGTTGGTTAATTCTTTCTGACAATAGAATTTGTAAGCGGCGCTTAACGTACGTGGTTCCATTTTGTGGTAAATGGTTTGTGCATCTACCAAACGGAATTTACTTAAATCAAAATCAACTCCAGCTCGCAAAAGTTCTTCCGCTAACAAAGGAACATCAAAACGATTGGAATTGAAGCCTCCCAAATCCGTTCCCGCAATAAATTCAATCACTTTCGAAGCGATTTCTTTAAACGTAGGAGCGTCTTTCACTTTGTCATCCGTAATCCCATGAATATCCGAAGACGCTTGTGGAATGGGCATTTCTGGATTTACCAACCACGTTTTGGACTCTCGAGAAGCATCAGGATTGATTTTTAAAATAGAAATTTCAACAATTCGGTCTTTTCCAACGTTTGTTCCTGTTGTTTCAAGGTCGAAAACGCAAAAAGGTTTATGTAATTTAAGATTCATATAAAGGTAAATTATTGGCTAAGTTGCTTCTGAAAAAGGATGGAAACCACCATGTAATAAACGATGGTTAATGGGATTCCTACCCAGCCAAATGAGATTAAAATAACGATACTTCCTACTAATAAAGCTAGTTTTGGATAGTTATCTTGAAGTTTCATAGATTTGAATTTCATCGCGATCATTTTGATAGGACTCACCAAAAGCCACGAACAAAGGAACGTTAAAACCAACCAAAATCCAACACTATTGGTCATGGGAACGTATTGTCCCATTTGTTTCGTTGCATAGAACAATCCAAATAACAATATTGTGTTAGAAGGCGTGTTTAAGCCTTTGAAATAGTATTTCTGCTCCTCATCGAGGTTGAAAATAGCTAATCGTAAACAAGAAAACAAAGTCACAAAAAACCCTAGATATTTGATTTCAAACGGTAAATGAATTCCGAATAGGTCTGCGCCAAAAGGTTCCATGGCTTTATACAACGTCAATCCAGGTAAAAATCCGAAACTCACCATATCCGCCAAAGAATCCAATTGAACTCCAAGATTAGAATTTGATTTTAAAGCGCGTGCTATAAAGCCATCGAAAAAATCCAAAACCAATGAAATAACAATACACAAAGCGGTAATTTGATAATCGCCCAAAAGCAAATGAACGGCGCCCACGCAACCTGAAAAGAGATTTCCAAGCGTGAAAGCGTTGGCTAGATTGTTTCGTACAAAATTCATAGCGACAAAATTAAGAAATACATTTGAGAGCGCTTCGAAAATTAGCACTCAATACGGATTTCAAGAGTTTAAAATTATTTCTGCACTTTATAAACGTAGTGAATTTTCCTTTCCGTGTGGTTTTTAGACTTGCCACCTTCCTCATTATCATCGTATCGATCAACGAGAGTCACCTGATAGCCCATTTTTTCAAAAGGCTGCATCACATGCTTTCCTTCTGTGTTGGTTGCTACGTAAAATTGGTTTTCCTTAGGAAGAGTTTTCGCATCATTCAACTTAATTTCAGGCATCACTTCTTGATATTTAAACCAAACTTCAGGCGAATATTCTTCGTACGAGTACAAAGTCGCTTTTTCATTTTCGATTTGATCTTTTAGTATCAACATCGATTTGTGCTCGGTATTGTTGTTAAAAGCTTGATCAATAATAGGAATTCCGAACAAAACGGTTCCCACCATTAAAATCAATAAAGCTGAAAAGGCTTTCTCAAATTTCGCCCCTGCAAAAACAGAATACAAAACATAAATTCCAACAGCAAAAGCGATTAAGGAAAAAACAATGCTGTAAAATCCGATACTGATCGGTAGGAAAAAGATACCAACCGAAAGCGCTAAACAAACAATACCAAGAATGCTAAAAATTACTTTGTTGAGCTTCTTTTCCCATTTTTTTAATTGCGTAACAGTGAATAAATAGTATAAATAATATCCCGTAGTTACGGCTAGAGGAACCATCATGGGGAAAAGATAACGTTCTTTTTTTGATGGAATTAAGGATAAAAAGATAAACGCAAATACCGTCCAATAAAAGAAGAAAAGGTATTGTCTTGGTTGGCTTGTCCTTTTTTTCATCATAGGAAAAATCAATCCGATAACGCTGAAGAAAATCCAAATTCCCGTTTGAGCAGGGAAGTTGAGGTAACGTGTAAATGGTTTTACATCCCGATTTCCTCTCGCCGATGCTTCTTTTTCCATCACCGCTAAAAAGGTATCCGAATCGGCTAAATAAACATAACCATACCATGAAAAACCGATGATAATTGTGATCACGGCGCAAAATGCAATGCCACCAATCTCTTTCCACTTTGGAAAACCGTTGGTTAAAACGTACGCTATATACATTGGAATCAACAAAACATACGGTCCAGTTGGGCCTTTACTTAATACGGAGAATCCAAAGAAAATTCCCGCAACAAGGTAATTGGGAAAGGTTTTGATGTTTTTCAGAGCGAGTAGGAAATAATACATTCCAATCACCATAAATGCATAAGAGAAAATGTCCCAATTGGCTCTTCTACCAACATAAATTACCAAAAAACTGGTAATGAAAATTAACGATGATATTAAAGCTAAACGAGCATTATTGGTTACAAAAACGACAATTTTGTACAAATAAATTAAAGCAGCAAAACAAACCAAAGCTGCTGGAATTCGGAGTGCTCCAATGTGATCAAAGCCAAAAAGCATGCCCATAAAAGCGGATAACCAAGTAGGTAAAGGCGGTTTTTCGTAACGCGGCAAATCATTCATCGTGGTGAAAATCCAATGTCCTTCATGTGCCATTTCTCGTGCGCTAACAAAATTTCGCGCCTCCATAATGTCTACATATAGTAGTCCCAAATGGGCGAAAAGAATCACAGAACCAACGGCAAGCAGTAAAATAAAGTAGGATTTCTCCGATTTCATGAGCAGAGTTTTTGCAAATATAGTAACTCCAAACTTTGGAGATTTATTTTTATTGCTTTTTGAAGTATCTTTGCATTTTCAAACTCATTTTTAATGAACCATAATAAACTCTATTCTGTCGTTGTTCCGCTTTACAATGAAGAAGAAAACGCTCCTTTGTTAATCAAGGCGATTGATGATGTTCTAAAGGATTATCAATACGAATTGATTTTGGTGGACGATTTTTCTACGGATAAAACCGTAAAAGTGGTTCGAGATTTAGCGCATCCACATGTTGTTCTTATCGAGTTGAAGAAAAATTACGGTCAAAGTTCCGCTTTAATGGCAGGAATCGACTACGCACAAGGTGATTACATCATTACAATGGACGGTGATTTGCAAAATGATCCTACAGACATCCCGAAAATGGTGGATGAAATGGATGCGAATCAATGCGATTTAGTAATTGGTCGTCGTCAGAAAAGACAAGATAATTTACTACGAACATTCCCTTCTAAAGTGGCTAATTTTATCATTAGAAGAACCACGAAGTTAAATGTAAAAGATCACGGTTGCGCTTTGAAAGTTTTTTGAAAAAGAAACCGCAAAAGGACTTGATTTATACGGGGAGTCACATCGTTTTATTACGCTTCATGCGCACATGGCTGGAGCTCGTATTGTTGAAGTTCCCGTAAAGCACCACGCAAGACAATTTGGAGTTTCCAAATACGGAATTGGGCGCACAACCAAAGTTATCAACGATTTATTGTTGTTGATGTTCAATCAAAAATACCTTCAAAAACCTATTTATCTTTTCGGAAACTTAGGGATTATCGCTTTCGGATTGGGGATTTTGGTGAATTTGTATTTGTTGGTTTTAAAGTTAATGGGTGAGGAAATCGGCGGTAGACCTTTGCTGATTTTAGGTATTTTGTTAATTTTTGTAGGGATTCAATTGTTTACCACAGGAATTATTGTTGATTTATTGATGAAAACCTATTACGAATCGCAAAGTAAGCGTCCATTTAATATTCGAAAAATCACCACTTTTTGAAAAAAGTAAAGAAAATAGGAATCACGCTGCTCAAAATTGGAGTGAGCTTTCTATTGCTGTATTGGGTTTTTAAAAAGATTCCCTTTAGAGAAGTTTGGGGATTAATCGTTGAGAGTAATTACGTTTATCTCGCTTTAGCTTTAGTTGCTTTTGTCCTGTCACAAGTGGTTTCATCGCTTCGGTTGGTTAAGTTTTTAGAAGTTCAAGACTATCATTTGTCCAAAATAACCAATTGGAAATTGTATCTCATTGGGATGTTTTACAACTTCTTTATTCCGGGCGGAATTGGTGGAGATGCTTATAAAATCTATATTCTCAATAAAAAATTCCAGTGGAATGTCAAGAAACTTACATCCGCAATATTTTGCGATCGATTGGTTGGCTTGATAGCAATTGTTGTTTTAATTCAAATTTTTGCGATTTCGTTGTTTGAAACACCGTGGAAATGGGCCTTGTTGGGAACTGCTTTCATTTCGGTTGTTGGAGGATTTTTCTTCTTCAAACTCTTTTTTAAAACCTATAAAACCATTTTTTCGAAAACATTTTTTTACTCCATTGGAGTTCAATTGCTTCAAATTTTTAGTGTTTTTTGCATTCTCAAAGCTATTGCTCCTGTTGATTCGGTTTGGATTTATTTAGTCGTTTTCTTGTTAAGTGCGATTCTGAGTTTGATCTCGTTTTCCGGAATTGGCGTTCGTGAATGGCTATTTATGAAAGCGGCGGTCTTGTATCATTTTGATCCTCAGATTTCCGTTTCGGCGGCGCTCGTTTTTACGATTATGACGGCGTTTGTTTCTCTTTTCGGAATTTGGTATCAAAACCGTAAGATCTTCAATATAGATTCTTTGTAGAATTTTATTCTGTTTAGTTTTTCTTTTTGGCTTATTTGTTGATATTTATGCTATATATAGTAAAATATTTTTGTTGTTTAAAAAAAAATTCTATTTTTAGCCAATCAATCAACAGAAGTATATTTCTATTGAATTATTAAAAATTTAGAAAATGAAAAAATTAGTATTCACTTTTGCGTTATCGCTAATCAGTGTTTTTTCTTTTGCACAAATAGAAGGGAAGTGGAAAACCATTGACGACGAAACGGGACAAGCAAAATCCATCGTTGAGATTTACAAAAAATCGGATGGTAAATATTATGCGAAAATTAATCAATTATTACAAAAGCCAGAAAATAATAACTGTGTAAAATGTAGTGATGATCGTAAAAACAAACCACTTATCGGTCTAGAAATTATTCGTGGATTGAAAAAAGATGGTGCTGAATTTTCTGGTGGAACAATCACCGATCCTAAATCTGGAAAAACGTATAAATGTACGATTAAAAGAGACGGGAATAAACTTAATGTAAGAGGCTACGTAGGGCTTTCGCTTATCGGAAGAACCCAAACTTGGCAAAAAGCAGACTAAACCAACTCACAACCATCATATTTTAATGGTAAAGACATTCGTCATGAATGTCTTTTTTTTATACCTTGAATATTTCTTTTTATTTAAAATTTGCTAATTTTGTATTCTAATTAATTAAAACAGATTATGGCAGAATATACTTTTCGTGAAGTTATTGCTCAGGCGATGAGTGAAGAAATGCGTAAAGACGAATCTATTTACCTAATGGGTGAAGAAGTGGCAGAGTACAACGGTGCTTACAAAGCTTCTAAAGGGATGTTAGATGAGTTTGGTGCTAAAAGAGTAATTGATACTCCAATTGCTGAACTCGGTTTTACAGGTATTGCAATCGGTTCTGCAATGAACGGGAATAGACCTATCGTAGAATATATGACCTTCAACTTTTGTCTTGTAGGTATTGACCAGATTATCAACAATGCTGCGAAAATTCGCCAGATGAGTGGTGGTCAATGGAATTGTCCAATCGTTTTTAGAGGGCCAACAGCTTCTGCTGGTCAGTTAGGAGCGACCCATTCACAGGCTTTAGAAAGTTGGTTTGCAAACTGTCCAGGTTTGAAGGTGGTTGTTCCATCTAATCCATATGATGCAAAAGGACTTTTGAAATCAGCTATTCAAGATAACGATCCTGTGATTTTCATGGAATCTGAGCAGATGTATGGTGATAAAATGGAAGTTCCTGAAGAAGAATACTATTTGCCAATCGGTAAAGCAGATATCAAAAAAGAAGGAACAGACGTTACTTTGGTTTCTTTCGGTAAAATCATGAAATTGGCGCTTCAAGCAGCAGAAGACATGGAGAAAGAAGGGATTTCTGTAGAGGTGATCGATCTTAGAACGGTTCGTCCGTTAGATTACGATACTGTAATTAACTCTGTTAAGAAAACGAATCGTCTTGTGGTATTAGAAGAAGCGTGGCCATTTGGTTCTGTAGCTTCAGAAATTACGTATATGGTTCAGCAATTAGCATTTGATTATTTGGATGCACCAATTAAGAGAATTACAACTCCAGATGCTCCAGCACCATATTCATCAGCATTATTTGCAGAATGGTTCCCGAAATTGGAGAAAGTAAAAGAAGAAATTAAGAAAGTAATGTATGTGAAAGCATAGGCATACTTTAGTAAATATAAAAAAAGGATAAGCATTGCTTGTCCTTTTTTTATTTATATATACCTTTGAAATTAAGTTAATTAATGAAACGCAAATTGATGAAAGTTTTCGATGGTCAAATCAAAAATTCGTCTAAATTTGCATCCGTTTTTTAAAAACCACAAATTAATGGCAACAGCATTAGAAGGAGGTCATCATTTTGACACCAAGAAACTTACTTTAATTGGAGTAATTGTATCACTAGGAATTGTATTTGGGGACATTGGGACCTCGCCATTATATGTGATGAAGGCGATTGTAAATGCTCGAAGCGAAGGTGCGCAAATGCCTTTTGAAGATTATATCGAAGGTGCTTTATCGTGTATTATTTGGACACTTACATTGCAAACAACAGTGAAATATGTGGTAATTGCACTTCGTGCGGACAATAAAGGGGAAGGTGGAATTCTTTCTTTATATTCGCTTGTCAAGCGAATGAAAAAACGTTGGCTCTATCTAGTAGCTATTATTGGAGCAGCGACCTTGGTTGCAGATTCCGTGATTACACCATCGTTAACGGTTATGTCCGCCATTGAAGGGTTGAAGATTTATAATCCAGATACGCCAGTTGTTCTTTATACGTTAATTATTCTATTCATCGTATTTGTGGTACAACAATTCGGAACCGCACAAATCGGAAAGTTCTTTGGGCCCATTATGATTACGTGGTTTCTAGCTTTAGGAGGATTTGGTGCGATGCATATTTTTGATCATGTTGAAATTATCAAGGCTTTCAATCCAATCTATGCCTACAACTTAATCACACATTCGCCAAGTGCAATTGTGATTATGGGAGCGGTTTTCCTTTGTACAACGGGTGCCGAAGCTTTATATTCGGATTTGGGACATTGTGGAAAATCAAATATCCGTGTGAGTTGGATCTTTGTTAAAATAATGTTGATTTTAAATTATTTAGGTCAAGGTGCTTGGTTATTAGATAATTATCATACCGTTGTTGCTCAGGGAATCAACCCTTTTTTCGGGATCATGCCATCTTGGGCGGTTTTTCCGGGTGTATTATTAGCGACAATGGCTGCGATTATTGCCAGTCAGGCGGTGATTACAGGTTCATTTACTATGTTCTCGGAAGCGATGTCAGTTGCCTTTTGGCCAAATCAAAAAATCAATTATCCTAGTGGTGTGAAGGGTCAAATGTATATTCCTCGTATTAACTGGGGATTGATGATATTTTGTTTTATCGTGGTTCTTTATTTCCAAAAGTCAGAGCATATGGAAGCTGCGTATGGTTTAACAATTACCATTACGATGATTATGACTTCGATATTACTCATTTTTTGGTTGAAACGCCATCGAGTTCATTTTGCTTTCATCGCACTTTTTGCTTTGGTTTATGGTAGTATTGAACTTGGATTTTTCTACGCCAACGTAATCAAATTCTTTGATGGAGGTTGGTTAACGATGGTTCTTGGAGGGTTTATCGCAGTTTGTATGTATGCTTGGTATAATGGACGATTAATTAAAGCGAAATTTGTAAAATTCGTGAAATTCGATTCTTATGTTCCGATTATTAAGGATATGAAATTGGACGAAACCATCCCGAAATATGCTACGAATCTTGCTTATTTAAGTAGAGCCAAAAGACAAGACGAAATCGAGTCTAAAATTATTTATTCAATTATTCGTAAGCAACCAAAACGCGCTGATCATTATTTTATCTTGAGTATTATTAATCAGGAAGAGCCATACACATTTAAATATTATGTGGATGAAATTATGCCGGGTACGATTTATAAAGTTAATTTCTTGCTTGGATTTAAAATAGATCGTCGTATTAATGAGTATTTTGATCAAGTTCTGAACGATATGATGATGGATGACGAACTTCCTTCAAGAAGCGGTTACCAATCATTGAGACAGCATAATGTACCGCCAGATTTGAAGTATGTTATTATTGATAATACATACATCAGCGATCGATTGCTTTCCTTGAAAGAGAAAATTACATTGAATATTTACAATTTCGTGAAAGTTCTAGGAAGTGATGATTTTAAAGCTTGGGGAGTTACGCCGCATAACGTGGTTGTAGAATCGGCACCATTGGTGGATTCGTACATGTCGAGCACGCGAATTGAGCAAGTAGATTTCAAAAGACATCATAATTCCTAGACAAGGTTTCTATTTCTCCAAAAATCAGTATTTTTGTATCTTTATAGCATGGCAATGGATACGAAACAGAAAGATTCAGATATAAAGGTGATCAAAGAAGTGTTGAGACAGTATTTACAGGATAACAAATTCCGTAATACGCCTGAACGATACACGATTTTAGAGGAAATTTATAATCTAGAACACCATTTTAATGTAGATGATTTGTATTTAATCATGATGAAGAAAAAATATCATGTTTCTAAAGCAACCATCTACAACACGATTGAGATATTTTTGGACGCTGGACTTATCAGAAAACATCAGTTTGGTGAGAAGACTTTGACTTCTTCTTCCTATGAAAAATCCTATTTTGATAAACAACATGACCATTTGGTGGTGTACAAAAAGGATTCGGATAAGGAGATTGAAGAAATCATTGAGTTTTGCGATCCAAGAATTCAAGGGATTAAAGAAGCTATTGAAGAAGCTTTTGGTGTACAAATTGATACCCACTCTTTATATTTCTACGGAACTAAGAAAGAGTAATGAAATACCTTCTTTTTTTATTTTTACTTTTCAGTACGTCTGCTTTTGCTCAGGTTAATCCTCAGCCAAAAACTCCCGTGCAGAGAGATCCTTTTTTACAAAAGAAACCGGATGCCAAGCAGCCTACGGAAATGATTAAGCATGTGCATTCCGATCGTTTTGGTGTGAGTAAAGATCGATACGATGGTAATCCTAATTTTACAGGAAGTGTCGTTTTCGAACATAAAGGCTCCACTTTATATGCGGATGATGTGGTTTTGTACAGTGAAGAAAACTTCATTAAAGCGTATGGAAATGTGAAGTTGGTGAATGCCGATGGTTCCGTGATTACAGCTCAAGAAATGGAGTATGACGGAAATACAGAACGTGGTGTTGCTAGAAAAAATGTGGTTCTTACCGATCCAAAGCAAACGATCAAGACGGAAACACTTTACTACGAACGTCAAACCAACAAAGCGTATTTCAATACGGGTGGAACGATTACTGATGCTCAAAATACGATGTACACGAAGTCTGCGGTGTACAATGTTTCTACGAAGTTGATTGATTTTACGGGTGATGTTCGAATTGATAATCCAAAATATTTAGTTGAAGGAGTTAATATCCTTCATAATCAAAATACCAACGTATCAACGTTTACGGGGCCAACAACGATTTATGACAAAGCAAATCGTTTGAATAAAATTTATACTGAAGAGGGAACGTTCAATCAGAATACCGACGAAGTTTTTCTAAAAAAGAATTCCATCGTTTATTACAACAATAAAAAATTAACTGGAAACACCATTTATTTCAACCGAAATTCGGGTTATGGAAATGCAAAAGGCGATGTAACTTTGGATGATCCGCAAGAAAATAGATACATCAAAGGCGGTTATGGTGAAGTTTGGCAAAAAACGGATTCTGCGGTTGTGACGGAGAAGCCGTACGCCGTTAAGATTTTTACTAAAGATTCCATGTATTTCGCAGCCGAAAAATTTATCACCTATCAAAAGCTTGATTCGGCAAATCCTCAAAAAAAATTAAGTTTCCTAAGAGCGTTTAAAAAAGCAAGAATGTACAAATCCAATGCTCAAGCTCGTGCAGATTCTCTAAGTTTCAACGAAACGGATGGAATTATGCATTTGGATGGAAAACCAATTTTGTGGAGCGGTTTTAAACAAGTTACGGGTGAAAAAATCGAAGCGTATTTTAATACGCAAACCGAGAATTTGGACTCTCTGAAAGTCATCAACAATGCAATTGCGATTAGCAAAGTGGATAGTTTGAATAATTTGGATGAGTTTGATCAAGTGAAAGGAAAACTGATGCATCTTATTTTTGAAAATGATCAAATAAAACAAGCGAATGTTATCGGGAATGCCCAAGCAATAACGTATGCGGATGACGTGGATGCGAAAACCAATAAAAAATCGAGAATTGGAATCAACCTAGCAACATGCGGAAAAATCGTCGCTGATTTTGAAGAGAAAAAAATCCAGATTGTTTCGTGTAATATCGGTTCCAATGGGGAAATGATCCCAATGAGTTTGGTTTCCAAAGAAAAACGGTTTTTTCCAGATTTTAATTGGAATACAACCGATCGACTGAAAACTTGGCGCGATATTTTTGTGGAATCACCGAATTATCCTGCTACAATTTACGAATCTAAAAACGAGCTTTTCGATCAAGCTCAAGACAAAATAAAGAAAGAAAAAGAGAAAGAAGAAGCGAAAAAACCGAAACGAGTTCGTAAGTAACGAGGTTTTTGCTAACTATTTTCTATCCTTTTCTTTTGCTATTCAATTTTACTAAAATGAATACGAAATCAGATTTTTTTACCTACCAAGCGCAAACAACGCCGTTTGCTGCGGGTTTCGAAGTGGAGAAAGCTTCAGGAAGTTATATTTATGGAAAAGACGGCCGAAAATACTTGGACTTTGTTGCCGGTGTTTCTGCTAATACATTGGGACATTCGCATCCAAAAGTCGTTCAAGCCATCAAAGATCAGGCAGATTCGTATTTGCATGTCATGGTTTATGGCGAATATGCTCAAGAGAAACCAGTTGAGTTATGTCGACTTTTAGCGGAAGGAACGCCTGAGCCTTTAGAAGTTACGTATTTGGTGAATTCTGGTGCGGAAGCTATTGATGGCGCGTTGAAATTAGCAAAGCGATATACAGGTCGTGAGCAAATTATCTCGATGGTTGATTCGTATCACGGAAATACACATGGTGCACTTTCGGTTTCAGGGAATGAAACGCATAAGCGGGAATTTCGTCCTTTGCTTCCGATGGTTGATTTTATTCAATTCAATGATGAATCCGAATTCGAGAAAATTACAGAAAAAACAGCCTGTGTTATTGCAGAAACCATTCAAGGTGCTGCTGGTTTTTTAGTTCCCAATCAAGACTATTTCAAAAAACTAAAGGCGCGTTGCGAAGAAGTTGGTGCGTTGCTTATTTTAGATGAAATTCAACCAGGATTTGGACGTACGGGAAAATTATTTTCGTTTGAACACTTCGATATGGTTCCGGATATTCTTGTTATGGGAAAAGGAATGGGCGGTGGAGTGCCAGTTGGCGCATTCATGAGTTCTAAAGAAATTATGCAATCACTTTCACATTCACCGAAGTTAGGTCATATCACGACGTTTGGTGGGAATCCGTTAATTGCAGCTTCTTCTTTGGCGACATTACAAGAGGTTCTAGATTCCGGTTTAATGAATGAGGTTGATCGCAAGGAGCAACTTTTTCGATCCTATTTAAAACATCCAAAAATCGAAAACATTAACGGATTAGGTTTGATGTTAGCGGTGAATCTTGGTTCGCCAGAATATACACTTCAAGTAGCTAAGCGTTGTATGGAAGAAGGACTTATCGTTTTCTGGCAACTTTATAGAAATGAGTATTTACGAATTTCGCCACCATTAACGATTTCGGAGGAAGAAATTAAAGAAGGTTGTGATATTATACTTAAAATTTTAAGCGAGTAAGGCAACAAAAATCATTTTTTCATAGTGCGTATTTCCGAAATTAATTTATATATTGCGGCTCAATAAAAATTATAGGAAGTATGTCGAAAACGAAAGTGCATTACGAATATCCAATGCATTGTCTTTCAGAGATTTTGTATGAATACTTGGCGAGCGCTGAAGGCTTGTCCGAGTGGTTTTCAGATGAGGTGGTAGAGAAGGGAGACGATTTTTATTTTACTTGGGGCGGAGGTCACACAGAAAAGGCAACCTTGATTAGGTACAAGCCAGAAAGTTTTGTGCGTTTCCGTTGGGAAGAGGATGAAGGAACTAAGAATTTTTTCGAGATGACAATTGTTATCGACGAAATTACAGAAGATTTAGCTTTAAATATTACAGATTTCTGCGATCCAGGAGATGAAGAGCAGAACAAAATTTATTGGGATAATCTTATCGAAAACCTTCGAATAAAACTAGGAGCAGGATAAAAAATAATACAAAGGATGAACGAATGAAAATTCGTTCATTATTTTTAATAGCTATGCAAGATTTTACAATTTCAGAAAATTTTTCACCAATCAATAGAGCGTTTTTATACGGGGACGCGGTAAGTGTTGCTTTTTTTGTTCGCAATGGAGCAATCATTATGGCGGAAGAATCCTATTTCTTCCTAATGGCATCTATGCGTAAAATGCGTATGAATATTCCGTTGACGTACACGCTTGAGTATTTTCAAAATTTGGTGCAAAAAGAAATTAACGATTTTCAATTCGAAAATGGGATTATTGAGTTTTTTGCTTTTCGTGAAGCCGATGATTCATCTTTGGAAAAAGGAAATGTAGGTTACGTGTTGAAGCGCAATTCATTACAAGATATTCTTCAAGTTCAAGGAAATTATGAACTGGATATTTTGAAGGAAATAAACGTGAATACAAGTTTGTTAAGCAACATTAGAACGCACTGTCCAGAAAATGTATACGCTTCGATTTACGCGAAAGAAAATGATTTGGATGAAGTGATAATGTTGAATCCTAGTAAACGAATTGCGCGGTCTATTTCGGGGAATTTAATGTTTTTACAAGACGGTAAGATCAAAGTTCCAAAACAATCCGAAGGTGCGTTTATTTCGCCTCTAATGGAGAATTTTGTTACGTTTTTAAGCAAGCAGAACTTTGCGGAAGTAGAAGAAGTAGAAATGGTTGCTTTCGAATCTCAAAAAGCAGAAGAAATCTTGTTGATTTCAGATGTTAAAGGATTGTTTTCAGTAACGAAAATTAGAAATAGAGAATTCAAGTTTGAGATCTTCTCGAATTGGATTCAGCAATGGCAAGCGTCTTTTGAGACGGCTTAAATTGACAAGCCCGATAAATAACCGTTTT
Organism: Bacteroidota bacterium; assembly: GCA_023423715.1. Classification (GTDB taxonomy): domain Bacteria; phylum Bacteroidota; class Bacteroidia; order Flavobacteriales; family Weeksellaceae; genus JAFAFC01. The sequence goes on from JAFAFC010000035.1 coordinate 66,770, forward strand.
GCAGTCGTTTATCGGGCTTTAGTCCCTTAATATGGAAATTTACTAGGGGTTTCTAAATTATTGCGATTTCCATTTTTTTACTTCATTTAGCGTTTCATTTCTAAACTCAAATCGCATGTCAAAGGAAGTGATTTTATCGTTAAGAAAAATCTAAGTGATTGCTAAATTGTGTTAAAGTTTTTCACTAAAAACTTAGTTCATCGAAATATCTTCCGGACTATTCGCCCAAATCAGAAATTCTCCACCCAAATTTTGCATAATCTTTTTCCAAAGATTTTGATCATTTTCCGAGGTATAATCCATGTTGTAGAGTTCTACGACCGTCCAAAATTTTTGTTTGATTTCGTTTTCCAATTGTTGAGCGGTCCAGCCGGAGTAGCCAGAGAAAACTTTAATTTCTTCAAGTGAAATTTTATCTTCTAAAACTTGAGCTATGATGGTTTCCAGGTCTTCGGTTACGTAGTAATTATCCATGAATTCCATGAAGGATTCGGTTTCGGGCTTTCCTTTTGCGAGAATGAAAATTTTATCATTTTCAACCGGACCACCTTCGAAAATTTCCACTTTAAATCCTACTTTTTCTTCGATTCGTAAGCTTACATTTTTGTTCATTTTGTTTAAAATTAAGCCAAATGCGCCATTCTCGTCATGATTGATGACAAGAACGACCGAGCGAGAAAATATGTCTCCCGAAATATCGGGCGTGGAAATTAAAATTTTACCTTTGTAGGAATAACTCATACTCAAAAATATAAAATAATATGGAAAATCTTCATGACCACCGTAAAGTTTATGCAAAATCCGAACTTTTGGAGTCTGAAATTCGAGAAAATCCGATCGAGCAGTTTCGAGATTGGTTTTTAGAGGCGGATGAAAATGCAATGATTTCGGAAGCCAATGCGATGGCGGTTTCTACGGTAGAAGCAGATTCGTGCCCAAGAACTCGAATGGTTTTGTTGAAGGCATACACGCATGAAGGATTTATATTTTATACCAATTATGACAGTAAAAAAGGCAAAGCGATTGAGAAAAATCCACATGCTTGTCTCCATTTTTTCTGGCCTATTTTGGAACGTCAAATCATTATCAAAGCGAAATTAGAAAAGCTTGCTCCGAATTTGAGTGATGGTTATTTTTTACAGCGACCACGTGGTAGTCAGCTGGGAGCGCTGGTTTCGCATCAAAGTTCCGAAATTCCGAATCGGGAGTTTTTGGAAAATGAGTTACAGGATTTAGAAAAGTCTTGGGAAGGAAAAGAAATTGAGCGCCCTGACTATTGGGGAGGTTATTTAGCTAAACCGTACGAGATTGAATTTTGGCAAGGGCGTCCCAATCGTTTGCATGATCGTATTTTGTATTCTTTGCAAGAAGATTACGATTGGAAAGTAACAAGATTGTCACCATAAAACATAAAAAAAACCTCGTATAAAACGAGGTTTCTTTTTTATAATAATCGAATGATTATTTTTTCTTAGCTCCAGCAACTGCTCCAGCAAGATCAGCACCAGCTTTAAACTTAGCAACTTTCTTAGCAGCAATTTTGATTGGTTTTTTTGTAGCAGGGTTGATACCTTGTCTAGCAGCTCTTTCAGCTACAGAGAAAGTTCCGAATCCTACTAGAGATACTTTTCCGTCTTTTTTCTTCAAAGTAGAAGTTACGTTAGAGATAAAAGATTCTAAAGCCGCTTTAGCTGCTACTTTAGTGATTCCTGCATCCTTTGCAATTGCGTCGATTAATTCAGACTTGTTCATAATTTTTAAATTAAAAAGTTAGTGTGTTGATTATCTTATAATAACAAATATAAAACAAATTTCATATTGTGCAAATTTTTTTACAAAAAAGCGAATATGTTATAGCGTTTATTCCTTTTTTATTGAAAACTAATAATAGTACTTTGCACGTAAATATCGCTTTTGTAGGCATCCAATATTATGCCAACTGCCTTGTATTAAGGTGTTTTTAAACTTTTGTTTAATTTATAAGTCTAATTGCGAATTCCTTAATTTTTATCGATAATGATGTGATTTTGCTTTATTGTTGAAAATTAGATAAATAAAGGATTTTTATGGGAAGTTTTCCTCAATGAATTTGCTTTTGAAAAAAATCTATTTTTTCGTAGTAAAACAAATAAATTCTTAAATTTGCGCCATGTTAATTGAAGTATTTAAATCCAAGATTCACCGTGTGAAAGTCACGGAATCTGATCTTAATTATATTGGATCCATCACCATTGATGAAGATCTTATTGATGCTGCAGGACTTATTGTAGGGGAAAGAGTGTATATCGTGAACGTCAATAACGGTGAGCGTTTTGATACCTACGTGATTAAAGGAAAGCGTAAATCGGGTGAGATTTGCCTGAACGGACCTGCAGCGCGTAAAGTACAGAAAGGCGATACGATTATTATCATCGCATATGCTCAAATGTCGCCTGAAGAAGCGAAAGTTTTTCAGCCAACGATTGTATTTCCGAACGAAGAGACCAATCTTTTAACGTAAGATTTTATGGAAAACAAAACGACTTCTAGTCCGGTAAAAAACATCTTAACCATCGTTATCTCGCTTGCGTTTGCGGGATTTTTTTTATGGCTTGCCTTAAGAGGATTGGATTTTGAGGTGATTAAAGGAGCATTAGCAAAAGCAAATTATTCTTGGGTTTTGCTAGCAGCTGTTTTTGGATTGGGAGCCTATTGGTTTCGAGCGGTTCGATGGAATCTTTTATTAGAACCGATGGGACATAAAATTTCGAATAGCAATTCGTTGTGGTCAATTTCGTTTGGTTATTTAATGAACTTAACAATTCCTCGAAGTGGCGAATTAGCTCGTGCAACAGCGCTTTACGGTGTAGAGAAAGTTCCGGTTGATAAATCTTTTGGAACGATTATTTTGGAACGGGTAATCGATTTGGTTTGCATGCTCGTTTTTCTTGGCTTGACTTTGATTTTTAAGTATGATGTTATTTTTAGTTTCTACAAATTAGCCACGACGCAGAAGAAAGAAGAGAAGGTGACTGAACCAAATTGGTTTGAAAACATATTGTTGAGTATTGGAATTTCAGATTTTGGTCAATTTTATTTTGTTTTGAAAATTGGTTTGTTGGTATTAGTTGGAATAGCTATTCTTTATTTGGTCATCTTCAAACGTAAGAAACTGATTGATTTTGCTAAAGGTATTTTAGCAGGATTATTATCGATTTTCAAATTAGAGCAAAAAGGGAAGTTCTTTTTATTAACCGTTCTTATTTGGGTTTGCTATTATTTTGCAGCCTATTTAGTTTGTTTTTCCTTACCTGAAACTTCAGATTTTGGTTTTGCTGATGGTTTCTATCTTTTAGTAGTAGGAACTTTAGGAATGATTATTCCAGCTTCTGGGGGAATTGGAGCCTTTAACCTAGCGATGAAATTTGGTTTTATGGCCTTGTTTATTTCCATGGGGAAAGATGCAACGCTTGGTGGTGAAATTGGCTTAATTTATTCTTTTATTTCACTTCCGCTTCAGATTTGCTTGATGCTTGTCATGGGTTTGATTTCGATTCCTATGTTAGCGAAAGCACGGAAGTTCTAAACGCCCATTCGCAATAGGGATAGCAGCGGTAGCCCGGAAGGAGGCGCGAGCGAAGCGAGCGTCGACTGAGGACTTTTAGCGAATAGCCCGACCCGAGAAGTGGCAATGAATAGGCGAGGGGATTGCCCAAAATCTACCCATCTAATTTTCAATTTTCGAATAAAAACTGACTTCAAAACACTATCTTTGTACTAGTTACAACGAACTTAAGTAAAACAAGGAGAAATCCTTAAATATCTAAAAAATGACAGTAGACAACAATCATGTAGTTGCTCTTAGCTACACATTACACACTATTGAAGGAGATGGTGAAAAAGTTTTCGTAGAAGAAACAAATGGCGAAAATCCGCTTACTTTTTTATACGGTGTTGGAATGATGATTCCAAAATTTGAAAACGAAATTAAAGGTCTTGCAGCGGGTGATAAAAAATCGTTCACTATTTCTCCAGCAGAGGCTTATGGTGAGAGACAAGACGATGCAATTGCTCAATTACCAGTTGATATGTTCCAAGAATCGGGTATGCCGCCAGTAGGTGCTATTTTGCCTCTTTCTGATAACCAAGGGAACAATTTCCAAGCGGTTGTGGTAGAAGTAACTCCAGAAATGGTTGTTGCAGATCTTAACCACCCAATGGCAGGGAAAACATTAAACTTCGACGTTGAAATCTTGAACACAAGACCAGCAACTGAAGAAGAACTTTCTCACGGTCACGCGCACGGTGTTGACGGAACAGAAGGTCACTAAGAAGAATTTCAGATTTTTGTCTGAATTTTAAATAGAATCGGGCGCCCAACGAAGTTG
>JAFAFC010000005.1 GCA_023423715.1 Bacteroidota bacterium
CTGTTTGAACAAGCGAAAGAAAAAGCGTAGGCGTGAGTTTTAGAAGTTTTAGAAAATTATTGAAAATTTTAGCTTCAAAATCCAAGTCTTGATCTTTTGTAACTTTTGCATCAAGGCAAAAGTTAAAAAAGAGACCTCTCGATACACAGCTATCCGCCGCACTCGAAGTGACGAACCGCAAAACCAACCAAAGAAACGATGATCTAATAAAAAAGATAAACAATGAATTTTGAATAACGCACTCAAACCGACCTAGGAGTTTGAAGCGTTAAGAAGTTTTTTGGAATTTCCGTCAAAAACTTCTACTGTTCGAAGCGAAGCAAGTTTTAGAAGTTTTAGGAAATGAAAAGAAACTTTAGCTTCAAAATCCAAGTCTTGAACTTTTGGTTCTTTTAGTTCAAGCTAAAAGAACGACAATGAATTGATCTTTTGTAACTTTTGTATGTTAGAGAACAAAAATATTGAGGGTACTTGTATACCCGCAAGGTGAGGTTACAAACACTCACTAAATACGAACTGTACTTTATACATGTTACATCATACAGTTCACAGTATATACAACGAAGCTATTGCTTTTTTTTACACCAAAAAATCCCCTTCTCCCAGAAAGGATGCCTGAAGAGCGGGATCGTTTTTCAAATAGGAATAGTAATTGGCGATTAGTGATTAATGAATGGTCAATAGTGAATAGTGAAGGTTGTTGGGAATTTCAAGTTAAATTATCCATTATCAACTATCCATTATCAATTTACAACTAACCATTCACCATTAACAACTATCAATTAACCATTATCAATTAACAAATAAGTCATACTTCTAGTATACATAAGCTATAGAACAAGCATGACAAAGCATGAAGAAAAAGTACGGTACTATAGAAGTACTCTGAAATACCAAACAAAAAAACACCTACAGTACTGCAAGTGTTTGAAATTCAATGGTGGAGAATACGGGGATCGAACCCGTCACCTTTAGACTGCCAGAAACATTCTGACAATTTGCAAATAGTTTCTTTTAGTTTCAAAACGATTGATTTTCAGTACATTACAAATAAATAGTGATATTTTTGGTTTCATCAAATTTCATAAATAAAGTACAACTGTTGTACTAATGTTGTACTTAAACCTAAAATGTTATGAATGCTAGTGTCAAAATTGTCTGCAAGAAGAACCAGTTACAAAATGGATTGTTCCCAATTTACTTACGAATAACAATCAATCGTAAATCCAAATTCTATTCGCTACCATTTTCCTGTAAACTTACAGAATGGAATGAGAAGCAAGGCGAATTCAATACGAGATTTAGAAACCATATTTCATTTAATAAAACATTGTTGAAAATAAAAGATAAAGCTCTTGATACAATTTCAATTCTAGAAAATGACTATAAGACTTACAACTTAATCTTATTTGATAAATACTATCAAAGAGAAGATACATCAGAAAACAATTTTTGCAAAGTATTTAAAAATGAAGTAAAACTCCTTATTGATAATGGACAAATTGGTTATGCTGGATCAATGGAATTTACTTTAAGAACTCTAAAAAAATTCAAAAAAAACATTGAATCATTTAAGTTTGAGAATATTGATTATCAATTTCTTGCTGAATTTGAAAGTTTCTTAAGAAAAGGAGGTGCAAATGATGGTGGGATTGCTGTATACATGAAAAACATTAGAGCAATTTATAATCGTGCAATTAAATATAAAATTGTTCTCTCACAATACTATCCATTTGGAGATTACAAAATTTCGAAATTCAAAAGAACAAAAATTCGTAAAGCTCTATCAATAAGTGAATTTCAAGCCCTTCTTAACTTTGATATCTCTCTTTTACCTGCAGCAAAAAATGCTCGTTACTTATATATCTTTAGCTATTATGCTCGAGGTATGAACTTTAGCGATCTAGCGGAATTAAAGTGGTCAGATATTGAAGATGATAAGTTTTGCTATTCTCGAAACAAAACAAAAGCAATTCTAAAAGTTGAATTGCCAGACCTTCCTATTATTAAAGAAATTCTCAATTTTTATAAAATTTATCGTCCTTTTGATACTCCTTATATTTTTCCAATTTTAAAGAAGGATGAAAAAAAGTATGAAATCAAAGAATTAATGGACAGAAAAAATAGTGTTCGTTCTCATTACAACAAAGAATTAAAGAATATATTCAAGGAACTAAGGTTGCATTCCAAAATTAATTTCTATTCCGCCCGACATACATTTGCAACAACCGCAATGAGAAACAATGTGAATATTAATGTAATTAAACAATCATTAGGTCACAAAAAGCTTAGTACAACCGAAAATTACCTTGATGATTTTACCGATAAAGAGGTCAATTCTGAAATCAATAAGATGTTTTAATAACTAACAGAACTTGGTAATAATAGCCACAACTTGATCTGACAATTAGATATTAAAAACATATGTCAGTTATCCCATATTGCGCTTACCTATATTTACACAATATGTTTATAATCACCGATTTAACGATTACTCTTTCGTGCTTTGTTACAAATTTTGGAAATATCTGCTACAAAATACCTTCCATTTACTATTCCTTATTTGTCATAACTGCAATTATATTATTGGAAGTTCAATTCCAAATTTATACACCTTATGATAGGCTTTTATTTCATTACCTTCATGTAGTTGATTTTGAAGGCTTTCCAAAGTAAAATCATCTTCGTTAGTTTCCAATAGCGGATAGATTATTAAACAATTAATGTGGGTTTCATCATTAATACCACACTCTCCTCGAACTTTCCGAAGTCTTGCATACCCAGAAACTTGTCTTATGTCTTCATGAATTTGCCCGTGTTGATATTGTAGCTTATACTTAGTGTCAATTACTATTGAATTCTCTCCATCTTTTATCAGAAAGTCCAATGAGTTTCCGTGCGTTGAAAACTGATATTTAATTTTGTTTTCAAGTTTAGGATTTGCTTTTAGTAGCTTTTGGTAAAAATACAATTCAAACAATCTCGGCATATCAATCCAAAAAGGCGGTGACTCAACTTCCGTTTTTGTGGTAGATGAAATATTGAAGCCGAATTGCCTTAGAATTAGGTTTCCAATTTGAATAGCTTCCTTATATTCTTTGAAAAATGGATTGTGTTTGAAATGCTTTAACTGGTTATCTTTTCCAAAATCGCCAACATGGTGAAATGCGGGAGAAACATAATTAATTAAATTTTCTAATTCTCCTTTTGTCTCCCCATAAAATTTGGAGTTATTCTCAATGTAGCTGCTACAAAATTGGAAAACTTTTTTCAAAAACTGATTTTCTTGATTATCTTCTCCAAAAACTTGGTACTCGCAATAGGTGGAAGTTAAGCGCGTTTTGAAAACATTTCGTTTGATATGTTCTCCAACCAAAATTTTACCTTTAACTCTATTATTTAGATTCTCTTTTATTTTGTAATAGGACTTTTTTAAACCTTTTCTCACAATAGTTTTTAGAAATCCCAAAAATTGAACGACTAAAAAAGGGGTTAAATGATCATCTTTTTGTTCAATTTTTATTTTTTCATCATCCCAATAAATTTCTACTAACTTATCAATATATTTGGAAGGAATATTCGACGAATATACATCCAATAACATTTTCAGATAGTTGATTTTTGCTACCTCGCTCTCATTCTTTAAAGATTGGTGAATTTTATAATGGTTTTCCCTGTCTTCATGTTCCGCTGCTTCGGAAGTTTCAATTTCTTTATTAATTGATTCTTCATAAATTGATAAGAGCTTTTTGTTGATTTTAGGTTCTACTTGTATGTATTTTACACCTTTCACCAACCAATCTAATCCAACATAATAGTCGGCTTGCAAGTCATAGCATTCTTCTTTATGGTTTTGCAAAATAGAATATGGATACACTTTTGAAAACAGCTTTCTTCTCCCTTCAATTTGTATTAAATCGAAGTCTGGCTTACTTATGAAAGAGCCTTTTGTTTCACAATAAAACAATTGCGAAGTAGAATGTTCTGAAAGTCTAATTCTCATTAAATGCTAACTTCTAAATTTTCTATTGTTTCTATTATAGTATCCCCAATCAAAACGCCATCTTTCACGTACTCTCTTAAAATTGGTTTAATTTCGTACTCCAAGCGGATTTGCATAGTACCACCTTCTGCAGATTTATCTATAAAATAAGAATGACCTAAAGCAACATCTTTCGGATCAAATTCGTTTGATAAATATTGACTTCTGGTTTTATATTCGTCAGTGGTAAATAGTGCTTTTACTGAACTAAATAAAGTACTATCAAATTGAATCGTTTCATCATCTGATAAATCCTTTGGTAAAATATCTACAAATGCAAATCGTCTTCGTATTGCATAATCGATGTGACCGACGGAACGGTCTGCAGTATTCATTGTACCTATAATATACAAATTTGTTGGAAGTACTAACTCTTTTCCATCAACATCATACATGCTTTCAACTTCTTTTCCGCGATATTCTAAAGCGTATATCAATTCTCCTAAAACTGAAGAAAGATTTGCTCGGTTAATTTCGTCAATGACTAGAACGTACTTCTTTAATATTTTCTTTTCATTACTACTTACTTTGTTATTTACTTTAAAAATATCAAACAGTTCAATAATTCTTTGATAATATGTCGCATGCTGTCTTGTTAACGCATTAAGACTCGTACTTTTATTAATTTCTTGTCGTGTAGTTAAACCTAGATCGATTATTTTCTGAATTTCCGAAAAATTCATATTTAATCCATTTGGGTGAGCACTCCAATTATTACCTTTATACTTGAATCTTTTATCATCTACATAATAAATGTATACTTTGTCTGATAATTGAAATTTTTCTTGCTCTCCAATAACCTCAATAATATGATTAGTAAAATCGCTCAATGACAATTCAACTCGCTCACTATCTATAGTTGCTGCCTTATAATTTACCAAAGCCTTCTTTGCAAACTCTCCTATAGTTTTATTTTCAGCATCATAGATAATGCCGTCTCCATCAGGATTAGGTTTTGCTACAATTCCTCTTACAAAATCTTCATAAGTATAACTCGGATGAAATTGAATCAAGTTGAATTGTTCATTTTTTTCTAATTCAGAATTTCCTAGTAATTCTTTAGCGATCAACTTTGCCACCCTTGTTTTACCAGTTCCAGGAGGTCCTTGCAAAATGATTTGCTTTTTATAGGTCAGCAAATCAATGTACTTTTGATTTGATTTTAATGTCATATCCATTTGCTTCATTAAATATTCATAATATGGTAGTTCCATATTATTAGGTGACTTATAATTAGTAACTTCGGTTAATGTCTTAAGTACTAAAGTATGATTAGCTGCCCAATTACCTTTCTTTTTCCAATTTACTTTTCTACAATGGAGGTAATCATTGCGAGTTTCATCATGATAATAATCAGATTCTACCACTCCATATCCTAACAATTGATAAAGTCCTTTTTTTACAATAATTACATCACCAATACTCATTTTATTCAAAAAATCATCATTAGCGGAAACGACATTCTTTTTGCTACCTTCACCTCCATATGCTTCAATAATACCATTCCTTATTTCATCTCGATTGGCATATTCGTTAAGATTTTCCAATTCATCCCATCCTAATGCCATTATACCTTCATCGAAAAACTCATCCCACTTATACGCACCTTCTCCGGGAGAATAAAGCCAATATTTTTTATTTTCTTGAGAAGGCGTTAGTTTCTGGAGTATAATATTGTAAAAATTCAAAAAATCTTGATTTGGTTCTTTGGTATTTAATATCTGATTTTGAAGCGAATAAAAAGAAGCTTTAGATGGAACATTGAGATTTAAAATATTAGACAACTCAATTAGCTTTTCTTTTTTAAAAATATTCAGTAATTTAAAATCACTATACATGAATGCAATTTTCCATTTTATGGCATCACCCAAATCAATAGCTTCAATTTTCTCAAATTCTTGGGTTTTGGTATAATGGATTATTGAAACAATGAGTGATTTCACTTTATTGAATGCTTCATCTCGGGTAGAGCCATATTTGGAAGACCATGCATAATCATCATCACTTAATCTTCCTTTATCTGAAAAAACAGTTAACTTTTGATTCTTTTCGTAAATTCCAAATTTAAATGCTGATCCTCCCCAAATACTGCCTGCATTATACGTTCTTGCTTCCAACCAGTAACAAAATGAATCCGATTTATTGAGATTAGTATATTCAGCCAAAGCCATATTTTCCACGCGTTCTAGTGGCCAAACTTCGTTGAACTCTTTTATTTTCTGATAAAATTCAGAATGATCAATCATGAGTAATTTCGTTTTTTATTAGTATTTATTTACTTTGTAAACCTTATCCTTTTCAACAATTTCAAATACTAGTCTTTGTCCTGCTTTAAGGTTTAGAGCTTTTACTACATCAGCACCGATCTTCAAAAGATTTGATCTATTCGGTACAATCTTATATTCTACATTTTTACTTTTTTCGTTATAATGAAGCTTGATATCGCTGTCTTTCATAGGGAAATAATCTTTGAAATCAACCGTAATTCTTATCTGCCCTTTTTTCAAATCAGCTTCTGTTATAGAATTTCCAACTTTTGGAATAATAAAATTCTTATCGTTCATAGGTGTGGATTTAGTAGTATTATTTGGCTTAATAACTTTAATCTTCTTTTCTTTTACCTCTCTTTTAATCCCAACAAGTTGATGCTCATTGATGAAGTTTGAGTGAGCAATAAGCCCCAATTGTTTTCTTAAACTTGAAATAAGTGTTTTATGCGGGTTTTGATCGTTCTTATGATCAATATTGAGTACAGGATAAATACTTCTTATTATATCGGTTTCTAACGAATTTATTTCTTCTTTGGATTTAGGATATTCGAAAAAGGCAACCGATAAATTGTCTGTCATCCATTGTGTAACAATCTCTTCAGAATCCTGATCAAACTTGTAGTGGCTTGTTCTTCCTTTTTCTACATCCGACAAGTTTCTTATTACTGGGATAATATTTTGCGTTTGTGATAGTAATGCACCAATCGATTTTCTAACGGTTGAACTTCCTGTTTTTCCTGTTTTAAAATGAGTGTCTGCATCTCTTGACTTCTGGCTTTTCTCGGTTTTGCCAATGTAAATAATCTGATGATCGGGAATAACAAAATCCGAAATGGGAAATTTATCTTTTCCAATGTAGAATAAGGCATAAATACCAGGTTTATCCGAAAATTCTAATGTCTCAGATATGGCTTTTTTTTTATCGAGTAAGTGTGAAAGAATAGTTTCGGTCATTAGTTTTTAGTTTTATTTTTCACTCCACCTTCACCTGCCCATTCATCAACATTGGCAATAACCAATCTCGTAATGTTGCTAGTTCTTGGTTTTGTTTTAATAAGTGATCTCTTTTTTTTCGTATACTTGAGACGAAACTCTCAAAGTCATTTAATATGTTCAATTCTGGAATTAAGAAATTTAACATTTTAATGCCTTTTACATTTAAGCTTTGAAAAAATGCACCTTGATCAGTATTTAATTTAATCTGTTTTTGAATATCAAAACCTCTAAATGCTAAATGAAAATAAGTTGGAAAGATATCCTTTGGTCTGATAGCTGTAATATTTCTACCAATTCCACAATAAACTCCTTCTGGAATCTGACAATTTGCTCCAACTCGACCAGCATTCGTAACTAAAATATCATTCTCTTTAACTTCAATTCTACTTGTCCAAATATTATAATCCATTTTGGAAACAAAATATTTATAAGAATTATTAAATTGACCATTATCTAAAACATTCTCTAATTGCGCTAAGTAAAAATTAGAATCTTCAAGACTAAAATTTGGTTTTTTAGAATGAAGACAATCTACAATATCTGCGATTTCTTTAATATTCTTTACCTCCCAACCCTCAGGAATCTCTCTTTTTAAAATTTCGTTAAAAAGCATTTTCCCGCCAGAAGATTTATAAGGTTTTCCTTCTGCATTTGGAAACTCAAACTGTACAAACCAATAATCATACAGCGTTTTTGCAATGGCTTCCAACTCGGTATTGATTTTATTGTTCAACTCGATTTTATCATCTAATGAAGATAGAACGGAAGCTATTTTTTGTTGGGTTTTGATATCTCTACTGAAGATTTCTAATTGTTGAAATTTTTCTTTTGATATATAGGGAATAGTTGTTTGCGATGCAATTTTTTTAAGCGATTCCCCATACAACTTAAGGTGATAAAATAAATAATTTATATCTAGCTTATCTGATGACGTCATCCCTATAAAAGTCTGGTTAGTGCATAATGGAACAGTGTTAATTGCAACAACTCCAATAGTAGCACTGCAAGAAAAAATCAAACTATTTTTCGGCAGTACCTTTAGATTCATTTGCTCTACTATCTGTTCACTAACATATTTATTAGATTTTGTTCCATTTAAATACTTCCCTTCAATATCCTCAATTCTACACCATGGTATGTTACCTTCAAATTTTTTTGGCTTATCTCTCATTGGAACAATGAATTCAATACCAAAATTTTCTAATTTAACTTTATTCATACTTCAATCCCTTTAATTGGTTCTGAATTTCCACATCCAAGCGGTTGCCTTCTGCAAATAAATCAGCTAAACGATTTTCAAAACCTTGCATTTTATCAGCAAATTCTTTTGGTGTGATGTCCACATATTCGATCTTCACTTCAAAATATTGTCCTGCCGAAAAACTGTAGTTTTTTGCTTTTATTTCGTCAGCATTTACTACAACAGATAAATCTTCAATGGCTTCTTTGGTATTAAAAGTCTCTACAATTTTAGCTTCTTCGGTTTTGGTCAAAACCGTGCGTTGGTTTTTGCCTTCTTTTACGGTTTCGCCCAATTTGGAAGCATCCATCAGGATAATTTTATCCGTTCCAGCTTCTTTGTCAATGAAAATCACAGAAACATTGGTGCCTGTACTTGCAAAAATATTGCTCGGCATACTCACAACACCGCGCAACCAGCCTTTATCAATTAATCGTTCACGGATTTTCTTTTCGATACCACTTTGTGCTGTAATAAAACCAGTTGGGACAACAATTGCTGCTTTTCCTTTCGCATCCAAACTGTGCATAATATGTTGGATAAACAATAGATAAATAGCCATCGACTCTTTCTTTGCTTTAGGAATATTGGGAATTCCTGCAAAAAAGCGTTCTTTGAAACGGTCGGCTTCCAAATCATCTCTAAAATCAGAAAAATCCAGTTTAAAAGGCGGGTTAGAAACGATGTAGTCAAATTGCTGTTTTCCAAAGTAATACGGTTCAGCAATGGTATTGGTTTTAATGACGTTTGGGATAGAATGCGTAAGATTGTTCAGGATCAAATTCAAACGCAACATCGTACTCGATTTCTGCGAAATATCTTCCGAATAAATGGTGCATTTGTTTTCACCAATTTGGTGCGCTAAACTCATAAGCAAAGACCCCGATCCTACACTGGGATCATAACAACGGGCTTGCTTCACGTTTTGTTCGGGAACTAAAATTTGGGCAATAATTCTCGCCACGGCATTCGGCGTATAATATTCGGCATATTTCCCACCCGAATCGGAGTTGTAATCTTTGATTAAATACTCGAAAATATCTTTATAAAAATCGTATTTCTGCTCAAACAAATCATTTAAACTTTCCTCAAAACTGAATTCAAATAACTTATTAATCAAGGCTCTACAAAAAGCGTCACGTTGCGAAGAATCGGTAATAAATTGGCTTAATTCATCAAACAATTTATCCTTTGCACCAGAAGAAGATTTAATAGAAAAAATCTGATTATTTTCTATGCTAATATCTCGCAAAGTATCGTCAAAAGTTTTTGCAAAATCGTCATCATTTTGGTTGTTGTGTAAATATTCTATTTGTTGATGAGCTTTAAATTGTGGAACATTCTCATCCAGCAAATCTCTTACTAAATCTTCTTCTAAATCCTCACCGTGTAAAGCTTTTACCTTTTTAACCTCGTAGTTGTATTTGTCGCTCAAAAATTTGTACAAGAAAACCTGAGAGATAATTTTAAATTCGTTTCCATCATTTCCCAAACCGTAATTGGCGCAAACACTTTTTAGATTGTCAATTAATTGTTTGGTTTTGGTGGTATAGTTAATATCCTGCGTCATTTTTTATATTCTGTTATGTGCCTGCAAATATTCATGAGCAACCAATACGCTAATGTTTTGTCGGGCTTCTGTATCTAATTTTATTTTTTCTTGAATTACAAATTGTTCGGCAATTAACTTGGTAATGTACCGATCAAACAATGCCTCATTTTTCATAAAATCTTCTTGGCTGGCTAATTTGTCATCCACTTCTTTTTTTACTTGCATTAAAGCACGGTGCAACTGCATTTCCTTAATTGAAAGATTGGTTTTCTCTTGCAATCTTTTCTGAATGCGAACATAGCGTTCGTCATTTTCATATTTTACTTTTAGTAAATTATTTTCACGATTCAGCTCTTTGGCTTTGTCATGAATTTTTCGAAGGAGCTGCAAGTTTTCGACCATATCGTTTTGCGAAGTTTCCGAAAGGTTTTTATTTTTGAAAATCCGTTCTAGTTCTTCCTTCAAAGAAACAAAGTAAGGATCTTGCTGATCAAAATTATACAACAAGGCTTCTCGGGTTTTTTGCAACTGTTCTTTATATTCGTCTGCTAATTTAAGTTCCTCTTCTCCAACTTTTATAAATTTGAAGATAATTTCTTCTAAAGCCGCACTTAATATATTTTGATTGTTATTTTCGCTATTTAGATTTTCAACAAAATTAAGGCTGTCTAATCTGCTTTGAGCTACTAATAATAAGCGATTTAGCACATCGAAATCCACCAATTCTCCAAAACCTTCGTACCCATTAATGGCAATAATGTTTTTAAGTTCTTTGGCTGTTCTTAATGCTTTAACAAGTTCTAATAATTTCTTTTTATCGTTAAGCTGCTCAATTTGTTGAGAAAAGACTTCCTTATTTGAAGTATCATAACGGAAAAGCGTTTCCTGTATTTGTTCAATCTCTTCTTTGATTTCGCTTTCAGATTTAAACAAATGAGAATACATCTCCATTTCATCTCCTAACTCCTCTTGCAATTCCTGAAAATACAGTTGATTGGTTCTGTCAAAAGCTTTCGAAATATCCGCAAAATCTACTACATAACCGTATTGATATTTTTTGTAAGGACGATTAACTCTTGTTAAAGTCTGTAATAAATTATGATCCTGAATAACCCTTGCCAAATACAATTTTTTCAAACGTTTGGCATCAAAACCTGTTAAAAGCATATTGTAAACAAAAAGTACATCTACTTTCCCAACTTTATAAGCTTTGATGAGTTCTTTACGAATGGCTTTATCATTTTCATCATGCAAAATTAATGCAGCGGATAACGTATTTTTTTTCCTCTTGCTGTACGACGCTCTTGGATCTGCAACCATGGGAAGTTTTTCGGCTTCGGTTTCCTGAACTCCAAATTGCTCTTCAAATAATTGAAAAAGCATTTTCGCTTGCTTCGAAGAATCGCAAACCACCATTGCTCCCAAAGATTCGTCCTGATTAATATCTCTGAAGTTTTGCAAATCTTTGGTGATATAATCTAGTAAACCTGAAGCGAAATTTCGGTCTGCGTAAACATCTGTGGTTTTAATGTCGCCTTTTAGGACTTTTATTTTGTCCATTACTTCCTTCATCTCCATCTTGAAGCTGCCTTCAATTTCTTCACGAATTAAACGAAGGGTATATCCATCTGCAATAGAGCGATTGTAATAGTATTTATGAAAGTAATTCCCGAACAATAGCTTGCTATCATATTCTTTAGCAACTTCTTTCAATAAAGGTGTTCCTGTTAATGCAATCTTAACTGCATTTTTATCAGAATTTATAAGGTTAGCCAGATAATTTCCCTTCGGATTATAGCTTCGGTGAGCTTCATCTAAAAAGAAAACCCTTTGGATATTAATATCATAGTCGATATCTTCTTTTACAGTTGCATCTTCACTGAATTTCTGAATATTAACGACCGTAATTTCCGCTTGTCCACTATCATTGGTATTTGCACTTACTTTCTTCATTTCGGCAACAAATTCTTGTCGCGAATTGACTTGGTTAACTTTCAATCCACGATTAGAAAACTCTGTTGAAGCCTGTATAAGCAAGTCTAAACGATCCACAATAAAGTAAAATTTAGGAATCGTATTTTTCTTCTGATAATAATCCGTAAGATGTTTTACATTATAGTAGGCTAAAGCTGTTTTGCCCGATCCTTGAGTATGCCAAATTATGCCTTTATTTTTACCTTCATCTAATTTTGCAGTAATAGCAATCGTAGCAAATAGCTGCGGATAACGCATAATGTGTTTTTGCTTATCTACTGTGCCATCCTCTTTTAATTCATCCACAAAAGCAATGGCATATTTCAAAATAAACTGAATACGTTCTTTACTAAACAAAGACGTTAGTATGCGATGTGTTGGCGAATATTCAGATTTGTTGGTGCTAAATTCTGGACTGTGTTTTATTACCAACAGGTTATTGTCCTTCAATATTTCGTTCTCTTGCTGATCCGAAATGGGTAACAATTTTTGTTTTACTGGGAATTTTTCATCTTCGCGAAAGTAATTGAAATTCAAATCAGAATATCCAGATGTTGCATAAAATGCGCCGTACACAGGTTCTACAATTCCGTCTTCGTATTCCATATTATTGGAAAAAACCATCAGTTGCGTGATGTTGGCAAACTTCCGAAAATGTCTATTTTTAAATCTCTGATTAATGCGATTTCTTTCCGCAATTACGCCTTCTTTATTGTGCGGTTTTTTAACTTCTATAAACGCTAATGGCATTCCGTTGATTAGTATTGAAATGTCTGGTCTAAATTCCTCATCACCGTTTTTAGAAGTGAGTTCTGTTGTAACGTGAAAACTATTATTGTTGAAATTTTTGAAATCTATCAATTTGATTCCAGAAGTTGCGGTAAGTCTTTGGTAAAACTTTTTGCCAAGATCTTCGTAATCTAATTCTAAAGAAATATCTTCTAAAAAACGAACAATTTCCTCCTTCGAAAAATCTGGATTTATCCGCATCACACTTTCAACGAATAAATCTTCAAATATGTTGGTATCTTCTTTACGTTTTTGCTCCTTAAGCGGAATATATTGATAACCCAACTTCATCAAATGAAGCAAAGCAGGAATCTTCACCCTCGAATCCTCATTAAATGCCATGTATACAATAGTTTTTTTAAGAGGTTAAAGATAACTAAAAGAAAGCAAAAGAAAATATAAGAAAGTAAATGCTAACTTCAGATTCTCAATGAAATTTCAAAGACCTATACTAGAACCTCTTTTTTATAATTTTTGACACTCGAATGCCTTTCTTTTCAGCTAATGTTTTCTTCTTTTTACGAGGTTTTGGATTTATTCGTCCTTCAGTTTGAGTTTTTGGACTTTTCTTTTGTTTTGGCAAATCTCTATAAAGCATTCCATTCTGCGAATCATAAAGGATATCGCTTAATACTAAGCAGATACCATAATCTATATCATGCCCATTAATATCTAAATTATCAGGAAACTTCTTCCGATCAACAGTCCATCCTTTCAGGCTAATTAATACTCTTGGACTATCAGGTTCATACCCACCTTGAAATAGTATACATTTCAAAGGCTTCATTTCCTGTGACGGCTTTCCATCTTTCCCTTTCACAAAAAGTTTTCTCCTAAAAAACACAGTATTCTCTCGATACTCAACATTTTTTAAAACTTCTCTCATATCATCAAGATAGATATTCTTGATGGTCAAATAGAGAATATTTTCTTTTTTCAATTTTAATTGATCAACTACTCTCTGTAAATCAGGTGTATAACTCATAATAGTTGACTTAAAAATAGTTTTTATACTCTAAAATTTTTGAAGCTAGTCGTTTCTCTAAAAAAGCATTACCTCCCGTAAGCGCTTTTTGTATTTCTTGAGATTCGAAAAAATAAGACTCAACCTTTTCTTGACTCCAATGAGTAGGAGGCTTTTGCAAGTTGGTTATTCGGTCTGCTATTTTTACCGCCCACACCTCTTTGGGTTGAAGTTTAATACGCTCCAAACTATCATATAATTTTATCTCTTTTGCTAAGTCATCATTCTTCGTAAGAGCTTGAACTGCTTTAGCTATTTCAAAAGAAAAATTACTTTCGATCTCATCAAAAGATGTATTTGTATCTTCTATAATATCATGCAACAAAGCCACCTGAACAGCAAAATTGGTATCAAAATCTAGAGAATTAGCTCCAGCTATCAGCACCTCCATAGCAACGTTTGATAAGTGAACAACATAGGTAATAGAAGTTCCTGGAATTTTTTGGTTAATTGCTTCATGCTTTACTGCAGCATAAAGCAGCGTCTTTTGGTAATTATCTTGAATAATCATACATCTATTTTATTGTTAAATTATCCTTTATTTTTTCGTAATATCAAACCTTTTTTTGCTGACGATTTTCAGAATAACTAAGGTTTATTATTAAAATCATCATACTCATTTATTAATTTTTTAAATTCTTCTTTAGAAACACCTTTTTTAGATTCAAATTTTAAGTCAATAATAAAGTCAATATCATTACGTTTTTCATTTGCTATTGTATCTACGATGTGATTTATTGAAAATTGTTTTGACTCTATTTTATAAATTTTACCTCCGCTAGAGTCTATTGAAATTTTTTGTTTTTGCAGATCATTAAATTCATAATATTTTATGTATAAATCAATATCGGTAGTCTTTTTTTCATATGGTTTTTCATATACTCCAATTAAAAAAGGTATAAAAGTGGAAAGTAAATTCCATAGTGCGTGACATATTAAAGCTGATATGAAGTTAAATCGTACTCTTAAAAATGTATAAAAATATCCACTTATCAATTGAGAACCAATTAATATGGGTGAATATAATAATAGTTTTCGGTTAATTTCACCATGATTTGTAAGGTGAACTAGTGCAAAAACAATAGGCAATAAGTAAACTAAAATTTTGAATATATACGTCCATGTTTTTCTAGTAAACAAGAAAGAATATAGCTTGTTGTATCTTATAGGTAGTCTAAAAATTATTTCTTCAAACAAAGGTACAAGTATTACGATCGACAATGTTGTAAGCCAGATTGTATTTGAATTATAGTCTATTCGCTCTGTGTCTTTAGGTAATGAATCATAGTCAACTAAGTATATCAGAGTGAGAATTATTGGTAATGAAACAATAATATTTAAAACAAACGTATAGAAAATATACTTTATATTATTTTTGATGGAAAGATTTTCTGATCTTGTATCTGTGGGGTTCTTATAAAAAGTAATTATTTCTTGTATAAATTTTTTCATTATTTAGTTATTAAATAAATTTTAGAACCTCATTATTTAAAGAATTTTGAAGTTCCATTTTAGAATAATTGATTCTTGTTTCTGAAATTATAGGCTCAATCCTATTTAATAAAAATAGTATTGGCAAAAAAATTACAATGTTAATGAGTAAATCCAAAGCAAAAACATAAAAGTATATATTTTACATTCTTCTCGATACTCCAGTTTTTAATTCGTTGATCTTTTAGCCTCCTTATGAAGTCAAAAACTTCAGTTATAAATTTTCTCATTAATTATCGTGCACTTTCAGCAAGTAGTAGCTTATTGAAATTGATCATGTTATTAAGTTAATCTTCAAATAAAGAAATACAATTTTAGAAAAAAGGTGTACTCAATTTTATCTACCAAAGTAAAACAGAGGAGTTGTTGCTTTCCTTATATGCTTCAATTGGCTTTAAACCAATTTCTCTTCGCTTTCTATTAATTTCCAATTTTTCTGAATCTGAAAGAGCTTTCGTTGATGACACATAATAATATAGAGGCTTTAGATTGTTGAACCAAATTCTATTTTGCTCCACCACCCATGCATAATCTTCTGGTCTATAATTGCCAGTTTCAACATATTTGGTAAAATACTCATTTAACAAGTTGTGATTCTTATCCAATCGTAAATTGTGATGCAAAATAATTTTAGCTTTATCATATGAATCAATACCAACTAATTCCTCAGAAGGGAAACCATTTGTCTCAATTAATTGTACTAGAGTGCTAAAGAGCGAATCATCTTTTTCTTGTGTTGATGTCTTGTTGTTTCTACTGTTTTGGTCGATTAAAAACAAACTATCAATCTTACGTCTATAAATCTTATTACTATTTTCTAAAAACTTATTTTCTAATGACTGAATGTTTTTGATTAAATATTGAAACTCTTTCTTGTTTTTTTTGAACTCAGACATTTTGTAAAAACTTTTGTTTCCACTTTGAGTCAGAGCTTTTTCAAAATAGCTGTTAGCTAATTCAAAATTCTTTAGGTTAATTGCTGTAATGCCAGCTTTTACATACCTATCTGAATGCACGAAATTCACTTTACTAAATGCTTCTTCATATTTTTTCGAAGCCTCTTCGTATTTTTTATAGTATTTTAAGGAATCTGCTTGATTTGACAAATTATAATACTCGAAATAATTTTGAGAATAAGAAAATTGGAAAATAAAAATAATTAGAAGTAAACTAAATTTTGCTCTCAACTGTGTTTTTATTTTCATTATTTATTTGCTAACATTTGTATTTTTATTCCAAGAACTGATAAATTAATCGTCATTACCTATAGATTAAACTACAGATTAAATTTCTCTTTACAAATATGATGGGTAATTCTTACTTTCTCACCTTTTGAGTTCAGTTCGTAAGATACTTTTTCACCACATTGTTTATGGTCATTTGTATCCCTTAATACCAAAATTGCAACTACAACAAAACAAAAAAGTATTGAAGTAAAAATTATAAAATGTTTTTTTTTCATAATTGGATTTTTAAAAATAAATTGAATAAAGCACGTATCTAGCTTTAATAATATAAATTTTCGCTTAAAATTAGTTTTTTATTCAATTAGAATCTACTTTTCTTTTTTACAAAATACATTCTCATTTCGCCTTTTCC
This sequence comes from Bacteroidota bacterium, assembly GCA_023423715.1. Classification (GTDB taxonomy): domain Bacteria; phylum Bacteroidota; class Bacteroidia; order Flavobacteriales; family Weeksellaceae; genus JAFAFC01. Next base: position 16,978 of record JAFAFC010000005.1, read on the forward strand.
TTTAGCTTGAACGACACCTCTATATTCAAACTCAAATAACTGATTATCTTTAATTAGCTCATAAAGTGATTCACTTATATTTACTTTACCAACACTGCCATTGCTTTCTATTCTACTAGCTGTGTTTACGGTGTCCCCCCAAACATCATATTGAAACTTTTTAACCCCTACAATACCTGCGACTACTGGACCACAATGAATACCAGTTCTCATTTCAAAAGCCGTTTGTCCTAACAACCCATTTTCGTTTTTTCTGTAAATTATAAACTCCTGCATTTCTAGGGATGCCAATACCGTATTAACAATAAAATCGTTATTAGATGAATTCATGCCACCTGCAGCCATATACGAATCCCCAATTGTCTTAATCTTTTCTATATTATACTTTGTTGAAATGTGATCAAACTCCTTAAAGCAAATGTTTATTTCTTCTACCAATTCTTTTGGAGTCATCTTTTCAGCCGTCTGGGTGAAAGATTTGAAGTCGCTAAACAAAATAGTAACAAGGCTAAAATCCTTTGCACTTACGGATCCTTTCGCTTTTAATTCATTAGCAACTTCCTCTGGCAGGATATTGAGAAGCAATTGATCGGACTTATCTTTTTCAATTTGGATTTCTTTGCTCGTTTTTTTAACAAACCTTAGCCTACTATACAGTCCACCCGCCAGAAGCAAAACCAAACCTGATGCTCCTAAAATGTACTTTTTCTGACTCTCCTTCTCTTGAACTTCTTCTTTGTGTTTTAGTTGAATGGTATGTTCTTTCTTCACATACCTTATACTATCTAATAGTTTTCGTTTTTGAAACTCCATTCCTAAAACACGATTTGAAATTTCTTTGGATTGCAAACTATCTTCAAATAAATTAAATTTTTCGTAATAGTTTAATGCTAAATTATCCTTATTAATTTTTTTATAGCCTTTGTATAAACAATCACAGGCTTCTTTCTGAAGAGAAATAGAACCTATTTGCTGCGCAAATTTTAACCCTTCATAGCATTCAGAAATTGATAAATTAGTTTCATTTTGCAATAAATATATTTTGCCTAATCCAATTCTCGATTCAGACAAATATTGTTTGCTTTTTAATTGTTTAGCATAGTCTAAAGTTCTTTTACTTTCAAGTAAAGCTACTTCATATTTACCCATTTCATACAATAGGACTGCTTTACTAGAAGAAAGCTCCATTAATATTTGAGTATTATTTAAGGTATCACCTATTTCGAATGCTTTATTAAGACTCTCCTCAGCAAGACTAAATTTTTTTTGTTTAATAAAAATCGTAGCTCTTGCAGCTAAATTTTTAATAATACCATCATTTATTTCTAATTGATTGAAAAGCTTAATTGATTTGTCAAAATATATTAATGCGTGTTTATAGTCCTCAAGTTGATTATAAATATTTCCAATATTCTGTGTAGTAGTCGCAACAAGTACTAAATCTTTTGCTTTCTCTGCATAACTTAGAACCTCTGAAAAAGAATCTAAAGCATCCGCATATTTTCCTTGCGAAAAATATATGCCTCCAATATTATTCTTCACTGATGATACTCCTTTTATATATCCGCTTTTCTTATAATTTGCTTCACTTTTATTAAAATAAAATAGGGCTTTTTCATAGTTACCTAAATATGAATAGGAGATTGCAATATAACTATTGCAATCTCCCATATTTTTATATAAATTAAGTTTACTATAACCTACATAACTTTTTTCAAAAAGCTCAATTGATTCTAAATAACGACCCTCATCTTGTAACTTAATAGCGTTTTTATAGACAACATCAGTAGTCACTTCTTTTTTATAATCATATGCTTGTGAGTAATATAAAGAATTCAACCCACCAACATTTACAATAATAACTATAAAATATTTCCACATTTTGTCCATAATCGCATTTAATCAGAATAACTTCACTAAAATAGCTATATTATTTACAATTAAAAAACATTATTTAAACCTCTATTACAATATAAAAGCAATTATTATCTTTGCTTTAGAAAATAAAAATCAACGTAAAGCGTAAGCTATCGTATTGGTGCAAGAAAACTGCGAATCTTCTTAACAACCAAAATTCGATAGGCTTACGCCCATGTCATGATATGGCGTGGGCTGTAAGTTTCTATCTGGTTGTGGGTTCTTCGCAGTACCTCTTGCACGGATTGGCTTCAGTTCCACGCTTTTTCATTTAAAATAGAAATATAGGGACTGGTATTTCACTCAATTTGTATGAAAGACATTACCGAGCAAAAAACTGAAGATTACCATTTAGTTCTTAAAAAATTCATTAATCTAACTTTATTTGGAACCCTTAGGAATCCTAATTTCTCAAAAAGTAACGGTGAAATCAAAATTCATCAGGTCTTGTTAAATTTCTTTAGTTTTTTACAAAGTCTCACTGGAGAAGAAAGAAATGATGCTATTAGTCATTTCTATGGCCAAATACTGGCACAATATCGAAAAAAAATAAGTAAACTCGATTCTGTTAATTTAATGAATTGCTACGGTTTTAGCAATTTTAGAATAATAACAAATATTTTCGGAATGTTTGACGGAGTTAAGCTAAATACTAAGTTTGATCCACAAAAAAGAGATGGTGAAATTATGACAGATCTAATTTGGGGTGGCATTTTGCCTGATGAAATTAAATCCTATTTATGCATGCAGTTTTTTGATATTTTCAACCATATTTCTCATAAAGCCACGACTATTTCGAAACAGCAATATGAAGCATTAATTGATCGATATGTTGGTGAATATGAATATAATAAAGTGATAAATATCGTTTATCAGAACTTTGAAGAAGTAGAATAAGAGTAATTATTTTTTCTCATTCTTTTCCATCCATTTATTGTATTTATCAATCTGTTTGGACTCTTTGATGTATTGCTCTAGAGAACTATTATATGATTTGGTTGCATTGAACTCATTTTGCAATTGAGATTTCGATTGCTGAATAGTTATACCAAAATATATCCCAGCAGCAGCTATGAAAAAAGCAATTAGCAGATATAAAGGGTAACTCGAAAAAGAAGAGTTTCTTCTCTTCTGTAACTCTTCTAGTTTCAAATAATTTTGTTCCAATAAGTTTTCAACTCGCAAAGTTTCTTGTTCAAAATCGGAAACTAATTTGTTTTTAGAATCATTGAATTGCTTTAAATCTGGTTCTATTTTAACCATTTTGAGCTCTTCAATTCTTTTGGTTAAAAACATGGCTACCGCTTTAGATTGACTAATTGATCCTTTCAAATCTTCAATTTGGTCTACAAAAACCTCTAAAGTATCTTGTAATTTTGGTGTTGCTTTCATATTCTATTTTTAATATCCCATTCCTTGAGATAAGACTTGTTTAACAATTTGAACTGCAATTTTTGATGCTAATTTTACTGCGAAATTTTGAGCAATCTCTAACGGTTTCGTAAGTGCGATTTTAGGATTTTTAAATGGTATGCCCTTCTCCATAATATTTTTCAAACCCATTTTTCGATGGATTTCACTTGCTTTGAAATCCTTTCCCGTTGCTAAATCGATCATTCGATGTCCTTGTACCTGTCCTTGTTTATTGATTGTCGGAACAACTTTGATATTTAATTTTTCCATTTTCCTCATATAGACTTCCATCGATTCTGGGTTTTGCTTCATTACAAAATCATGCTTTTTAAGAATTTCATTTTTGACATTTCTATCTAAATCCGTTTGTTTTTCGATGGATTGAATTTTCGAAATCATAACTTCCTTTGCAGAAATCAAGTTGTTTTCTTTCGCTACTTCATGAGCTGCCCATTGGGCTTGCTTTCCTATATAATTATCAGGTATAAGTTTTCCATTGTCCTGAACGCGATTTGCAATAATGTGAATATGCTTATGTTGTCTTTCCGTATGAACAAAGGCAACATACTGCTGTTTATCGGGATCAATTCCTAATTTTCTCATGAAATCCTTTGTTATTTTTCGCAATTCTTCATTTGAAAGTTTTTTTCCTTCTTCTTTATCTGGTGACAAAACCAATGAAAAGGTTTTATTTTGTGCATTCTGATTTAGATTTTGAATAATCTTCATTTCTTGAAGAATTTCAGTTGGGCGTTCACCGCATAGGTTATTACGACATAGTTCGTATCCTTTTTCATCTTTCATCACATAATTTGCAAGTGCAGTCCCCCCTTGGCATGCCTGTCCTAAGCCTATCATATTTTTATTTTTTTCCGACTATAAAATTTACTTGAACTTTTTAAGATGTCCTTTGATCAACTTTACAGCTTCAAGGGTTTCAATTTTCATTGCGGTCATATCTCCTTTACTAAACAAATTTTTTATCCGTCTAAAATTATCTCCATACTTTGTTAATAAAAGATAGCATTCAATTTCTTCCGGGGTCAACTTTGCTTTTAGTTCTTTTTCAAAAGTTAATCTTCGTATAAATTCAGATACCGAAAGACCTGCTCTCTCTGATTTTTTTTCAATAATTCTCTTCTCAATTTTTGAAACTCGGAACTTAATTATTTCATTTTTCATAGAATACATTTTAATAATTCATCGCTGAAAGCGATAACCTTTTGCGACCTTCGGGAGTAAAAGCAAGATGGTCTTTGGGAATCAAAATTTGCAAAATTTGGGGCCACAAAGACACATCTTGCTTAATTATTATGTTATACTTTGTGTTTTAGGAAGTCATTTAAATCCTTATAATGTTGATATAGTAATCTATGATCTTCAACATTTTTGTGATAAGATTGTATTTCATTTGTCGCATTATTACCTCCATCATCATTGTCCAAAAAAGTATTTACCACCTCATATTTTGATAAGATGTTTTTACACTTGAAAGTCATAGAAATTGAGTTTAAAATAAGGTAATCCGTATTTTTATGTGTAGGAAAAATAACATTAAAGGATAGAAAATCTGACCACGATTCGAAGATTTGAACAGAAGAGTTATTGCTTTGAAGCCAAGTAATATCCTTCTTCAGCAAACATTGCTTTTGAAATTTATTAGCAAACTCATAACCGTCTGAATCATTCTTAAATCCAACACCAAAGAAGATTCTATCATTGCTTTTATAATGAATCTCTCTTAACAAACTCACTTGGCTTTCCAATTTTCGTGCTTTTAGATATTCTCTTAAAGCTGGATGGGTTACATTGTCAATTTTTAGAATCTCATATTTTAAAGCACCTGTTTTTGCTTGTTTTTGAGAATTTGGTTCTACAATACTGAATCGACTTAAATACTCTAACGATTCAGAAACATTACACTTTTTGATCGCCTGCACTAGTGAAACATTATCATACTTCTTTCCAGTTCCAAAATCAAAAGCAGTTTGCTTGATATAGTTTACCGATAAACTGGGCGTTTTTTCTTCTCTATCGAGTGCAAAATAAAATGCTGTTTTAGAGTTCTCTTTGCTTGGGAAAAGAGAAAAACTTTCTAGTATTTCTTTGATCGAAATTAGATTCGCTTTTTTACAATTTATACTCATTTTTCTGTGTGTTTTATACTAATTTTTGGATTTCACTTACCTACTTACCATAGTATTAATAGTCAATATGTTAAGGCGTATTTATGCACTTACCTTTAAGTTACCTCTTACCTGTGAATTCATCAAATAGGTAAGTTTACTTACCTAAAAAATAAAATCAGTTACCTAAAAATAATATTGATTTTCAATTAATTACAAACTTTAGGTAATTAGGTAAGTTAGGTAAGAGGATTTATTATTTAATTCATGTTTTACGGCGAATGACATAACCATAAACTTGTCTTTTCGGATGCTTAATTCTTTGATACTTTAACTTAGTTAAAGCTTTTCCGATGTTTACTCTATTAAGCTTTAACCCTAGAGCATTTTCCATTGCTAACTTAATATCCGACGGAGTTAAAAAATCACTTTGAGATTTCCCATTTTCAAAATGTTCAAGTGCAACTTCCTCCTCAATACTAATTTCTCTGTAACATTCATTTCTTATTTCATTTTCAATTACATCCTGGGCAGTAAGCTCAGGATTATAATTTTTTCTTTCAAAAGCATTATAGAAAGCCTGCGCCCAAACTTTATTAATATCAATTTTACTTGAGTAATTAAAGTCAATCTTAAGTACATCAAAAATTAGCCATCTTACGCTCCCTGTTTCGTCCGTTAAAAAGTCCAACCTGTTCGTAGAACCTACGAAAGAGCAAATGCGTTGCAAAAACTCTGCTTTTCTTGCATAAGGTAGACGTACGTTTGCACTGTTCTTAGAGATAAATGATTTTAGCGTATTCACATCTGATTTTGATAAAACAGCTAGTTCATCGAGGTTACAGAGAAGGTTTTTACAGATTGCAATTATACCATCCTTATCCACAGAGAGGTTTTCGGTATAATATGCCTCAAGACTTTTGGGAATAAGAAATCTTAAAAAATAGGATTTCCCCGTATTTTGACCAGAAGTAAGTACAAAGCATTGTTTGTTTACATAATCGTCTTTTAAAGCACATACTACAGCTCTTGTAATCCATTTTTCAAAGTGATAACAAAATGCTTTATCATCATTGGTTTTTAGATAACTACACAATTTTGCAATGTGATCAACTTCATCCCATTTCGGAAGATTTACAAAATATTCCTTCAAAGGATTATATTGCTCTATCAGATGACTTTTTACTAAAATTTCTAATTTGCTCATCGAGATTTCAATCCCTGCCTGAACCAACTCAATTAGTAAAGAATTAATATTGAGTCCTGACCAAAAATTAAAACCATTCTTAACTCTTATTTCGAGTTCAAGTGAAATTGTATTGAATCGCAAATCATACTTTTCAGATAAATAAAGTATGGTTCTATCATATATAGTTTTTGAAGTTGTACCTGTTTGATACAACTGCATATTAGTTTCCATAAAAAATTGATTATTACGGAAATCCTAAACAAATTGTCATATATTTGCCATAGGATTTCCAAGTGAAACAAGAAATTTAAAGCATAACTGAGTGAAGGCAGTTATGCTTTTTTGTTTTTGTAATGCTGCTTTAAAAGTTTATCAACATCATCGTCATTATATACCTTACTTTCTTTAATCCAAGAATGAAGTTCCTCACGGAAGAAGAAAAGTATTCCATTTGTTGGCTTATAAAATGGTATTAACATAGAAGATGTTAACTTAGTTAGTCTACTATAACTTATATTTAAGTAAGTTGCTGTTTCTGATGCGGAAAGAACAGGTTTAGAGTTTATGAAATTGTCTTTTAGCAATTTCTTAAGCTCATTTAATTCTTGTTGGAATTGTAATTGTGTCATTGTCTTAATTTTAAATTAACACGAAATAACAACTATGAAATCAGTTACGCTTAAAAGAAATTGCGCAGCATAACTAATTTTTTTTATAACATAACTTTTTTAATTCATCAATTTTTGGTGCTATTGATTTAATTTCTCTTTTTTTAGTAGCTGAAGTTGTACCGTCATAATTGATCTTTAAAAATCCTTTACTTTTGTAGTAATATACTCTTTCGGAAAAATCTTTTACATTCTGATCCAAAACAGGTTTTATTACTTCAAATAATAAATAAGCTACTTTATTCTGAGGCAATGTTAAAAATAGCTCACAAGGAATTTTATTTAATGTACAATTAATAAAATATTCTAAATATTCTAAAGTAAATTTATCCTCATACTTTAATTGATCTTCATATGATAGTTTAGTAATGTCGAATGCATGAGAATCTTTTAAAATCATATACAAGAGTTTTAAAATTTCAGAAGAAACATTAGTTGGTTTTTCCACGAAAGCTTCTATCTTCATTTTATTAATTTCAAAATTAACTATTGCTTTCGATTCAAATTTTTTCTTTAATATTTGAAAAAAATCTTTACCAACTACGTGACAGTAAATTGGAGGAATCAAAATAGATTGAATTAAAACCGCTAAAACCAAAAATAAAGTTCCAGCTAGTATAGAACCTTCGTAAAATATATACGTAAAATAGAAAAATGTTGACGGAATAATGATTAGAGAGCAAATCAAAAAGAACTTTGAATTTTGAAATTTCGTCTTTTGATTTTGAATATAATTTACAAAGTCAATAATAAACTTACAGTAATTCAAAAAAATATGTTCCATTTCAAGAGTATTTATTTGTTTTAAAAATACAAATAATTGCAATCAATTGAAAACAATAACTATCTTTGAGTCAACAAGTTTGTTGTACTTTTGTTGTACTTGAACCAAACAAAAAAACACCTACAATACTGCAAGTGTTTGAAATTCAATGGTGGAGAATACGGGGATCGAACCCGTCACCTTTAGACTGCCAGTCTAACGCTCTAGCCAGATGAGCTAATTCCCCAATTCGGTTCTGCAATGATAGGTTTTTTTTCGAAATGCACAAAATACAGCACAAAAAAACAAGCCCGAAGGCTTGTTTTAAAAATCATAGGTTTTTGGAATCCTATTTCCATCCACCACCTAGTGCACGATACAACTCGACACCGGATTGAAGTTTTGTGTATTTTGCATTAGCGATATTCAACTCAGCATTCAGGCGGTTAACATCAGCATTAAGAACTTCTAGGAAGTTGGCCATCCCGTAGTTCACTAAATCCTGTGAAAATCCTGCAGCTTTAGAATACGCATCCAATTCCTTTTCTTTCAAATCAATGAATTGATCTTGAGAATTGAAAATTTTCAACGCATCAGAAACCTCCTTCCCTGCTGTTAATACCGTTTTACGGAAGTTTAAATACGCTTTTTCTTTGTTGATTAAACTGACATCATAATTCGTTTGAATCTGACGTTTATTCAGAATAGGTTGAGCCAAACCAGCCACCACATTCGCAAACAACGATTTGGCACTGAATAAGTGATCAATATCCACCGACTGAAGTCCAGCAGAACTCGTCAATCGCAACTGCGGATAAAACTGAGCTTTAGCTGCATTGGTCATTTCAAAAGCGTTCATCAAATCAAATTCAGCTCTTTGAACATCGGGTCTATTAGCCAATAGCGAAGAGGCATAGCCTAATTCGGGTCTTGACATGGGTTGCTGACTAGCCAATGTGGTTCGGGCAATCGAAGTTCCGGGCTCGCCTTTCAATAACGAAATGGTATTTTCTAAAAGTTCCATTTGCACACCAAGACTAATTAAAGAAGCTTCGGCATTGTACACTAAGGCCTGACTTTGCTGTACGGCAACTTCCGTTAAGGTTCCCGCTTCTTTTAAGGCTTTGGTGGTTTCCAAATTCTTATTACGAAGAGCAATTGTTTCAGTAATGATTTTCTTTTGCTCATCGTACGCCAACAATTGATAATAAGCGGTTGCTAAAGCGGCAACCAAACTGCTTTTCACCTGTTGATGCGTGGAAACGCTTCCCAAATACGTAGCCAATTGCGCACGTTCTTGCGCTTTCATTTTACCCCAAATATCGGCTTCCCAACCAATACTGGCTGTTAAATCAAATTGGTTGATATACCGTCTTTCTCCAATGATTTGCCCCATTTGGGTATTCAAAGAAGAGGTACTGAACGTATATCCTGGACCAACTGACAAGGTCGGCTGGTACGCAGCTTTGGCTTGTTTTAGATAAGCATCAGCAGCTTCAATATTCTGCAATGCCGTACGAATATCCAAGTTGTTTTCTAAAGCTTTAGAAATATGACCTTGCAAAGTCGCATCGGTAAAAACCTCACGCCATGAAATCCCTCCCAATCCAATACTGTCACCAGCAATCTGGTCTGTGCGGAAAAGTTTTTCATCCACCACATCGGTAGGCCTTTCGTATTGTTGTCTCGCCATACATGAAGTAAGCAATAAAGCCATTCCTCCAACGTAAAGCGAATATTTTATTTTAAAATTTTTCATAATTCTACCCTATTTTACTATTCGGAAAGATTCACTTCTTCTTTTTTCAATGGAACGATTTTCTCTTGAAGGGATTGGAAAATAATGTACAAAATTGGGATTACCAACAATCCTAAGAACGTACCTATTAACAATCCAAATGCCGCTCCTGTTGCAATAGATCGGTTACCAACGGCACCAATTCCTGATGCGAAAACCAACGGCATCAAACCAAAGATAAAGGCAAAGGACGTCATCAAAATCGGTCGTAAACGAGCCTTCGCTGCGTTAATAGCCGACATCACGATGGTTTCGCCATGATGTCTTCTCTGCACCGCAAATTCCACAATCAAGATGGCATTTTTCGCGAGTAAGCCCACGAGCATGATGAGGGCGATTTGGAAGAAAATGTTGTTTTCTAAGCCAAATAATTTCTGACTCAAATACGCTCCCATAACCCCTAGCGGTAATGAAACAATGACCGTTAATGGTAAAATGTAACTTTCATACTGCGCCGATAAAATGAAGTAAACGAAAACCAAACTCAAAGCAAAAATCACCAAGGTTTGAGACCCTGAATTCAATTCCTCACGAGAAAGTCCAGTAAATTCAATATCATAATTTCCACCAAGTGAACTAGCAGCAACTTCTTGGATCGCCGTAATGGCATCCCCGGTACTGTATCCTTGCGCATTCGCACCCGAAATTTTTACAGAGGAGAACAAGTTATAACGGTTCACACTCTGTGGGCCATACGCTCTTTCCAATGTTACGTATTGTGAAATAGGCGTCATCTCACCCGATTTTGAGCGAACAAACATCGAGTTCAAGGCGGCAGAATTTTGTCTGAATTCGGGTAACGCTTGTACCATCACTCGAAACTGCTTTCCGTATTTCGTGAAATCCGCTGTATACGTTCCTCCAATATATCCTTGCATCGTCGAAAGGATATCCGAAACCGAAACCCCAGATTGTTCTGCTAAAGGAACATTAATAGACATTTGATACATCGGATATTTCGTGTTAAACGACGTTTGCGCATATTCAATTTCCGGACGTTGCATCAACTGACCTAAAAAGCCTTGCGTGGTTTGATCCAAATCTTTGTATTCGCCACCCGCTTTATCCAAAAGAACAAATTCAAAACCTGCATTCGCACCAAATCCTGGTACTGAAGGCGGTTGGAAGAAAACGATTTTCGCATCCGGAATGGTCGCAGCAATTCCAAACAACTTTTTCGTAATCATTTCAACACTTTCATCATCGCTATCACGTTTGTCAAAATCTTCCAATCGGATAAACGCCAAACCGTTGTTACTTCCTACTCCAGCAAAGAAACCTCGACCAGATGAAATCGTTACGTTTTTAACACCTGGAATTTTCAAGGCTTTTTGTTGCATTTCTTTCAAAACGGCATACGTACGTTCCATAGAAGCACCCGCAGGCAATTCAACGTTCGTAAATAAAATCCCTCGGTCTTCCGTAGGTACAAATCCTTTTTTCATGGAAGCATTCGCCCAGAATAAAATTCCGAAAGTCACAAGGAAAATAGCGCCTGTAACCCACTTATGACGGATTAAAAAGACAAATGCACGTCCATATCTTTCCGTTCCTGTATTGAAAGCAACGTTGAATTTATGGAAGAATTTTCCGATGAAGTTTTTATCTTCATAGGCTTTATCGTGATGTCCTGGCTTTAATAATAAAGCACATAAAACGGGACTTAACGTTAAGGCATTAACCGCAGAAATTAAAATCGCCACGATAAGCGTAATACCAAACTGCTGATAGAAAACCCCCGTAGGTCCTTTGATAAAGGTTACCGGAATAAATACAGCCGCCATAACAAGGGTAATCGAGATAATAGCTCCTGTAATTTCGCTCATTGCATCTACAGTTGCTTTTTTCGCATTATCAACTCCTTGCTCAAGTTTGGCATGGACGGCCTCGACGACGACAATCGCGTCATCCACCACAATACCAATGGCCAGTACCAAAGCAAATAGCGTCAATAAGTTTAAGGAATATCCTAACAAATTCAAGAAGAAGAACGCACCCACAATAGAAACCGGAACCGCAATGGCAGGAATCAACGTTGAACGGAAATCTTGCAAGAAGATATAAACCACGATAAATACTAAAAGAAATGCCTCAATAAGTGTATGGATTACCTTGTCAATAGACGCTTCTAAGAATTCATTGGTGTCAAAGTTAATGGTATATTTAATTCCTTCTGGAAAGTCTTTTTGAGCGGTTTCCAAATAGGCTTTAATATTTTGAATAATCTCTTGAGCATTAGACCCTGGCGTCTGGAAAATCCCCATACTTACCGCCGGGTTATTTCCATTTTCCGCTTTTCCTGTGTAGGATAGTGCCGCCAATTCTACTCGGGCAACGTCCTTCAACATCAAGTTCTGGCCGTTTCCTAAAGCTTTGATAACAATATTATCGTATTGCTCTTCGGTATTAAATTTACCAACATACTTAATGGTATATTCAAACGAGTTCCCAGAATTCTGACCTAATGATCCAGCCGCAGCTTCTCTTGATTGAGCAGCAATAGCACCCGTTACATCCGTTGGCTCCAAACCATACGAAGCCATCTTGACAGGATCCAACCAAACTCGCATGGAATAGGTTTTCCCTCCCATAACATTGGCATCCCCAACTCCGTTAATCCTTTTAATAGCCGGAACAACGTTGATGTTCATGTAGTTTTGAAGGTAGGTATCATTCAGTTTCGGGTTCTCCGAATAGAACGACATATACATCAAAGCACTGGTTTGCTGCTTTTGCGTTACAACTCCCGAACGTGTTACTTCACTTGGTAACAAAGGCGAAGCACGGTTAACACGGTTCTGAACGTTTACCGCAGCAATATCAGGATCAACTCCTTGCTTAAAGAAAATCTGAATCTGTGCCGAACCATCATTGGTTGCTGAAGAGGTAATGTAGTCCATCCCTTCTACCCCGTTAATCTGCTCTTCCAAAGGAACAACGACAGATTTCATGACGGTTTCAGCATTCGCACCAGTATAGTTTGCAGATACACTCACCGTAGGCGGAGCAATATCTGGATATTGAGTCACCGGAAGCGCCATCAACCCCAAGATTCCCAATATCACAATGATAATGGAAATTACGGTGGATAGTACCGGCCTGTTTATAAACTGTTTAATCATTAGAAAATAGGTTTTACGGTTTGTACCAAACTATCCATCTTAATAGGCTTCGGAATAATTTCTAGACCATCTTTTAGCGTGTTTACACCTAAGGCAACTACTTTTTCACCTTTTTGGACACCAGAACTAATAATCGCCATATTATCCACGCGGTCTTTTACCTGAACAATCGTATTCTTCACCTTTTTATCAGCTCCTACTTTATAAACGTAAACAATCCCTTGCTGCTCGTACGTCGCACTTTCAGGAACAACAACAGCATTGCTATAATCGATGGGTAATTTTACCGTTCCACTGTTTCCGTTGGTTAACAATTTGGAGGCATTCGGGAAACCGGCACGGAACTGAATCGTTCCTGTATTGGCATCAACTTGACCCGTCACCGCTTCTATTCTCCCTTTTTCGCCATACGTACTTCCATTAGCCAAAGCCAATTCAACCATAGGCATGTTTCTCAATTTTTCGGGAACTGTTGCTCCATAGGATTTTTCTAAGAAATTTAAATACTCTTTTTCATTCATAGAGAAATACGCGTACACCTCTCTCGTATCCGAAATGGTGGTTAAAGGAACTTGATCGGTTGGGCCAACTAAACTTCCCACTTTCAAAGGAAGTCTTCCCACAACTCCAGAAATAGGCGCTCTAATAACGGAATAATCAATATTTGCTTGTACGCCTTTGTAGGTTGCTGTCGCTTGTTGTTGCGATGCTACGGCTTGCGCTAATTGAGCATTAGCAAGAGCCAAATTAGCTTCTGCAGTTTGCAGCTGTACCGAACTAATGATGTTCTTCGCAACAAGCGGTCGAAGTTTATCCACTTCCACTTTTGCAGCACTTACAGCTGCTCGAGAGGCTTGTACATTGGCTTGAGCCGCTGTAATACCTGAACGTGCAGCATCGGCATTTTCATTTAACATATTGGTCTCCAAACGAAAAAGAGGTTGTCCTTTGGATACATACTGACCTTCATCCACCAAAACTTGGGTAATATAGCCTTGGATTTTTGCACGAACATCGTTATTGACAATTCCTTGGATGGAAGCAGGAAACTCTTGGTAACCCGTTAAGTTTTTTACTTCCGCCGTAACGACTGGGGCTGGTTTTGGTCCGTCTTTTCTCATTTCTTCTTTCTTACAAGAAGCTAATGAAAGTGCTGCAAAAGACAGTATCCATAATCTATTTCTCATATTTAAAATTTGCTTAAAGATTCTTCTATATTTTTTATATTTTTCCTTAATAACGACTTATAGGCTTGCGATCGAACGGATAACTGATCCGATTTTTTCTTGTCAAATTCTTCCAAGCCTTCTATAATGTCAATTTCTTCCTTCAAACGATCAACAATTTCCACAAAGCGGAGTTTCATAAAATTCTCATTCATGGAAAAGTAGCGCTTTCGATCATTCACTTTATTAAAATCAATAATCAAATTGTTACTTAACAACAAGCATAAGCTGGTGGAAACCGAACTTTTACTTGCAGAGAAAATCGTCACGATTTCGTCAAATGAAAGACCTTCTCGCTTAAAATCAAAAATCAGGTACCCATAGATTTTTGCTGCCAATGGCGGAAGATTGAATGTTTTTCCATACAACCGAACCATCTTGCAAAAGATGGCTTCGTCGATTTGAAATTTGTGTTTTGAATTCAATTCTTAAAAATTTTAGCTGCAAAAGTAAAAAATTAGTTCGGAACCAACCGAACCAAAATGGAAGTTTAATAAATATTTAACTTTGCAAAACCAATAAAATCAAGCTTTGCAGCGCAATTTACACCGTATTGTTTAATACTTTTTCGAACGCTTTTCGTGCGGAACCTCGAAAATGAACTTCTCCACAATAGGTGTAGTTCAGCTTCTTCAAAATGTGAAGCATCGCCAGATTATCGAAGTTGGTGTCTACCTTAATACTCGGTACATTTAGGGTTTTTGCTAAATCTTCAATTTTCAAAAAAAGCTTCTGAGCCAAACCTTTTCCAACAGCCTTCTCCGAAATAGCAACACGATGAACAACGAGAAAATCACCATGGGTGAGCCACGTCCCCTCAATGGCTTCATATGCGGGTTCATCATTTTTAAGAACCGCGGCATATCCTAAAACCTCCTCATCCTCAACTAGCACATAACCGATCTCCTTTTCGATATCTTGAGCTACGGTATCGGGATTGGGATAGCCGTCCTGCCATTGCGAACTTCCATCGTTTTTCCTCCTTAAAATGGCGGCTTGCAAGAGTTCCCAAATAGCGGCTGCATCTTTTGCATCTGCTTTTCGTAAGTGGTAGTGGGTTTTTTCCATAGGTTTAAATGCTGCTTCTAATTCTACTTAATGTTTCTTGAGAAATGCCTAAATACGTCGCAATCATACCAAGCGGAGCGCGTAAAATAATATCAGGGTGCTCTTCCATCAATTTGGCGTATTTTTCCTTAGCGGTCATATATTGTAATGACGCAATACGATCTGCCATTTGCGTCATCAGTTTCCCTAATATATACCGACTAAAATTGGCCGCCGAAAGGGATTGGTCACACAATTTCTCTAATTTCAGATAATTGCAAAATGCAATTTTTGTATCTTCAATGGCTTCAATGGTATATTTGGTCGGTTTCTCATCAAAGAGCGTATCAATATTGGCAAAAAGTCTTCCTTCTGAATAAAAATTGGTCGTGATGTCTTTTCCACCTTCGTAATAAAAAGAGCGAACTAAACCCTTTTCTACAAAATAAACATTGCGATTCAAACTATCATGCGTGCTGATGAGTTCGCCCTTTTTAACTTCTACAGACTCGGTTTCATTTTCAAAAAACGAAAGAATAACCTCATCGGAAGGAAAAAAATCGGAAACGGTCTCTAAAAAGGTGGTCATAAACACATGAATTTCACGTAAAAATAACGTAAAAAAAAGAATTTCCCACACAGGTGGGAAATTCTTACAAACAAACAGAACTTAAAAAAGTATTACTCAGGAACATCGGTTGATGTTTCCTGAATTTCAACCTCTTTATTTTTTGAGAATCTCTTGAAGAGAAATCCTATTTTTAATTTTAATGCAATCCAGCCTAACACGAAATACACTAAAGCCATAATCAACAAATGATTTATATACGGCTGATTTAAATACGATGATCCATTTTGAATCAACATAATCTTCAACGTTTCGAGATACGGCGTAAGCGGAATAATATTCGTTAAACCTTCAATAAAAGGCGGCATCGCATAGCGTGGCCACGTAAAACCACTAATAATAAAAGCGGGCGACGCAATCACCATTAATATTTGAGTAGCTTTTAATGCATTCGGAATTAAAATGCTGACCAAAACACCCAAATTGGTGCATGCCAAAACAAATAAAAATGTTCCTATAAAAAACTGCGAAAGGTTGTCCGGCGCAGGAATCATAAAGTATTTGCTCACCGCATAAAACATCAAAACATTGATAATTGACAAGAGCCAAATAGGTAAACATTTAATGAGCATAATCAGGATTGTATAGCGTTCTTTCCCCGAATATTCACGGATAAATGAGGCACGCTTAAACTCTTCCGAAAACGAAACTGCCATCGCCAAAAGAATAACTTGCTGCAAAACCACCGCCATCATTCCCGGCCACATAAAAATCAAATAATTACTCGTCGTATTAAACATCGTAATATAATTCGCTTTGAAAGGCTCATATTTCGTTGCCGCTTGTTCCGCGTTCATTCCTTTTTTCTGCAAACCTTTCATTTCGGCTCCCGCAGAAAACGTTCCTAAAGTCAATTGCAAAGCCTTGGTAGCAAAATTGGCTGTTAAAACATTAGCCGTATTCACATAGACATTGACTTCCGGATATTTTTGTTGAAGCATCATCGCTTCAAAACGATCCGGGATAATGACCACCGCAGCAGCTTCCGTTTTGATAACCTCATCTTTAAGATTGGCAGGTTCCTGAGCGTATTTTAAAATCTTGATACTGCTATTATCTTCCAACATATCCACCAATTGTTGCGATGTCGGGGTTTGATCGTTGTTAACCAAAATCACGGGAATATCCGTTACTTTCCCCTGTTTGTAAGTTGCCCCAATAAGCAATGCATAGACAATGGGTGCCAAAAAGAAAACCGACAACAACGTGGTATTCGAAAAAAACAGTTTAAACTCCCGTTTGAGTAAAGTGAAAAAATCTTTCATACCAACGTTTTTAGTGTTCAACAACCATCACACCCGAATTCACCAAAAGTTTAGCAACATCCTGAGATTCTGTCGGGATAACTTTGATTTCGTACACCGCATCCTCAGGATTGTAATCTGGGAAAGCCGTCGTAATATCGGCATACTTCGTTAATTGCTTGATAGAAACAATCTTTCCTTTAAATTTCACATCACCATAGACCGTTTTCATCATAATATCCATTCCTTTTTGGTATTTTGAAATCTTACTTTCAGGAATCGTAAATCTAAAATAGGTTGATTGCGGAACATACCCATTGAATAAAGCAAAACCAGCCGTTGCCAATTCACCTTTACGAAGCGAAATCGTCTCTATCTCCATGTCGTTAGTGGCAATCACATACCGTTCTGAATACGCAACACGAGCTTCTTGCAACGCACCCATTGCTTGATTGGCTTGTCCTTCGGCCATACCAATTTTCTCATAACGGGTTCCTGATTGTACATCATGCAATTCCGCATTTACCGCATCCAATTGGGCTTTCGCTCCTTGGTATTTCGCAAAAACCTCATCGTAACTTTGTGGCGACATCAAACTGTCACGATACATATTTTGAGCACGTTGATACGATTTTCTTGCGTACGAATATTGTTCTTGCAATCCTTTTTGTTTTGCATTAAGTTGTCTTAATTGATCGGCAGTGGCTCCATTTTTAGCCATTTGCGCTTGCATTTTCGCTGCTTCGGTTGCACCTTGAGCTTGAGCAATTTTTGCAGAAACTTCGGGTACATCAATTTTGGCTAAGGTATCGCCGACTTTCACGGTTTGCCCTTCTTCGACATAAATCTCAAGAATACGCCCCGTCACTTTCGGTGCGAACGAAATAACTTCTTTCTTGGTTTTTCCGACGATAGAATCGTGCATTTCTTTTTCTTTACACGAAACGGCAGAGCCTAAAATCAATAAAGAAACTAAAGTGTATATAGAGGTTTTCATTTTCTGTTTGTTGTTTGTTGAGGTTTGTTTGAACTAAATTTTTACTTAATACAATTTTTCCAATTGCAAGTTTTGAGTGGACTTCATTAACTCGATAGCATTGCGACGTTGATTGAAAATAGCGGTTTGGTATTCCAATTCTGCGGTTTCCAAATCATTTTCGGCATCGATGAGGTCGGATGATTTTTTCGTTCCGTAGCGGAATTCTTTTTCCACATTTTGTAAAGCGTTTTTTGCAATACTTCGGGCCTTACTTTTCAACTCGATCTGCGCTTCTGCAATATTGAGGTTGATGGTATTATTTTCTAGATTTAGTTTTAATTTCTTTTCGGCATCACGTTTTCTGTTTTCCAACATTTCCTTTTGAATCTTTGCCGTTTCCACAGCTGTTTTTCCTTCGTTACCATCCAAAATATCCCATTTGAATCCTACTCCAGCTTGAAAAAGTGGCGCAATATGCAAGGCTGATGGATCCCAATTCAGCTTGGTACTGGTTCCTGGAATCAATGCTTTGGAAGTTGAAATATGATTATCGTACAATCCAAAATACGTCAAAGACGTTAAGGCTTGCACTTTCGGAACCCACCAACGTTCTTCGGCTTTAATTTTAAATTCAGAAGCTCGAATTCCGTGATCTAAGGCTTGAATTTCAGCTCTATTTAGAATTGTGGATTCTTTGGTTAAATAATCAACACGTTTTAATTCGGGTTGGATAACTTGAATTCGCTCACGATCAATTCCCGTTAACAAATGAAGATGCGTGATGAGTAATTGTTTCTTTCCTTCATATTCCACAATTTTGGAATCTAAAGTCGCTTGAGCCAATTCTATTTTACGATGATCGTACGGTGTAATTAAGCCGTAACCTAAAGCTTTATCCGCTGTTTTTCTATTAATATCCAAACGTTTTTTGGCTTCATCTAAAACATTCTTTGTTTCAGCGATCAACGCAAATTGATCGTAGGCTTTAGAAACTTCAGTAATAACTTCGTCTTTAGACTTGTCCATTAGCTTCTGCTCGGATAGACTTTTCTCACGATTGGCTTCTTGCAGATACTTCACTTTTCCACCTGAATACAAAACCATAGATGCTTCCGCATTTAATGCTGCGGAAAACCCTGAAACATTAAGCGTATTGGATAATTCGGGTAAACTTAATCCTGGAAAGACACCTGCAATGGGTGGAAGCAACGTCATTTCTGGAGTTTTAAAATGTCCAGCGCCGTACATATACCCCACTTTTCCCGAAACATCTAGTTTGGGAAGAAAAACATCTTTCAGCTTTTCATCATCCAATTGGGTAAGTTTGTTTTGTAAGACTTGGTCAGTAAGGTTCGCATCCTGAACCATGGCACTGTCCACCAATTCTTTTAACGTAGGTGCCGTCTGAGCGAACACGCTTGTCGAAAAAAGCGCGGCAGACACCAAGAAGGTTGTGCGAATTACTTTCATAGTAAAGGTTGTTTGTTTGTGAGTACAAAGTTCCGACGAAAGAATTGGCTTTCCTTTGACAAATGTCAAAAAAAGCAACACCCCTAAATTATTGAAAATAATCAAAAAAAATATCCAACAATATTGCTGGATATTATATAATTATAAGAAAATGAGACGCTTTCTTACTTCTCTTTTAACGATTGCATATCAATCACGAAACGATATTTCACATCCGCCTTCACAACACGATCCCACGCTTCATTAATGGTTTCCATTGAAATCATTTCCACTTCTGGGAGAACATTGTGTTCGCCACAAAAATCAAGCATCTCCTGGGTTTCTTTAATTCCACCAATCATAGAACCAGCAAGGTTTTTACGCAAGCGAACCAAATCGGCACTATTAACATGCGTTAAAGGCTCAATAGCACCTACTAAAACCATCGTTCGGTCACGCTTTAACAAACTGATATACGGATCAACGTTATGCCCTACTGGAATGGTGTTTAACAAGAAATCAAAGGTATTGGCTTGTACTTTCATAGCTTCAGCATCATTGGATATCAACACCTCATCAGCGCCTAACAGTTTCGCATCATTTCCTTTTTCGGGAGAGGTCGTAATCATCACAACATGTGCACCCATAGCGTGCGCAAACTTAATTCCCATATGGCCAAGTCCTCCTAAACCAATCACCCCTATTTTATCGCCTTTTTTCACATTCCAATGCACCAACGGTGACCATGTTGTAATCCCAGCGCACAATAACGGAGCTGCTTTTGAAAGATCCAAACCATCCGGAATATGAAGTACAAAATTTTGATCGACCACAATTTTCTCGGAGTAACCACCAAATGTATGTCCACCCGATATCAAATCTTTTCCACCATAGGTAAACGTCGCTCCATTTTCACAATACTGTTCCAAACCTTCATCGCATGAAGAACAATGTTGGCAAGAATCAACCATACAACCAACACCTACCGCGTCACCCACTTTAAAATGGGAAACCTCACTTCCTACGGCAATCACTTTCCCGATAATTTCATGACCTGGAACTACGGGATATCTTGCGGGTCCCCACTCACTACGGGCGGTATGAATATCACTGTGGCAAACACCGCAATACAAGATATCAATAGCAACATCCGTAGGTTGCAAATCACGTCTTTCAATAGCCAAAGGCTTTAATAAATCGGTTGCTGATGTATTTCCGTATGCTTTTACTGTTTCTGACATATTTTTTAAATTTTAATGAAGTAAAGGTAGGAATTTTCCATTTTTTTTGATTGTTAAGAAAGCATAAAAAAAGTTCCAAAACTGGAACTTTCTCATTTATAATCTACTCAATGTTTCTTTGCTAATCCCTAAATAAGCAGCGAGCATCTTTTTGGGAATTCGTTGCAGGAGTTCGGGACTTTTTTGTAAAAATTGATTGTATCGCTCTTCAGCGGAATCTTTCATCTGCGACAATATGCGATGCTGAAGATAAATAAAACCTCGTTCTAATTTCTTTCTAAAAAAAATTAGCAAAATCGATGTATTTCGCACATAAATCGTTTTTGGCTTTCTCGGAAAGGACCAAAACAACACAATCTTCAACACAATCGATATTCAGAATGGCTGCTCGGCCTAAGATAATGGCGGCAAAATCACCTACCCAATAATTCTCTCTCGCAAACTGGATGATGTATTCTTTACCATTCTCATCCAATTCATAAGCTTTAATAATACCCGAAACGATAAAAAAAGAATCGCGTGTATGTTGACCTTGCTCAATTAAAAATTCGTGTTTCTTTGCTTTTTTAACGTGGAAATACGAGGAAATATCTTCCCACTCTTCATCAGAGAATACATAATAATCTCCGATATGCTTCCTTAAAAATTGATAAATTTCTTCTGTTTTCATGGTTAGTTAATATAAAATCAGCCAAAAGAAAAAATCCTTGGCTGATTGTTTCAAAAAAATAAAATTAGTTTCTTTCTTTTCCTAATTCTAAATCCGACTCCTGGAGATATGCATCAATAATATCAAAAGCTTTGGGCTCATCAACAAGATTCACTTGCAGCTTTAATACGGTTGCCGTAGGCGTTGTCGTAAAGGTCATATAGCCATTTTGCGTAAAACTTTCAATTCCAGCAGTATCCAATTTTGACTTGATTAATTGTACCTCCGCCGGACTATCACTCTCGAAAACCGAAACTCGTGTTTGTCTTTCCATGTAATTGAAATTTACGTCTAAAATAGGAAATTTTTACTAAAAATTTTGAGCCTCCTTTGTTAATTTTACAGATTTTTATCATATTTCTCCTTATATCGGCGATATAATTCTTTCTGATGATTGCTCAAATCAAGCTCTCTACCATCGATAAAAGCGTGCGTAACTTGATTCGTTAACTGATCCAACGCATCGCCTTCCGAAATAAACAAAGTCGCACTTTTACCTACTTCCAAACTTCCGTAATTTTGATCAATGCCCAACATTTTAGCAAGATTCAAGGTAATACTTTGCAACGCTTTTTCTTTATCTAAACCATACGCTGCCGTTGTTCCTGCCAAAAAAGGAAGATTTCGAGAATCTGAAAAGTCCTTTCTCGCCGAATAATCTAAACCGTGGAGAATTCCTTTATCAGCAACCATTTTTGCAAATTCATATTGAATTCTTGGCGATGAAGAATCGTTTGGTGGCAACGAATGTGGATTGGTAACAATCAGCGGAAAACCACTTTTCTTAATTTCATCCAAAGCGCCTATTAACTGGGCATCTCCCAATAAAACCACTTTCTTGATTTGGTGATCTTTTGCAAACTTGATCACTTCAATTGCGTCATTTGATGTTGTTACATCAACAAAAACGGTTTTATCACCGGTTAATGCTGGTTTTATCGCTTCTAATTTATAATCCTTGGTTCCTGAATTGGGTTGATACGATTTTGCGCGAACAAACAAGGATTTAATTTCATTTAAATTTCGAGCACGCATTTCTGCAAAATCTTTATTTCGTTTCTCATCCGTAAAACGACGTACTTGCGGCCATGACAAATGAAGAACATTGTCTTTGGCTACAACCGCATCTTCCCAATTCCACGCATCTAGATTCATAATAGAAGATGTCCCTCTAAAAACACCACCTGCAAGAACAGGTTGCGCTAGCAAAACGCCATTCGTACGAACCGTAGGAATTACGTGACTGTCTGTATTAAAGGCAATCATCGTGCGCACTTCTGGAACAATCGAGTTGGACTCATAGATATCCGCTGTTGCTTTTGTTGCAGCAATTTCTACCAAACCTAATGAGTTGTTCACCAAAATAAATCCAGGATACACATGTTTCCCTGACGCATTAATCACTTTTGCATTGGAAGGAACATTCGCATTAATTCCTACAATCTTTCCCTTATCAAAAATAATCGTTGCGTTTTGCAACACCGAACCAGTTGCGGTATGAAGGGTCGCGTTTGTAATCGCAATGGGCTGACTTTGTTTCACAGCGGGAACGGGACGCTGCCCGTACATCCAACCAGAAATCAAAAGGGACAATCCCAAAACTTTATTGATATATCGTTTCATAAAATTTCAATTAATAATTAATGTTCGTGTAAATGTCCTTCTTCTTCCAATGTATCGCAATGATAAAGAACTGGCGCTTCTTTTTTCACTTCTTGAGTGTTTCCTTTCTTCGCATCATCCGAATACAACATCTTTTGTATAATTCGGTTTTTCTCATCTTTCACTCGTTGATCTTTTGCAGCTTGCGTATCCGCATCAAAATAAAGAACTCCGTCTACAAACGTTTTATTCACCGTTGCATACACACTTAAAGGATTATCCGTCCACAGCACCAAATCGGCATCTTTTCCAACTTCAATACTTCCAACTTTGTTTTCGATTTGAAGCATTTTTGCTGGATTTAGCGTGACCATTTTCCATGCTTCTTCTTGAGGTACATTTCCGTATTTCACTGTTTTTCCTGCCTCCTGATTCAGTCGTCTTGCCATTTCGGCATCGTCTGAATTAATCGCTGTATTAACACCTGCTTGAAGTAGCAATGCCGCATTGTAAGGGATCGCATCTCGAACTTCTTCCTTATACGCCCACCAATCGGAGAACGTAGATGCATTAACCCCATGTTTCTTCATTTTATCCGCCACTTTGTAGCCTTCTAAAATGTGTGTAAACGTTTTCACTTTAAAATTGAATTTATCCGCAACATCCATCAACATGTTAATTTCACTTTGAACATACGAGTGACATGTGATGAAACGCTGCGATTTCAAAATCTCCAACATCGTTTCTAAACGAAGATCTTTACGATAGTTTTTATTAACTGCTTTTTCTTTTTCATATTCTGAAGCGCGGGTGAACCAAAAATCAAAAGATTGCTCGACACCGCCTCGCGACTGCGGAAAACGATTCGGGCTATTCCCCCAATTACTTTGCTTTACGTTTTCACCTAAAGCGAATTTGATGTATGGCTTTGCGCCTTCAAACTTCATATCATCCATATTTCCACCCCAACGGAATTTCAACATCGAAGATTGACCACCAATTGGATTTGCCGAGCCATGCAACTGCTGCGCAGCGGTTACACCACCTACCAATTGTCTGTAGAAATTGATATCATCGGGATTCACCGCATCGGCCATACGAACTTCTCCGGAGTTGTTAGAACCCGACTCATTCACGCCTCTTGAAAGTCCAATATGCGTGTGCTCATCAATAATCCCGTTTGTTAAATGGTAGTTACTTCCATCGATAACAACCGCTCCCGAGGCGGAAAGATTTTCACCAACTTGAACAATTTTCCCTTTAGAAACTTTTACATCCAAATTCTTCGCAATTCCTTTAGATGTATTTGTCCAAACCGTTGCATTTTTGATGAGATAATCTTTCTGCGTTGGTCGTGTTTCCTCACCAAATGCTGTAAAAGGATACCAAACTTTTCCAACTTCTTGTGGTGATTGTTCTTTGGCTTTTGGTTTTTCAGCAACCATTTCTTTCACGAATTGAATACTCACGGGAACGCTTCTTCCGTTTTTGTCAATCGCTTGTACAGTTTGATTTTTGAAATTAGCAACGGGATAGGAAATTCGATAATTCTGAATGGAATCATTTGGAAGTTTCAAATCCATCACTACTTTATAATCAGCAACCGTTAATTTTGCTTTTCCTTTTTTATCGTTTTGAAGAATTTCGGCTTCAGGTTTTCCCGCTTTTCCTTTAATCTTCAAATCATATTGTTGATTATTTAGGCTGACTTTATACTCACCTCGTAAATCCGCATCTGGAATTTTATTGATTAAATTCTGTCTTCCTAAAACCCAGTTTTCATAAATCGTCGCTTCTTTATTGAACAAATCATCCGAAACCAAAATGAAATTAGCATACGCTCCTTTGGTTAACTTTCCTAAGTTTTGCTCCTTCAATAAATTGGCAGGAAGTTCAGTTAATGATTGTAGAATTTCTTCTTTTGAAAGCCCTTTCTCATTCAGTTCTCTGATTTTCGTTAAGAAAGATTTCTTATCCTTTAGTTTATTTAATGTAAAGGCAAACGGAACTTTTTCTTTTGCTAAATACACGGCATTATACGGCGCCAATTCCCAATGCTTCAAATCAGAAACATCCACATCGTCCGCCTCCAACGGATCAAGAACTTGATACGGCTTTGGATATTCCAAAGGAAGAATTACTGTTCCTTGCGTTGCTTTAATTTCTTTCGCACGTTGGTATTCGTCACCAGAACCTAAGAAAACAAACTGGAATCCAGCTTCGTCACCAATTTTATCAGCTCGTAAAACATCCCATTTTTCAGATGTTTCAATAATGGTTGGTAGCTTTTTGTATTGATTAAATGCTTCCAAATTCGTATTCTTTCCTTCGGCCGAACCGCCTTTTGCATACCAATCGGCATCGATATACAATTGTCTCAACAAAGCAATAGAACCTACCAAAGACGATGGATAGGCTTGTCTTGAACTTCCTTTTTGGAATGACAACAAAAATGCAGCATCTTCTTTAATAACTTTATCCGCAGCCAAACCATCGCCCAAGCCGATAAGAACCGCCGAACCACGAACAATTCCATCCTCGTTGAAACTTAAAACCGAACCAAAGCCTTGTTGCAAATAGTCTTCATGATCTTTTCCAAGGTTGGTGAAATAATTCACCGCTCGAGTATCCGCTTTTACCGCATCGTTGTATGCGGAAGCCGTCGCATCGGTTGGAACATAAATGCTTCCTGAATTGTAGGTGCTTCTTTTCGACTTTTCTACTCCTACATTTGCATACGGATCGATAAATGACGGATAAACATAACCGCCTTTCCCATCGATAACCACGGCGTCTTTAGGCACGACCACTTTCCCTGAAGCGACCACTTTCCCTTCTTTAAAAACCAAAGTTGCATTCTCAACTTTCGTTTTATAATCTTGATACAAAGTAACGTTAGTTACTGCATAAACGCTCTTGTCTTTTCCCTTCGTGTCATTCGGCCAATAGCCCACTTGAGCCTGACTGAAAAATAAAACGCCAAGAGAAAACACAGAAAGTATTTTCTTGATCATATAAATAGTTTTTTGATGATTCTCAATTCTCTTTAGAAACCATACGAAATGGTAATTCTGAAATATTTTTCTAATATAGTACAAAAAACCAAATACTAAACTACAATTCATAAAAATAACCGTACATTTTTGCACGGTTATCAGTATTTCAGTCAAATTTAACAATTATCCTTAAGAGAGAATCTTTTTTATCGCTTGAATTGCTAAATCAATTTCCTGTTCTGAAACATTAAGATGCGGACGGAAACGCAACGATTGAGTTCCACATCCAAGAATAATAATTTTTTCGTCATACAAGGCTTTTTGAAGCTGATCACGTTCTTCACCAGATGGAAGATCAATAGCACACATCAGGCCTTTTCCTCTCGGATTGGATAACTTTTCTGGAAACTGCTTTGCTAATTCTTGAAGTTGCGTTAGTAAGTAATTTCCCACCATTTGGGCATTTTCTACTAAATTTTCTTTTTCAATAACTTCTAAAACCAATTGCAAACGAAGCATATCAATAAAATTTCCTCCAAAAGTGGAATTAATTCTCGAACTTTCTCGGAAAACATTATTCGGGATTTGATCGAACTTTTCTTTATTAGCTAAAACGCCACAAACTTGCGTTTTCTTACCAAAAGCCAAAATATCAGGTTGAATTGGTAAATGTTGGAACGCCCACATTTTTCCTGTGATTCCGATTCCCGTTTGTACTTCATCAAAAATCAACAAAATCTCGTTGCTATCACATAAATCTCGTAAACCAACTAAAAACTCATCTCTAAAATGATTATCACCGCCTTCCGCTTGAATGGGTTCAATAATGACACAAGCGACTTTATTTTCATTCATAATAATCGCTTCTTGAATGTGCAACAAAGCCAATTGCTCTTGCTGCATCGTCTCTTCTAAACCTTCTTCTGTAATAGGAAAATGAAGTTTTGGATTGATAATTCGTGGCCAATCAAACTTCGGAAAATATTCATACTTTCTTGGATCTGCTGTATTTGTTAAACTCAATGTATATCCGCTTCGACCATGAAAAGCTTGCTTGAAGTGAATACAAATTCCCGCTTCCACTGGAATATCATTTTCAAAATTCTTTCTAGTTTTCCAGTCAAAACAAGCTTTCATCGCGTTTTCAACGCCTAAAGTTCCGCCCGAAATGAAAAACGCGTATTGCAATTCTTCAGGAATCGCCACGCGTTCGAAAATCTTCATAAACTCAGCATATTCTTCTGAATAAACATCCGCTAATGTTGGTTTGTTGATGGCCATTTTCCCCAACCAAGCTGATTTTTCAACGAGATACGGATGATTATAGCCAATAGCTCCCGAAGCAAACATGGAAAACATATCCAAATAATCTTGCCCCGAAACCCGATCATGAATCCAAGATCCATGGGATTTTTCAAAGTTCATTACAAAGTCGAAACCATCGGCCAGAATATGCTTTCCGAGGATTTCTTTAACATGATTAGTCGCTATAGGTTGCGACGCAATTGCATCGTTCATATAATAATAGTGTTTGGTGTTGTGTGTATAAATTGGTGTTTAAATATCGAATTTGATTCCTTGCGCTAATGGCAATGTCGTGGAATAATTAATCGTATTCGTCTGTCTGCGCATATAATACTTCCAAACATCCGAACCGGATTCTCTTCCACCACCGGTTTCTTTCTCGCCTCCAAAGGCTCCGCCAATTTCAGCTCCAGAAGTACCGATATTAACATTCGCAATTCCGCAATCCGAACCGGCGTTAGACAAGAATAATTCAGATTCTCTCAAATTCTGAGTCATAATCGCAGAACTTAAACCTTGTGGAACGTCATTTTGCATCGCAATCGCCTCATCCAAGGTTTTGTATTTCATAATATATAAGATCGGCGCAAACGTCTCATGCTGAACGATTTCAAAAGAGTTTTTCACTTCGGCGATGCATGGCTTCACATAACAACCCGATTCATACCCTTTTCCTTTTAAAACTTCGCCTTCAACAATGAGTTTACCGCCTTCCTTTTTGCAATTCTTAATAGCTTCCTCGTATTGAGCAACCGCTTGCGCATCGATGAGTGGACCAACATGGTTATTTTCATTCAATGGATCACCGATTTTCAATTGACCATACGCCTTAACCAAACGCTTTTTCACTTCATTATAAACACTTTCATGAATAATCAACCTGCGAGTCGATGTACAACGTTGTCCAGCCGTACCAACTGCCCCGAAAACCGCACCAATAATAGACATATCCAAATCGGCATGTTCCGAAATAATGATTGCATTATTTCCTCCCAATTCTAAAATAGATTTTCCGAAACGTTGCGCGACATTCACACCAACTGTTCTTCCAACACGCGTAGAGCCGGTAAATGAAATTAACGCCGAACGCTTATCCTGAACCAATAAATCGCCAATTTGATGATCGCCCACAAGCATCGAAGAAATACCTTCTGGCATTTTGTTCTCCTTTAAAACTTGAGCAATGATATTTTGACAAGCAATCGCACACAAAGGTGTTTTTTCAGAAGGTTTCCAAACGGTAACATTTCCACAAATCCAAGCTAAAGCCGTATTCCATGACCAAACCGCTACTGGAAAATTGAACGCCGAAATAACCCCAACAATTCCTAACGGATGATATTGCTCGTACATACGATGCCCAGGACGTTCCGAATGCATTGTATAGCCATGAAGTTGACGAGACAATCCCACAGCAAAATCGCAGATATCAATCATTTCTTGGACTTCACCAAGACCTTCCTGCAACGATTTACCCATTTCGTAGGAAACTAATTTCCCTAAATCATCCTTATATTCTCGTAGTTTTTGCCCGAACTGACGAACTAATTCACCACGTTTTGGAGAAGGAATTTGTCGAAACTCTAGAAAAGCTTTTTCAGCGGTAGCCATTACCTTTTGATAATCCTTTTCTGAAGCAGTCTTAATTTTTGCAATCAGTTTTCCATCCGTTGGAGAATACGATTCTAACAAATCCCCGGTTGCAAAGTTTTTTCCACCCACAGAAACTCCTTTATTTTCATCAAGAATTCCTAACGATTTTAGTGTTTTTTCAATACCTGATTCTTTCTTGGTTTTTGCCATAAAAATAGTTTGTTGATTTCCTAAATATACTGCTATTCTTAGAATTGGACGAAAATTAAACCTTAAAATGCTGTTAAATCTCAGCTTTTCAAATCGAAAACTTGAGTATCTTTGAGCCACAAATCACCAAAAAATGAATGAACCTCAGGAAAAAACAACTACAAATACTTCCAAATGGAAAAAATGGGTTGCGAAATTCGGGATCGGAGGAATAATTTTTTTTACGGTAAAAGGAATTATTTCTACCACTTTAATTTATTTTTTGGGTAAAAATGCATGGGAAATAATACAGAATTATTTTGCTAATCTTTTCTAATCTTTAGACAGATTTGTCCCGAATCACTTCACCGATTGCCTTATTTTGAATAATTGACTCCAACCAAGAAATCACATCCAAATACACAAAATCCCTACTATTAAATGGATTTTCTTGCATATGAAGGTATTGTTTTAGATACTTTTCTGCGAGCTTTTTGCGATCACTTGCATAGGCTTCTGAGATTTCGGAAAACGCCTTAATCGTTAAATGATGAAAATCGGTTGCCAGCTTCATTTTTTTAAAGAACTTTTGAGATTCTTCCATAAATTCATCGAGATTCTCATCCATCCCAGAATCAATCATCACCATAATGGCCAAAAGTCGGGAATTAAACAGCAAATCGTCTTTTACCGCTGTCTTTTTATGGTAAATAATCTGGAAAAGTTCGTTCAAACATTTATCATATTCCCGATTTCCCATATACGCTGACGCAATTTTGAAATGGAGAATTAAAATATGATGTT
Source organism: Bacteroidota bacterium (assembly GCA_023423715.1). Lineage (GTDB taxonomy): Bacteria > Bacteroidota > Bacteroidia > Flavobacteriales > Weeksellaceae > JAFAFC01. The sequence continues at coordinate 46,986 of JAFAFC010000005.1, forward strand.
CATCTACTTTAAAATCTTGAAAAGCATTATCTGCATTGATTTGCTGAATCAAAATTTCAGATTCTTGATAATTCCCTGTTAAGAAAACTCGGTTCATCCTCGCATTGAATAAAACCGTAAACAAAACGGATTCTATGTTTTCGTTTTTAGGAAGTTTCTCATCAACAATCTGCTCTAATTTATTCAGCCAAAACTCAAATCGTTTGCGCTTTCTCAATAGAAACAAGGTGTTGAGCAAATAGGAATTCCCTTTCAAAAACCAAACGGGATGATTGACAATCATTTCGGGGTGCGAATAAAACAAATCCACCCATTGAAGTGAGTATTTATAGGCATTGATGTGATCTTGAAGCAATAAATACTTCCAAACATGTGCTTTATAAAACCATAATTTTTCTCGAAAACCCATTAAATGCAAATCGGTTTTGGGCATCTGAGAATCAAAAAAATGCTGAATTCGACTCTTGTCTTGATTGTTCTTTGCAAAACCGTTGGACAACATCATGCTGAACAGTTTTAGCGACAAATTGGAAAGTTTAGAATTCAAAGCGTTGACTTTTCCCAATCGTTTTGCATCGGCTATTAAATCATCTGCACGCGAAGCAATACTTCGTGTAATATATTGAGATTCAATTACTTTTTCAAACTCAACAATCTCATAAGCAATATCTTTTTCCTCTAAATCAATAGCCGTTTGCTTGGTTTTATCCAAGATTTTCAAACTCTGTTTATACAAACCTTTGTTGTATAAAATTGTCGCAAAATCCATTTGTTCACGCAACAGAATTCGATTATTCATATTGCTCGGATTCATCTTTAAGCTGAACAAAATCTGCTTGTACAAATGCGCTTTAAGATTTGATAATTGCTGCTTGGTTGTAATTTTTCGTTCTAAGATTTTCTTCTCATCGTATTCCGACATTTTATCCAAAACATCGAACAACAACAGAAATTTGGCATCCGTATTAATTCCTAATCGATTAACGAAAAGGCGAAATTGCCGTTTTTCCGACTTGGAAAGCGATTGAATTAACGCTAATAATGGATCTTTTTGTATTTCTGCCATCGTAATTTACAACCTTATAAGTTTTTGAAATTCAATATTTTAACCTTAAAAATCTTTTTTTTGATATTGTAACGCTTCACAAAATAAAGGATTTCTAAAAAACTATTCCCAATAGATTTGTTCAAAATTATCAAAAAAAGAACATCATGTCTACAGAAAAAATTCAAATTTTTGACACTACGTTGCGAGATGGCGAACAAGTTCCCGGATGCAAGTTAAACAAACAACAAAAAATTCGAATTGCCGAAAAACTCGACGAGCTCGGCGTAGATATTATTGAGGCAGGCTTCCCAATTTCAAGCCCTGGTGATTTTGAAGCGGTGGACGCTATTGCGCAAATGGTGAAAAATGCAACCGTTTGTGGTTTAACAAGAGCCAACAAAAAAGATATTGAAGTTGCAGCTAAAGCTTTAGAAAAAGCAAAAAAACCAAGAATACATACGGGAATTGGAACTTCGGAAAGTCACATGAAGTTTAAATTCAATGCCAGTCCACAGGAGATTATTGATCGTGCAGCAGAAGCGGTTGCTTACGCAAAAACCTATGTTGATGACGTTGAATTCTATGCAGAAGATGCTGGACGTTCTGAAAATTCCTTTTTAGCACAAGTTTGCGCCGAAGTGATTAAAGCAGGCGCAACAGTTTTAAACATTCCTGACACAACGGGCTATTGCCTTCCAGAAGATTACGGAACGAAAATTAAATATCTAAAAAATCATGTTCCCAATATTGATTCCGTAATTCTTTCTTGCCATTGTCATAACGATTTAGGTTTGGCAACGGCAAATTCCATCGCGGGAATCCGAAACGGTGCAAGACAAATAGAATGTACCATTAACGGAATTGGCGAACGTGCAGGAAATACGTCTATGGAAGAAGTGGTGATGATCTTAAAGCAACATCCATATCTTAATTTCCATACCGATATTAATACGAGAATGCTTACTGAAATGAGCAATTTAGTTTCCGAAAACATGGGAATGATTGTTCAACCGAACAAAGCTATTGTAGGTTCTAACGCTTTCGCCCACTCGTCGGGAATTCATCAAGATGGGGTAATTAAGAATAGAGAAACCTACGAAATCATTGATCCAGCAGATGTTGGTGTTAATGAGTCATCCATTATTTTAACAGCAAGAAGCGGTCGATCTGCCTTAGCGTATCGATTCAAAAATATCGGTTTTGAAGTTTCAAAACTAGAATTAGATTATTTGTATCAACACTTTTTAGAAATTGCCGATACCAAAAAAGAAGTTGGCAATGACGATTTGAAATTTATGATGCACGAGTTTCAATTTTCTAACCGCTCCAATATTATTTAATCCATGGGAAAAACCTTATTTGATAAAGTTTGGGACGCTCACGTTGTCGAGTCTATCGAAAACGGACCCCAAATTATTTATATCGATCGACATTTAATTCATGAAGTAACCAGTCCGCAAGCGTTTGATGAATTGGAAAGCAGAAACATTCCATTATTTCGTCCAAATCAAGTAACGGCAACAGCTGATCATAACGTACCAACTTTAAATCAGCATTTACCAATTGTTGATGAACTGTCACGAAATCAAGTGGCTCAATTAGGAAAAAACTGTGAAAAATATGGCGTTGAATATTGGGGATTAGGCCACGAAAACCAAGGAATTGTACACATTATTGCTCCAGAATTAGGAATTACGCAACCCGGAATGAGTATCGTTTGTGGTGACAGCCACACCTCTACTCACGGCGCTTTCGGTGCAATTGCATTTGGAATCGGAACAAGCCAAGTGGCGATGGTTTTTGCAAGCCAATGTTTGTTGATGAACAAACCAAAATCCATGCGCGTGAACGTAAATGGAAAAATAGGAAAAAACGTTCTTCCGAAAGATGTTATTCTGTATGTGATTTCTAAAGTTGGAACGGATGCTGGTACAGGTTTTTTCTGCGAGTATGCAGGAAACGTTTTCGAAGAAATGAGCATGGAAGGTCGAATGACCGTTTGTAATATGAGTATTGAAATGGGAGCTCGTGGTGGAATGATCGCTCCTGACCAAACGACTTTTGATTATGTTGAAGGTAGAAAATACGCACCAAAGGGCGAAGAATTTGATAAAAAAGTAGCGTACTGGAAAACGCTAAAAACGGATGACGATGCCATTTTTGATTTAGAATATCATTTTAATGCGGAGGACATTCAGCCGATGGTGACTTACGGAACAAATCCAGGAATGGGAATCAGTATTTACGATGAAGTTCCCAATGCCATCTCGGATTCTGAACAAAAAGCATTGCAGTATATGGGACTTTCTTCGGGACAAAAAATGTCTGAAATCCCAGTAAACTACGTTTTTATTGGAAGTTGCACTAATGCGAGAATAGAAGATTTCCGTTCCGCAGCCGACTATATTAAAGGAAAAAAGAAAGCGGAAAATATTACAGCATTAATTGTTCCAGGTTCTTTCCAGGTTGCGCAACAAATTAAAAACGAAGGTTTAGATACTATTTTTTCACAAGCTGGATTTCAAATCCGTGAAGCTGGATGCTCGGCTTGTTTAGCGATGAATGAAGATAAAATTCCTGAAGGTGAATATTGCGTGTCCACATCCAATCGAAATTTCGAAGGACGACAAGGTCCTGGAGCGCGAACACTTTTAGCAAGTCCACTTACGGCGGCAATTGCTGCCATTGAAGGAAAAATAGCCATCAACCCAAATTAAGTTCATGAAAAAATTAACCCATTTGGAATCCACGGCGGTTCCTTTAGAAATAGAAAATATTGATACCGATCAAATTATTCCGGCGCGCTTCTTAAAAAGCATTAGTAAAGAAGGTTTTGGCGAGAATTTATTTCGTGATTGGAGGTTTCAAAAAGATGGAAATCCGAATTCGGAATTCGTTTTAAATAATCCGAATTATCAAGGTGAAATTTTAGTAGCTGGAAACAACTTCGGTTGTGGAAGTAGCCGTGAACACGCTGCTTGGGCATTAACTGATTATGGTTTCCGAGTTGTTATTTCAAGTTTTTTTGCTGATATCTTTAAAGGTAACGCTTTGAATAATGGCTTGCTTCCCATTCAAGTTTCAGATGAATTTTTAAAAGAATTACTGAATGAAATCAAGCAAAATCCGGAATTACAATTGGAAGTCGATTTACCCAACCAAACACTATCCTATTCAAAAAACAAAACCACATTTGATATCGATGGTTACAAGAAAATCTGTTTGATGGAAGGCTATGACGATCTCGATTTCTTATTGAATAAAAAAGATGCTATCGAAAAATTTGAGCAACAACGAACAATCACCTACTAAAAAATAAAAATGGAAAAGAAAAAATACAAAATAGCCTTACTAGCAGGTGATGGAATTGGCCCTGAAGTAGTTAACGAATCCGTAAAGGTTTTGCAAACCATTGAAAAGCAATATCCAATTGAATTCGAATTTTTACCAGCTGTTGTTGGCGCTCAAGCGATTTACGAAACCGGAAATCCGCTTCCGGATGAGACGTTGGCGATTTGCCATGAATCAGATGCTGTATTGTTTGGAGCTATCGGTGATCCAAGTTTTGATCAAAACCCAGATGCTAAAGTTCGTCCCGAGCAAGGTTTACTGAAACTCCGTTCCGAATTGGGCTTATTTGCGAATATTAGACCTATTAAAGCATACAAAACTTTGGCAGGAATTAGTCCTCTAAAACCAGAAATCATCGACGATACCGACATGGAAATCTATCGTGAATTGGTTAGCGGAATCTATTTCGGTGAAAAGAATACAAGTGAAGATGGAAATTCAGCGTACGATATTTGCTCGTATCAAAAATCAGAAATTGAAAAAATTGCGCATTTAGCATTTCAAGCAGCCGAAAAAAGACGTAAAAAAGTAACCTTAGTGGATAAAGCTAATGTTTTGGAAACGTCACGATTATGGAGAAAAACATGTCAAGAAATTGCGAAAGACTATCCTAATGTAAGTTTAGATTTCCTTTTTGTCGACAATGCAGCAATGCAAATGATTCTTAATCCAAAGCAGTTTGATGTTATCCTAACAGAAAATATGTTCGGGGATATTATTTCAGACGAAGGGAGCGTTATTGGGGGTTCTATCGGACTTTTGCCTTCCGCTTCGATCGGAGAAAAAACAGGAATGTTCGAACCAATTCATGGTTCGTATCCGCAAGCCAAAGGACAAAATATCGCCAACCCTATGGCTTCCATCTTGAGTACAGCTATGATGATGGATTATTTGGGCGAGAAAACCATTGCAGAACACATTGTTTTTGCAGTTGAACAAGCCATTCACAATGGTGTTGTTTCGGTGGATTTAAATCCGAGAAAGAATTTTTCCACCACATTTATCGGAGAGTACATTTGCAAATCTCTCCTTCACGATGCCGAAATTTTTCATCACGAAAATATCGAAATCGGAAAATCGACTATAATTTAGCATAATAGTAATGCGATAGTATATAGTGTATAAATTGTTTGTAGAAAACGCCGCTGTGAAGCCGGCGTTTCTTCATTTTATATAGTCAGATTTCGCAATCCAATATTCCACATTCACTTTACTAGGTTCGCCATAATACGCCACTTCGATTTCTTGATGCGCTTTTGCCCCTAGCCTTTCCATCGCAATTCGAGAGCGTATATTGTCTTTTCCAACGTGAAACTTCACCAAATCAACCTCATTAAAAATATAATCGAGCATTAGCTTTTTCACTTCTGAGTTGATGCCTTTTCCCCAAGAATCGGTTCCATAAAAAGTATAGCCAATAAATATTGAATTATCCTCCGAATTGAAATCATAAAAACGCGTGCTTCCTAGGGCTTCGTTGCTCTTTTTATTCAAAATTAGAAACGCACCACCCGATTCCATCGCGCCTTTAAAAAAGATTTGGAAAACCTCACGTTGCCAACGATCTTTATTAGGATGCTGCTCCCAGACTTTCGGATCTGAGGCCACGAGATACAACGACCCAAAATCCTCATCCTCCAAAGGGCGCAAAATCCAGTTTTCATTTGCCAAAGTCGGCTGTAGATTCATATTCGAAATTTTGATTAAAGATAAAAAGAGATTTTCAAATAATTGAAAATCTCTCTTACACAGGTTATTAGTTTTTGTTTTTAGGTTATAAAGTTCTTACCATCAAAAGGTTTTAGTTTTGGTTTAACTCAAATGTAGTAGAGTTACAAGTAAATATTCAAAAAAAGAGGTGGACAATGGGGTGGACATTTTCAAATTATTGATTTGCAACAATTTAAATAACTTAATTAACAAATAAAATGACCAAAAAACATCGTTTTAAAGCAGAATCTACTTAAATTCAGATTAAAAAAAAGTATTTTTAAGCCTTTGAAAATCAATTTTTTGGACTAGTTGAAAAATAAATAATCTAAAAAATCAAACAAAAAACCATTTTCGTGAAACTGCAATTTGAACAAATACATTCTGATTTTCCATACCAACTTTTATTGTTGGCGGATGAAACCCAAGAAGCGATTGACCGATATCTTTTTAAATCGGAAGTCTTTTTGGTGAAATGGAACTCAGAAAATGTGGGTGTATTTTGTCTCTATGAAATCAATTCTCAAACTTTAGAACTCAAAAATATTGCAGTTGCTGAAACACATCAAAATCAAGGTTTAGGTCGAAAAATTTTAGAGTACATTAAAGAAATTTCGAAACTAAAATACCAAAAAATCATTGTAGGAACAGGAGATTCCAGCTTCTTACAAATTCGATTTTACGAGCGAAATGGTTTTAAAAAATTTGGAATTCGAGAGAATTTCTTTCTTGAAAATTATCCAGAACCCATTATTGAAAACGGAGTCCAACTAAAAGATATGGTTTTACTGAAATTTGAATTCTAAATATCTCTCTAGTTTCTAGAACAAAATCGCTTTTTCCAGTTCCAATAGCTTTTGTTTACGCCAAATTCCGCCGCCGTATCCCGTTAATTTCCCATCGCTACCAATAACACGATGACACGGAATAATAATGGAAATTTTATTCAAACCATTGGCATTAGCAACCGCTCGAACACCTTTAGGATTTCCCAAAATCACCGCTTGTTCCTGATAACTACGCGTAGTTCCGTACGGAATTCCACGCAAAACCGTCCAAACTTGTTTTTGAAAATCAGTTCCTACTGGTGCAAGCGGAACGGTAAAATCAATCAACTTTCCTTCGAAATACAACGTCAATTCTTTCTCTAAAAGTTTAAAATACGGATTTTCACCTTGAACAATTGTCGCATCAAAATGCTTTGAAATCTGCTTCAATTCTGTTGGTAACGCTTTTCTATCGGAGAATTCTAGCATACAAATTCCTTCCTGAGTCGCACACGCAACCATCGTTCCGATGGGTGTTTCAATGCGTTTTAAATCAATTACTTTTTCCATTTTCGAATTTTTGGGCGAAACTCCAAATACCGTTTTGAAACCGTCATTAAATCCGCTCAAACTTTCGTAACCACTATCCAATGCCGCATCCAAAACATTTTCTCCTTGTTGTAGTTTCTTGAAAGCCGAGTTAAGTTTTAACATTCGTTGAAATGCATGAAACGTCATTCCGTGGTTTTTCAAAAACCATCTGCGAACTGTTGCTGGTTCCAAATTTCGATCACGTAAATCTTGATCTTTAAATTTCAAAGCAGGATCGGCAATCAATTCGTTGATTAACTTTTGAATTGAAGCAGGCGTTTCATCAGGATTTCCAAGCGGATTGCATATTTTACAAGGGCGATATCCTTTTAAAATGGGTTCTTTGGTGTTATCAAAAAACTCGACATTTTCGAATTTCGGTTTTCTTGCCGTACACGTTGGACGACAAAAGATACCCGTTGTTTTTACCGCCATCCAAAAAACACCTTCAAAATCAGGATTCTTATCGCAAGAAGCTTGATACATTATCTCGTTGGAAATCTTCATTTTTTTTATTTCAAAAATAGATTACAACTACAAATGGTTGCAACCGAAAAATGAACAACTATTTTTTATTCTGGTAAAGCGCGCCATTTTCTAATCACTGCGGTGTATAAATACAATCCTACAAAACCAGCTATTAAAAAGAGTAAACTGTATGTTTCTGCCGTATAATATTCTAAAATCCCTTTGCATGTAGAAATGGATTCTTTTGGTTTTAAATTCGCTTTACAAATGTCGGTTTGAACCATCGTAATTAAGCCCAAAATAGAAAAAGGAATAACCAACATAAAATTCATGCTGATAACAACCGCGATGGAGTTAATAAACTTCGAAATGATTTTGTGTCCAAAAATGGAGAGCAACAAAATCCCTGATGTCAAAAGCAAAATAAATACGATAACAATATACCCAACCCCAGAACTTCGAGAAATAGACCCCAAAATAACGCCTACCAAGGTAACGATCAAAATGAGTACGCCAACCGTCACAAATGAAAATAATAAAGCCGGTAAACTTGTTACTCGGAAGCTAAAAATAAGCATGGAAAGAACAAAACTTAACCATAAAAAAATATGAACCGTTTCTTTGAAAAATGGATTCAATTTGATTACTTCAACATTTTCTAATAAATCTTTTAAATGTTGACTTTCGTAATAGTATTTGGTCAGGTTTCTTTCATAATATTTTTGCGGACTTAATTCATTATCAAAATTCGGATTAAATGTTCGAATGGAGTTTTCATTCTCAACAACGGCACCATTTGCAACAACGGCGGCCGCAGCAGCAGCATCTACAGCTGTTGTCGTAGTATAATCTTCGTAAGCACTTGCCGATGGATATATTTCACGTTCATTTTGTTTTATAAATTTTTTAACTTCAAAAGTATCCGGATTATACACCATGGAAGTCCAATCTTTAGCGGTGAGATTGGTTTTGATTTGATACTCTTTAGAAAGTGTCAAAAACTGAGTAAACAAGGCTTCAATTTCATTTGGATTTTTTCTTTCCAATAATTCGGTAATGGATTTATTCAAAGCAAATCGTGCTTTTCCGATTTCCGAATCTAAACCTTCGTCGTTAACTAAAGCATCAGGATAGGATTCGTCAATTTCATAATTAGAAGTTGATGGTCCGTAAGGAACTCTTCCACCGCTGTAAAATAATGTGGAATAATTGGTGTAAGCTAACTTTTCCGTTTTTAAATAAGGCGACACGTCCACAACGCGCTTTTTAAAGTAAAAAACGTAAGAATTTCCTTTACGGATGGAATACGCTACGGGCTTTTTCTCATTACGTTCCGGCTGCGGAACTAACCATTGTCCGCGGCTGTTTTTCTCCGTAGCAACTTTTGAATACAACTCAAAAAACTGATAAACACGAGCATGATTCACAAAATATTTTTCGGTACGAATAACATGCTCTGGTCTCGTCTCACAATACAAATCCGAAAACACCTTCGGATAACGTTTTTCGCTTAAATCATAGTTAATGTATTCTTGCGACAAAAAAGCGGCAGATTTGTTGATCAATTCCACATTTTTGGCCATTTCGTCATCAGGATATTTCGAATTGATAAACGTTCGGAATCCCAACATATACGACCAATAAAAGGTCGTAGAAACCAAAATAATCACAAAATATTGCACAAATTGGCCAAACATTTGCGCTTTCGAAATGGGATAAAAATTTTTGAATGCGTTATTTTTAAACATATTCACCAACCAAACCACCAAAATCAACAAGGTGATTATAATGCTGATGTAGATCATTCCACCACGGAAAAAATCATCAACAGCATTGGAATAATGTAGGCTTTTAGGGTCCGAATGCGAGAAATAGCCAATAACGAAAAATAGTGCATGAACAAGTAATGCGGTAAGCAAAACCCAAACAATTTTGGTATTCCAAATCGTGGGATAACGTTCAAGGATATACTGATTTATTTTTTTGATACGATCGTTCATAAAGTTGTAATCTGAAATTTGAATACTAAGAATTCACAAAAAAGCGTCTTGTAGATGCCGAAATATTTCGGATGTATGTAATCTCTTTTTGAGAGTGCCCCAAAGCCAATAAAACCTGGCTAAATGAGGTTTCTCCACTTAATGTTGCGATAAAAATTCCGCCATTGTAGGTTAAGTTTTCCAAAGAAAAACCTGTAAATAGTTGAAGTAACTCTTCTCTTGAGTTTGCGGTATCTATTTCTAAAATTAGTTGGGAAGTTTCACTTTCATTTTTCTCCAAATTACTTCGATATTGACCGTTTTTCAAGAAAATAACTTCATCTGAAATCTTTTCAACTTCGTACAATTGTTGCGAACTTAAAATAAGTGCAATCGGATTATTTACCGAGTTGCAAATCTCCTTCAAATCCTCCAAAATCACTTGTTGCGCCAAGACATCCAAATTCGCCAAAGGCTCATCCAACAAGAGAATTTCGGGCTTTCGAAGTAAAGTCCTAGCCAACTCAAAACGCATTTTGTATCCAGAAGACAATTCACTCCATTTCAAATGTTTGTAATTCCACAAACCGAGACGCGCAATCATCATCAATGTTCTCGTTTCGTTCTCTTCAGGCGAAAAGCCGTAATTGGATAAAACAAATTTGAGATTATCTTTCAAACTTCCGTACCATTTTTCCGTTCGTTGCGGGATGTAGATAAGTTTCGTTTTCAATTCATAATCACTTGGATTGGATTGCGAAAAGTGAAAATTCAGATTCCCTCTATCAAAAGAAAGTTCTTTAGCTAAAATTCGAAGTAACGTTGTTTTCCCATTTCCATTCTCGCCTACCAAACCGTAAACTTGTCCTTTCTTGATTTCAACAGAAACAGGGCCTAAAGCAAAACGCTTATTTCCATAGGATTTTTGAATATCCTGCGCTTGCAGTACCCAAGAATCTCCCGAAACTTCATTGATAGTTACTTGCGCAATTTCTTCTAAAAACTGCAGACTTTTTTGGATTAACTCATCGATTTCGTCTGGATGAGATTCCTTCCAATCTGTAATGGCAATTGCTTTGTTGTACAACAGCATATTTTGAGTATCCATCGTACAATTGAGCATTTTGCGAAACCCTAAAGCCGTATCCCTATTTTCAAAATAGTTGCGTGCTTCTTGCACTCGAATTTGATGTTTTGTCATGGTGAAAAATGATTTTTCATTTAATGAACTCAGAAAACTGAAATTTAAATTAAGAATAGAACTTACTTTTCTCGCTCAATCTTTTTCACTTCGTTGATTTTTTCAATCATTCTGGTAACTTTATCTGCTTTTGCAACTTGAATAGGAACAGAAACTTTGCTAGCATCCCACTCAATATCGAGACTTAATTGGTTGTCTGAAACGATCTTTAAGTCCATTGTAAACCATTCTTGTTTTGCGGTTAATTTCTGAACTGGAACCGTAACATCAACAACATTCAATTTTTCATCAAAACTAAAAGCGCCCCAACTTTGAGAATCTTTATTCAAAATAATTTTCCATTCGTTGGCTTGAGGTACGATGTATAAGCCGTATGTTCCCGCGGCAACGTCTTTTCCACCAAAAGTAACCGCTTGACCAAACGTAATTTTTGAAGAAGAATTGGCTCCAGCGCGCCAAACTTTTCCGTAAGGAACTAAATCTCCAAAAACGACACGACCTTTTACTGCAGGTCTTCCATAATCTAATGTTACTTTAGAAATGGAAAATTGTTGTTCGATTTTTTTACGTGGACTTGCTGCAGGAACCGAATAATCTTGAGCTGTAAGGCTTAACGCCACACCAAAACAAAGTGCAACTAGGAACTTTTTCATTTTCATTTTTTTTTAAAGATAGTAATTTCTCCCTTTCGTAAGTCCAAACATAAAAAAACCGACTAAAAAAGTCGGTTATATTACTGAAGAAATTTCTATTTATTTTTTCCTTTTCCGTTTGAATTTCCATGTCCAGCGTGAGCTTTCGCTTTCCCATTGGCATGGCTTGAATTCGAAGATTTTTTAGTCGATCTATAAATTGGCGTTGTTTTCTTTCCTTTATTTTGATATGGCTTATAATTATTTTTGTTTCGATTATAAACCGCTACTGGATTTTGTCCTTTATAGTATTTATTTTTAAACTTCGTATATTTTGTTGTTCCAAAAATACGTTCCATTTCATTGTAACGATCCGTTCTCCAACGATCTGGGTTTGATCCATAAACACGATTCCAAGAATTATAATCATCGTATCTATTGTTCAGTGCGAATAATTGATCTTTCTGCTGCGGACTTAAAACTAAATCAGCTATAACCGCCGTCCAATCATAATCATTAATACTTCTTCGATAATCATTATAGTAATCTGATTGCGAAAATCCTAAAGTGAAGCTTCCCACGAATAGGAATAAGGTAACTATCTTTTTCATTGTTTTAATTGTTTGGTTTCTATAGTATTGCCAAGTATAATGCCACAAATTCCCAAAAAATGTTAAAACAAACTATAGAACGGTGCTCCGTATATAAAGAAACACCTAAAAACTTATCTTTGATGCTTACATCTAAAATATGAATTCAAAATTTTTGTATCTACTACTAGCATTGGTACTTTCTAATATAATAGATGCTCAGCAAACGATTCCATTTCGTTTAACGAAATACAATAATATTTTGGTTAAAACTGTAATCAATAAAAAAGATTCGATGGATTTGATGTTTCAAATTGCAGCGGATGCGAGTTCAATTTCACCCGAAAGAAAGCATGAAGTAACGAGTTTAAAATTCGACGAAAACGACATTAGTTATGGAAACACCATTTCTATTGGAAATCTGGAATGGCAAAACATGCGTTTTTTCAACAACGAATTATCAGGGCACGAATCGGACGGGAAATTGGGAACGTCTATTTTCACTGGAAAAGCATTTGCAATCAACTACGATAAAAATGAATTTCAAATTTTTGATCAAAATCCAAGCACAAAAGGCTATACCGAGCTTCCTCTAAAAATAAAAAACGGACAATTCTTTATCATTGCCAAAAGTTTAATCGACGGAAAAGAATACGAATCGGAATTTCTTTTGCAGTCTGGCTATTCAGGTGGAATTTTATTTAGTAATGATTTTGCAGATGCCAATAATCTTAACAAACATCTAAAATCAACTTCTGAAAAAACGTTGAAAAATTCGCAAGGGCAAAGTGTTACAACGAAACAAGCGGTTTTATCACAACTAAAAATCGGGAAGTATAAACTGAAAAACGTAGGTGCTGGTTATTTTACCGGTGAACTAAAAATGCAGCATAACAGCTACTTTGCAACGGATGTTATGAAACGTTTTAACTGGATTTTCGATGCAAAACGGGAAAAGGTTTTTATAAAACCAAGTAAATATTTTAATGAAGCTTATTTGAAAATTTAAATTTCAATGATTCATTTTAGATGATTTTATTTCCAGCGGCGGAGCCGCCGCTGGAAATAAAAAGAGCCTCACAAACTTTGTCGTTTGTGAGACTTTCCATTTATAGGGTTTGTAAACAATCTATTTTACAGATTTAATTAGAATTTTCCCTTTGCTTTCGTGATACATTCTGCAAGTCGGCACATTTCTTTTGTCTGTGCAATCTTTTGCAAACGCATAAACAAAAGTAAGAACATCACCTTCTTTTCTATCCTTTACCAACCAGTCGTTACATACCAAATAATCGCCTTTTCCAGCAAATCTTACATACGTTCCTGTACAATCTCGAACAATTGTTCCCGATTCTGAACTTTCCGGAATCATGCTTGTGCACGATGTTAGTGCTAAACCTCCAACAAGCAAACTTAAAAATAATTTTTTCATAGTATTAATTTTAACTCAAATTTATAAAATAATTTAATACAATAACTGAAAATTAAACTATCATAAATCATATTTTAAAAATAATACAGATAAATATTGATAAATATTAAAATTTTATTCACTTTTGATTTTAAATTACTTTAAAATTCACTTTCAATATTTCTTGTTTTCGTCGGCGGCTTCGCCGCCGCTGAAAATTTAAAAATCAAACAAAAAAACACCTAACGCTTTTAAACGTTAGGTGTTTCTATTTCAATTTACTTCCCTGGAAATATATTTTACATCTGCTCCATTTTGAATGTCATGCTTTCGATGACATTTAAAATTGCTCCAACAGTATCCATCGATGTTAAACAAGGTACACCATTTTCCACACTCATTCTTCGGATTTGGAAACCATCTCTTTCCGCCTGTTTTCCTTTGGTAGTCGTATTAACAACGTACTGAACTTTCCCTTTTTGGATCAAGTCAATCAGGTTAACATCTTCTTCACCAATTTTATATCCGATTTTTGCATGAACTCCGTGCTCTTCAAAGAATTTTGCTGTTCCTTCCGTCGCCCATATTCTAAATCCAACATCGTTGAAGCGTCTAGCCAATTCGACTGCTTCTTCTTTGTCGTTATCGGCTACAGTGAACAAAATCGCTCCATACGTAGGAACTTTTCTTCCTGCTCCGATTAGACCTTTGTATAAAGCTTTTTCCAACGTTTCGTCTTTCCCCATAACTTCACCCGTTGATTTCATCTCTGGGCCTAAAGAAATATCTACTTTTGATAATTTGCTGAACGAGAAAACAGGAACTTTTACATACACACCTTCTTTACTTGGAACCAAACCATTTTTGTATCCTAGGTCGATTAATTCAGCTCCTAAAACTGCTTTTGTTGCTAGATTTGCCATAGGAACATCTGTAATTTTCGATAAGAAAGGAACCGTTCTCGAAGACCTTGGATTCACCTCGATAACATAAACATTTCCATCCGAAATTACATATTGAATGTTCATTAAACCGATAATATTCAACCCTTTAGCTAAACGCTCGGTATAATCTACTAACGTATCAATTTGGGTCTGACTCAATTTTTGAGGTGGATACACCGCGATCGAGTCACCAGAGTGAACTCCCGCTCTTTCGATATGCTCCATAATCCCCGGAATAATGACGGTTTCACCATCACAGATAGCATCCACTTCCACTTCTTGCCCCGTTAAATAACGGTCGATAAGTACAGGATGTTCTGGACTTGCTTCAACAGCATGCTCCATGTAATGCGCTAGTTCGGTTTGATTGTAAACAATCTCCATCGCACGTCCTCCAAGAACGTAACTTGGACGAACCAAAACCGGATATCCAATTTCATTTGCAATTGCAATCGCTTCTTCTTTTGAAGTTGAAGTTTTTCCTAAAGGCTGTGGAATTCCTAAGTCCTGAAGCGCTTTTTCGAATTTATCTCTGTTCTCTGCTCTATCAAGATCCTCAAGTGAAGTTCCTAAGATTTGAACGCCATGTGAAGCTAATTTATCAGCCAAGTTAATTGCGGTTTGCCCTCCGAACTGAACCACAACACCTTTTGGCTTTTCCAAATCGATGATGTTCATCACATCTTCTTCAGTCAATGGCTCGAAATAAAGTTTATCCGAAATTGAGAAGTCTGTAGAAACCGTTTCTGGATTAGAGTTGATGATAATTGCTTCATAACCCATTTCCTTAATCGCCCACACCGAATGTACTGTCGCGTAGTCAAATTCTACACCTTGTCCGATTCGGATTGGTCCAGATCCTAAAACGATGATTTTCTCTTTATCTGTAACAACGCTTTCATTCTCCTCTTCATACGTTCCGTAGAAGTACGGTGTTTCCGATTCAAATTCGGCAGCACACGTATCTACCATTTTATAAACTGGAATTACCCCGTTTTCTTTTCTGAATTGATACACTTCGCGGTTAGAAACGCCCCACAAATATCCAATATTCACATCGGAGAATCCAAGTTTTTTAGCTTCTAATAGGACGTCTTTATTGAATTTATTTTCTTTAATCTTTGTCTCGAAATCAATTAATTTTTTGATTTTCCAGATGAAGAATTTATCAATTTTACTCCATTCTACAATTTGTTCCCAATCGTATCCTCTTCGTAAAGCATCACCAATGATGAACAATCTTTCGTCATCACATACGCGAATTCTTCTTTCGATTTCCTCGTCAGTAAGCGCTTCAGCTTGCTTCTTCTTTAAACCAAGGTGACGGATTCCGGTTTCTAGTGAACGAATTGCTTTTTGAAGTGATTCTTCAAAATTTCTTCCGATTGCCATTACTTCACCAGTCGCTTTCATCTGTGTTGAAAGACGTCTATCAGCCGTTTCAAACTTATCGAATGGGAATCTTGGGAATTTCGTTACAACATAATCCAAAGCTGGCTCGAAACACGCGTACGTCTTTCCAGTAACTGGATTCATGATTTCGTCAAGCGTTAAACCAACAGCAATTTTCGCAGCAATTTTCGCAATTGGATATCCCGTTGCTTTCGATGCTAATGCTGATGAACGCGAAACTCTTGGATTAACCTCGATAATATAATATTCAAATGAATGCGGATCTAAAGCCAATTGAACGTTACAACCGCCTTCAATTCCCAAGGCTCGGATGATTTTCAGCGAAGCGTTTCTCAACAATTGATACTCTCTATCCGACAGTGTTTGTGAAGGTGCGACAACGATAGAATCTCCTGTGTGAACTCCCACCGGATCGATGTTTTCCATATTACAAACCACAATGGCGTTGTCGTTGGAATCTCGCATTA
Source organism: Bacteroidota bacterium (assembly GCA_023423715.1). Classification (GTDB taxonomy): domain Bacteria; phylum Bacteroidota; class Bacteroidia; order Flavobacteriales; family Weeksellaceae; genus JAFAFC01. The sequence goes on from JAFAFC010000005.1 coordinate 63,558, forward strand.
CTTCGTATTCAATCTCTTTGAAACCAGCAATTGATTTCTCAATCAGACACTGTGTTACAGGAGAATATTTCAACCCTAATTCGGTGATTTCTTTTAGTTCAGCTTCGGTAGCAGCGATTCCACCTCCAGTTCCTCCCATCGTAAACGCAGGACGAACGATCACTGGATATCCAATAGAATCAGCAAATTTCAAAGCTCCTTCAACCGTTGTAACGATATCCGATTCTGGAACAGGCTCGTTTAATTCGCGCATTAATTCGCGGAACAAATCTCTATCTTCGGCTCTGTTAATCGCGGAAAGTTTCGTTCCTAGAACTTCTACTTTACATTCTTCAAGAATTCCAGAATTTTCTAGGGCTACCGCCATATTCAGACCTGTTTGTCCACCTAAAGTTGGCAACAAAGCGTCTGGACGTTCTTTTCTAATAATTCGCGATACGAATTCTAAAGAAATAGGTTCAATATATACTTTATCTGCAATTTCAACATCTGTCATAATGGTTGCAGGATTCGAGTTGATTAGGATAACTTTGTAGCCTTCTTCTTTCAACGAAAGACAAGCTTGAGTTCCTGAGTAATCAAATTCTGCTGCTTGGCCAATGATAATTGGACCTGAACCGATTACTAAAATTGTTTTTATATCTGTGCGTTTTGCCATTTTTACTTTTTCTTTTTGAAGTTTTCCATCAACTCAATAAACTCATCGAATAAATAATTCGCATCTTCTGGACCTGGGCTCGCTTCTGGATGGTATTGTACCGAAAACACTGGGTGAATCTTATGTTTAACCCCTTCATTTGTTCGGTCATTCAAGGCAATGTGCGTTTCAACCAAATCTGTATTTTTCAAGGATTCTTGATCAACCGCATAACCGTGATTCTGCGATGTAATGGCTACTTTATTCTTTTCTAAATCCAATACCGGGTGATTCCCACCTCTATGTCCGAATTTTAGTTTAAACGTTTTCGCACCACAAGCTAAAGCAATTAATTGATGTCCTAAACAAATTCCGAAAATTGGAACTTTTCCTATCAATTGTCTGATTGTTTCATGAATATGTGGAACATCTTCCGGGTCTCCAGGACCGTTAGAAAGCATGATTCCGTCCGGATCCATCAGCAAAATATCTTCCGCACTGGTATCTTGTGAAACAACGATGATATCGCAGTTTCGCATAGATAATTCGCGGATAATCCCGAGTTTAGAACCGAAATCCATTAAAACCACTTTAAAACCTCTACCAGGATTAGCAAAAGGCGTTTTTGTAGAAACTTCTTCAACTTGATTTATTGGGAACGTTGTACTGCTAAGTTCTGCAACAACCTTATTTTCATCTGCATCCGCATTAACAATTTTCCCTTTTACAACTCCTGAATTCCTTAGGATTCTCGTTAATTTACGTGTATCAATTCCTGAAATCCCTGAAAGTTTCTTTTTCTGAAACAATTCATCAAGGGTCATTTGGGTTCTAAAATTAGATGGCAAATCACACAATTCCTTTACGATAAGACCTTTAATCGCAGGTTCGATACTTTCGTAATCGTCTCTATTGATCCCGTAATTCCCGATTAGTGGGTAGGTCATACAAACGATTTGTCCGCAATACGAAGGGTCGGAAATCAGTTCCTGATATCCCGTCATTCCCGTATTGAAAACAACTTCTCCGGCCGTATCTTGTTCCGCTCCAAAGCCTTCGCCATGAAATACTTCGCCAGATTCTAAAATTAATTTCTTTTTCATTCTACTTTTTATCATTTTGCTTGCGTTGCTGCAACGCTTTTTCTTTTTATTTTACTTCACTAAAGGTGTACCCTTGCTTCTCCAAAAGGTGTTTAATAATCGCCATTCTTGCATAAACGCCGTTTTCCATTTGCTTGAAAATACGGGAACGCTTTCCTTCTACTAGGTCGCTATCAATTTCCACTCCTCTATTAATTGGTGCGGGATGCATGATGATTGCTCCTTCTTTCATCATTTGCTCTCTTTCCTTTGTCAATCCATATCTTCTGTGATACGATTCTAGAGAGAGATCCATTTTATCTTCATGTCTCTCATGTTGAATTCTCAACAAAATCAAAACATCAACTTCTTTTACCAAATTATCTAATTGCAAGAACGTTCCGTTAATAATTGTTCCTTCATCAAACCAAGCTGATGGTCCCGAAAAATAGACTTTCGCTCCAAGTTTTCTTAATGCTTCTGCGTCAGATTTTGCAACACGGCTGTGTTTTACATCACCAACAATTCCTACTTTCAATCCTTCGAACTTTCCAAACTCTTGATAAATCGTCAAAAGATCAAGCATACATTGCGATGGATGGTTTCCTTTTCCATCTCCTGCGTTGATTATTGGAATTTTAATCGTATCTAATTCTTTATAATAAGCATCTTGAATGTGACGAATCACAACTAAATTCACCCCAATCGATTCTAAAGTGCGTACCGTGTCATAAAGACTTTCTCCTTTACTAATAGAACTTGTCGAAGCTTCGAACGGAATTACGGATAAACCTAGTTTTCGTTCCGCTACTTCAAAACTTGTTTTGGTACGTGTGGAGTTTTCAAAAAATAAATTAGCAGCAAACAATTCTTGGTCTGCTTTCACTGTTTTTCCTTCGGCAAATTGAGTCGCATCTTGAAGGAGTTTTTCAATGGTACTTACTGTTAATTCGGCAGTTGTAAACATAGCTTTTTCGTTTTATGCAAAAAAAAACGAAGCCCAAAAAAAAGCTTCGTTATTAAAATTATCGTTTTCGGCAGCATTGCCTATGAAAATATCGTCAAAAAATACTTCCGTGTTCATTAGGTGCAAAGATATAACTTTCTATAAAAACTACCTAATAAGATTTTTCATAATTTTCGTTAAATACTTTTGCTAATTTATTATATATTTGCTTAATTAGTATATATTTATGCAAAACTCTTGCCCTAAATGCCAAAACAACGAGGTTGTAAAAGCTGGAATTATTAATGAAAGACAGCGTTATCATTGCAAAAACTGTAAATATTATTTTACTGTAAAAAAATTAGGTAAGCAAATAGATGACTATTTTGTTACCAAAGCTTTACAACTGTATTTGGAAGGTTTAAGTTTTCGCGAAATTGAGCGAATTATCGGGGTTTCACACGTTACTATAAGTTCATGGATCAAGAAATACAACATCAAACGTCCACCACTTTCAGAATTTCATACGTCGTATAAAGTTTTCAAACAAAATGAATTAATCGAGTTCATGCAAAATGAAAACAACATTAAAGGAAGTGGCTTAATCATTACTGAATTTGGCGATAAGTATATGATGATTAAGTGGGAACGTTTTAAAAAATAAAATTAAACTTTCAAAACGATAGTATTACCATAAATATATATTAAATTTTATTCATCTGAATTTTAATTTCAATTTAGGGAACACAAAAATCACCTAGAAAAATTAAGAATCAATGAAAAAATATCTCATTTACGTAGGAATTCTATCATTATCATTTTCTAATATTCTGCACGCTCAAGAAGTAAGCAACGAAGAACTTTTAAAGAGAATAGAGGCATTAGAAGCTGAAAAAGCAAAACCCAAGGAATGGGATATTTCTTTGTATGGATGGGTTCGCAGTGATTATATATTTGATTCTCGTCAATCGGCTTACGTCCGAGAGTATAATCTCAACCTCTACCCTTTAGATGAAAAACTTGATGCTAATGGTGATGATATCAATGCAGCTGGTGGTAGCAACTTCCTTTCAATTACCTCTCGAGTTGGTGTAAAATTTCGTGGCCCTAATGTTTGGGGCGCAAAAGCAAGTGGTTTTATTGAAGGAGATTTTTTTGGAAATACAGAGCTTAACAAAACAACTTCAGGTTCTGGAAGTATCGGATTGTTCCGATTACGACATGCGGTTGCAACCTTAGAATGGGAGAAAACGGCCGTAAGTTTTGGACAAACGTGGTATCCATCCTTCATTCCTGAAGTATATCCAGGAGTCGCAAATTTCAACACGGGAATCCTTTTCAATCCCTTCGGATGGGCTGGTCAAGTGAAAATAACCCAAAAACTAACTCCGGAATTATCAGTAACCGCCGTTGCCTATAAAGATCGAGAATTTCAAGCAGCAAATGCAACTGGAGCGTCTCCTAATAGTGCGACATTCAACTCTTCAATTCCGACTTTGCATGCTCAACTTCAATACAAAAACAAAAATATAGTTGCCGGAATTGCAGCTGAATATCAGTCATTAAAACCCGTGATTGAATCAAACGCTTTGGTATCCGAAGAAAAAGTGAACTCAGCAAATTACTTAGCTTACTTTAAATATTCTAATGAGAAAATCATTGCAAAAGCCTATGGCATAACCGGTGGAAACCTAAATCATTTAGTAATGTTAGGTGGTTTTGCTGGTTATACAGAAACCAATGGTCAGGAATCTTACAAACCGACCAAAACAACATCGGCTTGGATAGACATCGCCAGTGCCAACTCTAAAATTGCTCCTGGAGTTTTCTTCGGATTTACTAAAAATGGTGGTGTTGATGAAAATTTCAAAACCCTTTACATCCGTGGCAATTCTGGAAATCGAATTGTTGATGAAGTATGGCGCGCTTCAGCACGAGTGGAGTTCAAACAAAACAAATTCAACATCGCACCAGAACTGGAATATACCGCAGCAAAATGGGGAGATACCAACGCCAAGGGACAAGCTGAAAACAACATCAAAAAGGTAGGAAATTTTCGTGGAATGGTTCGAGTGATGTATTCGTTCTAAGAAAATCCTAAATCCAAATAAACCAAAAAAATCAAATAATATGAGTCAAGAAAACTACTCTTCTGAAGCGGAGTTACCCATTTCAGAAAAGCAAAAAAACAGAACCATTTGGGGCGTGATTATGGCGTCTTCATTGGGAACCCTTATTGAATGGTATGATTTCTATATTTTCGGAAGTCTCGCCATTGTTCTATCAACCAAATTTTTCCCAGCAGACAATCCTACTGCCGCATTTTTATCAACATTAGCAACTTTTGCTGCTGGGTTTGTTGTTCGTCCTTTCGGAGCCTTATTTTTCGGAAGATTAGGAGATATGATCGGGCGAAAATATACATTTTTGGTCACCCTAATCATCATGGGAGTTTCCACTTTCCTAATCGGCTGTACTCCATCGTATGAAACCATTGGTTATGCAGCTCCTGTTATCGTTTTAATCTTAAGATTATTACAAGGTTTAGCCTTAGGTGGTGAATACGGTGGTGCTGCGACTTATGTTGCGGAATACGCTCAGCCCGGAAGGAGAGGTTATTGGACTTCATGGATTCAAACTACGGCAACAGCAGGTTTATTCATTTCACTTATCGTTATTTTAGTTACAAAATCATCATTAACGGCTGAAGAATTTGATAGTTGGGGATGGAGAGTTCCATTTTGGATTTCTATATTAATGGTTGGTGTTTCGTACATCATCAGACGAAATATGAAAGAATCTCCACTTTTTGCAAAAGCAAAAAAAGAAGGAAAAACATCAACAAATCCTTTAAAAGAATCCTTCGGAAACAAATTCAATTTCAAATTTGTTCTATTAGCTTTATTTGGAGCAGTCATGGGACAAGGTGTCATTTGGTATACCGGTCAGTTTTACGCAATGAGTTTCATGCAGAAAACCATGAACCTAGAATCCGCACAAGTGGACTCTTTAATGGCGCTTGCCCTCTTCTTAGGAACACCTTTCTTTGTTCTGTTCGGGTGGTTATCTGATAAAACCGGAAGAAAACCAATTATTCTTATCGGAATTTTGGTTGCCATTGTATCCTATCGTCCTATTTACGATAAAATGTATAAACTAGCCGATACTTCCCAAAAAACGGTTCTTGCAAATGGAATTTCAGAAAAAAGAACAGCCGTTGCTCATGCGAAAATCGCTGGTGATAGTACAATTACGTTCCACCACGAAACGAAATACGATGATGGATTTGTTGTGAAAAAGGACAGCATTGTTCATTTTTCACCTGCTGGTCCCGTAATGACAGATGGAAAAGTGGAAGCTCCAAAAGTAAACACAGCGATAACTGTTGATCCAGACACGCGTTGGACATTAGTATTCCTCGTTTTCATCCAAGTCATTTTCGTCACTATGGTTTACGGACCGATCGCCGCTTTCTTGGTTGAAATGTTCCCTGTACGAATCCGATACACATCCATGTCACTACCATATCACATTGGTAATGGGGTTTTTGGAGGACTTTTACCTGCGGTTTCTACCTATTTGGTTACTTCTGCAAAAACATCAGGACACTCGCAATGGTATCTGGAAGGGCTTTGGTATCCAATAATTGTTGGCGCAATATGTTTCATTATTGGTTTAATCTATCTGAATGGAAAAGACAAAAATGTCGAATAATTAAACTCGAATATTCAACAAGAAAACAAGAAAATCCTGAGAATTTTTTCTCATTCTAAATTTAAAATTCTCAGGTTAAACAAACTTAAAATTAAGTAAATTTAAAAAGTTATTACAATGGACAGTATTAAAAAAATATTAGGAATCGTTTGGATTCTTTTGGCAGCCGTAGTTCTGTACTTCGGACTAACAGAAATGGGTGTTCCAAAGCTAACTTCCGATCACCAAGAAGATAAAGTATTCGGAATTATCATTGTGTTTATCCTTTTACCCATCGTGGTTGGCGGTTTAGGGGTATTCGGTTGGTATGCGCTAAAAGGTGAATATTCTAAAGAGAATATGTAATTAAGTAGTAAAAAAATAAATAAAATCAGATTCAAATTTGTAAAAATTAGATCTTGATTCTAAACAAGGAACATGAAAAAAAGGCATCAGCAAAAATTAGTAATTTTAAGTTTTCTCTTGTTGGTGCTTTTTAATGTTCCAATTTTATTTTTATTCAATTCCTCGGAATCGATTCTCGGATTGCCCGCCATATACGCATATATTTTTATCGTTTGGTTGGGTTCTAGTATAGCTTCGTATTTCGTTTTCAAAAAATTTGATGAGTAGTTCGGTTTTATTCATATTGGTTATTATCTACCTTGGCTTATTGTTTCTCATTGCGTACACCGCAGAAAAAAAGAAGGGAAACTTTTGGCTGAACAATCCGTATATCTACTCTCTATCATTGGCGGTGTATTGCACAGCTTGGACCTATTACGGAAGTATCGGTGTGGCGGCAAATTCCGGTTTGGAATATTTAGCAATTTATATTGGTCCTGTCATCATCATTCCGGCGTGGATTGTCATTAACAAAAAGATTTTACGAATTGCACGTGTTCATAAAATCTCATCCATTGCAGATTTTATTTCGCTACGCTACGGAAACAGCCGTTTAATGGGCGCAATTGTAGCCATTGTATGTATTGCAGCGATCATTCCATATATCGGATTGCAGATAAAAGCCATATCAGAAACATTCCATCTTTTAACGGAAACACCTGACTCTACGAATATTTTTACCGATTCGGCAACCTATGTGGTTTTGATAATTGCGATATTTTCTTCGTATTATGGAACCAAATATGTTGATGCTTCCGAAAAAAGATTAGGCATTATTTCAGCTGTAGCAGTTGAAAGTTTTTTAAAACTCATTTTCTTTATTGTCCTTGGACTTTTCGTTGTTTATGGCGTGTTTAATGGTTTTGATGATTTGTATTCGAAAGCTGAAAAACTCCCTTTATTCAACGAAAAAAATACATTTTCTGGAATTGATAGCGGGATCAATTGGTTTTTCATGACCTTAATTTCGATGTCGGCTATATTTTTATTACCAAGACAATTTCACACCGCAATCGTAGAAAACCGAAAGGAAAAGCATATTCACACGGCGATTTGGCTGCTCCCACTCTATTTATTATTGATTAACATTTTTGTTTTTCCAATCGCTTGGGGCGGAAATGTTTTATTTGAAGGCCAAAATGTAAATCCAGAATTTTATTCCATATTGATTCCACAAAAATTCGGAAGTCTTTTAATTACCAGCATGGTATTTTTAGGGGGATTAAGTGCGTGTATTTCGATGATCATTATTTCGAGTATTTCACTATCCATCATGCTTTCCAATAACATTATCATTCCCTATGGATGGCTCGATCGTTTTAAAAAGAAAGATGAAATAGATAACAATAATTCAATTATGAATATCCGAAAATTCGGAATTTTCTTTTTGATTATTAGTAGTTTCATTTTTTACAAATACCTCACTTCTCCGTTTTCATTATTCTCAATCGGAATGATATCTTTTGTACTTATCGCACAATTAGGACCTTCTTTTTTTGGTGCAATCTTTTGGAGAAGAGGAACTTTTTATGGCGCTGTAGCGGGCTTGGTTTCAGGAATCGTAATATGCTATATGTTCTTAATTCTCCCAACGTATTTTCCACAAATTGAGCAAAATTCTATTTTTCAAGCTCTACAAATTCCGTATTTGGGGGAAATTGCTAATGTATTTTTTTGGAGCATTTTGGTGAATATCATCTTATATGCTACTATTTCCGTAAGTACGATTGGGAATTATCGCGAACGTAATTTAGCCGAAATCTATGTTGATATTGATGATTACATTCAAAATCATGAGAACGCTTTTATTTGGAAAGGATCCGCAAATGTATCGGATATTCGTAAAATATTAGTTCGTTTTTTGGGTGAAAAGAAGACAGAGCAAGCCTTAAAAATTTTCAATATAAAATACGATATTCCTTCCGACAATAACGCTGCAGATGCTCGTTTCATTAAGTTTTCGGAAAATCTTTTAAGTGGTAGAATCGGTACCGCTTCAGCAAAAATCCTCATCGAAGGTGTCGCCAAAGAAGAGCACATTGCCCTTCCCGAAGTTTTAAAAATCCTCGAAGAATCTAAGGAAAACATCAGTATTAATAAGCAATTGCAGGAAAAATCATCAGAACTTCAAATTCTATCCAACGAACTTCAAAATGCTAATGAGAGTTTGTTGATAAAAGATAAACAAAAAGATGAGTTTTTGGATTCAGTGGCGCACGAACTTCGAACGCCAATTACAGCCATCAGAGCGACTTCTGAGATACTTCTGGATGATGAAGATATGCCTTCAGATATTAAAAAAGACTTTTTAGAGAACATCATTTCCGAGTCGGATCGTTTGGCAGAAATCATTAATGACATTTTGTATTTAGATAAGTTAGAAACCGGAAATCTCCCATTACAAAAGGGAAAACATAATATTTTAGAAACCTATTTAAAAGCTGCAAAACCACTTCTCAATTTGATGGATCAAAAAAATCTTCATCATTCTGAAGTTAACTTGTTAGAACAAGAATTTTACGACTACGATGAAAGCAAATTAATTCAAGTCTTCCAGAATATTTTAGGAAATGCCGTGAAATTTACTTTAGAAAAAGGAATGATACAAACTAAATTCAAAGAAAATAAAGAGAGCTTGATCATTAGCATTTTCAACACGGGTAAGCCTATTGAAGAAGAAGATTTGCACTATATTTTTGACAAGTTTTATCAAAGTAAAAATCAAAATATTAGAAAACCTTTAGGAAGCGGCCTTGGCTTAGCAATTTGCAAACGCATCATTGATGCTCACGAAGGTGAAATTTCTGTTAAAAATAAGAGTTTAGGAGTTGTTTTTGAGATCATTTTGAAAAAATAATCTTAAATTATTCCAACCAAAATAGAGTTAGTTACCAACTAAATGAAAGAACGATATGCAAAAAATACTTATTGCAGATGATGAACACAAAATTGTAATGACCTTAGAATACGCCTTTCGCAAGGCAGGTTACGAAATCTTCATTGCAAGAGACGGAACCGAAGTTTTAGAAATCATTCAAAACGATAAACCTGATCTGATTTTGTTGGATATTATGATGTCAAAATTGGATGGATTTTCAACATTAAATCAGATAAAAAGTCAAGAAAAATTCAAGGATATTAAAGTAATTTTTCTATCAGCAAAAGCGGGAGAAAACGATATTCAAAAGGGATTAGACTTAGGCGCTGATGATTATATCACCAAGCCCTATTCCATCAAAAAACTGCTGGAACGCGTTGAAGAACTTTTGACGTAGGCTAGCAGAACACCACCAAAATAAACAAAAGAAAATATGAAATCTCAAGAAATGTTCGACCAAAGTGTCGAAAACAAAGAGCAGTTTTGGGCCGAACAAGCCGACAAAATATCTTGGTTCAAAAAACCAGAAACCATTCTTTCTGAAGATGAAAACGGATATCCAATTTGGTTTCCCGATGGTGAAACAAATGCATGTTATTTAGCTGTTGACCGTCATGTAGAAGCTGGTTTTGGGGATCAAATCGCTTATATTTATGATTCACCAGTAACGGATGTTATTGACAAAATTAGCTTTAAAGATTTACAAGAACGGGTATCAAAATTCGCAGGTGGACTTCAGACTCTAGGTTTATCCAAAGGCGATACAGTTGTTATCTACATGCCGATGATTCCGGAAGCTGCTTATGCGATGCTTGCTTGCGCGCGTTTGGGAATTATTCATTCTGTTGTTTTCGGTGGATTTGCACCACATGAACTGGCTATTCGTATTGACGATTGTCTTCCTAAAGCCATTATCACGGCAAGTGCTGGTGTAGAAATCAAGAAACGAATTCCCTATTTACCGTACGTGAAAGAGGCTTATAATTTAGCTGAACACAAAGTGGATCACATTATTGCTTTTGATAGACAACTTTGGGGCAACAAAATCGATTGGGAAAACGAAAGCTTATTGACTAATTTTCAATCGCTTATAGACACATCTAGTCCAGTTGATTGCGTCGCGGTAGAATCTACTCATCCGTTGTATGTTTTATACACTTCTGGAACAACAGGAAAGCCTAAAGGTGTCATTCGAGATACGGGCGGCTATGCTACGGCTTTAAAGTTCTCCATGTCTCAAATTTATGGGTTGAAAGAAGGTGAAGTTTTTTGGGCAGCCTCGGATATCGGTTGGGTTGTTGGGCATTCATTTATTATTTATGGCCCGTTGATTAATCGTAATACATCGGTTATTTTTGAAGGAAAACCAATTATGACTCCGGATGCAGGAACCACGTGGCGCGTAATTGATAACCACAAGGTCTCAGTGATGTTTTGCGCTCCAACAGCCATTAGAGCAATTAAAAAGGACGACCCGGATGGTGAATTAATAAAAAAATACGATATTTCTTCTTTGAGAACGCAGTTTTTGGCTGGAGAACGTTGTGATGTTGCGACTTTAGATTGGTATCAGGAAAAAATTGGAGTTCCTGCAATTGATCATTGGTGGCAAACAGAAAGCGGCTGGCCCATGTTAGCGTTAATGCCTGGTGTTGAAGAAGTTCAAGTAAAGAGAGCCTCGGCTGGAAAACCAATTCCTGGTTATGATATTAAAATTTTTGATGAAGATGGGTACGAATTAGAAGAGCACCACGAAGGGTTCTTGGTGATTAAACTTCCTCTTCCTCCAGGAACATTATCTGGAATTTGGGGCGATCAGGAACGATTTAAATTCGGATATTTATCAAAATTTCCAGGATATTATTTCTCAGGAGACGGCGCAATCCGCGATGAAGACGGCTATATCTTCATCACGGGTCGAGTTGATGATATTATTAATGTAGCTGGTCACCGCTTGTCAACAGCAGAAATGGAAGAAGCCGTTTCTAGTCATAAAGACGTTGCCGAATGTTGTGTGGTTGGGATTGATGATGATTTGAAAGGTCAAATTCCCTTTGGATTGGCTGTATTAAAATCAAATTCGAAAACAACAGAAGAGGATGTTGAGAGTGAAATTGTGCAGATTGCTCGTGAAAAAATTGGTGCGGTTGCCTGTCTTAGAAACATCATGATAGTCAATAGATTACCTAAAACACGTTCAGGAAAAATTCTTAGAAAATTGATTCGCACTATGTTGGACGGAAAAGAATTTCAAATTCCTTCAACCATCGATGATGAGGCCATTATTGGAGAAATAGAATCCAAATTAGAAGAATATAGAGCTAAGCAGAAAAAATAACATAAAATACTAAAAAGAAAAATGAATAATTATGCAATAAGTGATCTTCCAGATTACTTTAAACAATACAAAAAGTCCATTAAAAACCCGAAAAAATTCTGGGATAAAATAGCGGATGAAAACTTTGTTTGGTATCAACGTTGGACCAAAGTTTTTGATGTTGATATGGAAGAAGCCCAAATTAAATGGTTTAAAAATGCAAAACTGAACATCACCAAAAACTGCTTAGACCGTCATCTATCCGAAAGAGGTGATAAAACCGCGATTATTTGGGAACCTAACAATCCGAAAGAAGAAGCACAGCATATTACCTATCGTGATTTGTACGAAAGAGTTAATAAAATGGCGAATGTTTTAACAAACTTAGGTGTAAAACGCGGCGATCGAGTTTGTATTTATTTACCAATGATTCCAGAATTAGCTGTAACCATGCTTGCTTGCGCAAAAATGGGCGCTGTTCATTCGGTTATTTTTGCTGGATTCTCGGCTTCTGCGGTTTCTTCTCGTGTCAACGATTGCGAAGCAAAGCTAATTATCACATCTGATGGAAGTTATAGAGGCAACAAAGCTATTGACCTAAAAGGAATTATTGACGAAGCGGTAGAGAAGTGTCCAACCGTAGAAAAAGTTCTGGTTGTCAACCGAACTAATACCGAAATCAAAATTAAAGAAGGGCGTGATATTTTATTGAAAGACGTTTACCCACAAGCTTCTGCTGATTTTGTTACGAAAATCATGGACGCTGAAGATCCGTTATTCATCCTTTATACTTCAGGTTCTACTGGAAAACCGAAAGGAATGCTTCATACATGTGCTGGATACATGGTTTATTCAGCATATACATTCAAAAACGTATTCAATTATAAAGAAAACGATATTTATTGGTGTACGGCGGATATCGGCTGGATTACGGGACATTCTTATATCGTTTACGGACCGTTATTAAATGGAGCGACAACGGTTATTTTTGAAGGAGTTCCGACGTATCCTGAGCCCGATCGTTTTTGGGAAGTTATCGAGAAACACAAAGTTTCTCAATTCTACACCGCACCTACAGCGATTCGTTCCCTTGCAAAAGAAAGTTACGAGTGGGTTGAAAAGCACGATTTGAGCAGCCTTCGCGTGATTGGGTCGGTTGGAGAACCTATTAATGATGAAGCTTGGCATTGGTATAATGATCACGTTGGACAGAAAAAATGTCCTATTGTAGATACGTGGTGGCAAACTGAAACAGGTGGAATTATGATTTCGCCGATTCCATTTGTTACACCTACAAAACCAACGTATGCGACACTTCCACTTCCGGGAATTCAGCCAGTTTTAATGGATGAAAAACGTAACGAAATTTCTGGAAATCAAGTTGATGGAAACCTTTGTATTCGTTTTCCTTGGCCTGGAATTGCGAGAACCATTTGGGGCGATCATCAGCGTTATAAGGAAACCTATTTTACCGCATTTCCTGGTAAGTATTTCACTGGTGACGGTGCTTTGCGAGACGAAGTTGGCTACTACAGAATTACAGGTCGTGTCGATGATGTAATTATCGTTTCTGGACATAATTTAGGAACTGCTCCGATTGAAGACAGTGTGAATTTACATCCAGCTGTTGCTGAATCTGCAATCGTTGGTTATCCGCATGATATCAAAGGAAACGGCTTGTACGGTTATGTAATTTTGAAAGAAACTGGCGAAACGAGAGATCGTGAAAATTTACGCAAAGAAATCAATCAGGTGATTACGGAAACCATTGGTCCAATTGCGAAATTAGATAAAATTCAGTTTGTTTCTGGCTTACCAAAAACACGTTCTGGTAAGATTATGAGACGTATTTTACGAAAAATTGCGGAAGGTGACTTCTCCAATTTTGGTGATATTTCAACTTTATTGAATCCAGAAATTGTGGATGAAATTAAAGATGAGAAAATATAATAATTCCCTATTTTACATCATTTCCAACGAAAACCTCGCTTCGGTGAGGTTTTCTATTTTATAGATTTCAAAAGAATTTTCCCGCTAGAATCTTGCGTTGCAATAAGATAGTTTTCACCACCGTCTTGCAGCTTATACTTCTTCTTTATTTCTTCTGGTTTCAAAGGATAGTTTTTTGAAATAATATTAAACTTCTCCCCTTTTTTAAGGTCTTTTCCGTTGATTTTTTCAACGTTTAAAACCCGACCTGGAAAATCTTCAAGATATTTATTAGAAGTGTATAATTGTGTGTTTGAATGCAATTTTTGAATTCCGAATTGTTTTGAAACTAAATTAAAAGCACCCGATTTTAAAATTGAATTATTCGGAATGTAAAGATAATCTTGAACCTCAGAAAACAAAGCATCCACTTTTTCATCACCCATTTCAAATTCAAAATTAGGTTCTGAAGTTTCTAAATTCACACAAACAATTCGTGTAGAATCTGGTGTATCACGCTTCAATAAAACCAAGACTTCCTTCACTTCATTTCGAACACCAACAATATGAATTTCTGCCAAATTTCGAAGTTCATTTTTCAAATAATGCAAGTCAATAAGTGGAGATAATTTTATTAAAATCTGCGGCGCTCTTTTCAAAAGTTGCTCTTGAATTTCCAAAATATTTGGTGATAAATCTTCTAACAAAAAAACTTTCTTTTTCGTAGAATCTCGTCTTGCTGGGTCAAAATAAATTGCGTCAAAACTTTCGTTTTCATTCAAAATAAAATCCTCAATTTTACTTGAATTAAATTTTGCATCTTGTTGTAAAATAGACCAATTATATTTTACTATATCAAGTAAAGATTCATCTAAATCATTTAATAGAATTTCAGAAAATTTTTGTGCAAAATAATATCCATCAATTCCAAAACCTGAAGTTAAATCCGCAAAAGATTCCCCTTGAATAATTTCCGATTTATATCGTGCTGTTGATTCCGAACTACTCTGTTCTAAATTTAAATGCGGTGGGAAAATAATATCTGAACGATCCAAAAACGGAAACTTTTTTGATGCTATTTTTCGACCATGAATTTGTTGAACCAACTCCAAACTTGACACGTCTTGAAACGGTGATTTTTTCAATAACAAAGAATGCAAATCCGAATTCAGATTTGCATTGATATAGTCTTGTACTGATTTTTCTAAAATCTTCGTATTCACACGTCAAATTTTATTTACTCATACGCTTCTGCCCAACGAACCGCTTGAATTTTATCTTTAGAATACAATTGCTCGATGCTCTTTGTAATGTCCTTCGTTGGATACAGATTCACCCCGATAAGCTTAATTTTACCCTCAGAAACCCATTTTTGCTCTTCAGTCGCTTGCTCAAAAATATCATTTTGAATTTTCCCAACTTTCATCGCTTCAGAAAAACCTCCCAGCGCCTCCAATTCTAAGAAATAGCCCCACGCTTTTTTAGCAATTTGTTGCGTTAAATCTTCAACATAATAACTTCCATTACCCGCATCTTCAAAAACATTAATAATGCTTTCGTACGCTAAGACAATTTGTTGTTTAAATGAAATCTCATCCGATAATTTGGTTGGATTTTTCATTTTGAAATTATTGGCAAAAACCGCATCAGCACCACCAATCATTCCAGCCGCTAATTCCAATGTAGAACGAATAAGATTATTTTCTTCATCATCGATCGCTTTGTTTCGAAGCGATGTTTCTGCAAAAATATAAGCTAATTGACCTTCACCCAACTCTTTTGACAACTGATTGAAAACCAATTTATAAGCTCGCAATTTAGCGATTTCAAAGAAATAATTGGGACCAATTGCAATTTTAGTAACTAGAGAATCTAAAATAGAGCTATCAAATTTTTCCACCAAATCTTTGGTTTTGGCTAACGCGATTCCCAATTGCTGCGCAATACTTGCACCCGCATTTTGAAAGAAACTCACATTAACTCCAACACTTCGCTCAAAACCTTTTTCAAGGAGCTCTTTCGCTAGATTCGCATCAAGTTCACCCGTTTCAGAATTGAAAACATCAACCAAAGAAAGATATCGATTGGCATCATCTGGTAGTATATGCTCCGCCAAGGCTTTATTATCAATAAACAGCACTTTATCCTCCAAATCTTCAACATTTTGGTGCAATAAAAACGCATAAGCGTCTTGCTCCCATTCTTCATGATATTCGGAAACCAAATTGGTATTTTCTTCGATTTTTGGAAGAGTAATAAGTAGTTTTACCTCTTGATGATAATATGGCCTAACCTCCAATCCTTCCAGATTTTCTTTTTGAAGAATTTCTAGATAATTATCGGTTTTCAATTGTTTTTTAACAAGCGTTTCCCACTCTTGCAATCCAGCTTTTTCGAACATACTATTGTGAAATTATTTAGTCGTATTTACACTATCAGCAACCAAAATGAAGATCTCTTCATTTGGTTTCTTCATGAAATAATTTTCGCGAGCAAATTTTTCTTTTTCGTCTTTATTATTCATCAATCGGTTATAAAACTCGGAATTTTTCTCGTATTCTGTTTTATAATACTCCAATTGATCTTCGTATTTATTTACTTCTTGATTTAGCTCATTAACAACCAAAAACGAAGTACTATCAAAGAAAACCATCCAAATCAAAAACAAAAAGATTGTAATCGTATATTTATTCAAAACGTATTTCTGAATAAATTTAAACGCCGACGATTTGGGCGTTATTTCTTTGATAAGTTTCGGTTTCATATTAATGCACTTTTTTTAGTGAATTATTGATCACAGTTGTTAAAAAGTCAATAGCAACATTGTTGTGCTTCATATTAGGAACAATAAGATCCGCTTCATTCTTAGAAGGCTCTATAAACTCCTGATGCATAGGCTTTAAGGTAGTTTGATAACGGTGTAAAACTTCGTTCAAATCACGTCCTCTCTCTTGCGTATCTCTTCTAATTCTACGAATCAAACGCTCATCCGAATCGGCATGAACAAAAACCTTTAAATCAAGTTCTTTAAGCAATTCTTTGTTCGTTAAAACCAAAATCCCTTCAACAATAAGAACATTTTTGGGCTCCACCAAAACAAAATCTCCAGTTCTCGAGTGCGTTACAAAGCTATAAACAGGTTGTTCTATCGTTTCTTTATTCTTAAGCATTTTCACTTGCTCAAGAAGCAAATCGAAATCGATGGATTTAGGGTGGTCGTAATTTAGTTTTTCTCTTTCCGAAAGCGACAAATGTTGATTGTCGTGGTAGTAATTATCCTGTGAAAGAACATTAACTCCTTCCGCATTTAATTGTTGAAGTATTTTATTTACGACTGTCGTTTTTCCGGATCCAGTCCCTCCCGCAATTCCTATTACAAGCATGAAATAATTTTTTACAAATATACGAACTTATGAAATGCAACTCTGGAAAAAATTTCAAAAAAAATATATTAAAGTATAATTTAAATAAATTTTATAACTACCTATTAATTAGACGTTAAAATACATTTTACTTAAACTACAACTTTACAATTTAGGTTTTTGCTCAATTCCGAAAATATAGAAGACAACCGCCTGCACTCTAGCAAAAAATTCGCGAACTTGGTTACGATAAAAACTCTCTTTTTTGTATACATCCTGAGCATCAAAACCAAGCGCATTGAGGTTATTATTACGAGCATAAAATAAAGCTCGAAGGTTATGAAAACCTTGAGAAACGATGATGATGTTTTTCTCGTGATAAATATTTTTTACATTTTCAATCGAGATCTGAGTCTTAAACCCTTTAGGATCTTCAATAATCACATTTTCAGGAATCCCTTCTTCATAGGCTAGATAGCGCTTCATAGCCGCAGGCTCATCATACCCCTTACTCTTCTCCCCGCTTACAATGATCTTTTTGATTTTCCCATGATGATACAAAAGCGCTGTAGCATCCATTCTAGCCACAAAATAAGGATTGGCGACACCTGAACGCATTTTTGGGGAAGTTCCTAATACTAAAGCCGTTTCTCTTGGTGGAATTTTAGAAATCTTCGTATAAGTTCGTCCGTTCGTTAAGGCATACACCCAGATATTGGCCAACATCATTAAGACGATGGCTAATTCCCCAACTCGGAACCCGATTTTTACTATGTTTCCAAATTTATTCAACTAAATCAAAATTTACTTTGATGTTTTTACTTAAAACAACGGACATACAAGCTAAAATATGTCCTTTTTCAACTTCCTTTTCCGTGAGATATTCATTTTCCAACAACTCCACATCACCTTCAATTAATTTACATTCGCAGCTTCCGCATATCCCGCTTTTACAGGAATATGGAACGGGAAACTTTTGCTCTAAAAGCTGTTGCAGAAGTCTTGTTTTATTATTTTCGAGTTTCGTTTGATAATAAGATCCTAGAATTTTAAAATCAACATCAATATCGGTAATCAATGGAAATTCAATCTCTTGCGGATAAATATCTTCGTTAAATTCTTCAAAAAGTTCAAAATGAATATTTCGTTTAGGGATTCCATTTTCAAAGCACGCATTCGCTAATGTTTTAATCATATCTCCTTTTCCACAAATCAAAACTTCATCCACAGCATCCCAGATCGTCGATTCTTCATCCGTATCATCCAAATGCAAGATTTGATTGATAATGAGTTTCAATTTATGTTCATCCAAACGCCCAAACAACAAATGAT
Source organism: Bacteroidota bacterium (assembly GCA_023423715.1). Taxonomy (GTDB): domain Bacteria; phylum Bacteroidota; class Bacteroidia; order Flavobacteriales; family Weeksellaceae; genus JAFAFC01. The sequence goes on from JAFAFC010000005.1 coordinate 82,139, forward strand.
CATCCACTTGTTCCCTAGAAATAAAGTAGAACACTTGAAAACGATTTGCGTGTTGCTTTGCCAACACATCAATTTCCTCTCGAAAAGCAATATCTTCACGCGTTCTGTTCCCGTAAAACAAAAACAAACGTGTGCGTGGTTCGTTATGTAAAATATTTTTGAAATGACTTAAAATTGGTGTAATTCCGATTCCTGATGCAAAACCTAAAATCGTTCTAAATTCATGCGGTTTCGAAACCAAAGTAAATCGCCCTTGAGGCTCTCCAACTTGAATTACAGAGCCAATTTCTTGTTCGACAAGCCCGTTTACCGAACTTTTATCTGAATTTATTTTTATGGCAATAGTCAGCTTTCCTTCGTACGGAGCCGAAGTCATTGAATAATCGTTAATAAACGTTTCACCATTGAATTGATACTGAATTGGGACGTATTGCCCTGCCTGAAACTGAAAAACCGATTGCAAAGAAGATGGAATTTCAAATTCTAATGCAAAGGTATTTTTGGTTAGCTGTTGCTTTTTCGCTAATTTTAGGCCATGAAAGTGGATTTGTCTGCCTTTATTGTAGATCTTTTCCATATTTGATAATCCAAAAATAGGTAATATTTTTATTATGAAAAAGTTAATTTTCCCTTTGATTGCTGCACTCGTATTGGTTGCATGTAAAAAGGAAGAAACCACAACAACAAATTCGGAAAACCCAAGTGATTCTATCACAACAGTAGAAACACCAGCAGTTTCTACAGCGGCATTAGAAGAGTTTTCACCGGAACAAACGACGCAATTACTTCAAAGTAAAAACGATACACTTTACGTAACTAATTTTTTTGCTACTTGGTGCGGACCTTGTGTTAAGGAAATACCGCATTTCAAAGAAAAAATGGAGCAAATGAAAGGACAACCTGTTAAGTTCACTTTCGTTAATTTAGATAGCAAAACTGATTGGGGAACACTTGTAAGCCCATTTGTTGATGAGCACGGAATCCGTAATCAAACGATTCTTCTAGATGGAAGCATGCTGGATGAAAACTTTTTCAGTTCTAATTTTAAAACTTGGAAAGGCGAATTTATCCCGTTCACAATTTTGAGAAAAGGGGATAAAGTCCAGGAAGTGAATGGAAGTATTTCGAAAGAAGAACTTGAAAATCAAATTCAAGCTTTTCAATAATTTCATTTACGATAAAGAAATTCAATAACGAATGGACAAGAATTTTAAAATACTCCTAGGAATTTTAGTGATTCTTGTCTTTTTTGCGTTGTTTTGGAACCTATCAACAGGTTTTATTTCCTTAAATTTTTCCGATTTTTGGAGTTCTCAAAGTGCAAACTCGGATGTTGCTGAATTACGTTTACAACGTGTAATTGCCGTATTTTTAGCTGGAATTTCCATTCCAACTTCTGGTTTTCTCTTGCAAGAATACTTTCAAAATCCTTTGGCGGGACCTGAAGTTTTAGGGATCACTTCTGTGGCAAGTTTAATGGTCGCTTGCTACATTTTCATGTCGCAAGATTTGGTTTTGCCCGAGTTTTTGCAAAACAGTTTTTTAAATATTAGTGCCATTTTAGGAAGTTTGATAATGCTTTTGGTCTTATTAACCTTCTCAAGACGAATTTCAAATTCCTCATTTTTAATCATTTTTGGATTTTTGATTTCCGCCTTATCTGGAGCCATAATTTCGCTGATGCAATTCTATGCAAACAATCAAAGTTTAAAAAATTACGTCTTATGGAGTTTCGGAGCCAATAATCAATTGTCTAACAACCAACTAACCGTTTTAGGAATTAGCGTTTTCGTAGGACTTTTCATCTGTTTCAAGACGATAAAACCTTTAATGGGAAACGCTTTAGGAAAACAATATGCAATGAGCATCGGTGTCAATCTGAACCAACTTAAGTATTTGATAATCATCGCTTCTTCCCTATTATCTGCATCCGTTACAGCTTTTTTAGGACCCGTTTTATTTATCGGGATTGTTATTCCTCATTTTGGACGAATGCTGTATAATCCCGCCAAGCTGTGGCAACAATGGATGATTAACATTCTTATGGGGATTTTAGTTATGGAAGTATTTTCATCTATTTCAGAAATTCTGAGTATTCCAATTAATATTATTAGTTCGATATTCGGGATTCCGGTAATTATTTTCATGTTGTTAAAAGGAAAAACCTTGTCGTAATGAGCTATTTAGAACTACAAAACATTTCGATTGGGTATAAAACACCACTTATTTCACATGCGAATGCAAAACTGAATTTAGGCGATGTTTGCCTTCTTATTGGCAACAACGGAGTTGGAAAAACAACTTTAATTAAGTCCATTCTTCATCAGTTGGATTTACTTCATGGAAAAATAATTCTTAACGAAAAGGATATTCAAACGCTTTCTACAGAACAAATTGCCCGAGAAGTTGCTGTTGTTTTTTCAAAAGCTCAAATCCCTTCATATTACACGGTTCGAGATCTTATTTCTTTAGGAAAATATATTCATTATCCGTATTATTTTCAGTTGAAACAAGAAGATTTGGATGAAGTTCAACATATCATTGATGATCTCGAATTACAACCTTATCAAGATGTTTTGTTAACGAATCTGTCCGATGGAAATCTTCAAAAAGCCTTTATTGGAAGAGCTATTGCCCAGAATTCACCCATTCTAATTTTGGATGAACCGACAACCCATTTGGATGAATCGAATAAGATTATCATTCTTCAATTATTACGAAAACTAGCAAAGCAACATAATAAGCTTATCTTATTTTCGTCACACGATTGGCGATTAGCCAAGGAGTTTTCAGATAAAATTTGTTATATCCTTAATCAAAAACTACATTCTGGAATTACGGAAGATATTTTGAATCAGCATCAAGAATTGACTAAAATTTCACTTTTCTCGTTCAGCGAAAACTTTAAACCACCTCATATTTCAGCCCCCAATTTAGAGACTGAAATACTGTACTCTTTTCTTCAAAAAAATCATCAAAAAGACCTTTCTGAGTTTAAATTTGAATTCAGCGACGGAGTTTGGCTCATATCACAATCAAATTCTCAATACAAAGCGTCAAGTTTTGCAGAAATGGATGAAATATTGAAAAATATCCATTAAATCAACATTCTAAAACGGTTTAAAAAGTATTATGCATGCATAGTATTATGCATTGAATATTTTTTAAAACCTTGATTTCCATTATTTTAACAAAAATTAACAAAACAAAAAGTATTATGCATGCATAATATTAGTATTTTTGGGATATGTCACAAACCACAAATTAAGATGGCACAAAATCCAAAAGACAAAATTGAAAACATCGATCTTATTCTGAAGCAAACTTGGATTTCGGTTTCCAAAATGTATTCCGAAATGGCGCAAGAATATGATTCGACTGCAGTTCAAGCGTTAACGCTCCTAAAAATCGATCCTAAAGAAGGAACTCGAAGCACCAATTTGGGACCCAAAATGGCGATTGAACCCACTTCGTTAACCCGAATTATTAAACTTTTAGAAGATAACGGCTATATCTATAAGGAGAAAACCAAAGTAGATAAACGCGAAGTGATTATTAAACTCACAGAAAAAGGGTTGAATTATCGAAATATTTCGAAGGACACCGTTGTGAATTTCAACTCGCGGGTGATGGAAAAGATCCCACAAGAAAAGCTTCAAGTTTTTAAGGAAGTGATGAGTGAGATTATGCAAATTTCCATTGAACTTTCAACTAAAAAATAATTAGAATCATAATGTAATCTTTCGATTTCATTTTATAAAAAATTAAATAATAAAATCATAATGAAAAGACGAATCAAACACGTTACAGTATTAGGTTCCGGAATCATGGGAAGCGGTATTGCTGCGCACTTTGCAAACATTGGCGTGGAAGTATTGCTTTTGGACATCGTTCCGTTTGAACTGAATGAAGCTGAACAGAAAAAAGGTTTGACTAAAGAAGACAAAGCCGTTCGTAACAGAATTGCAACCGAAAATTTAGGAAAACTTCAGAAAGCAAGTCCTGCGCTACTCTATTCGCCCAGTTTTGCGAGCAGAATTAAAGTAGGAAACTTCGACGATGACATGAAGAAAATCGCGAATACCGATTGGATTATCGAAGTTGTGGTCGAAAGATTGGACATCAAAAAATCGGTTTATGAAAAAATCGAGCAATTCCGCAAGCCAGGAACTCTGGTTTCGTCGAACACTTCGGGGATTCCGATTCATCTTTTGACAGAAGGCAGAAGCGATGATTTCAAAGATTATTTCGCAGGAACGCACTTCTTCAACCCTGTTCGTTATTTGCCGTTGTTGGAGATTATTCCAACGCCGCACACGCTTCCAGAAGTTGTAGATTTCTATATGTCTTATGGCGCGAAATTCCTTGGAAAAACCACTGTTTTGGCGAAAGATACGCCTGCTTTTATCGCAAACAGAATCGGTGTTTTCGGAATTATGAACATCTTTAATACGATTCAGAAATTAGGTTTAAACATTTCTGATGTTGATAAATTGACTGGACCAGTTATCGGTCGTCCAAAATCGGCGACTTTCCGTACGGCGGATGTTGTTGGATTGGATACGTTGGTTCACGTTGCAAATGGCGTTCGCGAAAGCGGTGTTGAACAAGATATGTTTAAAGATCAGTTCGCAATGCCAAGTTATATCGATTTCTTAACGACGAATAATTTCTTAGGTTCAAAATCGGGTCAAGGTTTCTTCAAAAAAGTGAAAAACGCTGAAGGTAATTCAGAAATTCTACGATTAAATCTTGATACGTTAGAATACGAAGCGCAAGGAAAAGTAAGTTTCCCAACTTTAGAATTAACAAAAACGATTGAAAAACCTTTGGACCGTTTCAAAGTGTTAATTGGTGGTAAAGATAAAGCGGGCGAATTCTACAGATTGACTTTAGGATCGATGTTTGCGTACGTTTCGCACAAAGTTCCTGAAATTTCTGACGACATCTACAAAATCGACGATGCGATGAAAGCTGGTTTCGGTTGGGAAAATGGACCTTTCGAAATTTGGGATGCTGTTGGAGTTCAAAAAGGTGTAGAATTGGCTAAAGAAGCGGGTTACGAAGTTTCGGATTGGGCAAAAGAATTGGCTTCTAAAAATGAAACGTTCTATAAAGTTAATGATGAAGGTCAAAGTATTTCCTACGATAAAAACACAGGTAACTACGACCAAATCCCAGGTCAAGAAGCTTTTATCATCCTTGATAATATCAGAAAAAACAAAACACTTTGGAGTAATTCAGGTGCTTCCATTGAAGATTTAGGTGACGGAATTATCAACTTCGAAATTCATTCTAAAATGAATTCTCTTGGGGGTGAAGTTCTTGATGGACTAAACCGTGCAATCGACCTTGCAGAAAAAGAATACGACGGATTGGTTATCGGAAACCAAGGTGCAAACTTTTCTGTAGGTGCAAACTTAGCGATGATTATGATGATGGCGGTTGACCAAGATTGGGACGACCTAAATATGGCGATTGCGTACTTCCAAAACTCGATGATGAGAGTTCGTTACTCTTCAATTCCAGTTGTGGTTGCGCCTCATACAATGACTTTGGGTGGTGGTTGCGAAATGACGCTTCACGCTGACCGCGTTGTTGCCGCTGCAGAAACCTATATCGGATTGGTGGAACTTGGTGTTGGGGTAATTCCTGGCGGTGGTGGTACCAAAGAATTGACGCTGAGAACGTGTCGTGATTTCGTAAAGGACGACGTGAAAACCAACAGACTTCGTGATGCATTCATGAATATCGCAATGGCAAAAGTGGCAACTTCCGCTTATGAAGCTTACGATATGGGAATTTTGGAACACGGAAAAGACATCGTTGTCGTTGATAAAAAGCGCCAGATTGCGGAAGCTAAAAAAGTTGCAAAACTAATGGCAGAGCAAGGTTACACGCAACCAATCGAAGAAACGGTTACCGTTCTTGGAAAAGATGCTTTAGGAATGTTCTACGTTGGAACGGACCAAATGCTTGCCGGAAATTTCATTTCAGAATACGACAAGAAAATTGCAGACAAGCTAGCAAACGTAATGGTAGGCGGAAATCTTTCTGAGCCAACTGCCGTTTCCGAGAGATATTTATTGAACCTTGAAAGAGAAACGTTCCTTTCCCTTTGCGGCGAAAGAAAAACCCTTGAGAGAATTCAACACATGTTACAAACTGGGAAACCTCTTAGAAACTAGATGAGAGATTTTGAGAGTTGAGACTAAGAGATTTTTAGTTTTAATTCTTAAAAAATCAAATTCTAAATCATTGATAAGACCATGCATAACATTAGAAAGTTAAAAATTTGGACAGAATCAATTGACCTTTGTGTTGAAGTTTACAAAGCATTAGCAATTATGCCTAATAATGAGAAATATGGACTTTCTTCACAAATCAAAAGAGCTGTTGTCTCAATTTCTTCCAATATTGCAGAAGGTGCAGGAAGAGAGCGAGAGAAAGAATTTTATTATTTTCTGAATATTGCTTACGGTTCTTGTTATGAACTTCAAACTCAATTAATTATTTGTGAAAAATTGAACTTCATCAGTGAAGAAATCAATCAACCTTTATTAAATAAAATTGATGAAATTCAAAAAATGATTTACGTTTTTAAAGAAAATATCAAAAAGAAAATTGTTTAAACGAGGCAAGAGTCTCAAATCTCTTGTCTCCTAATCTCTAATCTAAAATGAAAACAGCATACATCATAAAAGGTTACCGTACTGCGGTTGGAAAGGCTCCAAAAGGATCTTTACGCTTTACAAGACCCGACGAAATGGCGGCTACAGTTATTGAAAAACTAATGGCTGAAGTTCCGCAATTAGATAAAAACAGAATCGACGATCTTATCGTTGGAAACGCAATGCCAGAAGCAGAACAAGGCTTGAACGTTGCAAGATTAATCTCTTTAATGGGATTAAACACCGACAAAGTACCGGGTGTTACAATTAACAGATATTGTGCATCAGGTTCTGAGGCGATTGCGATTGCGACGGCAAAAATCCAATCAGGAATGGCAGATTGCATCATCGCTGGAGGTACAGAATCGATGAGTTATATTCCAATGGGTGGTTACAAACCCGTTCCAGATCCGATTTTAGCAAAATCAAACCCTGATTATTATTGGGGAATGGGTTATACTGCGGAAGCGGTTGCTAAGGAATTTAATGTTTCGAGAGCCGCTCAGGACGAATTTGCTTTTAATTCTCATCAAAAAGCTTTGAAAGCGATTGCTGAAGGGAGATTCAAAGATCAAATCGTTCCCGTTCCTGTTGAATATACATTCGTTGACGAAAATCAAAAATTACAATCAAAGAAATTTGATTTCGCAACGGATGAAGGTCCAAGAGCAGACACTTCTTTGGAAGGTTTGGCTAAATTAAGACCAGTTTTCGCACAAGGCGGAAGTGTAACAGCAGGAAACTCTTCTCAAATGTCAGACGGAGCGGCTTTCGTAATCGTAATGTCGGAAGAAATGGTGAAAGAGCTTGGATTGGAGCCTGAAGCAAGATTAGTTTCTTACGCAGCGGCAGGTTTAGAACCAAGAATCATGGGAATGGGACCAGTTTACGCAGTTCCAAAAGCATTAAAACAAGCTGGACTTCAATTAAATGATATCGACTTAATCGAGCTTAATGAAGCATTTGCTTCTCAATCGGTTGCGGTAATCAACGAATTAGGAATCAATCCAGAAATCACAAACGTAAACGGAGGCGCAATTGCGCTTGGTCACCCGCTTGGATGTACAGGAGCAAAATTGGCGGTTCAATTATTCGACGAAATGAAAAAACGTGGCAACAAATACGGAATGGTTACCATGTGCGTTGGAACTGGTCAAGGCGCAGCGGCGATTTACGAGTTACTTTAATTGTACAACGTAAAATGTACGATGTACAAAGTATTTTAAAATATAAAATTTAAATCAACTCACAGTACATTGTACTTTGTACATCGTACTTAATACAAAAAAATAAAACTAAAATAATGGCAAATTTAACTGGCGGCGAGTTTCTAATTAAGGAAATCCCAGCAAACGAAATCTTCTCTTTGGAGGAACTGAATGAAGAACAAAAAATGCTTCGCGACTCTGCAAAAGAGTTTATCGACAGAGAAGTTGTTCCGAATAGAGAAAAATTCGAACATAAAGATTATGCATTCACAGAGGAATGTATGAAAAAATTAGGCGAAATGGGAATGTTGGGAATCACCGTTCCTGAGCAATACGGCGGTATGGGAATGGGCTTCATTAACACGATGTTGGCATGCGACTACCTTTCTGGTGCAACGGGATCGTTGGCTACGGCTTTCGGTGCTCATACGGGAATTGGAACGCTTCCTACGCTTTTGTACGGTTCTGAGGAATTAAAAGCGAAATATCTTCCAGATTTAGCAGCAGGAACAAAATTTGGGGCGTACTGTTTGACAGAGCCGGATGCTGGTTCGGATGCGAATTCAGGAAAAACAAAAGCGGTTCTTTCGGCTGACGGAAAACATTACATCATCAACGGACAAAAAATGTGGATTTCTAACGCAGGTTTTGCAGATACTTTCACGCTTTTCGCTAAAATTGATGATGATAAAAACATCACTGGTTTCGTTATCAATCGTTCTGAATTGGAAGATCCAAACTCTTTAACTTTAGGTGAAGAAGAGCACAAATTGGGAATCCGCGCGTCTTCTACAAGACAAGTTTTCTTCAACGACATGAAAGTTCCTGTGGAAAATATGTTGGGCGAAAGAAATAACGGTTTCAAAATCGCTTTAAATGCATTGAACGTTGGTCGTATCAAGTTAGCAGCGGCTTGTTTGGATGCTCAAAGAAGAATTTTAAACCATTCAATCCAATATTCAAACGAGAGAAAACAGTTTGGTGTTTCGATTTCAACTTTTGGAGCAATCAGAAAGAAATTGGCTGAAATGGCGACTGGAACTTTTGTTTCAGAATCAGGTTCATACCGTGCTGCTAAAGACGTTCAAGATAAAATCGACGAATTGGTTGCTAGTGGAATGAATCACCAAGAAGCAGAATTGAAAGGTGTTGAGGAATTCGCAGTTGAATGTTCAATTTTGAAAGTTTTCGTATCAGATTTAGCACAACATACAGCGGACGAAGGTATCCAAATCTATGGCGGAATGGGCTTCTCAGAAGATACACCAATGGAAGCAGCTTGGAGAGATTCAAGAATTTCAAGAATTTATGAAGGAACCAACGAAATCAACAGACTTCTTGCAGTTGGAATGTTAATTAAGCGTGCAATGAAAGGGCAATTAGACCTTTTAACTCCGGCAATGGCGATTTCTAAAGAGTTGATGGGAATTCCATCTTTCGAAGTTCCAGATTATTCGGCTTACATGAGCGAAGAAAAAGCAATCATCGCAAACCTGAAAAAAGTTTTCTTGATGGTTTCTGGTGCAGCGCTTCAAAAATACATGATGGATATTGAAAAACAACAACATTTATTGCTAAATGCTTCTGAGATTTTGAACCAAATTTACATGGCAGAATCTGCAATTTTAAGAGCTGAAAAACATTTCTCTGCGGATTCAGTAGAAGCAGCGATGGCTCAATTAAACCTTTACAAAGCGGTTGAAAAAATCATCACAGCAGCTAAAGAGGGTATCGTTTCTTTCGCAGAAGGCGACGAGCAAAGAATGATGTTGTCTGGTCTTAGAAGATTCACGAAATATACCAACACTCCGAATGTTGTAGCACTTACAGAGAAAATTGCTGCACATTATGTGGAGAAAGGGAATTACTAAGAGTTTGAAAGTTTAAGGTTTAAGGTTTAAGGTTTAAGGTTTAAGGTTTAAGGTTTAAGGTTTAAGGAAGTTAAACTATTAAACAAACAACTTTAATACGTTAAACACATAACTCGAAACAACAAAAAACCTCGCGATGGCGAGGTTTTTTTATACCCTATTTATTCAAACAAAAATTTTAATGGCATCGAAATTGGACTCAAAAAAACAATTCCTTATTTATAAATCTAAAAAATAATAGCCTATGTTTTTTTGGGTATCTCAATTAAAAGAAGCTTTTTACCCTGCAAATCACTTGCAAAATCCGGTAAAAAAAGACAATCCGATGACGGTGAATATTCTCAGAACTCAATCCAGAACAGCATTTTTCACCATTAATTCTAAAAAATTTTTTGCTGAATATTGGGATACAATTGACCAAAAAAAGATTCCAAAAAAATTATGGACTTCCGAAATGAAGGATTTTTCCAATCAAAAAATTCAGGAAACCCCATCTCCTTCATTCTTTTTTAAATTTACTATTGTTGGTTGGATTTTTACCGCGGCTATAATTGGCTTTTTTGTGTATCTGATTTACGATTCTGTTAAACCCGATGCACCTAAATCCGCAGAATATATCTCCATGGAAAAAGCACCACAAGCTGGCGACATTTATTTTGGTCGGTTTGAAGCGTTTACAAAGCCAGGTGATCGTATTGCATCGGATGTTGGTTTTGGCTGGTTTAAAGTTTCCCAAGTCAATGGAGATACCTATACCATTTCGAAATCAAAAGAAATGAGTGATGGTTATAAGGCAAAAGAGCAACTGAACAATACTGAATTTGAAACAAACGGAACTCCGGCAAAGATTACAGAACAAGCTGGCTATATGCTCAATTTAAAGGCAACAGACGGTAAAATGGAAATCTATTTTACCGATAAAAAATAAAAAAAACCTCGCTAATGCGAGGTTTTTTATTATCGTTCATCCAAAGTCGAAATAAAAGTTTCAAAAGTTTTCTTAAATTTTTCTAGACTTTCAGTTCCCGAATTGATCATTTTTCCTGATTTATAAACTTCATATTTCCCACTATCTGGACTTTTTGTGTCGCTTTTCCAGATAATACCTCTATCTATTTTACCTTGGCTATCCGTTTTTAACCAAGCGGTAGCTTGCGGTTCAAATTTTTCGGCATAGCTACCTTTATAAATTTTTAAAAGAGCATCTTCTTGTGAAAAGAATTTGGCGATATAATCAAAAATTGAGTCTAGAGAATTTAAAGTTGGGTCAATATTCAATCGGTGAAACAGCTTAAAAATTTTATCTGGATTATCATTTCCTAATTTTTCATGATCCATGACCAACAGATTATAAAAAAAGACATTCTTGTCATAAGAACCCGTAACAAAAGCATTTTTCGGTAAATTAGAACGATCAAAATCAATGGTCTCAATAGAAAGTATTGGATGTTTTTTATAAATAAATGTTTTGAATTGTTTTCCATTTTTCAGCCCAAATTTCAGTAAAGAGTTTTCATCGTTAATGCTTCTGGCAACAATTTCAGTATCCGTTTTGGTAAAAACTAAATGATTCCCATAATTTTCCGCCATCACCGAAACAACGAGACTATCTAGTTTGTTGCCTTTATACTTTTTATAAACTTCCCCACTTTCTATCTTGATGGTTTCTGTTTTTTGAGCTTTGATGTAACTCGATAATAGAATTGAAATAACGATAAACGCAATTTTCTTACTCATTTGATCTGTTTTTAAGTATACTAAATGTACTTCTTTTTTGAAAAAAATAAATCGTTTTACTCTGTAAAAAAATACTTTGTATCTTTAGACAAATTAATTGTGATGAAAAAAGTATATTCACTTTTAGCGTTAGGAATCGTTTTCTTAGGTTATGCGCAAGCAACTCATAAAACTCCAGAGCTTAAAAATAATTTAGACGCTTCTAAACTTAACTTTAAGCCTTTACCAAAATTAGAAAGCGTAAGTAAACCAAAATTGGAGGATTCTTTTAATAAAAAACCGAACGACTTGCAATTGTATGCATCATTAAAAGCTCCAAAGAGAAATGACGACTTGTTTACTATTCCTAATTTGCAAAAACCAGTTGCGAAAGCACCAGCAACAGAGGATTTACTTAAACAAGTAGAAAAAAAATAGACTCTCTTTTCAGAAAGTCTATGTTTATTTTAACGAATCGTATAGCCAATTCCCACATGGAACCAGCGTCCCGGCATTGGCACACCGAACGCTTCGGTATATTTTGTATTCGTTAGGTTGTTAATTGAAAGCGACCAATCAAAATTTCTGTATTGGTACTTCCATTTCGCATCCAAAAGATGGTAACTTCCTGTTGTTACACGCTCTAAATAGCGGTATGAAATCTGTTGATTAAAGTTTTTAAACAACTCCAAATCTGCTTTTGCGATAAACTGATGTCTTAAGTTTTCTGCAACGGATTTAGAAATTAAATTCCCCATATCCAATTTCGTATCCAAATACGTATAACTCACATTAAATCGAGAATTCAAAAATGTTGGAAATGCTTTTTCCACTTCGACTTCAGCACCTTGGGTATCTACTTTTGTTATATTTTGAGCTTTCCAAACGCTATTTTCGGTTTCTTTAATCCAATCGATGGCATTATCTGTATTTCGAGTGAAAACGCTCGTTTTAAATGTGAAATTTTCTCGTTGATAACGGTATCCAACTTCTGCTGACAAAGCTTTCTCTGCTTGTAAATTCGGATTTCCTTCTTCGGTTTTACTCACATAATACAAGTCCGTAAACGATGGAATTCGATGTACTTTTCCAATATTTCCATAGAACTGATGATGAGTAGTGATTTGATAGCCCACATCCAAACCAGGATAGAAATAATCACCACCAATATCGTATTTCGCCCAAGAAACTCCCGGTGAAATTTTCAATTTGTTTTGCAATGCAGAAAAATGATGTTCAAAAAATACTTGCGTCCCGAAACGATCCCGCTTTCCAAGATTATTAGACTCTAAAAACTCTTTTCGCACTTCCACACCCAAACCGGTAATCCCTAATTTGGAATGATAACTCGCGTTCACTTCCCCACCAACATTGTTTCCAATGTGCATATTTCGGTAGATTTCGGGTTTATAACGATCGTACAAATAAAAATCCTGACCACGACGCCAGTACACATTTGCATTAACATCCCAATTATTCAGACGTTGTTCATAGGTAATTCCCACAATCGATGCCTGTGTTTCTTCATATTGTTCCGTTGCTTTTGGCGAAGCGTAGAAACCATTCGCACCAAATTCTTTCTCAGAAAAACCTGCTTGGAAACCTAATTTTCCATTGTTGATTTTGTACTGATTTTGATAAAAAACATTTTGAATTTGATAATCAGTATTATGACGATAACCATCTGATACTCCACGATTCACTTGCAACAAATGCTGCAATTTATCCGAACCAAAAGTTGACATTAAACCCATAGTATAGGTTTTGTAATCGCCTACTTCAACGCCAATTCGCGCTTGCTCTTGTGCCGACGTTTTTGTGATAATATTAATCGCTCCCGTATACGCACTAAAGCCGAAACGTCTTGCTGCAGGGCCTTTAATCAATTCAATTCGCTCCACAGAAGCCAAATCAACGGGAATATGAAGAGAATTATGTCCTGTTTGTGCATCATTCATTCGGATTCCATTAATGAGGATTAGCACCTGCTCAAAGGAACCACCACGAAGTGAGATATCACTTTGTACCCCTTGTGCACCTCTCCTACGAATGTCCATTCCAGTAAATTGCTGTAAAAGCTCATCAATGCTTTGCGCTGGTGATTTTGCAATTTCGTCTTGGCTAATAACTTTAATGTTCTCAATCGCATTACGGTATTCCGTCTTGATAAATTTACCGTGAACCATTACCTGTTCTATGTCATTCTCTACTTGCGCATGGATGGAAACGGCAGAAAGAACGAATAGGGCAAACCAATTTTTTCGATTCATTTTTTAACTATTTTTCAATTCCCTTTAGACAGATAAATCACATAAAAAGTAGCTATCTAAAGGATATGTACAGATTATTTCGGCGCAAATGTATATAAGAAAATTGTAAAAAGAATGCTTTTTTCTAGAAATTATTCAATGCATAAAAAAAGAGGTTCCAATGGAACCCCTAAGAAATTGTTTATTTTCTTCTCATCAAATGTGTAACAAAACTCCTGAAAAAATTTCTCATTTTATTACGGCATTTAATAGCACAATATTAAAAAATAAGTTTCATTTTAACAAGATGCTTCTTCTACTTCTTATGTAATCTGATGGAATTTCCGTATTTTTGCAGATGGCAAATTTCGGTTTGCTCTATTCTTTATTTAATGAGAAATCAACCTATGGTTACTGAAAATCAAGTCGATATAAAAAAACAAATTTTCGTAAAAAATGCGCACCTCAATAATTTAAAACATATTGATGTGCTCATTCCGAAAAATAAATTGGTGGTGATTACTGGAGTCTCGGGAAGCGGAAAATCTTCCCTAGCTTTTGACACCATTTATGCTGAAGGTCAACGTCGTTATGTGGAAAGTTTAAGTTCGTATGCGCGTCAGTTTTTAGGAAAATTAGAAAAACCAAAAGTAGATGACATTAAAGGTCTCGCGCCTTCAATTGCCATTCAACAGAAAGTAATCTCGTCTAATCCACGATCAACGGTGGGAACTTCAACCGAAGTTTACGACTATCTAAAACTTCTTTACGCTCGTATTGGGCGTACTTTTTCGCCTGTTTCTGGCGAAGAAGTAAAAAAAGATTCCGTTTCGGATGTTATTGATTTTATTCAAGCAGCACCAAAAAATACCATTTTCATCCTCCGAACGCCTTTAGAATTTGAAATTGATTCTTTTCAAGAAAACTTGAACACGCTGAAAGTTTCAGGTTTTACTCGATTGGAAGTTAATGGAAATATCGCTGGAATTGAAGATTTGGAGAGTTTTGGTTTTGTACCGACAAAAGAAATGGACATCCAATTGGTGATTGACCGTTTCTCATACGAAGAAGATGAAAGTTTCCTTCAACGTTTAGCCGATTCTGTACAAATGGCGTTCTATGAAGGTCACGGCTATTGTTCTTTGAAAAATTCGGACACCGGTGATATCAAAGAATTTTCGAATAAATTCGAAATGGATAGCATTGAATTCTTAGAACCGAATGTTCATTTCTTTAGTTTTAATAACCCTTACGGAGCTTGTCCAACGTGTGAAGGCTATGGAAAAGTCATCGGAATTGATGAAGATTTAGTGGTTCCAAACAAATCGCTTTCGGTTTTCGAAGACGCCATTGCACCTTGGAAAGGCGATTCGATGAGCGAGTGGAAACGTTCTTTTATTAAAAAAGCAGGCGACTTCCCTATCCATAAACCGTATCATCAATTAGATAAAGAGCAAAAAGCCTTTTTATGGAAAGGTGATAAATCGAAAAGCTTCCCAGGAATTGATAATTTCTTCCGCATGTTGGAGGAAAATTTGTATAAAATCCAGTATCGAGTGATGCTTTCTCGCTATCGTGGGAAAACATTGTGTCCCGATTGCGAAGGTTTGCGTTTACGTCCTGAAACAGAATGGGTAAAAATCGATGGACATACCATTCAATCAATGATTGAGCTACCTTTGGATGAACTTTTACCATTAATTAAAAGTTTGAACCTAAACGAATACGAAGCAACCGTTGCCAAGCGATTGGTATACGAAATTGAAACCCGATTGGAGTTTCTTACCAAAGTTGGTTTAGGCTACCTAACCTTGAACCGAACTTCTAATACTCTTTCTGGAGGAGAAAGTCAAAGAATTAATTTGGCGACAAGTTTAGGAAGTTCGCTGGTAGGTTCTATCTATATTTTGGACGAACCATCGATTGGATTGCACTCTCGTGACACCGAAAATTTAATTCAAGTCTTAAAAAATCTTCGGGATTTAGGAAATACCGTTATCGTTGTTGAGCATGATGAAGACGTGATGCGAGCGGCAGATTACATAATTGATATCGGTCCAGAAGCTGGGTATTTAGGCGGAGAATTGGTTTTTGCAGGTGATTTTAAAGATTTGAAAAAAGCCAATACCCTTACTTCTGAATATTTAACGGGAAGATTAGAAATTGAAGTTCCGAAATCGAGACGAAAGCCAAAAGAATGGATTCACGTTAAAGGCGCTCGTGAAAACAACCTGAAGAACATTGATGTTGACGTTCCACTAGAATCGTTGGTGGTAATTTCTGGCGTTTCAGGTTCTGGAAAATCTACCTTGATGAAGGAAATCCTTACCAATGATATTCAAATTCAGTTAGGAATGGGTGGTAAAAAAGGAGATTACGATAGCGTTGAGTTCCCTAAAAAACTCATTAAGAATATTGAATTAATCGATCAAAACCCGATTGGAAAATCATCTCGATCTAATCCTGTAACCTATTTGAAGGCGTATGATGATATTCGGGATTTATTTTGCAAACAAAAGGGCGCCAAATTATTAGGTTTGAAACCGAAACATTTCTCTTTCAATGTGGATGGT
Organism: Bacteroidota bacterium; assembly: GCA_023423715.1. Taxonomy (GTDB): domain Bacteria; phylum Bacteroidota; class Bacteroidia; order Flavobacteriales; family Weeksellaceae; genus JAFAFC01. The sequence continues at coordinate 98,427 of JAFAFC010000005.1, forward strand.
GGACGATGCGACGAATGTAAAGGTGAAGGCGTTATTACTGTTTCCATGCAATTTATGGCAGATATTGAATTGGAATGTGAAACCTGCCACGGAACACGCTTTAAAAACGAAATCCTAGAAGTAAAATTCGACGAAAAAAATATTTCTGATATCCTAAAAATGACGGTTGACGAAGCCATTGCATTTTTCAGCGATAACAAAGAGGAAAAAATTGTTACCAAACTAAAACCGCTTCAGGAAGTTGGCTTAGGCTATTTGCAGCTTGGACAAAGTTCTTCTACCCTTTCTGGTGGAGAAGCGCAGCGAGTAAAGCTTGCCTCGTTCTTGGTGAAAGGAGTAACCAACGATAAATCCTTATTTATTTTTGATGAACCTTCGACTGGATTGCATTTCCATGATATTCAGAAATTATTGAAATCCTTACAAGCTTTGATTAATTTGGGCCATTCCGTTCTCGTAATTGAACATCAGCCTGATATTATCAAAACGGCGGATTGGATTATCGATATTGGTCCCGAAGCCGGTAAATACGGTGGTGAAGTCGTTTTTGAAGGAACACCGGAAGATTTAGTGAAAAATAAAAAATCACACACTGCAAAATTTATTGCAGAAAAATTATAACGTACAGATACTTTAAAATCTAGGTTTTCCACATTTTTTTGTGGATAACGTGTTAATTTTAACATTTAATTCATTTGAAGTTTCATTTTATTTTCTATATTTGAGTAACAAATGATTCGAAATGGATATCAAACTGTCCTTTGAAATTGAAAAAGTAATCAACGAATTAAACTTGAATAAGATTTAAGCATAGCATTGTCGGCTATGCTTTTTTTGTGATGTATAACTAAAAAAATGAGATGTTTTATCTACTGAGTCTGCTTCTAAAGAGTAGGCTCTTTTTTTTGCCTAAACTTGAAATTCTAAAACTATTCAGGAAAATTACAAAAAATCAATTCCCTATTTTGGCACCTTACTTGAATTTCAAAACCGAATTTAAAAATATTTGATATGAAAAATTTGATGAAAGTATTGGCAACCCTAGTCGTTTTAGCCATGAGTGCTGTTGTTTTTACAGCGTGTTCTAATGATGATGATCCAGCAGATAATGATTTCTTCGCAGGAACTTACAAAGGAAAAGTATCATACAACACAGGAACAGCAACTGGAAACATTTCATCCGATGATGGAAGCGTTTTTGTGACTAAGATCGCAAGTGGAACAAAATACAACTTTGCATTTTCTAACGGAATACCAGATTTGGTAGGTGTTGAGTTTGAGAAAAAAGGCGACAACACGTTAGTAAGTGTGGGAGCAACAGAAGCAGAATTTATTAGAATTGACAACAAAAACCTAAACATGGTTTACAGAAAAGACGGTAAAACATGGACAGCAACTACAACTAGAAACTAAAAACCATATTCTAAATAGGAGAACCTGATTTTTTAATCAGGTTTTTTTTATGCTTTTTCAATTTATTTCAACAAAAAAGCAGCTTGAGAAAGCTGCTTTTATATGATAACGAACGAATATTAACGGGTATTTTTTCCGTCAACAATAATTCGATCTTTTCTATTGGCCAATTCCCAAGCCGTTGCAAAAACCAACTTCGCTCTTTTTTCCAATAAAGGATAATCAATTTTATCTGGTGTATCCGTCGGTTTGTGGTAATCCTCGTGGATTCCATCAAAATAGAATGCTACCGGAATATTGTTCTTTGCAAAGTTGTAGTGATCCGAACGGTAATACAAACGCATTGGATCTTTTGGATCGTCGTATTTGTAATTCAGCTCCAGATTTACGGTTGTTTTGTTTGCATTTTCATTAATTTTTTTCAATTCTGAGCTCAACATTTCAGATCCAATAACATACACATAATCTTTCCCTCTATTTTCTGGATCATCACGACCAATCATGTCAATATTTAAATTAGCAACCGTTTTATCCAATGGGAAAATTGGGAACTTTGAATAGTAATCAGAGCCCAATAAACCATGCTCTTCACCCGTTACCAAAAGGAATAAAATAGAACGCTTTGGTCCTTTACCCGCTTTCTTTGCACTTTGGAACGCTTCCGCCAACTCCATTACCGCAACCGTTCCCGAACCGTCGTCATCCGCTCCTGGATAAACCACGCCTTTTTTCGTTCCCACATGATCGTAATGAGCCGAAATAACAATCACCTCATCAGGATGTTCAGAACCTTCGATGTATGCTAAAATATTTTCTGATTCCGGCAAAGTCGTTCTTCCCGTTTTCAAATATTCCGAAGGAACTTTTTGGAAATACGAAGACATCGTTGGTGGATGCCCAATTCCTCTTTCTTTATAGTATTTTGTGATATAGGCCGCTGCTTTTTTCATTCCTTCGCTGCCCGTATCACGTCCTTGCATTTCGTTGGATGCAACAACATACAAGTTTTTCTTAAGCTCGTCTGCCTTAATTGTTGAAATTGTTTTTTTAAACGCCGAACCGTCTAAACCATAATTTACAGCGCAACTTTGCATCAATGCAAAAGCAGCAGCTCCCAAGATAATTTTTGAATACTTCATATACTGTGATTGTTTTTATCGAATTCTATCGAGTGATAGGTCACGAAAATAAGCAAAAATGTTACAAATAAAAATACAAATGGAGAAAAATAATCTTTTTTCATTCTCAAATTCTAAATAAAAGTGAAATCTTTTTAAGATATATTGAAAAATCATTTCTATTTTTTCTTCTGAATAATTATCTCGAAATTTGCAGTTCGTCCCAAAATAAAGAACCCATTCATGAAGTTGTGTATTGCAGAAAAACCAAGTGTTGCCCGAGATATCGCCAAAGTTTTAGGTGCTACCACCTCCAAACAAGGCTATATGGAAGGAAACGGCTATTGGGTAACGTGGACGTTTGGGCATTTGTGCACCCTAAAAGAGCCACATGATTACGCTCCTGAGCTTAAATCTTGGAATCTTATCTTTCTCCCGATTATTCCGAAAAACTTTGGAATTAAAGTCATAGACAATCCTGGCGTTCAACGCCAATTTGAAGTCATTGAAAAACTAGTGGAAGACTGCGAAGAAGTCATTAATTGTGGGGATGCTGGACAAGAAGGAGAATTAATCCAGCGTTGGGTTTTGCAGAAAGCAAAAAACAAGAAACCCATGAAACGCTTGTGGATTTCGTCCCTAACCGAAGATGCCATTATTGAAGGATTTGAAAATCTTAAACCTGCGGAGAACTATCAAAATCTCTATTTAGCAGGAAATGCTCGAGCCATTGGCGATTGGCTGTTAGGCATTAATGCGACGCGGCTTTTTACGAAGAAGTTTGGCGCCAATAAAGCTGTTTTATCCATTGGACGAGTTCAAACACCGACTTTAGCGATGTTGGTTCAAAGACAAAAAGAAATTAACGCTTTTCAATCGGAAGAATATTGGGAACTGAAAACACAGTATCGAGATGTGATTTTCAATGCGGCTATCGATCGACTAAAAACATTAGATCGAGCCGAAAAAGGTTTGGATTATCTAAAACAAAATCCTTTTGAAATTGTTGGTTTCGAAATCAAAGAAGGAAAAGAAAAAAATCCGCGTTTGTTTGATTTGACCGGACTTCAAGTTGAAGCCAATAAAAAATATGGGTACTCCGCAGAACATACGCTAAATTATATTCAAAGTTTATACGAAAAAAAGCATGTGACCTATCCGCGTGTGGACACCACGTACCTTTCTGAGAATTTGCATCCTAAAATTGGAGGAATTTTACGAAGCATGAAAATTTATCAAACTTTGGTTTCCCCTTTATTAGAAGCGCCTATCCCAAAAACCAAAGCTGTTTTTGATGATACCAAAGTCACCGATCACCACGCGATTATTCCAACTGAAATTCCGCCTGGGCAGAATTTAACCAAGGAAGAAAAGTTGGTTTATGATTTAATTGCACGACGTTTTATTGCTGTTTTTTATCCAGAATGTAAGATTTCGAACACGTTGGTTGAAGCGCAAGTTGGCACCATTCCTTTTAAAGCTAGTGGAAAGCAAATTTTAGAACCTGGTTGGCGTCTTGTGTACGAAAAAGACAAAAAAGAAAGCTCGGACAAGGAAAAAGATGAAGAGCAAAATATTCCAGCGTTTGAAGTTGATGAATCTGGGCCGCACGAACCGTTTATTCATCAAGGAAAAACAACACCTCCAAAACCATACACCGAAGCAACTTTGCTGCGAGCGATGGAAACGGCAGGAAAGCAAGTGGAAGACGAAGAACTTCGTGAAATGTTGAAAAATAACGGTATTGGACGGCCTTCTACCCGAGCGAATATTATTGAAACCCTTTTCAAACGAAAATACATCGAGAAGAAAAAGAAAAATCTTCTTGCTACCTCCACAGGAATTGAGTTGATAGATACCATCGAAGATGAACTTTTGAAAAGTCCAGAACTTACCGGAGAATGGGAATTTAAACTTCGAAAAATTGAAAAAGGCGAATATGAAGCCAATGATTTTAAAGACGAACTCATCCAAATGGTAACCAACCTTACCCAAAAAGTTATCAGCGGAAAAGGTCGAATGATTAGTATTCAAGAGGAAAACAAAAAGGTAGAACCAACTAAAAAACTGCGCGAAAAGAAAGTTGCTCCGGAATTTATTTGGGAAGATACTTCTTGTCCAAAATGTAAAAATTCGGCTTTAGTTAAAGGAAAAACCGCGTATGGATGTACCGATTTTAAAAATTGTGGTTTCAAAATTCCTTTTATGGTTTATGGAAAAAAACTTTCGGAAAAGCAGATGCAAGATTTGGTTTTAAAAGGAAAAACCTCAAAATTAAAAGGTTTTACAGAGAATCCGTTTAACCTTTCGGAAGGAATTTTAGTTTGGGATGATTTATTTAATTTACGAATTACATAAATTAGCAATACTTTTATTATCAAAATAACACGATGCCAAGACCCAATTCTCAAGCAATTAATAATCCACAAAACGTCACCGACTATCCAAATAACAACACCTTTTTTCTGGTTTGGAAATTAAAGTCGGATACAAAAGCTCCAATAGTAAAAGCTGTTTTTCAACGTATTTGTGCGTTGGTTATTAATCTCAATAATTCGATTTCTGATCGTTTTCCTGATGCGAAAGCGAGTGTAGTTTTAGGAATTGGTTACGACGCGTGGTTGCAATTAGACCTTCCAAAGCCACTTCCCAAAGAATTGAAGCCTTTTGACGAAATTAAAGGCAAAAAACATACAGCTGTTTCTACGCCAGGAGATTTGCATTTCCACATTCGATGCGATGAAAAAAGCCTTGCTTATGATTTGGCTACAACCATTAGTGGATTTTTAACCGAGGTTGCCGATTGCATTGTAGAAGTTCAAGGTTTTCGTTATTGGGATAGTCGTTCAATTCTCGGTTTTGTAGATGGAACCGAAAATCCGCACGGAGCCGATCGGTCATTTTTTGCAGTTGTGGACAAAGAAGACCCTACCTACGCTGGCGGAAGTTATGTTTTTGTTCAAAAATATGTGCATGATTTGGTTGCGTGGCGCAATCTTCCGGTGTCGGAACAAGAAAAAGTTATTGGGCGAAGCAAAGATCATGATGTTGAAATGACGGACGAAGAGAAACCGAAAAACTCACACAGTGCTTTAGCCAATGTTGGTGATGATTTAAAGGTCGTTCGTGACAACATGCCTTTTGGAAACACCAGTACTAACGAGATGGGAACGTATTTCATTTGTTATGCGAGCACCTTTTCCACGGTAGAGAAAATGCTAACGAAAATGTTTATTGGCGATCCTCCAGGAAATTACGATCGTATTTTAGATTTCAGTACAGCCAAAACAGGAACTTTATTTTTCGCACCAAGTTTGGATATGCTGGATGATTTTTCAGGATAATCCCTGTTTTATTCATTCATAAAAATCACATTGACTTTTCTCTATTTAAAAGCCATTTTTTGAATGCGGATTGCATTGAGAATTGCTAAAAAAGCAACGCCAACATCAGCAAAAACAGCTTCCCACATGGTTGCTACACCACCCGCTCCCAAAGCCAAAACAATTCCTTTGACAACAAACGCGAGAACAATATTCTGCCATACAATTTTCTTGGTTTCTTTGCCAATTTTAATCGCCATTGGGATTTTCGATGGTTTATCATCTTGAATGACAATATCTGCTGTCTCAATCGTGGCATCACTTCCCAAACCACCCATCGCAATTCCCACGTCACTTAAAGCCACAACTGGAGCATCGTTCACGCCATCTCCCACAAAAGCAACAGATTCATTTCTAGATTTAATCTCTTTCACTTTGTTGACTTTGTCTTCAGGAAGTAAATCGCCAAAAGCGGTATCAATTCCCAATTCTTGAGCAACATGGTTCACCACCGTACTTTTATCACCGCTTAACATGGTGGCTTTTACTTTCAACTCATGAAGTTTATCGACTGTCTGTTTTGCATCTTCTTTAATTTTATCAGCAATTGTAAGGTATCCCGCAAATTGACCTCCATACGCAATTGCAATAACTGTTGAAACAATATTGGAGTGATCAAAATCGTAGCGAATCGAAAAGCGATCCATCAATTTAAAATTCCCTACCAAAAGCTCTTTTCCTTCCACCATAGCTCGAAGTCCATGCCCGGCAATCTCTTCTGATTTTTCCAATAATATTGATTCATCAACTGCACCAACGTGCTGATGAATGGCGGTTGCGACAGGATGCGTACTCAAATTCTCAAGAGCATTGACTTTCTTTAAAATTTCCTCTTGATTAAATTCCGGTTGAATATGAACTTCTTGAACCTGAAAAACCCCTTCTGTCATGGTTCCCGTTTTATCCATCACCACATTTTGAATTTCTGCTATTTTGTCTAAAAAATTACTGCCTTTGAATAAAATTCCGTTTTTACTCGCAGCGCCTATTCCTCCAAAATATCCCAATGGAATTGAAATCACCAACGCACAAGGACATGAAATTACCAGAAATATCAGTGCACGATAAAGCCACGTTTTAAATTCGTAGTCTGCCACAAAAAAATAAGGCAAAAAACAGATGCCAAATGCTAAGAAAACTACGATAGGCGTGTAAATACGAGCAAATTTTCGGATAAATAATTCAGTTGGAGCTTTTTGTGAAGTCGCATTCTGAACCAATTCCAAAATTTTACTCAGCTTACTATCTTCATAAGGCGTGGTTACTTTAACTTGGGAAATCGAATTTAAATTAATCATTCCCGCCAAAACAACTTCCCCTTTCACTTTGGTATCAGGCTTACTTTCTCCCGTTAAAGCGGCCGTATTAAAGGAGGACGATTCCGAAATCAATTCCCCATCTAAAGCCAATTTTTCGCCTGGTTTTAATTGGATGATGTGGCCTATTTTAGCTTCAATTGCCTTGATTGTTTGGGTTTGATTGTTTTCTACAATGGTAACCTCATCAGGTCGCTGATCCAGTAAGGATTTAATATTACCTTGAGCTCTAGAAACCGCCAAGTCTTGAAACGCTTCGCCAACCGAATAAAAAAGCATCACCGCAACTCCTTCGGGATATTCACCAATAGCAAAAGCGCCAATGGTCGCTATTCCCATCAGGAAAAATTCAGAAAAAACATCTCCTTTGGTGATACTTTCCCACGCTTCTTTCAGAACGGGTAATCCTACAGGAATGTAGGCAATTGCATACCAAATGACACGTGACCAACCTTGAAACCATTCTGGTTTCAGAAGATAATCAAAAGCTAAACCCGTCATTAAAATGACAAAAGAAATGATGGCTGGTAAAAACATTTTGAAAATACCTTCCTTGGTCGTTGGTGCATCACCATGCGAGTGGCCATCGTGATCAGAATGCCCTTCCTCAGCTGTATGTTGATGTGTTTTCGGTTCGTCGGTTTCGCAACAATGTTTTCCCATAATCAGATACTAAATTTAAGAAAGGAGTTTTCCCTTCTCTATTTCAATCAAAAATACCCATTTTTTATGGGTTTTATCTTATAAAGGAAATTCAAAGTGTTTTATAATCTAAAGGCTATATAATTTAAATATCCTGCTTAAATTGGTTATTTTTGCATATCGCTTTGGGAAACTGAATTGGCTTGTTTTTCAAACTTTAAAATTTCAATTTTATATGACGTCAATTCCAAAACATAAACAAATACGAGAAGTTTCTTCTTTTGATGCGCTTGTTAACACTCCTTTTCAAGGAGAAATCAACGCGAGTTTTTGGAACCGAAATTTAGAGGGTGATTTTCAGGAAATCGTAGCTAAACTTCAGCTAAAAGAAAATATTACCGAAGTGAGCATCGATGATTTAAACGCTTTAGTACTCACTGAAAATGGACAAAAAGCGAAAGCAATTATCCTTCAAGATTTGCAATTATTGAGTGATTTTGGTGCTTTGCCCACACTTAATTTGCTAAAATGTTACGATCGCGATGATGAATTTGATTTTATCTCTACGGACGTTTACTCTTATCATGTAGATCGTTCTCCCATTGCAACGGACACTTTTTTATGTACATATTACGGCACTTCCAGTGATATTTTGCCTAATGATGAAGCTATTCAGAAAATTCAAATTCCAGAAATCCGAAATCAACTTAAAGATTTATTTGATGGTTCCGAAGATGAATTTGAATGCTTTCTCAAAGAATGTTTTTTTGATTTGCATTATCAAGCTAAATCCGACGCAAACCCCATCAATCTTGGAACGGGATTACTATGGCGCCTTGCTGTAGATCATCCAAGCCAAGAAGTACTGCCGTGCGTGCATCGTGCGCCAATTGAAAACATTGGTGAATATCGTTTGCTATTAATTTGTTAATGCTAATCACATTTTTTCCTAGTTTGATTGGTACTTGATGTGCATTTAGTATACTTCATCTATACTACAACCCACCTTAAAAGTAGGTTAAAATGGTAACTATCTAGGGAAACTTGTATGCAGGGTTCAGGTGTTATAAATTAGAAGAGAATTGAGGCTCCTAAAGACCAATTTCGTTTTGAAGCGGGGTTGTAGAAGCGATTTCCAAACGCATTAAAATCATAACCTAAAACGTAATCTGCATTATATAGATTTTGAATTTGAAGGAAGAGATTGAGTGTTGATTGATCAATTTTTAGTGGAAATCTGACTTGAATATTTCCAATAAGGCTGGAAGTTGACCACACACTGTTTGCATCATTTAAAGGCATTTTCGAGGTATAAAAATGGGAATAGTCCACAAAAATATTTTTAAAAAATCGAAGATTCACCAAACTACTGATTGTAGATTTAGGGACGCCCGTAACTTCATTTCCCGAAAAGTCTGTATCATTTTGTTGAAATTCTTTAAATCGAAACTTATAAAATGTTCCCGAAAATCTAAATTTGATTCCATTAAATATTTCATTTTTCAGGGTAAAATTTCGAGACTCAACGGTGATCTCTACTCCTTTCTGAATGGTTCCTCCAGCATTCACAAAATATTCTTGTCCGGCCTCATTTTGCCTTCTAACAATGGCGTCTTTTAAGCGAAAATCGAAATAGCTTCCCTCAATATACACCGCATTTCCGACTTGTTTTCTAAAGCCTAATTCGGCATTCCAACCGTATTCTGGAGCTAGATTTTTGTTAATTTTCTGAGTAGAAGATCGAATTTCTTCGTTCGTAGGCGCTGAATTTCCTTTTCCTACTTTTGCTCTCAATGAAAATCCTTTTCCCAGTAAATAGGTAGCTCCAAAATTAGGAAGCCATTGATTTTTAAAGTGGACTTTTCCATTTTCCGAATTTGGATAGGTGCGCTCCCAATCGTAGGATGTATAATTTAAACTTAAAGAAATATCCGTAAACAAACGAGAATTCACATTCAACTTTTGAGAAATAAAGTAAAATCCAGATGTATTTTTTAGCTGATCAAAATTTTGAGGATTCCCCTCTAGACCTCTATTGTTATCGAAATTTTTTACTAAAAAATTAGTTAACCCTCCTTCGTAACCCAATCGGTAGGCCAAACTAACGATCCCCAATTCTTTTTCATAATTAAAATGAGTGCGCCAAGACAGTGACTTTTCAAACCTATTTTCGAAATTGGTGATAAACGGATTTTCAAAGTCAACATATGACCCTTGTATTAATGCAAAATGAGATAGATGCTGATTTATATTATATTCATTGGAAAATCCTAGTAACACCATTTTATTTCGAATGCCTGCATCTTGTTCTTTCGCGCTTGGAAGTATGGCTGTCGCTGGTCTCGCCTGCTTTGGATTCGCTTGTTTTTGTTCCCACGTGAGCCCACCTGGCGTTTGATAATCTAAATCCGAATACAAGAACATCGCTTTTAAAATTCCTTTTTGAGAATAGTGAAATTGATCTTTTAGAAAAACTTGTTTTCGCTTAAGCTTTGACTGTTCTCGATAGGAATCCGTTTGATAATAATTTTGAAAAATTTGAATAAAATGTTTATTCATCTGTTTTGCAAAGTCGAACGATTCAGAAAACGTTCCATAACTCCCAATCGACAGGTTTGCATATTGACTCTTTCTATTTCTCGTTTTCAAAAGAACGGTTCCACCCGTCAAAGCTCCATAATCCCCAGTTTCAGGACCTTTAAAAATTTCCATGTTATGGATTAATTGAGGGGAAATGGTATTGAAATACGTATTTCCAGAAGCATCGGACAGGATAAAGTCGTCCAAATAGACTTTCACATTCCGAACTCCAAATGGCGATCGCAAGGTGCTTCCCCGAACCGAAATTCGATAACTTCCAGGCGAGCGTTCTTCCATTCTCGTTCCGGAAGTGTGGTTAATTGCTTCCAACATTCGCTCGGGTGAATTCTGGCTCATCAAATTATGTGAAACAACGGAAACCGATTTTGTTGACGAAATTAACTTCGTCGGCTTTTTATAGGCATCAATCTTTACTTCTGAAATCGAGGTTATAGAATCTTCTTCCTGCGAAAAGGAAAACGTAAAACTGATCAGAGAAAGAAAAATGAATATTTTACTCATTTACTTGCTGTAAAAATAGATCTCAAAGGTACGAAAGATCGCGGCTTTAGCTTTCACAAAAGAGATCACCCAAAAATCAGATTTAAAAATTAGCTTTTTTTTTCAATAAGTAAAAATATCCTGCACAAATTAAAATATGGCTATTTATCTTTGTTGAAAATTTAAAGTGATGAGTGAGCGAATTAACATTCAAAAATTAGAGCCAAAAGCCTATCAAGCCATGTTTGGATTGGAAAATTATATTCAGAATTCTGGACTATCCAAAACCCACATTGAACTAATCAAAATTAGAGCATCTCAGATCAATGGTTGTGCATTTTGTATTAACATGCATACGGCAGATGCTTTAAAACAGGGCGAAACTGCTCAAAGAATCTTCTTATTGAACGCTTGGCGCGAAACAACATTGTTTACCGAAGAAGAGCAAATTATACTTGCCATGACGGAAGATATCACCTTAATTGCGCAAGGCGGATTATCAGAAGAGGCCTATCAAAAGGCAAAAACGCAATTTGACGAAAACACAATTGCGAAAATCATTATGGCGATTGTTACCATCAACGCGTGGAACCGAATCGCTATTAGTACGCATATGTCAGTGAATTAAAATTCACAACAATAGACATAAAAAAGCTGATTTACATAAAGCTTTCTTTAAGCTAAGATGAGTAATATGATGTTTGTTAATTTACTGGATACTGAACTGCTTTATCTAATTCAATTGGATTGTATGATTCTCGAATAACTCTTTGGGCGTCTTTCACCATTCCCATTAAATCTTTTCGGGTGTCTACTTTTCGTCCACCTTCGGTAACGATACGCCAAGAGCCTTCTGGTGCATTAAAAAATTCTGCATACGGATTCATATATTCCTGCAGCAAAAGTTCATTATACTTTTGTTGAGAAATTAGTATTGGCTTCTTTACTTGATTTTTATCAATAAAGGTTTCTAAATTCAGAACCTCATTTTTCTTGTCTTTCACTTCTGTAAGGGAAAAAACAAAATGCTTTTTTTCATCTTCAATTTCAACAATTAATCCGGGAAGACCTCTAAATTTGTATGGACCTTCCATAATCGGAATTTCATTTGTAAACCAAGCCGTCCATTTTCTTCCACCAAAAGTTGTTATTGCTTTCTGAACTGTATAATTTTTCACCTTCTTTGTATCAGGATGAATTTCCCAAACTGGTATTTCGTTCGAAACGATTTTATAACAATACCTTTCTAAAGGAAAATAGGTTGTACTACTTTTTGTATTTTTAGAATAGACCGTAGTGAGATTCAAAGGATCACTCATTGTCGCATTCTCTCCCGTACTCCTCATCGAGTCTGTTTTCATAACATTTTCACTAATGAAAGCTACCTCATCATCAGAAAATAGTAACGCAAATTGAGTTGAGAAGCTATTTATTCCTTTTTTGACGGTTACTTCGTATAAAAATTCAGTTTTCTCTTGTCCAAAAGCCGAACAAAATATCATTAAAAGTGAAAAAATCAGTGTTACTCTTGTGGTTTTAAAAAAAATGTTCATTTTTGGATATTTTAAAATTCATATAGATTGAATTTTGGAAATTGTTGCGTTTACTCATTTTGTGATTCTATACATTACAAGGACTAATTTTCATAGTTCCTTAGAAAAATTTATTTTTCTGGATACTGAACTGCTTTATCCAATTCAATGGGATTATACGATTCTCGAACATACTTCTGATGCAGAGGAAGAATTTCTTTTACATCATTTGAATTTCTCAGAATTCGACCTAAATAACCAAGTGTAAAATCCCCAGCGCCAGGACCAAACATATCGGTAAACGGATTATAATATTCATTTAAGAGTAATTTATTGTACTCCTGATAGGTAATTGAAACTGGTTTTTTTCCAAAGTTCGTTTCAACGTAGTTCGTGCTATTAGGGACTGATTTTAATTTCTCAATTTTATAAAGAGAATATTTAAAATAGTGTTTGTCATCATTTACTTCAAAGATTAACCCGGGAAGTCCTCTAAACTTATAAGGTCCTTCATTAATAGGAATATCTGCACAAAACCAAGCCTCCCAATTTCGACCTCCAAAACAAGTTATTGCTTTTTGCAATTTATACCCTTTCTTTTCTTTTTTGTCTTGTAGGATTGTCCAATTGAGCTCGTCCTCTGATTCAATAGAAAAGTAGTTTCCTTGAGCAACTACGTAATTTGTATTTTTCCAACTTCCGAGATTTCTTTTAAGTATTTGACTATTATATGTACTTATTGAAGATGATTTTTTTTTGAGTGAGTCCATTTCAAAATGAGAACTGTAAAAGAATTTTGCATATTTATTGTCCACATCCAAATAGAAATCACTGTACGTATTTTTTTTAAGAATGGTATCAGAAACCACTGTATAACTATACTTGAAACGGAAATTTTGCCCGAAAAACAGAATCGGAAGGAGAAGAAAAAATGCGAGGAATTTTCTTTGTAAAACATTAAAGAATTTAGGTAAACTCATTTGTAAAAAGAATTTATATGTGATCACTCATACTCATTTTTGTAGTTGAGTTCTATTGGATTATTATATTTCCTAACAAGGCTTTGAACATCTTTTGTGGCTTCATAAAAACCATATTTTACCGCCGAACCGTCACTACCTTCCTTATAAATTGGTCGATTCCTTGCCTTTTGTTCTGAATAAGGGTCTTGATAATAGTTCATCATCAGTTTTTTAAAAGTTGCGAAATTCATTTCTATCCCTCCTTTTCTCAAATACAATTCCGAATTCGCATTTTTCTTAATCTCTTTCAATGTGAATACGTACTCCTTATTGGTATCAAAAATCTTGACTATTAAACCTGGTAACCCTTTAAAAACATAAGGTCCATCCGAAATGGGTACATCGGTTGTAAACCAGGCTTCCCAAGATCTTCCACCATAATTGACTTTCGCTTTCTGTACTTTAAAATTTGTATATGTAAACGTTTCCTGCTGAACTTCCCAATTAAGAGGTTCTTCAATTTTAACTAAATAGTATTTTCTATCCGTTGTTACAAAACTTTTATATACTTCACCGGAACCAAGGTCTTTAATCGTGTATATCTGTTTTTCATAATTTTTATCCCTGCCTAGACCAAAACTTCCGGTATGAATTAAGGAATCTGATCTCTTTTCATACGATGTTCGAAAAACCGATTTTTTTTGATTGTTCTCCAAAAGAAACTCTTTATGCTCTACATACGTGCTGTCATCTGGTTTGGGCTTAGCCTCCATATCATAAATAAACAAGTTGGTTTGGGCATATGCAGAATAGGAAAAAAATAGAATGAGATAAATTATTTTCATAAAACACGATCTTCTTTGTCATTTTTTTGAGTAAACTGATTTAATAAAGATAAATATCTCATGAATACCATCGTTAAAAAATTTGAAAAAAAAAGAAAAGAAATCGGAGAAACGTGTAAACAGTGAAAATAGAACACCAACAAAAAAGTCCTAAACATAAATGTTTAGGACTTTTAGTAGCGGAGAAAGAGGGATTCGAACCCCCGGACCTGTTACAGTCAACAGTTTTCAAGACTGCCGCAATCGACCACTCTGCCATTTCTCCAAAAAACGCCTTGTATCGTCGTTTTCAGTGGTGCAAATATAGAAAGGTTTTCTATTCTGTGCAAATAAATTTTTCAAAAATATTTTAAACTCCTCACTATCAAAAGGAAAATTTATACTTTAACCATTTGATGACCCACTACAACAGCGAAAAACCCTAGTAAAACGCTCAATAAAATGTAAGAAAACAGAATTCCATACGCGCCTTGATTCCACAATGTCAGGTTTTCTAAAGAAAAAGTAGAAAACGTTGTAAAACCACCGCAAAATCCGGCAATGAGTAAGAACTTAATGTCAGATTCGTTTTTCAGAAAATAAGCGGTAAAATAACCGATTGCAAAGCAACCTAGTAGATTAACAAGCAACGTACCTATGGGAAAACCTCCTAGCATCAACCATTTATTGACGTACTTTGAAACCAAAAAACGTAAGACACTTCCGACACCACCACCCAAAAAAATAAATAAAAGCTGCTTCATATTAATAAAAAAACGCACTTATAAAAAGTGCGTTTACGAATTTATAAAAATTTTCTTATTCTAATTCAGCAAGATATTTTTCTGCATCCATTGCTGCCATACAACCGCTTCCTGCCGCTGTAATAGCCTGTCTGTAGATACTATCTTGAACATCTCCAGCCGCAAAAACGCCTGGAAGATTGGTTTTCGTAGTCCCTTTTTCTGTAAGAATATATCCCGTTTCGTCCAAATTGATTTGATTCACAAATAAATCGGTATTGGGTTTGTGTCCAATTGCGATAAAAATTCCATGAACATCAATTGTGTACGTCTCTTGAGTTTGATTGTTAATCACTTTTGCACGCTCTACCATTGCATTTTCACCTTCAATACCTACCAATTCGTGGAAAAACTTCACTTCAATGTTTGGTGTATTTAGAACACGATGAACCATCGCTTTAGAAGCTCGGAATTCTCCTTTACGAACCAATAAGGTTACTTTTTTACATAATTTAGCAAGATACGTTGCCTCTTCAGCGGCTGTATCACCACCTCCAACAACGACAACATCTTTTCCTTTGTAGAAGAAACCATCACATGTTGCGCAAGCAGAAACTCCACCTCCAGCATATTTTTTTTCATCATCTAAACCAAGATATTTCGCCGTTGCTCCTGTAGAAATAATCACCGAACGAGCTTCGATTTCCTTCGTTCCTGCCCATAATTTATGAACACCTCCAACTTCTTTAGAAAACTCTGCTTTTGTGATCAATTCGTAATGAACTTTTGTTTCAAAACGCTCTGCTTGTTTTTGCAAATCCATCATCATTTGTGGCCCCGTAATTCCTGAAGGATATCCTGGGAAATTATCCACTTCTGTTGTGGTTGTCAACTGACCTCCAGGCTCAAGTCCTGTGTATAATTCTGGTTTCAAATCAGCTCTAGCTGCATAAATAGCAGCAGTAAATCCAGACGGTCCAGAACCGACAATCACGCAATCTAAAACAGTTTTTTCCATATTTTATCTCTGATCTATTTTTATATTTAATGTTTCAAAATTCGACAAAAAAATTGGGTTGACTCTCATATTAGCAATGAATTTTATCAATAAGAATGAATAAAATTTTGTATTTGCTATTTTGAACCCGCCAAAACTTAAACTTTTACTTTGGTTTTGTCTAAATGAATTAATTTATACACCATTTCTTTCATTAAATCGGCTGCCGAACTCGACGCTCCTAAACCTTTCGACTTCATATCAATTTCACGTAAAATACTAATTGCTCTTGTGGCTTGTTTTAAAGGATATTTGGATGCTGCCAATTTATATTCTTTCTCAAAATATAGACTAATTCCCAAAGCTGCACCCACGCTGTTCGGCGTTTTATCCGCTAACGTATGATAAATAACTACTTTTGAGAAATACGAAAACAACGATCCAATAATCAACGTAAGTGGATTTTGCTTTTCATTTTTCCCCATTCCATTCACGATTTTAAAAGACTTTGCGTAGTCTTTCATGCCCAAAGCTTTGGTTAATTCAAACGTATTGTATTCTTTAGAAATTCCGATATAGCGTTCAACCAAACTTTCATCCAAAACCTCACCTTCTTTCAAAATCATTTGAAGTTTGGCAAGTTCATTAAAAATTCGGGACAAATCGGTTCCCAAATATTCCGTTAGTAAATCTGGAATTGCAGGTGTTGTTTTGATTTTTAATCGTTGAATTTCGTCACGAATCACTTTGGCAACTTCATAATCCCGAACTGTATCGGAAAAAAAAAGATAGTTTTTTAAAGCCGCAGTCAGCTTTCTTTTCTTTCCATCAAGCTTCTTGTTTTTATGGGCAAAAACTAAAACCGTACTTGGAACTGGACTTTCGGCGTAAGCGATCAGCAAATTACTTTCTTCCTCGTTGAGCTTTAAATCTTGAGCTTCTTTAACAATAATCACCATTTTATCGCCCATCATCGGAAACTGTCTTGCCAAAGCTAAAACTTCCTGATACGTGGTATCTTTTCCATAAATAACGGTTTGGTTAAAAGCCTTTTCATCCTCTTCCAAAAATTCATTTTCGATCTTATTGACAACCTGATCGATATAATACGATTCGGGTCCGTGAAGAAAATAAAGCGGAAGAATATCTTTATTTTTGATATTTTTGAGGAGTAATTCTAATTCTTTCATGCCTAATGCAATTGCCGAAGCTGAATTTTGCTGATGTTTTTGATTTTCAATTCAAGAAAGACAAAGATAAGTTTTTTATTTATGACCAAGTGCGGAAATCTTGGCTTCTGCTCACACCAGAAGAATGGGTTCGCCAGCATTGGATTTGCTATTTCTTGCAAAATAAAGGATATTCAACATCAGCACTCATCACCGAAAAAAAGTTAGAATTGAACGGACTTACCAAGCGTATTGACTTGTTGGTCACCGAGAAAACACTTCCCAAAATATTGGTTGAATGCAAAGCTCCGCACATCAAATTAAATGAAAAAACATTTGAACAAACCGCACGTTACAATTCGGTTATCGGTGCGGAAAAAATTGTATTAACTAATGGTTTACAGCATATTTTTGCCATTTTTGAAAACAGTGAATATCGGTTTGTCCCCCAATTATAAGTTAAGAATAATCAGAAAACAGACAACACAATGAAGCTAGAAAACATATCAGGAACGATTAAGAATATTATTTTTGATTTTGGAGGTGTCGTGATGGATTGGGATCCGCGTTACTTCTTTAAATCGTATTTTAATGATGATGAAAAAATGGAGTATTTCCTTGAAAACATTGCCCAATCTTCTTGGAATATTGAGCAAGACCGAGGAAGACCTTTGCAAGAAGGAACGGATATTTTAGTTGCTCAACATCCGGAATGGGAGAAAGAAATCCGTGCGTATTATGACAATTGGCCGGCTATGTTGCGTTCTGACATTCCCGAAAACGTAACTGTTCTTCGTAATCTAGCTAATACTAATTATGAATTATTTGGGTTAACCAATTGGTCTCAAGAAACATTTCCTTACGCTTTAGAAAATTACGACTTCTTTCAACTATTTGATGGAAAAATTGTGGTTTCGGGCGATGAAAAATTAATCAAACCCGATCCGAAAATCTGGCACGTCCTACTCGATCGCTATCAAATTCAAGCCGAAGAATCGGTTTTTATTGATGACAATGCTGAAAACATTCGCGTTGCTGGTGAATTAGGTTTTAAGACTGTTCACATCACCAAAGAAACGAAGCTTGACGAAGAGCTGAGGAAATTGGGAGTGCTTTTTTAAAACGATTTCTAAAATCATTTTACAATTATGCGATTAATTTTTCCATTCCTGTTTCTCCTGATATTTAACTTTTCAAAATCTCAAAATTTTGAAATTATAGGAACGAAACATAATGGCAATAAAAATCTGAATGAAACCGTTTTATACCAAAAATTAGATGAGGAAAAACCAGACATTATTTTGGTGGAAGGTTGGCAAAAATACAAAAAAGTTCGTGGACTAAAAATTGGAAAAGCTCTTGGAATTTGGAAACCAACAATTGAGCAAATAGCCATACAGAGTTACAAATCAAAACACAAAAACGTATTAATTATCCCAATTGATAGTATATTTGATCACAATTCGTATTCAAAAATCCTTGATAAGAATTTAGATTCTATAAATGGTTTACTAAAAAAAACCAATTTTAAAACTCGTGATTCAGTAAGATTTGAAGAATACAGGAGAAGAAATAGTATAGTTTCCTTGGCCTTAGAGAATTACACTTTAAATGAACTGAACGAAAACCATTTTGTTAATCAATTTTCTGAATATTATAATGCCGATAGAGAATTTTTAGAACAGGTATTACACCAATACTACCCAACTTCTACTGTAACAAAATGGTTCTCTGAACATATAATATTTACGAACGAGCGAGATAAATTCATGTCGAACAAAATTTCAAAAATTCTCTCCAAATATAAAAATGAGAAAATTATTCTTTTGGTTGGCTTAGCACATAAAAAAGTAATTCAAGACTATCTAGCGACCGAAAATCCTATTTATAAATAATTTTAAATCAATTCGGCGAGCCAAAGGCTCGCCGAAACTTTATATACTGTATTGAGATTTCAGATTTAAATCATCTTCAAATTTAAAAACTATTCTGCTTCGCGATTCACCAAATCTATGGAAAAAGCTGGAAGACAAATAGCAAGATACTCGCAAACATCCTCAAATGGATTGCTATAACGAACTCGAGCTCCTTTTTCAATTAAAATACTTTCACCCGCATTCAACGTTATTTTTTCACCATCAATTTCAAAAAGCTTACTTCCTTTTAAAACAATCGTGAACTCGTCAAATTCTGGCGTTTGATGAGGCTCAGACCATCCAGATGGCGCTTTCATATACGCAATCGACACATCAGGATTCCCTGTGGAATTCCCCCAATGCTCCAAAATAGTCTTTCCATCAGTTGTTGGAACTAAAAAAGGTGATTTTTGAACTCGAAATTTAGCCATAAATTATAACGTGATTTTGGTTGCATTTTTTACAACCGACAAAACAATAGCACTATGATATTGCCCAATATTAGGGATATTCGCCACTACTTTGGTCATAAAACTATTATAGTCATTAATATCTTTAGCGATTACTTTTATCATATAATCGTAGGTTCCAGACATACTAATAACTTCTAAAACCTGAGTTTCACTACAAATTTTATCCTCAAATTCTTGAAGATTCTGTTGCGATTGCTCTTTCAGTACGATATTACAATACGCCATGATCCCAAAACCTACAGCTTCTCGATCTACAATAGCTACATTCTTTAAGATTACGCCTCTTTGTTTTAACGATTTTATTCGTTCATAAGTGGGTGTAAAAGAAAGTCCTACCTTCTCTGCAATATCCTTTACTGCAATAAAATTATCATCTTGGAGGATATTTAGTATCTGTAAATCGATTCCGTCTAATGGTTTCATATACGTTCTTATATTAAGTAATTTTACCAAATATAAGAATCTTATTATTTTATTGGATGTTTTTAGGAAAAATTATTAAAAACTTTATCAAATGCAGCTTTAATATCTTCCAAAGCCAAATTCCCAATACCTCCTTTATGGGTATGATTTAGATTTTTACGTTCGTATTCGTAAGTTCCATTTTCGATACTATTTCCTACTTCACGATACGCATCACGGAATCCCATTCCAGAAAGCATTAACTCATTGATTTTCTCAACAGAAAATAGATAATCGTATTTTTTATCATCCAAAATAGATTCGTTTATTTGAATATGACCAATCATAAATTCAAAAATTTCTAAAGACGCTTTCAAATCTGAAATCGCTGGAAATAGAATCTCTTTCGTTAATTGATATTCACGATTATAGCCTGTTGAAAGATTATTCAACAAAAGAGTTAATTCATTTGGAGTCGCTTGAATACGTGACGATTTCCCTCGAATCAATTCAAAAACATCAGGATTCTTTTTATGTGGCATAATGCTACTTCCTGTTGTTAATTCTGCAGGGAACGTAAAAAAACCGTAATTCTGATTGGAATACAAGCAAATATCATTTGCCATTTTCCCTATGGTTGCTGCGATAGAAGCCAATGCAAAAGCTAAAATCTTCTCCGACTTTCCACGCGTCGATTGCGCATAAATGGAATTGACATTTAAACCTTTAAAACCAAGTTGTTCCGTCGTAAAATCTCGATCCAACGGAAAGGAAGAACCATATCCAGCACCACTTCCCAAAGGGTTTTTACTTGCAGATGAATACGCCGTTGCCAACAATTCTAAATCTTCAGAAAGCGACTCTGCAAAAGCGGAAAACCACAATCCAAAAGACGAAGGCATCGCAATTTGATAATGCGTATAACCGGGCATTAAAATATGCTGATTTTCTTTCGCCAATGTCATGAATTTATCAAATAAATTCTTGGTCAACGAAGCGATTTCTTCGATTTCAGAACGTAGATATAATTTAATATCCAATAAAACTTGGTCGTTTCTTGATCTTCCGGTATGAATTTTCTTGCCCGCATCACCCAATTTTTGCGTTAAATTAATCTCAATTTGGCTATGGATATCCTCAACATCATCGTCAATCTCTAGCAAATCATCTTTTGCTAAAACAAACATCGCATCCAGTTCTTTTTGGATGGCTTCATTTTCTTCATCGGTGATAAATCCAATTTTATTCAGCATTGCGACATGCGCTTTATTCCCAATAACATCGAATTTTGCTAGCATCGTATCAAATTCACGATCCTTTCCTACCGTGAATTTTCCAATGATTTCTTGAAAATTTTTATTGGCATTATCTTTTGCCCAAAGCTTTTTAAATTCCATACGTTTTTTCTAAACTAAATATAAAATAAAGAACACTTAATCAACCAATAAAGGTTTTAAAATTCGAATGTATTTCGGAATTCCTTCTTCCAATTCCTTCCAATAAATAAATTCATCTGCGGTGTGAGATCTCAATGAATCTCCAATTCCCATTTTCACTGAATCAAAAGGCATCATCGCTTGGTCTGAAACCGTTGGCGAGCCGTATAATTCGCAACCATCTGCTTTTGCTGCTAAAACAAAAGGATGATCTAATGGAATTTTTGAAGAATTCAAATTCAACGAACGAGGTTGAACTTCCGACTCCAAAAGACTGGAAACCACATCCACAATTTCTTGATTCGAATAATGTTCGTTGGTGCGAACATCAATCGTAAAATCGCAATGATCAGGAACCACATTATGTTGCGAACCCGCATTGATAATGGTTACCGTCGCTTTTACCTTCCCTAAAACATCCGAAACCTTCTCGAATTCGTAATTCTGAATCTTTTGGATATCTTTTGCCGCTTTATAAATCGGATTATCATCATTTTGATGTGCGGCATGCGAAGCTGTTCCTTTGGCGGTGCAATTCAAAACCACCAAGCCTTTTTCAGCAATCGCTAAGTCCATTTTTGTGGGTTCGCCAACAATGGCAAAATTAATTTCACCCAATTCTGGAAGGATGGATTTCACACCATTCAAACCTGAAATTTCTTCCTCTGCCGTTGCCGAGAAAATAATATTGTATTTTAATTTTTGATCGTAATAATGTCGAAATGTTGCGAACAAACCAACTAGCGAAGCACCCGCATCATTACTTCCCAAACCAAATAATTTTCCATCCTTTTCCAAAGCTGAAAACGGATCAATCGTATAGGATTTATTCGGTTTTACAGTGTCGTGATGTGAATTGAACAAAATCGACGGCAAGTTTTCATCAAAATGAAGATTCTTCGCCCAAAGATTATTTCCACTTCGGAAAAATGGAATGGAATTTTTCACAAAATACGATTCAAAAATACGAGCCGTATCGTGCTCTTCCTTACTGAAAGAAGGCGTTTTCACCAATGAGATAAGCAATTCTTTTGCTTCCTGAATTAAACCTTCCATTTAGTGTAAAATAATTTGAGTTCCAGGATGTTCTGCATTGAAATACGACTTCAAATGAGCGCTATTCATGATGCGAACTTCTTCTACACCGTGAAATAAAACTTTGTAAGCCGATTGCAATTTCGGAATCATTCCGTCTGCAATTTGTTTCGTTTCTTTCATTTGATTGAATTCCTTTTGTGAAATGGATTTCAAAACGGATTGATCATCGGAAATATCCGTTAACACGCCATTTTTTTCAAAACAATATATCAAATGAACTCGGTATTCTTTCGACATCGCTTTTGCAACTTCTGAAGCAATGGTATCGGCGTTGGTATTTAACAATTCTCCTCCCTTACTCAAGGTCACCGAACATAAAACGGGGATGACATTTTTAGAAACAAAATCGCCTAAAATTCCCGCATCAACATGTTCTACATCGCCCACCATTCCGTAGTTGATAGTTGGATGATTTCGTTTGGTGGAAAGAATGCAATTAAAATCGGCACCCGAAAGTCCTGCTGCTTTTTTTCCCTTTTTATAAAAGGAAGCCACCAGATTTTTATTGATTAAACCGGCATAAATCATCGTGCATAAATCCATTGTTTCAGGCGACGTAATTCGTCTTCCTTCAATCATTTGCTGTGGAATTTCCAATTTCGAAGCCAGTTCTGTCACTTTTTTGCCACCACCGTGAATCAAAATCAGGTTTTTACCACTCTCAGAACAAGCTGCAATACACTTTTGCAAGCCAACTTCATTGTTCAGCGTGTCGCCACCAATTTTGATGATATAAACATCTTCCATCATTTTCATTTTTTTATTGAACTGAAAACTTTTCCTACTCCTTTCCTATTTTACAAATCTCTCTAAAGGTAACAAATCACTAGCAAGTTTCGGAAAAGTTACAGCTTCAATGTCTAGAATTAGACAATCAACACACTCTCTTTATAAGCTATTTTCCAGCATTTTTTTAATAATTGTTTGTACGGAAACCGTTCTGTTGTACGCCTGTTGGTAGATTAACGAATTCGGCGAATCTAAAACCGCATCACTCATTTCCACATTACGACGAACGGGTAAACAATGCATGAATTTGGTTTCAGGATTTGCTTCAACAAAATCTTCACCCAAAAGCCAATCACCTTCTACAGCAGGCATTGCACCATAATCATCGTACGAAGACCAGTTTTTAAAGTACACATAATCTGCCCCTTCTAAAGCTTCCGCTTGATTGTGATAGACTTTCGCATCACCTACATACTGAGGATCCAAATCGTAGCCTTCAGGATTTGCAATTATAAAATCAACATCTGCAACGTTCATCCATTCTGCAAAAGAATTTCCAACACAATGCGGAATTGGTTTGATGTGCGGCGCCCAAGTTAAAACCACTTTCGGTTTCCCTGGTTTCTTCCACGTTTCTTTAATCGTGATGATATCTGCAAGTGACTGCAAAGGATGTCGTGTCGCCGATTCTAACGAAATCACAGGAACATCCGCATATTTGATAAACGTATTTAAAATTTTATCCATGCTATCATCTTCCTTGGATTTCAAACCTGGAAAACAACGAATCCCAATAATATCGCAATATTGACTCAACACTTTTGCTGCGTCTTTAATATGCTCGGTCGTTCCACCGTCCATAACCGCTCCTTCTTCAAATTCCCAAACCCACGCATCTTGACCTGCATTGATCACTTGAACTTGCATTCCTAAATTTTCACCTGCCTTAATACTACTCATTCGAGTACGCAAACTTGGATTAAGAAACACCAAGCCTAAGGTTTTATTTTTCCCTAAATCACCGTTGGCGTTTAGATTTTTCTTCACCACTAAAGCTTCTTCTACTAAAGCATTGAGGTCTTTGATATCGTGAACCGATGTAAAATTTTTCATCGTGTATTTTTTAAAATTAAAACTGAATTTAAGCTAAAGCTTCTTTTAAACTCAATAAGAAATAATCAATTTCTTCTTTGCTAATCGTTAATGGCGGAAGCAATCGCATCGTTTTTGGATCCGTTGCACTTCCAACTAATATTTTAGCATCTTCACGAAGCTTTTTGGAAACGTCTTTTGCTGGAAAATCAAAATCGATCGCAATCATCAAGCCTTTTCCACGAACTTCTTTTATCGCTTCAATCGTTTTTAATTCGTCCATTAAATAACTTCCTAAATCAAGAGATTTCTGAACAAGATTTTCTTCTTCCATAATCTCTAAAACAGCTATTCCAGCAGCACAAGCCAAGTGATTTCCACCAAACGTCGTTCCTAACATTTTATGCTTTGCAGGAATGGATTCGTGCACTAAAACGCCACCAATCGGAAAGCCATTCCCCATTCCTTTTGCCGTCGTAATAATATCTGGTTTAACCCCGAAATATTGAAAAGCAAAGAATTTCCCGCTTCTTCCGTATCCAGACTGGATTTCGTCGCAAATGAAATACGCTTTTGCTTCATCACACAGCTTCTGAATCGTTTCTAAAAATTCTTGAGTTGGAATGTTGATTCCACCAATTCCCTGAATTCCTTCTACAATGACACCAGCCAATTCATTTTTGTTGGTTTCAAAAGTCGATTTTAATGCTTCAATATCGTTGAACGGACAGAAAATAAAATTGTCGGATTCGTTTACTGGAGCTATAATCGAAGGATCGTCCGTCGCAGCAACCACCGCTGAAGTACGTCCATGAAATGAATGTGAAAAAGCAATGAATTTCTTTTTTCCTGTCATAAAAGACGCTACTTTCAGAGCATTCTCATTCGCTTCGGCACCTGAATTACACAAGAAAAGAGCGTAATCTTCACAATTGGAAACGACTCCTAATTTCTGAGCTAATTCTTCCTGAACCGGATTAATCACCGCATTGGAATAAAAACCAATTTGATCAAGTTGATTTTTTAGTTTGGCAACGTATTTCGGGTGCGAATGCCCCACCGAAATCACCGCGTGACCGCCGTAAAAATCTAAATATTGAGTTCCATTTTCGTCCCAAAGTTTGCAGTTTTCTGCTTTTACAATCGTAATGGGAAGCAATGGATAAACGTCGTATAATTTCATTTAATTATCTTTTGTACTATGTACAATGTCTCATGTACATTATGCTTTTTACATTTTACTTTTACAAATTAAAAAACCGAAGGCTTCAAATGAAGACCTGCCGTTTCTTCAAATCCGAACATCAGATTCATGTTTTGAACCGCTTGTCCGGATGCACCTTTCAACAAATTGTCAATCGCCACGTGAACCGCTAATTGGTTATCCACTTTTTCAAGATAAATCAATGCTTTGTTTGTGTTCACCACTAATTTCAAATCGATAGGACCGTTTGAAACATGCACAAACTTTGAATACTTATATGCGTATTTGTATAGTTCATTTAGTTGACCAATTGTTTTGGACGATTTCATCATTAAAGTCACAAAAATTCCACGTGTGAAATCTCCTCTCCAAGGCACAAAATTGATCTCTGGAACTTTGGAACTCACTTTTGAAACGCTTTTTTGAATTTCGGCTAAATGCTGATGTGTAAAGGTTTTATAAGGTGAAATATTGTTGTTTCTCCAATTGAAATTCGTTGTTTGATGTAGCGCTTTTCCTGCTCCTGTAGAACCCGTAATTCCAACGACATGAACCGAATCCAAAGCTTCTTCTTTCGCCAACGGCAGCAAACCTAACTGAATTGCCGTCGCAAAACATCCTGGATTCGCCACGTAATCGGCTTTCATGATTTCTTCTTTGTGGAATTCGCACAATCCATACACGAAGTTAAGATCCAACGTCAAATCCGTCCAATGTTCATCGATGCGGAAATCGTTTCCTAAATCGATAATTTTCACTTGATCGGAAATACGTTTTGCATTGCCATCCATCCAATTTTTGCTTTCGCCATGAGGCAAGCAAAGGAAAATAACATCGGCCGGTTGCGCTAATTCTTCAAATTTAAGATCGGTTTCCCCAATCAGATCTTTATGAACTTCTGTAATAAACGCTCCTTGAAGACTTTGACTGGTTACAAATGAAATCTCAGCGTTCGGGTGATACAACAAAATACGAATTAACTCGCCCGCTGTAAAGCCCGTTCCACCTACGATTCCTACTTTTATTTTATTTTGATTTGGCATGTTTGTGTGTTGATTTAGTTAATATTAAGACTGATCGTCTTGATGAACTTGGTGGTAAATACTTAACGCATTCGAATAGATTTTAGAAAAACCTTTCACATCTTTTTCCGTCCACGTTTTGTTCATTTCGCCGTAGGTTCCGAATTTGGATGACATTAAATCATTTGACGATTCTACCCCAATCATCGAGAAATAATACGGCTGAAGTTGGATCTTCACCAAGCCACTTACTTTATCTTGCGAACTTGTGAACAAAGCTTCGATGTCCTTCATCACAGGATCTAAAACCAATCCATCGTGAAGAAAATTTCCGTACGGAATACTCAATTGATCTTTGATTAATAGTTCGTTTTTCGTCAACGTATGTTTTTCTAGCAAGTGATGCGCTTTGACAATAATCAAAGAAGCGGCAGCCTCGAAACTTACACGTCCTTTAATCCCAATAATTGTGTCTCCAACGTGCGTATCACGACCAATCCCGAACGGCTGCGCAATTTCTTGTACCTTCTGAATTGCTTCGACTGGTCGAGAAAATTTCTCATCGTTCACCCCAACCAATTCACCTTTTGAAAATTCTAAACTTAAAATTTCCGGTTGGGTTTTGGTCACTTGCGTTGGAAATGCTGATTCCGGAAGCGCTTCGTTGGAAGTCAACGTTTCTTTTCCACCTACTGAAGTTCCCCAAAGTCCTTTATTAATGGAATATTGAGACTTTTCAAAATTCATATCCACACCATTTTCTTTCAAGAATTCGATTTCTTCGTTACGAGATAATTTCAAATCACGAATTGGTGTAATTACTTCAACTTCTGGCAATAAAATTCCAAAAATAGAATCAAAACGAATTTGATCATTTCCAGCTCCCGTACTTCCGTGAGCGATATATTTTGCACCCACTTTTTTCGCATAATGCGCAATTGCAGTCGCTTGGAACACACGCTCCGAACTTACTGATAATGGATAGGTATTATTTTTTAGGACATTTCCGAAAATAAGATACTTGATACAGTCTTCGTAATAGCGCTCTTCATCATTGATTACTTCAAAAGTTTTTACCCCCATTGTATATGCCCTCGATTCCGTTTGTTTGATTTCTTCTTCTGAGAAACCACCCAAATTAACCATTACGGCATGCACTTCTAGGTTTTTTACTTTCGTTAGCCAAACAGCACAAAACGACGTATCCAAACCTCCACTGTAAGCTAAAACTACTTTTTCCATATCAATTTCTTTATTTTTTTAAATTTTGAAAATAAGGTTGTATCATCAATTTCTACTTTCTTTTTTTCTTCCCATTTTGGGTCGTAAAGCATCGCTGTACATAAGCAATTCGAGCGGTCTTTACTTTTTAAAATCTCATAATTCACACAACTTTGGCAGCCTTTCCAAAAGACATCATCTTGCGTTAATTCGGAGTACGGAACCGGACGATATCCTAGTTCACTATTGATTTTCATTACTGCTAAACCCGTTGTTAAACCGAAAATTTTAGCATCGGGAAAACGTTCACGAGAATGCTGAAATGTTTTTTCCTTTATCTTTTTAGCAAGACCATCTTTACGGAATGCGTGCGCTACAATTAAACCAGAATTAGCAACATATTCTTTGTTACTCCACGTTTCGATATAACAGAAACCTGCCCATTGGCCTTCATCAGAAAACGCAATAATCGCTTTTCCTTCCCTAATTTTTTCCTCTACATAGGTTGCACTTCTTTTGGCGATCCCTGTCCCACGCTCTTTCGCAGACAGCTCGATCTCCTCTAAAATTTCAGGGACATACGAAATATCCCCTTCATTAGCAATTCTAACTATAAAATTTGGTTGTTGTTTCAATTTTAATCTAATTAAAGACGCAAAGATAGATATTTTTATCTATTTAAAACAAATATTTAGATATCGTTTTAAAATACCTAGACTGTTGTAGATTATTTATCTAAATAAATTAAAATATCTTAAATTAATTCCTGTTTACTAAATAAGAAAAGCGAGTTTGTAGATAAATTATTTAAACAAGCATTTAACTTTATACTAAGCATTGAATTTTAGAAATAAAAAAAGCCGCTAAAAAGCGGCTCTATATTTCGATTTTCTTGAATTATTTTGCGTTCAATTTCTTAAATCTGAAATAAGAAACTAAAGATAAAACAATCATAAAAGAAATCCCAATATATACCCAAGCTGGAACTGGTACGGGATCTCCCGCTGCATAAGAATGCAAGCCACTTAAGTAATAATTAACTCCGAAATACGTCATAACCATCGAGCAGAACGAGAACATCGTTGCAACATGGAACGCCCATCTTCCTCTCAACCCTGGAACCAATCTCATGTGCAATACAATGGCATACACCATAATCGAAACAAACGCCCACGTTTCTTTCGGGTCCCAAGACCAATAACGACCCCAAGATTCATTGGCCCAAATTCCACCCAAGAAGTTTCCTACTGTTAATGTAAACAAACCTAATGTTAATGACATTTCGGATACAATCGTCAATTCCTTAATCGTAGAATCATGATGCTTTTTGTACAATGGTTTGTTTGCAATAATAAAGAACAGCAAAGTAATCACCGCAATAATCATCGATAAAGCAAAGAAGCCATAACTTGATGTAATAATTGCAACGTGAACAATTAACCAATATGATTTAAGAACCGGAACTAGCGGCGTAATCTGAGGATCCAAAGCGGAACCTCCGTGTGCGAATCCCATCATAATTACCGCAACCATAAATCCAGCTGCAGGAATTAATGCATTGGAATTTCGATATAACGCGTAACCTGCAGAAATTCCCACCCATGAAATGAAAATAATCGCTTCGTAACCATTACTCCAAGGAGCGTGACCCGACATATACCATCGAGCAATTAATCCTAAAAGATGCGCCACATAACCGATGCTTCCTAGAATAAGAATAACCTTAATTATTTTATGTAGAACCTTTGAAGGTTTGAATAATTCAACAAATCCAAGAATTAATAATAAACCACCAATCAATGTGTAGAAGATTAGCAACTTGAAATACAAGTTAATTTTATTCGTGAAAACTTCAACATCTACTTTTGATTTAGAAGGAACAACGTTTTTCCCCCAAGTTTGTTGATAATCTGACAGTTTTTTAAGTTCTGCATCTGCTTTTGCCCAATTTCCTGTTTTCTGTGCATCTAAAACCGATAAGAAGTATGGTCCCATTACTGCTTGCGCATCCATATCGGGTTCAAACTCCGTATTCAACCAAGAATTCCAACGGTGATTTGGGTCATTCTTCACCGGAACAATTCGCATGAATTGACCGCTAAAAAACTCATTGAACGCTTGTACTCTATCATTTAAATCAATAACCGCTAAATCATATTTCGATTGTTCTGCTGGTTTTTTGATAAACGCTTTGTTATAATCATCTTCCAAAACATAATGCAATTGCCCTGTTTTGGGATCCATTGGAAACAAATTCATCAATGACGTATAACCGTCTTCATTTGCTTTCACTTTCTTTTTCAAATCGTCACCTCCAAGGTGCAATTTGATAATCGGAACCATTGTCCAACTTTCCGTATCTGTATTTACCGATAAAAACCATTGGTTAGCATCTAAAGACTTCCCGTCAGTTCCTTTAAAACTATCGCTTTTATATAACTTTCTAAGAACATCTAAGGCTTGTGTATTCATAGGAACAATTCGTCCTTCGAAATTCTGAACTAATAAATATCCAAATTTATCTGCATGTTCTTTTGAAATTTTATTTCTCGAAATAATTTCATCAGGAGAGATCGAACGCATCGTATTCAACGGCCTTGCAAGTGAATTTTGCTCTTGCGAATGAGCAGCCATACCACTTCCAGTCGTATCATGAGCTTGGACTTGAGTTGTATTAGTTGTTGGAGTTGGCGATGTTTTGCTTCCATCTTTTCCATGCATGTCAATTTCTTGAGCATTCAAATTCAAAGAAAAAGCAAGTAACAATGCAACTACAGCAGCCGAAGCTTTCTTTTTACCAATACTTTTCAGCATTGAATTTAATTTCCAGAAGTGTGATCCCTTCCAGAAGAAGGTTACGAACATGCCTAAAAATAAGAATCCGTATCCGATATAACTAATCACAGTTCCCCACCAGTCGTGGTTTACAGATAAAATGGTCCCACGTAAATCTGGGTCAAAACTCGCTTGATAAAAACGGTATCCACCGTGATTCAAAACATGGTTCATGTAAATCGTGTAGGGTGTTTGTTTTCCTTCATCAACAATCTGAACGTGGCTTTCATATGCACTTGGAGAACTACTTCCTGGGTAATTTTCCATCACGAAATCATCCAACTTCAATGAGAAAGGGGTATTATAAATTTTAGGACCAAAACCTAAAATCACATTCATACCATCAATATTAATTTGTTTAAAGGCATTTGGATTTCCTTTTTCAACCGATAAATCAACAATTTGAGAGGTTTTGGGACCGGTAACTTCCACTTTCATTAAGTCTGGAACTTTCTGATCTTTCTTTCTATCACCCTCGAAATACATTAATTTCCCTTTACGTAAACCTTCAGGAACAACAATTCTTAAATCATTGATCGAATATAGACTTCGTAAAACAAGCGGTTGAAATTCATCTTTCTTAGTTTCACCCGTTGCTTGCGTTGCCATCGTCATAAAAGAAGCATCAACTGGAGTTTTTATTGATAAAACACCGTTTTCATTTTTGAATTCTACCGCGCCTTCTATCGGACGATTATAGGTAACTAAAGTTCCATTAATATTTTTTGCTTCACCTGGCTTTACAAAGAAATTTTCTCTTCCAGAATCTCCTGCAACCACAAAATGAAGATATTCAACACCTATAGGATCAGCAACTAAGCTATCTTTCTTACGTTGTACGTAATCCAATTGTTTCACACTAAGTTTCGTCCCATGATAATCATAAGCCGCTTTAAAACTATGAGGTGTAAGTTTCGCAATTAGAGGTTTATCGGAAGCCAATGTGTACGGAACATCTTGGTAATTCAAACGATCGCCATCTTTCTCGATCTGAATTTTGAAAAAGTTCTTATCCGTGATAATCTCATTAGCCATTTCACCTTCGCGGATATGCATAATACCTTCGAAACTGATGTATCTTGTAATTGCACCACCAATAAAAATTAAAATAAATGCCAAGTGAAATACTAAAACCGGCCATTTTTCCTTTCTAAATAAGCGATAACGAGAAATATTCCCGATGAAATTTAGAATTAAAATGAGCATAATGGCTTCGAACCATTTCGCTTCATAAATTAAGGCTTTGGCCGTTGGCGTACCATAATCGTTTTCTACGAAAGTGGCATATGCCATAGCAAACGCATACACAAAAAGCAAAACAGCCATCGTACGCGTAGATATCAGAATATTAATGAGCTTCTTCATTAAACAGGGGTGTGAAAAATTGTCGTAATTATTGATGAAATGCAAAAATAAGGAAGTATTTTAATTACCCTACTAGAAAATATTGATAAAAGTCATCTTATTCAGACTTTAACATAACTTAACATAATATGAAAAACTTCGTTTATTTTAAATTTTAGACCAAAAAAATCTCCTTTTTTTTGTTAAATTTGCCCATATATTATGGAGAAAAACACAAAGAATTCTCAAGCAGAATCTCAAAAATCGACTAAAACACTTGCCAAGCCACGAATCCTTTTCGGGCTCTTGTTTATTTTCATTTCCTTGGTTCTTACCATTTCTTTCGTTTCGTATTTATTACAATGGAAGGCTGACCAAAGCCAAGCTGGAACGATGATGGACAAAACCATCAAATCATCCAATATGTTTGGGAAATTAGGTGATTGGTTAGGAAATCTATTTATTTTCGAAAGTTTAGGAATAGCCGCTTTCATCGTTGCTTTTCTATTTTTCGTTTTTGGAACTTTGATTTTGAAGAAAAACTATTTCAAACCTTGGAAAACATTAGGTCATTCTTTATTTTTTATCTGTTGGTTACCCATTTTTATGGGAGCTATTACCAAAGGACAAGGCGTTTTATCGGGTGTTTATGGGTATCAAATCATGGACTTTTTAAAATCCATTATCGGGAATTTCGGGATGTGGATGACGGTTATCGTGAGCATCCTACTCTATTTTGTATTGGAATTTAATTTACGCCCAAGCGCTATTAAAAATAAACTGGAAAGCATCAACGAAAAAGCAAAAGACAAAATGAGCGCGCTCATGCCGAATTCTTCTGAAGAATTTGAAGCTGACCAAGAACTTGACGAAATGACTGCTGATGGGAACGAACTTCCGAAAGAAGAACCGAAATCAACGTTTCCCAATGCTCGTAAATCAGAAGCTGAAAAAATTGCTCCCAAAGGTTTTCCAGAAGTGGCTCAAACAAATGATTTGGATACCATCAAAACACCAAACAGTACGTCACTGGATATTGAAAAATCAAGTCCAACCGTTGAAGTTACTTTAGGTCCAGGCGTTGTCGCTGGTGCAGCGGGAACAGGAGCTTCAAATGCTGCATCAATCGGAGGTGCTAGTGCTGCCGCGTTAGCTGGTGCAGAAAATTTTGACTTTAAAGTTGAAGTTGCCGAAACGAAAGACGAAGCACAAACCGAAAATAAAACCAATGATTTGGTTGAAAAACACGGTTTGTATGATCATAAATTGGATTTGGCGAAATTCCAAATGCCGACTATCGATTTGTTGAAAGATTACGGAAACGAAGAAATCTCGGTAAACAAAGAAGAATTAGAAGAAAATAAAAACAAAATTGTTGGCTTGCTGAAAAACTTTAATGTCGGAATTAAAGAAATTAAAGCAACCATCGGCCCAACAGTAACGTTGTACGAAATCGTTCCTGAAGCGGGAATTCGAGTTTCTGCGATTAAGAAATTACAAGACGATATTGCATTAAATCTTTCGGCGTTAGGAATCCGAATTATCGCACCAATGCCAGGAAAAGGAACCATCGGTATTGAAGTTCCAAGAAAGAGCCCATCAATGGTTTCCATGCGAAGTGTTATTGCTTCTCAGAAATTCCAAAATACAGACATGGATCTTCCTGTTGTTTTCGGGAAAACCATTTCCAATGAAATTTTCATGGCCGACCTTGCTAAAATGCCGCACTTATTGATGGCTGGAGCAACTGGACAAGGTAAATCGGTTGGTATTAATGCGATTTTAA
Source organism: Bacteroidota bacterium (assembly GCA_023423715.1). GTDB lineage: Bacteria > Bacteroidota > Bacteroidia > Flavobacteriales > Weeksellaceae > JAFAFC01. Next base: position 132,165 of record JAFAFC010000005.1, read on the forward strand.
CGTCACTTCTTTACAAGAAACACCCAAGCGAATTGAAATTCGTTATGGTTGATCCTAAAAAAGTTGAATTAACTTTATATTCAAAAATTGAGCGTCATTATTTAGCAAAACTTCCGGACGCGGAAGATGCAATTATCACGGATACAACGAAAGTAATTAATACATTGAACTCGTTGTGTATCGAAATGGACACTCGTTACGAATTGCTAAAAAGTGCTTTCTGTAGAACGATAAAAGAATACAACAAGAAATTCTCGGAGCGAAAATTAAATCCAGAAAACGGACACCGTTACTTACCATACATCGTATTGGTTGTTGATGAGTTTGCAGATTTAATTATGACCGCAGGAAAAGAAGTAGAACATCCAATTGCTCGTTTGGCTCAGCTAGCGAGAGCGGTGGGAATTCACTTAATCGTGGCAACTCAAAGACCTTCCGTAAACGTAATTACGGGGATGATTAAAGCCAACTTCCCTGCGAGAGCTGCTTTTAGAGTAATTTCTAGTGTGGATTCACGTACGATTTTAGATTCTCCTGGAGCTGATCAGTTAATTGGCAAAGGAGACATGTTGTATTTTAACGGAAACGAAATTCTGCGTTTGCAATGTGCTTTCGTTGATACGCCAGAAGTAGAACGCCTTGCGGATTTTATTGGAGAGCAAAAAGGATATGCATCTGCATTTTTACTTCCAGAATATACATCCGAAGAAACAACGAGTACGGTTGGCGCTTTTGATCCAAATGAAAAAGATGCTTTGTTTGAAGATGCGGCAAGAATTGTGGTTTCAACACAACAAGGGTCAACATCGATGCTTCAAAGACAATTGAAATTAGGATACAACAGAGCGGGACGAATTATGGATCAACTGGAAGCTTCAGGCGTTGTTGGAGGCTTCAATGGAGCCAAAGCAAGAGAAGTTCTTATTACCGATTTGCATTCTTTGGAACAGTATTTGGAAGATTTGAGAAAAGGATAATAAATGAAAGCCTTTTTCAACTTAGAAATTAAAAGTATGAAAAGAATTGTATCAACGATGGTTACGGGCGCACTAGTTGCAGGAAGTATGATGCTGGTTCAAGCACAGAAAGCCGACGCTCGTTCGCAACAAATTTTAGATAAAGTAGCTGCAAAATATAAAGCAAATAAAAACACGTATTTTAAATTTGCTTTCGGATCGGGTTCTAACGGAAAAGTTACAAAAAACGAAACCGGAATTTTCTACACGACTCCTACAAAGTATCGTTTGAAAATTATGGGTACAGAACAGATTTTTGACGGTAGCAAAATTTACAATATTAGTGACGAAGATCAAGAAGTAACGATTGCAAAAGCAAACGGAAGCGAAATGATGTTCTCCCCTACTACATATTTGAACAACTATAAAAAAGAATACAACACAACGTACCAAGGAAAAGCTACTGTTGCTGGAAAAAGTACGGATGTTGTGAAGTTGGTTCCTGTAAAGGATAACGGAATTAAAGAAGTGAAAATCTATCTGGATCCGTCGAGCAATCAGTTGGTGAAAATTGAGCAATACAGCTCTGATAATGATTTTTCAACCATTACGATTCAAGATTATAGAGCCAATCAGAATTTGAAGGCGGATATGTTTACCTTCAACAAAAATTTGTATAAAAATTATATGGTAACCAACTTATAAGAGGTTGCCGAGATAAAACCAAAGCCACAAAGTTTGTTTGTGGCTTTTTTTGATTATTTTTGCGACCATGAAAATCCTTGACAGGTATATCATTAAAACCTTTTTTGGACCTTTCTTCTTCATTTTCAGCGTTCTGTTTTTCATCTTTATGGTGAATATCGTTTGGGTACAGATGTCGCAAATTGTTGGGAAAGGGCTTACGTATTGGGAAATTTTCAAATTCCTATTCTATAGTAGTGCCACGGTGGTTTCTATGGTTTTGCCATTAACCATCCTACTTTCGTCCATTATGACGTTTGGAGATTTTGGAGAACGATATGAGTTAGCAGCAATGAAAGCCGCTGGAATCTCGTTAACACGAGTGATGATGCCTCTTTTCATTGTAACGATGGTACTTTCCCTAATTTTGGTTCTCTTTCAGAATAATATCAATCCAGCCTTTCAGCGGAAGGCTCGAAATATGATGTACAATATCGCTTTAACGAAACCTGCGTTGAACTTTGTTCCAGGCCAATTTGTGAATACACTACCAGGATTCTCTATTAAATTCGATAAAATTGAAGGCGATAATGGAGAGCGAATTGAAGGTGTCTTTCTTCATAAAGCGACTAACGTTTATGATGATCAACAATCCATCATTGCTAAAAAAGGACTTTTCTCGGATTCTCAGAATAAAAATTATTTAAAATTAACTTTGTTTGATGGCTATATCTACGAAGATAATTTGAAAAACAAATCCTATCAAGATCGTTTTAAGCAGCAGAATCAATCGATAAAATTTGATACGATGGTGTATCATTTTGATATATCGGAAATCACAAAAAAGGCGATAGAAAAGGAACAATTAGGTGACGATTATCGTTTTCAACGTTACGATGAAATTGAAGAAACGGTGATTACGAAGAAAAAAGAAAACACCGAAACCTTTAAATCACTGAGTGCTTCTTTAGTAAACAGTACGAATTCCTATGTAACTTATATTGACAGCAGAAAATTTGATAAGAAAGTTCAACCTCAATATAAATTAGACACCCTAAAAAAGGATAAAAAACTTGAAATTCTATACAATGCGTATAATAAAATAGAAGTTTTAAAATCCGATCAGAAAGCGAAAGAAGACGAAATAGGGCGAAATATAAAGTCGCATAGTAAAATGATTATCTTCCAACAGCGTATTTTCTCGTACGGATTTACGTGTATTATCTTCTTTTTAATTGGTGCGAGCTTAGGATCGATTATTAGAAAAGGAGGAATGGGACTTCCTGTGGTTATTGCCATCATTATCTTCATTATTTATTTCGTAATGAATTTGGGTATTGAAAACATTTCGTGGAAAGGAAAATTAGACCCGTATTTGGCTGCTTGGCTCCCGAATATGATATTGTTCCCGTTCGGCGTTTGGCTTACCTATAAGGCCATGACGGATTCCCAAGTGTTTGATGGTGAGAAGTACAAAAAGTTCTTCAAACCCGTTATCAATCTTTTCCAAAAGAACAAAGAACATTCTCGATATCGATAACAAAAAAAGACTGCAATTGCAGTCTTTTTTATTTTGATTAGGAAAGCATTAAACTTTCATAATTTCAGCTTCTTTTACTTTCAGAACTTCTTCTGCTTTCTTAGAAAAATTGTCTGTTAATTGTTGGATTTCTGCTTCTTTATCTTTCACAAGATCTTCGGAAATTCCTTCTACTTTTTTCAAATCTTTCATTCCTTCTTGACGCGCGTTACGAATCACAACTTTCGTTTGCTCAGATTCTGCTTTCGCTTGTTTTGCTAATTCTTTTCTTCTTTCCTCTGTTAAAGGTGGTACGTTCAAAATAATAATATCACCATTGTTAGAAGGCGCAAATCCCAAATTAGAATTGATGATCGCCTTTTCGATTGGGCCTAAAGCACCACGATCCCAAGGCTGAATAGAAATTGTCATCGCATCAGGAACCGAAACGTTTGCCACTTGATTAAGCGGTGTCATAGCTCCGTAATATTCTACCATCACATCCTGAACCATCGTTGTAGAAGCTCTTCCAGCTCTAATTTTTTGGAAAGCGTGATCTAAGTGTTTTAACGCAGCCTGCATTTCTTCTTTTACAGTTTCCACGATTAGGTTTAATTCTTCCATTCCGTATTTTAAAATTTGATAATTGACTAATTTATTTGACTTTAGCTTTTCTTAAAGATCAACCAAAGTACCGATATTTTCTCCTTGAACCAATTTTTGAAGGTTGTTTTCCTTATTCATATCAAAAACGATAATTGGTAATTTGTTCTCGTGACTTAACGTAAACGCTGTCATATCCATTACTTTCAAATCTTTTTCGAAAACTTCTTCAAATGTCAACGAGTTGAATTTTACTGCATTTACATTTTTTTCAGGATCGCTATCGTAGATTCCATCTACACGCGTTCCTTTTAAGATTACATCCGCTCCAATTTCAATTGCGCGAAGCGTTGCTGCTGTATCTGTCGTAAAATATGGGTTTCCTGTTCCAGCACCGAAAATCACCACTCTACCTTTTTCAAGATGACGTACTGCTCTTCTTTTGATAAAAGGCTCTGCTACTTTATCCATTTCAATTGCAGACATCAATCTTGTCTTCATTCCAGCGTCTTCCATCGCGCCTTGCAATGCCATCCCGTTAATTACCGTTGCTAGCATTCCCATATAATCGCCTTGGACACGATCCATTCCAGATGCAGCACCAGCCAAACCTCTGAAAATATTTCCTCCTCCAATTACAATCGCAACTTCACAACCTAAATCGACAACTTTCTTGATTTCGTTTGCATATTCTTGCAATCTATCGTTATCAATTCCGTATTGTCTTGCACCCATTAACGCTTCACCGCTAAGTTTAAGAAGGATTCTTTTATATTTCATCTGATTTTATTTATGATGCAAATATAATGAAATAAGCAAAATTTCGTTTAACGAATTATATTTTGTTTTTTTATTTTAATTCAAATTAAAATGAGGTATTTTTGCACCAACATCTATGTATAAAAGAAATTTATTAGCGCTTTTTTCCGTAGCAATTTCGTGCTTTTCACTTGCTCAGACTGGTGAAAACGTTTATACATTTTTAAATGTTCCTGTATCAGCAAGACAATCTGCTTTAGGAGGTGATGCCATTTCCATACGAGATTATGACGTCAGTTTGGTGAATGTAAATCCATCCTTGATGAATTTGGATATGGATAATCGTGTTTCCGTAAACTATGCTTCGTATTTAGCCGATTCTAAATTTGGAACGTTATCTTATGTTCGAGATTTGGGAGAAGGACATTTAGTCGCATTCAATGCTAGATACATGGATTTCGGCGATATGCCAAGAACGGATGAATCTGGAAACATTTCAGGTGATTTTAAAGCATCAGACGCGATGCTTGGTTTGAGTTATGCCTATCAATTTGAATCCAATTGGACAATTGGTGGAAGCGTTAACTTCATCAGTTCAAAAATTGACAATTATACGTCAATGGCTGTCGCAGGAACCGGAGCAATCACTTATCATCTCGACGAAAGCAAAGAAAGTATTTCTTTAATTGCTCGAAATTTCGGTTATCAGTTTAAGACTTTTAATGGTGAACGAGAAACGTTACCATTCCGAATTGATTTAGGTTATACCAAAATTTTAGATGAATTTCCGATTGCCATAACGATTACAGCACACGATTTACAGAAATTTAACATTTCACAAGATTATAATAACAACGGACAAGAAGTAAAAACACTACGAAAAATCGCAGATCATTTTTCGATTGGTGCCGAGTTGTTCCCTGAGCAATCCTTCAACTTCCGTTTGGGATATAATGTAAAACGAGGAAATGAATTAGCCGTTCTTGATCAACGAAGCTTTGCCGGATTATCTGTAGGATTTGGAGTGAAAATCTCCTATTTCCGATTTGATTATTCGCATGCGCGCTATCACAATTCATCCAATATGAATATGTTCGGCTTAACAATGGATTTAATAGAAATTGGAGGAAACAGAAGATAATATGAAAAGGAAACCCGTAATTGCCATTGATGGCTACTCATCAACCGGAAAAAGCTCAATCTCGAAAGCGATTGCAAAAGAATTAGGAATTATCCACATGGATACTGGAGCTTTATACCGTGGTATTACGTTTTATGCACTTCAGTATTGTTCGAAAGAAAATAAAATTGACTTAAACTGCCTTTTTGACAGCTTTTCGAATTTAGAATTGCAATTTAAAGAATCGAATCAAGTTTTAGAATTGTATTTAAATGGTCAAAATATCGATCATGAAATCCGAACTCAAGAAGTTTCGGACCATGTGAGTTTTATTGCGAAGCAGCTTGAAGTTCGTGAATTTTTATTGAAAACGCAACGTGATATTGCTAAAAATGGCGGCGTCATTATGGACGGAAGAGACATTGCAACTGTCGTACTTCCTGATGCAGATTATAAATTTTTTCTGACAGCAAGCATTGAAGAACGCACTAGAAGACGTTATAAAGAGCTTATTGAACTGGGAATGGAAACACCTCTAGAAACGGTACGCGAAAATTTGATTTCAAGAGATAAGATTGATAGTGAACGTGAAGTAGCGCCATTAAAAAAAGCAGATGATGCCATTTTAATTGACAATTCCGACATTACGAAAGATGAAACCATTGCCCTTATTCTTTCGTATATTAAATAGTTTAACAAACTTTAAGACAAGACAACTTGTCAATGGCATTTTTGTTGCAGTTTCTTGGTAACTATCAACAAAATACTTAACTTTAAAAAAATAAACTATCATGTCAAAAAAAGGAAATAATACAGCAGGTGTACTAGCAGGATTATTAGCAGGAGCAGCAGCAGGAGTTGTCCTAGGAATGCTTTATGCACCAGAAGAAGGTAAAGAAACAAGAAAAAAGATCAAAACCAAAGCGAACGATCTAAAAGATCAAGCTTCTGATCAGTATCACAAAACAGCTGAGAAGGTTAAAGATCAGTATCACAATGTTTCGGATAAAGTAAAAGATCAGTACGATTCTTTTTCGACGCAATTTAAAGAAACATCGAACAAAGTAGCTTCTTCTGTAAAAGAAGGATACGATAAGTACAAAGACAAAGCTGCAAAAACAGTTGCTGATGTCTCTGAAGAGATCGAAACAGAACTAGACGGACTAAAATAAGACTCCGTTTCCATAAAAAATTAATATAAAAGGAAACTTTTTCAAGTTTCCTTTTTTTGCATAAAAACTAGAAGTATGATAGAAATTCTGAAGGATTTCGCAGAGAAAAAAGTAGATTTACTGAAAATGGAAGCCACCGAGAAATCTGCCATGGTTTCGGGACTACTCTATTTTCTAGTTATAGCACTTACTTTTTTAGTATTCTTCGTTGTATTCTTAATTTTAGGATTAGGATTGTGGATTGGCTATTTATTGGGTAATTATGCGTACGGATTGTTTATCATGTCGGCTCTATGTTTGATTTTTTTCATCCTTGTCATTATGAAACGAAAAGCCATCCAAAATTACGCTGCTAATATGTTTATTAAATTTTTAAATGATTAACCATGTCGTATCACTATAAAAGCTTAGAAGAACTGAGAAGGAAAAAAGAATTGTTGAAATCTGAAGTTAAAGATTTGGAAAATTTAATCACCTTTAAAAATCCAAAAGAGACTTTAAGTGCCGCAACACATGGCTATACAGACCAATTCTTAAAAGAAGTAGAACATGAAGATGGAAGCTCAAGTGTTCAACTCGATGCCTCACCTATTGTACGAGGAATTTCAAGTCAAATAAAATCTAAAATGAACAAGAATACAATGGTTCAAATGGCGAGCAGTGAGCCCGGACAAGAATTGATTCAAAATGCACTAAAATTGGGCGCCGTTTCTTTTGTTGCAGGTTATGCGCAAAAAAGTTTAACTAAATCAAGCTGGAAAAAGAAAGCAATTGGTTTGGCTTTAATTTATGTAGCTCCGATTGTATTGAAATACGCTCGTGAAAAACTAGAAGAATATCAAAAAAATAAGACCGCTTCGAGCTTAGAACAACTTATTTAAACCTCTTTTTCGAGAAGATTTCGCTCAAGATAATCGATGTTGCAATCGATACATTCAAACTCTCTGTGCTTTGCGTTTTTCCAAAACGAGGTATGGAGATTTTTTTATTTAAAAACGTTTCCGTTGATGCGCGCATTCCGTTCCCTTCATTTCCCATAATGAGGTTCATCTTTTCTGGGAAATCTGTGGTATAAATATTCTCACCATCCATATCGGTTCCAACATTTTGATGTGTTGATTTTTCTAAAAAAGAGTCCAAATCAACATAGACAACGTTCACTCTTGTAAAACTTCCCATAGTGGCTTGAATCACCTTTGGATTGTACAAATCCACCGTATCTTCACTGCATATAATCTGTTCTACGCCGAACCAATCTGCCATTCGGATAATCGTTCCAAAGTTTCCAGGATCTTGAATCCCATCCAAAATAATATTGAAATTTGTATCAACAATACTACTTTCGGGAATTTCACAAACCGCTACCGAATCTTTCGGATGCTGAAGAAAACTAATTTTTTTCAGTTCGCGATCGTCTATTTTATGAATTTCAACACTAGGAAAATTCAAATTTTCTGGAGCGATAGAAAATATTTCTTGAACTTTAATGTTAGAAGATATAAGTTCATTAATGGTTTTGTTCCCTTCAACCAAAAACAAATTGTATTTTTGTCTGAACTTTTTTTTATCTAGCGATTGAAAAATCTTGATTTTATGGGCAGTAAGCATATTAAAAAATATTTTCAAAAGTATCATATATTTTTCTCCTCTGCAACATCTTTAGCAGTTCTTGTAGGATGTAGCACAACGAGAAAAGTTCCTGACGGGCAGTTTTTATTAACAAAAAACTCGTACACCTACGAAGATCACAAAGCCCATGCGGATGAACTTCCTGATTATGTTTTGCAGAAACCGAATAAAAAGCAGCTTTTCTTTTTGCCACTAAGTTTATGGTTTTACAATGCGGCAAATCCAAAATACGACACAATTATTACGGAATATTTAACCTATCCATCGGAAATGAGAGATCAAGAATTACGAGATTCTCTTTTCATCAAAAATGGAAAGCCTGAATTGGTGGGCAAATCGTTATTTAAAGATCGTATTTTGCATAATTTCGGGACACCACCCGTGATTTTAGAACATGGAAAAACGGAATCAAGTGCGGATAATATCAGAAAAAGATTGGTTTTTCGAGGGTATTGGGATGCCAAAGTTCAGTTTAACGAAAAACTTGATTCGGCAAGTAAAAAAGCTCAGGTAGAATATAAGATTAACCACCTGCAGCCAACTTTCATTAAAGATTATTATTACAATATTTCGGATCCTGAAGTAAAGCGTATTTACGAAAAAAATATAGCCAAATCTATTGTTCGTTCTGGCCAAGTTTTAGATCAAACGAAATTAGAAGATGAAGTAAAACGTTTGAATGATTTAATGCGTCAAGAAGGCTATTATAAATTCAATAACGCCAATCAGGATATTTATTTTACAGCAGATACATTGAAGGATCGCAAAAACGTTCCCCTTACCATCGATATTCAAAAAGATTCTATCGGAAGTCCATACAAGAAAACGACCATTGGAAAAATTAATTTGATTGTTCGAGAAGAAGCCGAAGATCAATTAACTCGAGATTCTTTACGTGGAATCACGTTCCAAAGAGCTGATGAACGCTACAAAATCCCAGCGTTATGGCGACCAATCATCCTAAAAACAGGTGATTTGTACGACCAGCGAAATCTGGATCAAACCAAAAAGAACCTCGCTACAATGAATAATTTCACGATTATTCCGACCATCGAAGAGCGAAAAGGTTCTGATAGTATTTTGGATGTTCAGTATGAGTTGCGTCCACTTCCGAAATATGAATTCCGAGTTTCGACGGATTTAACGTATTCGCAAATTTTAAATTTTGGAGTTTCACCCGCCGTTGAATTATTAACTCGAAATGTTTTTGGCGGTGCGGAAAACTTAACAACCAGCTTTTCGGGAACATTTGGTAGCGTAAAAAACACCAAAAACCCAGACAAACGAGCAATCGCATACGAAATTGCGGCGCAAGCGAATTTGGCTCTTCCAAAGCTATTGTTACCGTTTCGATATTATAAAATTATTCCAAAAAAATATTCACCGACATCTTCTATTACATTAGGAACTTCCGTGCAAGAGAATATTGGTTTGGGACGTATTAACTTTAATGCAGGTCTCAATTATTATGCTACGGTAAATGATATTGTAACGCATCGATTATCGTTGTTTAATACCCAATTAAGTTTTACTCGAAGTAAGGATAAATACTACGATTTCTTCCCTAGAGATCGTGATATTCGGGATGATATTTTCCAAATCTACGATCCTGCGTTGTATGCCCAATTCGAAAATGGATTAATCTCTTCGGATGATTTTACGCAAAAAATTATGCAAGATCCTAATTTTGCTGGCTCTTTAGATCCGAATCAAATGGATACCTATAATTCTTTTGTTCAATCGCTATTTAACAAAGACAGACAAACGCAAGACGTTATTATTTCGTCTATTTTGTATAATTTCATTTACAATGAAATTGGGAAGAAAGATTACCCAAATCCATTTTATCTAAATGCAAAAGTGGAAACGTCCGGAAATATGCTTGGGATTTTTGGGAAAACCAGAGAGCAAGCGGGACAAACATTCGATAGTGAAGTCAAAACGATTTTCGGAACACCGTATTCTCAGTTTGTAAAATTTGATTTTGATGTTCGAAAATACTTCCAATTCTTTGGAAATCATACGTTAGTTTTAAGACAATTCGTCGGAGTTGGGATTCCTTACGGAAACTCGTCGACGATGCCTTTTGTTCGTTCGTATTTCAACGGAGGATCCAATGATATCCGAGCTTGGCGTGTATTTGGAGGCTTAGGTCCATCCGATTCGCAATTGGATGAGCGTGTGCGTTCATACGTAATGGAAAATATGAAACTAACGACTAACATTGAATATCGAATGCCTTTCAATGAAATGTTTGAAGGAGCAGCGTTTATTGATGCCGGAAACATCTGGAGCTTAAAGAAGAATCAGTTCGGAGATCATTTTACATTTAAAGATTTCATTAGCGAAATGGGTGTTGGAACCGGTGTTGGACTTCGTATCAACATTGCATATGTTACATTACGATTGGATGCGGCGTACAAAATGTACGATCCGAATAAACCTGTTGGTGATCGTTGGGTAATCAACAAATGGCAACCACTAAAACCGGTTATTAACTTTGCATTTGGATATCCATTCTAAACCAAAGTGTTTATTCAAAACATAAAAAGCTCCGAATTACGGAGCTTTTTATGTTTTATTCAATTTCACTTGTTAAACCTCGTGAAAGTAATTTTTTATGCATTGGGAGCAGTTTCTCCATCGGACCGGATTTCACTGTACATTTCCCTTTGTAATGAACCAAAATGGTGCATTGTTCGGCTTGAATTAATGTATGTCCGCAAATCTCAATTAAACATTCGATAACGAAATCAAAGGTATTGACTTCATCGTTGTACAAAACCAATTTGCTTTCTTCATCCGTTTCTTCCATCACGAGAATATCCTCTTCCCACTTTCGTTGCGGATGATCGTAATCGTGAATACTAAAAATCGTTTTACTCATCTTCATTTTTTTAATTATCCGTCATTTCTACAAAATCCTGATCTTCATCTGAACCTTCATAAATCAACTCTACCACATCAACGGATTTGTTTTGCATTTTCAAAATCTTAAAATGATAATCCAAAATATCAAATTCTTGATTTTCTTCTGGAATATCTTCTAATTTATGCAAAATAAAACCTGCTAAAGTATTGTAATCGCCATCATCTGAAAGCGGCAACGCTTTCGGCAAATAATCGTTAATCTCTTCTAAAGGCTGCGTTGCTTGCACCCAAAATGTGTTTTCTCCTACTTTATCAACAATTTGATCTTCATCATCTTCCTCATCTTGGATTTCACCAACTAATTCTTCTAGAATATCTTCCAAAGTAATTATCCCTTCCGTACCTCCAAATTCATCAATAACGATCGCTAAATGCTGCTTTTTCATTTGGAAAATCTTCAACAAATCGGAGATTTTCTTACTTCCAATGACGAAGAACGCTTCACGCATTAATTCACGTAAATCGTCGTGCGAAATATTACCGCTACGCTTGATAAACTCCCGAATAATTTCTTTCGTGTACAAAATACCAATCACATTATCGATGGAATCTTCATAAACTGGAATACGAGAATAACCGCTTTCCATGATGATATCAATGATTTCGTTAATTGGGTCTTCAATATCGATAGACAAAATGTTTTGTCTAGGAACCATAATTTGTTTCGCAGAATGATCTGTAAAATCAAAAGCGTTTTTGATGATTTCGTAGTTTTCTTCTTCAATCTCACCCGAATCCGCACTTTGTTTTACCAAAAGCTGAAGTTCCTCAGTTGAATGAATATCTGCATCACTAACTGGTGGAATGTTGATTAAACGTAAAAAACCATTAGACATGGAATTCATTAACCAAATAATTGGTTTACAAATAATCGTGAACCAACGCAAAGGATACGCAATGGCCATTGTTGTTTGCTCCGCCTTACGAATCGCAATGGATTTCGGAACCAATTCTCCAAAAACAATATGCAAAACCGTAATAATCGCAAAACTAATCACCAACGAAATGGTTGTAATCGTGCTTTCGGCAAGGTTTAAATTGAAATAGTGAAAAACCTTATCAACAACATGATGCATTGCACTTTCCCCAACCCAACCTAAAGCTAGTGAAGCCAAGGTAATACCAAGCTGGGTTGCTGATAAATACGCATCTAATTGTTTGATAATATGTTCAGCTTGTTTTGCCAAAGCATTTCCTTCGGCAGCTTTTAGCTGTATTTGGGAATATCTAACTTTTACAATTGAAAATTCGGCTGCTACGAAAAAGCCGTTAAGTAATACTAAGAATAAAGCTAATAAAAGCTTGACTATGTCCGAGTCCATTAATAATTATACAATATAATGTGCAAAGATACTATTTTTTTGAAAACTCCAATTTTAACAAAAAAAGCACCGGAATAAAATTCCAGTGCTTTTGTATAAATTGAAATTTATTTCTTACGAATTCTTCAACGCTTCTGCTCCAGAAACAATCTCCAAGATTTCGTTGGTAATTGCAGCCTGACGCGCTTTGTTGTAGAAAATAACCAAATCGTTTTTCAATGCCTGCGCATTGTCTGTCGCTTTGTGCATCGCTGTCATTCTCGCTCCGTGCTCAGATGCAACAGAATCTAGAACCGCTTTGAACAATTGCGTTTTGATTGATTTTGGAATCAAATTATCCAAAATTTCATTACGGCTTGGTTCGAAAATATAATCCGTTTCTACACCAGCAACTTCATCTTGTTCAGGCATTGAAATCGGTAATAATTTTTCTGTTTGAATTTCTTGTGTTGCAGCGTTTACGAATTTGTTGTAAATGATATATACTTCATCAAAAGTACCATCTACGAAATCCTTCATCGCACGAATTGCAACGTTTGATACCCCTTCGAAAGTTAAATTATCGAACAATAAACTATCGTTACTATACACTTCTTTTTGCTTTCTTACGGCATCGTACGCTTTCTTACCAATCGTTACAACACTTGTTTCAACGTTTCCGTGCGCTTGTAATTGGTGGTTAAGCTCTTTTACTACTGAAGAGTTGAAAGCTCCCGCAAGACCTCTGTTAGACGTCACTACGATGAATAAAACTTTCTGTACTTCTCTTTCTTGTGCATAAACAGAAACCTGGTCTACACTCGAACTAGAATTGACATTCTGGATAAGCTCTTGTAATTTCTCAGAATAAGGTCTTAACATCTGAATCGCATCTTGTGCTTTTTTCAACTTTGCAGCAGATACCATTTTCATAGCACTTGTAATCTGCATCGTAGATGAGATGGATGTAATTCTTCCTCTGATTTCTTTTAAGTTTGCCATTATTCTATAAAGGTTTCAAGTTTTCTAGGTTTCAGGTTTAAGCAAAATTGACTAAACCTGAAACTTGAAATTAATTCTAATTAAATTTTGAAGCGATATCGCTTGCAGCAGATTTCAATACGTCTGTTACGTTATTGTCAATCTTTCCAGATTTGATTGCAGCCATTGTTTCAGGGTGCTTCGCCTTCAATAACTCAACATAGTCTTTCATGAATTCTTTTACTTTCTTAACAGGAACACTTCTTAACAAGTTTTCTGTACCTGCATAAACCATTGCAACTTGCTCCTCTACTGGAAGTGGAGAGTTTACTGGTTGCTTCAAGATTTCCACGTTTTTCTCACCTTTAGAGATTACAGACAAAGTAGCTGCGTCTAAGTCTGATCCGAATTTAGCAAACGCTTCTAATTCTTTATATTGAGCCTGGTCTAATTTTAAAGTACCAGATACTTTTTTCATTGATTTAATCTGTGCATTACCTCCAACACGAGATACAGAAATACCTACGTTGATCGCTGGACGAACCCCAGAGTTGAATAAATCAGACTCCAAGAAAATCTGTCCATCTGTAATCGAAATTACGTTTGTTGGGATATATGCAGAAACGTCACCCGCCTGAGTTTCAATAATTGGAAGGGCTGTTAAAGATCCTCCTCCTTTTACGATTGGCTTCAACGATTCTGGAAGGTCGTTCATTTGCTTTGCAATATCATCATCAGCGATAACTTTTGCAGCTCTTTCTAACAATCTTGAGTGAAGATAGAAAACGTCCCCTGGATAAGCTTCACGGCCCGGTGGTCTTCTTAATAATAAAGAAAGCTCACGATACGCAACCGCTTGTTTAGAAAGATCATCATAAACGATCAATCCTGGACGTCCTGTGTCTCTGAAATATTCTCCAATTGCAGCACCAGCCATTGCTGAATATACCTGCATTGGAACTGGATCTGAAGCGTTAGCTGCAACGATAACCGTATACGCCATTGCTCCTTTATCTGTTAACGTCTGAACAATCTGAGCAACCGTAGATGCTTTTTGTCCAATCGCTACATAAATACAATATACTGGTTGACCAGCATCGTAAAATTCTTTTTGATTGATGATCGTGTCAATAGCAACCGTAGTTTTACCTGTTTGACGGTCACCAATGATAAGCTCTCTTTGCCCTCTTCCTACTGGAATCATTGAGTCAACAGCTACAATACCCGTTTGTAAAGGCTCTGTTACTGGTTGTCTGTAGATTACCCCTGGAGCTTTTCTTTCCAATGGCATTTCGTAAAGTTCACCTGTGATAGGTCCTTTACCGTCGATTGGGTTACCCAATGTATCTACAACACGTCCTAGCATTCCTTCTCCTACTTTGATAGAAGAAATTCTATTTGTTCTTTTTACTGTATCTCCTTCTTTAACCAATTTGGATTCACCTAATAAAGCTACCCCAACGTTATCTTCTTCAAGGTTCAATACAATCCCTTCAACATCTGAAGAGAAACGTACTAATTCTCCGTATTCAACATTCTGAAGACCGTATACACGAGCGATACCATCACCGATCGTCAATACTGTTCCAACTTCCTCGATGTTCGACTGCGTGTCGAAATTCGCTAACTGTTGTTTTAAAATTGCTGATACTTCAGCTGGATTTATTTCTGCCATTGTATGGTTAATTTTCTTAGTTTAATTGAAATTCTTTTTGAACTTTATTCAGTTTTGTCTTTACAGACGCATCAACTTGCTGATCTCCTACTCTTAGGATATATCCTCCTAAAATTTCAGGTTTTACAACCGTTTCAAGATCAAACTGAGAACCTGCATTAACAAGCGATGTTGATTTTAAAATATCTTCAACCGTCTTTTGAGACAATTGAACTGCAGACGTGATAGAAATTTTTTGCACACCGTTCAACTGATCAACTTTTGTGATGAACCCTTGCGCAATCTCATCTAGATGAGTTTCTCTACCATGCGTGATAACCAACTTTACTAAATTTTGAACCACTGGAGAAAATCCTTTGAAGACTTCCTGAGCTGCGGCCAATTTCTTTTTATAATCGATAAAAGGTGTTGCAAAAAACAATCTCAAATCCGGAGAATTCGATAGAATCTTGCTTACGTCCTTCATTTCTGCATAGACCACAGCTGTTTGCCCAGCTTCTTGTGAGAAGTCTAGTAAACCTTGTGCGTATCTTCTTGCTACTTTACTGGTAAGCATTCTTAGTTTTGATTAGTATTGTTTAAATAATTTTCTACCAATGTATTTTGAGCATCAGTATTATCAAGCTTTTGCTTCAAGATTTGCTCTGCAATACCCACAGAAAGAGCACCAATTTGGCTCTTAATATCAGCCATAGCAGCAGATTTTTCAGATTGAATGCTTTGTCTCGCTTGTTCAATCATTTTATCTCCTTCAGATTTTGCTGCATCTTTTGCATCAGCAACAATTTTATCTTTCATCTCACGTGCATCTTTCAAGATTGCATCACGTTCGATTTTAGCTTCACGAATGATTCTTTCGTTATCGGCTTTAAGATCTTCCATTTCTTTTTTAGCCATCTTAGCTTGGTTAAGAGAATCAACGATAAAAACCTCTCTTTCTTCGATCGATTTCATAATTGGTCTCCAAGCATATTTCCCTAGAAGCATCAATAAGATGAAAAATACGACAGCTGTCCAGAAAATATTACCAATTGAAGGAGTTAGTAAGTCCATTGTATATCAATTAAGATTTATGTGTAAAAATATGTTAACTTTTTTAATGTAAAGAATTCTACAAACCAACCGTTTGTAGAATTCTTACTTGTTTCTTATCCGTTTCCTAGTAATGCTACTACGATTCCGAAAAGACCAGCACCCTCGATAAGAGCTGCTGCGATAATCATTGCAGTTTGGATTTTTCCTGATTGCTCTGGTTGTCTAGCGATACCTTCCATAGCGCTTCCACCGATTTTTCCAATTCCTAATCCAACTCCAAGAACTGCTAAACCAGCTCCGATTGCTGCGATACTACCTGTCATAATACTATAATTTAAAAAGTTGATATTTGTTTTTTGTTTCTTTTCTATTCTAATTTCTTAGTGATCGTGGTGAGGCTCCTCAACCGCAGATCCAATAAATAACGCTGTTAACATCGTGAAGATATACGCTTGCAATGCTGCAACTAACACTTCCAATACATAGATAAACAACGTTAATCCTAAAGATACTGGAGCGATCATATATGTTTTCATGATGAAAATAAGCGCGATCAAACTCATGATGATAATGTGTCCCGCAGTCATGTTTGCAAAAAGACGAATCATCAAAGCGAATGGTTTCGTAATAATTCCTAATAATTCTACTGGAACTAAGATGATGTATACTAAAATTTTACCACCGATTGGCATGTTATTCCCCAATGGATCTAGCATGTGCATCCAATACGTTTTTCTACCGCTTAAATTAACAACTAACAAAGTGAATACGGCTAATACCATTGTAAATGCAATATTTCCTGTTGTATTTGCTGCTCCTGGAACTAATCCAAGGATATTCAAAATCCAAATAAATAAGAATAAAGTAGTTAAATACGGTACGTATTTTCTGTATTTTTTTGCTCCAATGTTTTGCAAAGCGATATCGTCTCTTACGAAAAGAACGATTGGTTCTAAGAATTTCGCAATTCCTGATGGAACGTTTGATTTTTTGTAAGAAGCCTTCATACCGAAAGCCAAAAGAATAATAATTAAAGCAGCAAGCATCATTTGAGCAACTACTTTTGTAATAGAGAAATCTAGAGGTTTAGCATTTGTTGGATGCTCTACTCCTTTTGCGTCTTTCTCCATTGTTAAAGTTCCAGCCGCGTCTGTTTCGTAAACTTTTCCGTGATAGATTTTGTAGAATTTACCATCTACTTCTGCTACTTTTTCTAATTCGTGACCGAATTCGTTAGAACTGAAAATATGAAGTCCGTTATTCCAAAGAATTACAGGTAGGGCAATTCCTACAGAATTTTCTCCCTCACCCCACAAATGCCAGTTGTGTCCATCGGCAATGTGATGCATGATAAATGGTACAGGATTGTATTTTTCTTCTTTTCCAGTTTCGGCATGCCCTTCAGAAGCGCTTGCAAACCCTAATGAGAAGGCAAACATTGAAAGAACAAGTAACAGTTTTTTAAAACCCATGGCTAGACTCTATTTCTAAAATTTTTGCAAAAGTATGAAATTATATTCGATTTCGTTCAATATTTTAACCCAATTATTATATGATTTTAGTCTTGTTTTTTAACAAGTTTCACAACGTAAACAACCTCAATCGCCAAATAAAGCCAGTACAATATAAAATAGGAAATCAAATTCTTTTGAAAATCGGGTTCTTTAATTGCGATATAAGCAATTGCAATGATTTTGAAGAGTACAAAACCCAAAAAGAAAAAACCAATCCACCCTGTTTTTCCAAACGCAAAAACAC
This sequence comes from Bacteroidota bacterium, assembly GCA_023423715.1. Taxonomy (GTDB): domain Bacteria; phylum Bacteroidota; class Bacteroidia; order Flavobacteriales; family Weeksellaceae; genus JAFAFC01. The sequence goes on from JAFAFC010000005.1 coordinate 150,288, forward strand.
TTAAAATGGTAGCCAAACTAATAAAACTCACAAAGAATATGAAAAAATGAATTTTAAAATCCAAATTCAAGATTCCTTGTTCCTTCAAAAGATACTGAGCGCCAAAAAAAACAGTAGAAATTAGGAGAAATCCTAAAAAGTAAAGCAGCGCTGTTTTGGTATTTTTCATGAATGGCAAAGCTATCAAAATTATTTGAATTGGGAGAATAAAGAATAAAATCACTATTTTTGCGCACGATAATAATCAGAATTCATGTTTAATAGCTTACAGGATAAATTAGACAAAGCGCTACACAACCTTTCAGGGCGCGGAAAAATTACCGAAATCAACGTTGCGGAAACCGTAAAAGAAATCCGTAGAGCATTGGTAGATGCCGATGTAAACTATAAAGTTGCGAAAGATCTTACGAAAAGAGTTCAAGATAAAGCTTTAGGAGAAAACGTATTAACATCCCTAACTCCAGGTCAGTTGATGACCAAAATCGTTCATGACGAATTGGTTGGGTTAATGGGTGGAACTCAAGAAGGAATTAATCTTGCTGGGAAACCAAGCGTTATCTTAATTGCAGGTCTTCAAGGTTCGGGTAAAACGACATTTTCGGGTAAGCTTGCTCACTATTTAAAAACAAAACGTAGCAAAAAACCTTTATTGGTAGCGTGTGACGTTTACCGTCCAGCAGCGATTGATCAGTTAAAAGTTTTAGGTGGACAAATCGATGTTCCCGTTTATACGGAAGAAGGCGCAACAAATCCTTCTACAATTGCGGAAAACGCGGTGAATTATGCAAAAGCAAACAATCACGATGTGGTGATTGTGGATACCGCAGGACGTTTAGCGATTGACGAGCAAATGATGAACGAGATAAAATCAGTTCATTATTTCATTAAGCCAGACGAAACGCTTTTCGTTGTTGATTCCATGACGGGGCAAGATGCCGTAAATACTGCAAAAGCCTTTAACGAAGCGTTGAATTTTGATGGGGTTGTTTTAACAAAATTAGACGGTGATACTCGAGGTGGAGCCGCTTTAACAATTCGTTCTGTTGTTGAGAAGCCAATAAAATTTATTTCTACAGGTGAGAAAATGGAAGCCCTGGATCTTTTCTACCCAGAAAGGATGGCAGACAGAATCTTAGGAATGGGAGACGTTGTTTCCTTAGTAGAAAGAGCTCAAGAGCAGTTTGATGAAGAAGAAGCTAAAAAACTTCACAAGAAAATTGCGAAAAACGAATTCGGGTTTGATGATTTCCTAAAACAAATCAACCAGATCAAGAAAATGGGTAATATGAAAGATTTAATGGGGATGATTCCAGGTGTTGGAAAAGCCATTAAAGATGTTGAAATTTCAGACGACGCATTTAAACATATTGAAGCCATCATTCACTCCATGACGCCAGACGAAAGAAGACATCCTTCTATTATCGACATGAACCGTAAAAAACGTATCGCAAGAGGTGCTGGAAGAAAATTGGAAGATGTGAATCAGTTAATGAAACAATTCGACCAAATGGGGAAAATGATGAAAATGATGCAAGGTCCTCAAGGAAAGCAAATGATGCAGATGATGAGCAAAATGCCGAACATGCCAGGAATGGGCGGTATGATGGGAAAATAAATTAGAAATTTATTCTAGAATATAAAAAACTCGAGCCAGTGGCTCGAGTTTTTATTTTTATCTCTTTTTGGTATGAATTAGAATTTATATCCCAACCCAATTTGAAATGAATTAACAAATTCTTTATCTTCTCCTTTATCATCACTTTTCCAAAGTTTAAAATCTGTTACACCCCAATTGTATCGACCATCGATAAACAATCCGTTTTTGAAGTTATATTCAGCACCAACAAAAGGTCCGGCATAAAAATGGGATGGTTTTCCGCCCCACACTTCTTCATCAAAAATATCGCGTTTTGACTCTTCACCGTGATTAAATTGGCTTTTATGTTCTCCAGAAATAAAATAGCCTAAATTGAAACCCGCAGAAACATTAAAATCCGTATTTGCATAGTATTTCACGGAAAGCGGCAACACAACTTGATGCACATTAAGGGAATATTTATTATTCTGAGTTGTTTGCACACCATTATTATCGTTGTACGTATACTCGTCTTCATATTTGTAACCAACATTCGCATACAAAAGTTCGGCTTGAAAAGCCCAATTTGGTTTGAATTTATACTCAACTAAACCACCGCCATAAAAGGAGTATTTTGTTCCATTGACAAAGCGCGCTGATTCCGAATCGTCTTTCTCCGTAAGATTTGAGCCAATTAGTCCACCTTTAATACCATACTTAATTTGTGCAGATGCCATGGTTGTCATCAATACACCTAAAATAAAAATCGTTTTTTTCATTTTCAAAATTTAAAATTTTCCATAAAGAACGTAAAAACTAATCACTTCGTATTTTCAACTAAAAAAACCGCCCTAAAAGAGCGGTTTTCAATTTGTATTAAATTCGGTTACTTTCCGAAAGAATAAGCATAACCTAAGTTAATAGAACCAACTGATCCTCCCTCTTGAGAAACACCTCTATAACTTAAATTAACTTCACTAGGTCCAAAATGATACGCTGCTTTTGGAGCATAATAAAACCCTCCGTCACTTTGTCCATCAGAAAATAAGAACCCGTAACCTAAATCAGCGCCAAGACTAAACTCAGGAGTAATTCTATATTGTGCAGAAGCAGCTAATGGAACTAAGTTCACGTTTTTATATCCCAAGTCTTTTAACTCAGATTTAGGAAAAAAAGTTTGGAAACCAGAAGCAATACCTACATTAAAATCCGCATCAACAGGAAATAAATATGATGCATCAGCTCCTAATGAAAAACTATAACCATCACCTGCATCACCCATTGGTAAGCCAACATTAACTCCTAATTTAAATCCCGATTGAGCAGATACCGCTCCGAAAAGTGCTAAAGCACCAACTAAAAATAATTTCTTCATTGTTTTTTTATTAAAGTTATCCTACAAAAATAAAAACACTTCGTTAATACGCAACTTTATTTTTATAAAAAACGTTAAAAAATGAAAATTATACAAAAAAAATACGCCATCTTTAAAGATAGCGTATTGGTATACTTAAAAATTCGAATCGAATTAGAAGAATAATGAGAAACCAATTAATCCTTGGAAAGCACTTGGTGCTTTGTTCTCATCTAATGTAAGGTTGTATCTCAATTTAGGAGTTACTGCAATGTTTGGTGCTACGAACCAAGCATAACCACCTTCGAAACCAACCCAGTTTGCATTATCACCATCGCTAGATGTTCCTGTGAAATCAACTCCTACAGGAATTTGGTTGATGATATAATATTGAGCTCCAACTTTATAAACGAAGTTACCTTCTACTCCATCTACACCAGTTTCTCCATAACCTAAACCAGCTTTAATAGCCAATTTGTCCATTACAAAATAACCACCATCAACACCTAGGTTCCAAGATGTCGTATTAGCTCCGTCAACTGAAGTTAAACCGAAAGATGTGTTTCCTGTTGCGTGAGAACCTGTGTTCGCTTCAATTACCCATTTTCCTTTTGCTAAAGCAGCGTTAGTCGTTTGAGCGCTTGCGAATCCGAAAAGTGCTACAGCACCAGCTAAAAATAATTTTTTCATTTTCTTGTCATTATTTAAGGCTGCAAAGGTAGGCACAGTTGGATTCTTAACAAAAATTTAACATAGTTTTTAAAGTGATATATATCATGTTTTACGCTTCGTTTTCACGCAATCTTTTTTCTTCAGCTCCATAAGCACCGATGATCTTTTTCACAACTGGGTGTCTAACAACATCTTCTTCAGTAAGATGAACGAAACCAATCTCTTTAATCCCATCTAAAATACGCATCGCTTCTTTTAGTCCAGATTTCTGTTTCAATGGTAAATCGACTTGACTTGGATCGCCCGTAATTATGAATTTCGCATTCATACCCATTCTTGTGAGAAACATTTTCATTTGAGAATGCGTTGTATTTTGTGCTTCATCTAGAATTACAAACGCCTCATCCAACGTTCTACCACGCATAAATGCTAAAGGTGCAATCTCGATAACGCGCTTTTCAATAAATCCTTCCAGCTTTTCATGCGGAATCATATCGCGCAATGCATCGTATAAAGGTTGCATATACGGATCCAGCTTTTCCTTCATATCACCAGGAAGAAATCCCAAACTCTCTCCTGCTTCTACTGCTGGCCTCGTTAGAATAATACGCTTTACCTCTTTATCACGAAGGGCACGCGCTGCCAAAGCAACACTGGTATAAGTTTTCCCCGTTCCTGCTGGACCAATAGCAAAAACCATATCCTTCTTATCAACTTCTTTTACAAGCTTTTTAAGATTTGTGGTTTTGGCTTTAATCACCTTCCCATTAACGCCTTTTACAATAATATCTTGATCAAAAACCAAGGTTTTTTCATCTTCTCCTTTTAGTTGAAGTAAATTTTCAACATCTTTAATTGTAATTGCATTGTATTTGGACAGATAAGCAACGATATCATCCAATTTTGCTTTGAAAACATCCAAAGCTTCTTGGTTACCCATCGCAAAAACAAAATTATCGCGTCCGGTTATTTTTAAAGTTGGAAAACTTGATTTTATTAAATTGAAATTCTGATTCTGAACACCATAAAATGCCTTGGTATCAATGTCAGTAAGTTCATAGTTTAGTTCAAACATAAACAGATTGTATTATTTTGACTTAAAAATAGTACAAAAAAATCAAATTCAATCTTTTTTCGTAGGGAATATCTACCCCTTTTTTGCGCTCTATTTCTTATTTTTGCGATATGCCTATTATTACGCTTACGTCCGATTACGGAATTGTCGATCATCGAGTTGCTTCTATTAAAGGAACAATCCTAAGTCTGAATCCAGAAATAACGATTGTGGATATCACCCACCAGATCGAAGCATTTAACTTGAAACAGACTGCTTACATTGTTCGCAATGCGTTTCGTCATTTTCCAATCGGAACGGTCCATATTATAGCTGTTGACAGTTTTTTTAAAAAAGATTTTCGAGGCTTGATTTTCAAAATTGAAGGGCATTATTTCATCGCGCCAGATAATGGAATTTTGAAATTGATTTTTCATGACATCAAACCAGAATTGATTCACGAAATCACGTTTACCAATCGTTTTGATGATGTTATAAACTTCCCAGCTTTGGATATTTTTGTTCCTGCAGCCGTACATTTATGCAATGGCGGACTTCCAGAAGTCGTTGGGAGACCATTCAAAAAACCATTGGATATTAAATTTCCGCATTCGGTGTTCAATCCTGGCGAAAATATGATTGTTGGTGAAGTCATCTACATCGATTCTTTTGGGAATATCGTCTCCAATATTTCAAAACAGTTTTTCCAGAAATACCAAGCTAATACGACGAAACTGACGATTAAATTTAGAAATTTAGCGTTATCACACGTTTATAATCATTATTCCGAATTCGTTACTGATTGGTCGGACGAACCTAGTTTCCATGGGAAATCCATTGCGATTTTCAACGATGTCGATTTACTCGAATTATGCATCTACAAAGGTTCAGGGCGTAACGGCGCCAAAGACCTCTACGGAATGAAAGTGGGCGAAAACATCTTTGTGGAATTTCAAAAATAGTCCCAAGCAAAAATCAGTATATTTGCGCTCAAATTTCACCCTATGGCCTATACCATTATCAAAGCATTGCACATCATTTTCATGGTAAGTTATTTTGCTGGAATTTTCTATCTCGTGCGCCTTTTTGTCTATTATAAAGATACCGACGCTTTTGAGGAAACCAAAAAGCAAATTCTTCGCGAGCAATATGTCTTTATGATGCGTCGTTTATGGAATATCATTATTTGTCCCGCTGGTGTTTTAATGACGATTTTTGGTACTACCATGATAGTGATGAATATGGAATTGTTTAAAGCACCCTGGTTTCATTTAAAATTGACGTTTTTAATTGGACTTGCGCTTTATCATTATTGGTCATGGAAAAAAGTGGTAACCATTAAAAATCTGAATGGTGGTGATCTTCAAAATTCGAATATTGCATTGCGTCAATTCAACGAGATTGCGACTTTTCTTTTATTCTTAATTGTATTCACCGTTATTTTGAAATATCAAATAATTGCGTATTGGTGGCAATTATTACTAGGTTTTATCGTTTTGGTTGGTGGGATTATGATGATTGTGAAATTGGTGAATAAAATTAAAAAACAATAACCGCATGTTGGCTATTTATAAAAAAGAACTTTTCGGAAGTTTTGGGAACTGGAGCGCATGGATTATCATGTTGGCATTCAGCATTATAAGCACTTTATTCCTTTTCTTTTTCGAAAACAATTCTAACATTTTTGATATCGGAACGGCTTCTTTGCAAAGCTATTTCGTCTTGGCTCCTTGGATTTTGCTTTTCATCATTCCAGCGATTTCCATGCGAACATTAGCCGAAGAACAACAAAATGGAACTTTAACTTGGTTGTTTTCGCAACCGATTTCCATTAAAAATATCGTTGTTGGAAAGTTCCTTTCGGTTTGGAGCATTGGTGTTTTATGTATTTTGCCTTCTTTGGTTTTCCTGTATACGATCTATGTTTTGGGAGTTCCCGAAGGAAATATTGATATGGGCGCAACTTTAGGAAGTTATATTGGTTTAGTTTTTCTAATTGGTGCGTTTTCAGGAATCGGAATTTTGGCTTCGTCACTTGCAAGCAACCAAATTATTGGATATTTGCTAGGTTTGATTTTCTGTTTTATCTCGTATTTTGGGATCGAACAATTAGCAAGTTATCGATTGTTAGGTGGTGCCGATTATGTTTTGCAAAACATTGGTTTTTATCAACATTATATTGCTTTTACACGTGGTTTGGTGGACAGCCGAGATTTGTTTTATTTCATTTTGGTGATTGCTGTTTCCCTTTTTGTTTCCATCCTTTTAGTTTCCAAGAAAAAATAAAATGCTGAAAAAAAATATACCTTTTCTAATCGCTTTAATCGTTCTATTACTAGGAGTTTTAGGAATATTTCAGTTTCGTTGGGATCTTACGCAAGAAAAAAGATATACCCTTTCCGAATCGACGGTTAAAGTTTTAAAAGACATTAAAAAACCGCTAAAAGTGGAGGTTTATTTGGATGGCGAATTTCCAGCTTCTTTTAAACAACTTCAAAGCGAAACCAAATTTTTATTAGAAGAATTTAGACGAATCAATTCCAATGTGGATTTCACGTTTATCGATCCAGTGAAAAACAAAATCCCGATGGAAACTTTGGCTGCGATGGGTATGCAACCCTCCATTCTTCCTGATGTTCGAGATGGAAAGGTTTCCGAAATTGTTCTCTATCCGTACGCGGTGATGAAACACAATAATTCGGGCATTTCTGTTCCGTTAGTGATCCAACAAACCGGGATTGATGCGAATGATCAGTTGAGTAGATCGATTGAAAATTTAGAATATAATTTAATTTCCAATATCAAAAGCGTCTCTCAAGAAACCCGAAAAAGCATTGGAATCCTCATCAATCAAGACGAACTGCGTCCTGATGAGTTTCAAGGTTTTATGAATATGGCTTTGGAAAATTATCAAGCCGGACCTATTATTCCAAAAAATCAAAAAGAATTAAGTTTTGAAGACGTTCCCATGCTTCAAAAAATGGACGCATTGGTGATTGCAAAACCTCGTAAAGCCTTTACCGATACGGAAAAAGTAATTCTGGATCAATACATTATGAAAGGCGGAAAAACCCTTTGGATGATGGACGCTGTTAATGCAGAAATGGATACGCTTTTCCAATCCAAAGAGATTATGGCCTATCCGATTGATGTGAAAATGACTGATTTTTTCTTCAATTACGGAATCCGAATCAACTCGTCTTTGGTTAAAGATTTAAAAAAATCGGCGATGATTCGTTTGAAAACGGGTGAAGTTGCTGGAAATCCTCAATTCAGTTCGTTTTTATGGCCGTATTTCCCATTAGGAATTGCCGAAGATAAAAATCCGATTACTAAAAATATCAATCCGGTAAAATTTGAATTCCCAACGTCTATTGATACTTTAGCGCGACCTGGAATTCAAAAAGAAGTTTTGTTTGAATCAAGCGAAAGAACGCTTTTGAAGAATGTTCCCAATTTAATTTCATTGAACGAAATCATTCGTGTAGATTCCATCGGACAAATGGAACGTCCTTCTACTCCGAAAATATTTGCGGTAAGTGTAAAGGGAAAATTTACATCAGCTTATGCAACGCGTAGCGAACGAAATTCTATTCCAAATTTCACAGCACAAACGTCAGGAGAAAATAAAATGGTTGTTGTCGCGGATGGTGATATTGCTCGCAACCAAATAATCAAAGGAAAACCGCTTCCATTGGGGTACGATGTTATGAATGATCAACACTATGGTAACGAACAGTTCCTTCGAAATGCATTAGATTATTTGTTGGATGATTCTAATTTAATTCAACTTCGAAACCGAAATATCGAAGCTCGACTTCTAGACAGACAACGAATTGATTACGAAAAAAGCAACTGGCAATGGTTCAATTTATTGGTTCCCGCTGGTTTAATTGCTCTATTTGCAGGAGCATTCTATTGGTTTAGGAAGAGAAAGTTTAACTAAACTCAGTTAAACGTCTTTGATAAAATCTTCGTACTCGTAGAAAAATGTTTCGAAAGCCGTCATTTTTTCGACAAAAAATTCGAAAATCTCTTGCCATGTATTTTTGTTGTAAATCGATACGTTTTCTTTTGCAACCCAAACTCGTGAGATAATTTTACCATTTTCCAATTCGTAAAACTCTTCTCTACGAACCGGCCCAACGTAATCTTCCAAAAGAGATTCTAGGCTCCAAATCTTGTTATAATAAGCATCACGATAGACTTCGTCTTTCATTTCGATATCCAAAGAAACTTCTGCTTTTTTGGCTTCTGCCGTGAACTTGAATGAAAAATCTTTGATCTTTGTATCATACAACAACCATTTTCTCGGAAATGATTTCCCAAAAGCCACCCAAAACTCTTTCTTTAATTGCTGCGCTTCCTGCTTACTAAACATAGATTTTCTTTAAAAAAACATTCAAATATAGCCTAATTATAGTAAATTGAACATGCTAAAAAATTAGTATTTTTGTCTCATGCTGTCCAAGAAATCCCAATACGCATTTAAAGCATTGTCCTATTTAGTTGACAAAAAAGAACAAGGTCCTGTTTTGATTTCCGAAATTTCGGAGACCAAAAAAATTCCTTTGAAATTCTTAGAAAACATTCTTCTTCAACTTAAGAATGCTGAAATTCTTGACTCTAAAAAGGGAAAAGGCGGCGGCTATTTCTTTAAAGCAGAGCCTAAAGATGTCAGCTTAGCCAAAATTATTCGTTTGGTGAACGGCCCCATTGCCATGCTTCCTTGCGTGAGCTTGAACTTCTACGAAAAATGTGAAAATTGCAATGAAGAACATTGCGGTTTGCACGATGTGCTCATTGAAGTCCGTGATGTTACCTTGGGAATTTTGGAGCAAAAAACGCTTTTGGATTTAACTGATTAAAATCTTTTTTTTAAAATTATTACTCTACTAATTTGGTAGGTAATTAATTTTCGTTCAAATTTGCACAGTAAAAAAGTGCAAAATGCAAATTAACGAAGAAGAAATTCAGAAGTTATCTACCCTTTCTTTAGTAGATGCTTTGCAATTCATCACACAGAAATTCGGTGACTCTATCATGTTTTCTACCTCTTTGGGGCAAGAAGATCAAGTGATTACCGATGCTATTTTCAAAAATAAACTTCCAATTGACGTCTTTACTTTAGACACGGGGCGTTTATTTTACGAGCATTACGAACTTCTCGCTCAAAACAATTCTAAATATAAAATTCCGACCAAAGTTTACTTTCCAGAGTCCGAAGATGTTGAAAAATATGTGAACAAAAAAGGAATTAATGCGTTCTTCCATTCCGTTGAAAACAGAAAAGAGTGCTGTTTTATTCGAAAAGTAAAACCTTTGAATCGAGCATTGGAAGGCGCTAAAGTATGGATTACTGGTTTACGAGCAGAACAGTCTGAAAATCGTGAACAAATGGCAATTCTCGAATGGGATGAATCTCGAAATCTCTATAAATTCAATCCTTTAATTCATTGGACCTATCAAGACGTTTTAGACTATCTCGAACGCGAAAAAGTTCAAGATTTAAGTCTTCACAAAAAAGGCTTTATCAGTGTGGGTTGCGTTCCTTGCACACGAGCTATTTCCGAAGGCGAAAACCCACGAGCTGGTCGTTGGTGGTGGGAAGAAAGTAAAAAAGAATGCGGCTTGCATTCCATCAAATCTTAATTATAATTATGTACGAATTCAATACAACCTATCTCGATCAACTCGAGGCAGAAAGCATTTACATCATGCGAGAAGTGGCGGCTCAATTTGAGAAACCTGCTCTACTTTTCAGCGGTGGGAAGGACTCCATTACTCTTGTGCAATTAGCTATTAAAGCATTTGCTCCGATGAAAATTCCATTCCCTTTGGTACACATTGATACGGGACATAATTTCCCAGAAGCTTTGCAATATCGTGATTGGCTGGCAAACGAGATTGGAGCAACCTTAATTGTTCGAAATGTTGAAGACACGATTCGTGAGAAAAAATTAACGGAACCCAAAGGAAAATTTGCGAGCCGAAATTGGTTGCAAACACATACGTTATTGGATACGATTGAAGAATTTGGTTTTGATGCTTGCATTGGCGGCGCCCGTCGTGATGAAGAAAAAGCGAGAGCTAAGGAACGTTTTTTCTCCGTTCGTGATGAGTTTGGTCAATGGGATCCGAAATTACAACGACCAGAACTTTGGAATATCTATAATGGACGAATTCACAAAGGTGAAAATGTTCGCGTTTTCCCAATTTCCAATTGGACGGAACTCGATGTTTGGGGTTATCTAGAACGAGAAAAGATTGAATTACCATCCATTTATTTCGCGCACGAACGAGACGTAATTGAATACGATGGACAATTAATCGCCGTTTCCGACCATATTCAAATTGATGAATCGGATGAAATTCGTACTAAAAAAGTTCGCTATAGAACCGTTGGCGATATGACGTGTACTGCCGCTGTAGAAAGCGATGCCGAAACGTTACAAGATGTTGTTCAGGAAATTCGAGCTTCAAGAATATCAGAACGCGGTGAAACGAGAATTGATGATAAAGTAACCGAAGCAGCGATGGAAGACCGTAAAAAAGGCGGTTATTTCTAACATTCCAACCTTAATTAGCAAAAGAAAAATGGACATATTACGATTAATCACAGCAGGAAGTGTGGATGATGGGAAAAGCACTCTAATTGGTCGCTTATTATACGATAGCAAAAGTATTTTGGTGGATCAGCTGGAAGCTTTGGAAAAGCAATCGAAAAACAAAAACGAAAACGGAATTGACTTAGCGATACTTACCGACGGTTTGCGTGCGGAAAGAGAACAAGGAATTACAATTGATGTCGCGTATCGTTATTTCACAACACCCAAAAGAAAATTCATTATTGCGGATGCGCCCGGACATGTGCAATACACGCGAAATATGATTACTGGAGCTTCCAATTCCGAACTTATTATTATTTTGGTTGATGCTCGCCATGGAGTTACAGAACAAACACGACGTCACTCGATTATTGCGTCATTACTTCGCATGAAAAATGTAGTCGTTGCGGTTAATAAAATGGATTTGGTGGCGTATTCTCAAGAGGTTTTTGAAAATATAAAATCAGAATATCAAAAAATAGCCGACCGTTTGGATTTGAAAAACGTTCACTTCTTCCCTATTTCTGCGTTTGTTGGTGATACTATTGTCAATCAATCCGGTGCTATGCCTTGGTATGAAGGTCCGTCGCTTCTCGATTTCTTGGAAAATGTTTCGGTTGAAAATCAGCGTTTTGATGCGCCAAGATTTCAAGTTCAATATGTTATTCGTCCACAAACCGAAGAACTGCATGATTATCGTGGTTATGCTGGGCAAATCATTTCAGGAAGCTATTCTAAAAATGATTACATTCGAATTCTACCACAAGATGTGACAACTAAGATTTCAAAAATCGAAATTCATGGAAACGAAGTAGAATCAGCTCTTGAAGGGCAACCCGCTGTACTTCATTTGGAAGAAGACATTGATGTTTCAAGAGGCGATTATTTCGTAAAATTAGATAACGAACCTGAAATTTCGAATGAAATAGAAGCGGTTGTTTGTTGGCTTGATAAGCGAGAATTGCAAGAAGGCAATAAATATCTTTTGCAACATCGTTCTAAAATTGTGAAAGCTATTGTAAAGGAAATTGAATATTCAATTGATGTCAACACTTTAGAGCAAAAACCAATCGATTCGAGCATAAAACTAAATGAAATCGTTAAAGTAAAACTGAAAATAGCATCGCCGTTAGTTTTTGATTCGTTCGAAGTAAACAATGCAACGGGAAGCGCGATTCTCATTGATGAAACAAGTAATGCGACTGTTGGCGCTTTAATGATTTCGTAAAATGCATCATCCAAAGAAGTCGCTTTTTCCTTTGTATCTTCAAGCTCAACAAACGCATATTTTGCTGTTTGGTGAAGCTGATTTGCTTAAAAAGCGGCTTCCTTCGTATTTGGAATTTGATTTTGCATCGATCTCAATTTTTGTTTCCAATTCCGATTCTTCCGTTTTAAATGAATTTAAAAACAAATCAGAAATCAGCATTAATAGGGGCTTTCCAAAAGAATCTGATTTCAAAAATAAAGAGGTCGCCATCTATTTGTCAACCGATAAAACCGATTGGAATTCTTTTCAAGAACAAGCGCATCAATTCTGTTCGTACGTTCATCATGATTCGGCAGAACCAATTTTAGAGCGAATTTCAAATCAAGAAAAGGAAATTATTAGAAAAGCGAAATCCGAGATTCCAAAAACGAAAACGTATCAAACTCCATATGAGGTTTTAGACTATTTTACGCAATATGCCAAAGCTGCAAAGCTTAAAGCCAATATTTTCCTAGCAATAATCGGACTTTTGTTACTTGTCGGATTTCTATTTATATCAATTTATGAACTTCATTGGTATCCCGAAGCCAAAGCATTTCTAGAGCAAGATCGCTATCTTTTTTTATGGATGATTTTGGTAGGATTTGTCGCCGAAATGGTTGCTGGATCCATGGGAATGGGCTACGGCGTAATTTGTACGACTATTTTATTATTGCTGAATGTTCCACCACCTATTGTGAGCGCAAGTATTCACTCGGCAGAATCTTTCACATCGGCAGCGGGAACCTACAGCCATTATAAATTGAAAAACATCAACTTCAAATTGGTAAAAAATCTGGCTCCATATGCCATTGTTGGGGCGATTATCGGCTCTTTAGCATTAACCTATCTTGGAGAAAATTATGCCCACATTGTAAAACCAATAATCGCAGCCTATACCTTTTTTCTTGGTGTTAATATTTTCACCAAAACCCTTTCATCAAAACAAAAAAGCCGAATAAAACGAAAAGCGACAAACTTACCATTTATTGGGACTTTAGGTGGATTTATTGATGGATTTGCGGGCGGTGGTTGGGGTCCTTTAGTTACAGGATCCTTAATTAAAGATGGTCGAACTCCACGCTACGTGGTGGGAAGTTCAACTTTCGCTAAATTTTTATTGACGATAACCAGCGCACTAACTTTTCTATTTACACTTGGAGGTCATCATTGGAATATTATTCTTGGTTTGCTATTTGGAGGCGTGATTACAGCGCCGTTTTCAGCGATGCTAACGTCTAGAATGCCCGTTAAGAAAATGACGATTGCCATTAGTATTTTGGTGATGATTATGAGTTCTATAACCATTTACAAGTCTATTTTCTAATATAGGGTTTGTCAACGATTGTTGAATCTGCTTTCTTAAAGTCAAAAACTTTGGTTGTTCGCAAACTTCCATCTTCATTGTAATATTTCCAAAGTCCGTCGTAGTACCAGTTTACGTAGGTTGATGTATGCTCAACCTTAGAAGCACCCTCTTCCATTTTTTTACCATTCGGATGATAAAAAATAATCCAAGACGTATTTCCTTTGAACTTTTCTCGGTGGTATCTTTTTCCTTGGTAGGTTGTTTTCCACGTTCCGATTTTGTTTCCAAGCTTGTATTTTCCTTTGGAAATATATTCGCCCAACTCGTCTTTATCTTTCTCAACCCAGCGCCCATCACGAACTTTTATTTTGTCTTGAGTGACATACTGATTGATTTTCTTGGAACATGAAACCAATAAAACAAATGCACTTACGAATAGTAGAAATCGAGCCATAAAAAAACGGAATTTCAATAAAAGTATGAAATTCCGCTCTATGTTTGATTTATTTTTTGAAATTAAATGACACCTAATTCTTTTCCAACTTTTTCAAAAGCAGCAATCGCCTTATCCAAATGTTCTCTTGTATGCGCCGCAGAAAGCTGAACACGAATTCTCGCTTTTCCTTTTGGCACCACGGGATAGAAGAAACCAATAACATAAATCCCTTCATCCATCAACTTTTCAGCCATTTTTTGAGAAAGCGGAGCGTCGTAAAGCATTACCGGAACAATCGCTGCGTCACCATCAGGAATATCAAAACCTCTGTTTTTCATTTCTGTACGGAAATACTGCGCGTTATCCATCACTTTATCACGAAGACTTGTATCATCCGAAATCATATCCAAAACTTTCATTGCTGCACCCACAATTCCTGGCGCTAAAGAATTCGAAAATAAATACGGACGAGATCTTTGTCTCAACATATCGATGATTTCTTTTTTTCCTGATGTGAAACCTCCTAAAGCTCCTCCTAACGCTTTTCCAAGTGTTGATGTGATAATATCCACTCTACCCATCACTTCATTCGCTTCGTGTGTTCCACGTCCTGTTTTACCAATAAAACCAGTTGCGTGAGAATCATCAACCATAACGATTGCATCGTATTTGTCCGCAAGGTCACAAACGCCTTTTAAATCTGCAACAATTCCGTCCATAGAGAAAACTCCATCGGTAACAATAATACGGAAACGGTGATTTTTTTCTGAAGCCGCCTTCAATTGCGCTTCCAAATCTTCCATATTGTTGTTTTTATAACGATATCTAGCCGCTTTACACAAACGAACTCCGTCAATAATTGAAGCGTGGTTTAGTTCATCTGAAATAATAGCATCTTCTTCTGAAAACAAAGGCTCGAAAACCCCACCATTAGCATCAAAACAAGCAGCATACAAGATCGTATCTTCCATTCCTAAGAATTTAGAAACTTTCGCTTCCAATTCTTTGTGAATATCTTGTGTTCCACAAATAAAACGAACCGAAGACATCCCATATCCATGTGACTGAATCGCATCTTGAGATGCTTTGATAACCTCAGCATTATCCGATAATCCTAAATAATTATTCGCACAAAAATTGAGTAATTTTTTCCCATTAGCAACGATTTCTGCGGATTGAGGCGACGTAATAATTCGCTCTCTCTTAAAAAGTCCTTCGTTATCTATATTTTGAAGTTCAGATTGTAAATGATCTACAAATTTTGATGATAGCATTTTTCGTAATTTTAGTTTCGCTAAGATACTAATTTAGGCTCGATTTCCCGACTTGGATTCCCATAAAAATTCGTTAAAAACAAAAAGCATCTTCCGAAGAAGATGCCTTAATTTCTATTTTAATTTACAGAATTCTATAAATCAATCGCTGGATCCAAAATACGTTCCATACGTGCTTTTACTTGATCTACACTTCCCGTATAATTGTTAATCATTAACGAGAATGGTAGCAATTTTCCTGATCTTGTTTTGATATATCCGGCTAAGGTTTTCACACGATTCAAAGTTCCGGTTTTTGCAAAAACTTGTCCGTATCCATTTCCTTGAAATGATTTTTTCAACGTTCCCGATTGTCCACCAATCGGAAGCGATTCAAAATAATCTTTAAAATACGGTTCGTTCATCAACTTCGTTAAGAATTTCACTTGAGCAATCGGAGTTACTAGATTGCTTCTAGACAATCCGCTTCCATCGAAAATATTCAATCCATCAGTGTCAAAATTGATGCTTTCCAAATGCTCACGAATCACCTTTCTTCCTGACTCTAACGTTTGGTCGCCATCTTTTTGAAAACCTACCATACGTAAAAGTGCTTCCGCATTTGCGTTGTCACTTCGTTGGTTGGTATCATAAACGATATCCTTCAAAGTCGGAGATTTATAGGTATGAATTACAGTTCTTGATTCTGGATTTGGGTCAACCACTTTGCTAATCACTTTCCCTGAAACACCAACACCTGACTTCACTAATGAAGCTCGTAAATTATTCGCTAAATACGCTGGTGGATCTGGTAATTTAGACGTTAAGCCTTTCCCTTCGTAGGTATCGGAATACACTATTTTTTTACTCCACGGTGAGATATAGAAATAACGTTTTTTATCATCAAATGGATTTGACTTTTTAGCCGTTAATTGCTCATTTCTAGGATTAACATCGGCAGTACTTCCCGCTGGTAAATAATAGCCGCCATGCTCCATCCATACGATATTCGCTGGAAGTTCATCACGCTTATTATTCTTGAACACAGCCGTTTGGATAACAATATCCCCTGCAATTTTCTTAATTCCTTTCGAAGCAATTTCTGATTTAAAATCATTAATCAATTCTGCGTAACGGAGTGCTCCCGCTTTACCCGTTCCCAAAGAGGGATCGCCACTACCTACAATATATAGGTTTCCGTTCAAAGTTCCACTTTCATCGATACTTCCCGAATATTCCAATTGCGTTTGCCACGTATACTTCATTCCTAAAATCGCTACAGCGGTTTCCGTTGTAAGCAATTTGGTTGTTGAAGCTGGAATTAAAGAAGAAGTTTCATTGAAAGAATTAATCACTTTCTTTGTCTTCGGATCGTAAATCACAAAACCCCAACTGGCGTTTCGCAAAACGGGATCAGACATTACCGAATTCACCGCAATATCAATTTGATCTTTTACCGTCATAACAGCTTCCCGAGTCTCCTTAGAATTGGCGACTTGGTTGTCATACATGTTCGGGTAATGCGATGTGGATATAGAAGTCTGACCGAATACGATCGAAGTGGCAAAGAAAGAAAGTCCTACATAAAAATTTTTCAGTTTCGTCATCAATCTAAATTTGGATAGCAAGAATGAGTTTGAAATTCAATTTTAACAAAATCTCATCCTTCTTACAAACAATCAAAAGTATAAAAATATTGTGCTAACGATGCCCGAACAAATGATAAAATAGGCCTAAAATGCGTTAAAAATTGTTAAAAATCTACAAAAATGGATTTTTTGATGGAATGGTACGCTTGAATTTCATCAAATTCTTCCAAACTCTTTTTTAACAAATCTTTACAAGCTTGATAGTTTTTTCCACGTGGAAATTTCAATAAAATTTGATATTGATAGTAGGTATTTAATCTCGGAATTGGTGCTTTTTCTGGTCCCAAAACCATCGCTTCATGAAGATATTTTCTCAAAATACTTCCCATAAAAGTAGCTGCCCGATGAACTTTGTCTTCTTTTCTATGTTTCAACTCTAACATCACCAATCTTGTGAATGGCGGGTAATGGAATTTCTTGCGTTCTTCTAAAAAGTATTGATAAATTTTATCAGGATTTTCTTCCTTGATTAATTGAAAAATAGAATGGTCGGGTGAAAAGGTCTGAATCATCACTTTTCCTTTCCCAGACGTTCTTCCAGCTCTTCCTGAAACTTGCGTAATCAGTTGATACGCTCGTTCTTCGGCACGAAAATCTTGAACATACAACATTTGATCGGCACGTGGAATCGCCACCACTTCAATATGATCAAAATCCAAACCTTTGGAAATCATCTGCGTTCCTACCAAAATATCGGTTTCTCCGGAATCCATTTTCTCAAAAAGCTTCTCGTAGGCGAACTTTCGGCGCATGGAATCCACATCCATACGATCGACTTCGGATTTCGGAAATAATTTGGAAACTTCTTCATGAATTTGCTCGACACCAATTCCTTTTTCATTCAAGTTTTTAGAATGGCATTTCGGACAAGAAGTAGGTTTTGCCGCTTTATGACCGCAATAGTGACATTTCATTTCATGCGAAAACTTATGATACGTCATCACCACATCGCAATTGGAGCAATACGTTACGTAACCACAACTTTCGCATTCTATGACGTTAGAATACCCTCTTTTGTTATGCAGAATCATGATTTGCTTGTGTTCTTCCAAAATCAAATTCATCTGGCCTAAAACATCATTCGAGAAATTCCCGATCGCATTTTTGGTGTCCAAAGCTTTTTTGAAATCAACAATTTCTAATTTAGGCAACGCAATATCTTGAAAACGAGATTCCAGTTTCACATAAGCCAACTTCGCTGTTTGAGCCAAAAAATACGCTTCCAAAGAAGGAGTAGCAGAACTCAAAATAACAGGCGCTTGATACAAGCTGGCGAGATACAATGCTGCATCACGCCCATGAAAATACGGAGTTGCTTCCCGAGGTTTGTAGGCTTGATCATGCTCTTCATCCACCACAATTAAACCTAAATTCTGATACGGAAGAAAAAGCGCATTTCGTGTCCCAATAATCACTAGGAGTTCATTTTGGCGAACTTTTTTCCAAATTTCAACCTTTTCAAAATCGGTCATTTTTTGATGATAAAAACCTAATTTGGATCCGTATTTTTTCTCCAAACGACCAATAATCTGTTTCGTTAAAGAAATTTCAGGAAGAAGAACCAAAACCGTTTTTCCTTGTTCGGTAAAGTCTTCCATTGTTTTTAGATAGACATGCGTTTTCCCAGAAGACGTAACGCCATGTAATAGAACGTTTTTCCCTTCATTAAAGGCGTCTTCAATTTGATTTTTTGCTTGAAGTTGAAGTTCCGAAAGTTGTTCTGTAGATTCGGTTTCACCTTGATACAAACTAACTCGATCTTCATTCAACACATATTCTCGTACGAAATCTTTCTCCAACAAGCCTTTTAAATGACTCGAAGAAAATTCGCCACTTTCAAAAACGTCGGATTTCCGAATCGGTTTTGAAGTATCTTCTGAATAAATTCCGAGAATGTGAAGTAATAAAGCGTTTTGTTTTGGGGATTTTTTTAGTTGTTTAAAAACCTCTGAAAGCTGATTATCCTTCATAATTTCTGGATTAATCAACAAATATTTTACTTCTTTGGATTTGTATTTTTCTTGAACGGCTTCATCAATTTCGATAAACTGAAGATCAATTAACGCATGAACCGTTTTAATGATTTCCTTTTTCGGAATAAACGCTTCAATGTCTTTTAAATTAATGATTTGACGAACTTCCAATGCTTGAATTAAAAACAATTCGTTGGCATCTAAAATTTCGTGATCAATAACCGCTTCGGGTTTTAATTTTAAATACGTTTCACTTTCCAACTTCATCGAAGATGGAAACGCAAAACGATACACATCACCAATATTACATAGATAATACGAACTCAACCATTCCCAAAATTTCAAGGATTGAATGGGCAAAATAGGCATATCGTCCAACAAACTCAGAATATCTTTTGGCTGAAAGGTTTCGGGTTCGTTGTCATTAAATTCGAGGACAATTCCCGTATAGATTTTCTTGCCACCAAAAGGCACCAAAACGCGCATTCCTAATTGAATGTGATCTTGCAACTCCTCAGGAATACGATAGGTAAAGCTTCCTTTGAGGTTGAGCGGTAAAATAATCTGAGCAAAAGTCATGAATGTGAGAAATCCGATTTTGAGATATCTAATCTCGTTTTGTTAAACACAAAAATAGGAAATATTTAGTCGGAATCCTCATATACGAAAACAATAAAAGCGGAAATACTCCGCTTTTTGTTTATAGTAATTCAACTTCTTCTGGGATTGAAAGCAATAAGACACATCCAACATCTGTTTTTACAGAATGTTTTCCATTGGGCGGCGTGTACAAATAATCACCAGCGTTTAGAGTTCCTTCAAAAACTTCACAACTTCCTTCCAAACAAAAGATTTCTTCACCTGCTGGATGATTGTGATAGGGATAACTTGAACCAGGTTCAAATTTTAACAAAATCGTTTTTGACCGATTCGTTGGTTGATCAAAACGCAACGATTTCACAAAAACACCGTGATAGTGTACTTCATTTTCGATCAAAGGCTGCCACTCAAGCGCCGAACTTCTTTTCACATAATCTTCGAAAGCCATAAATTGTATTTTTTGTCTTTCGAATTTAGAAAATTATTTTGATTTTCTTCTTTTCAATTCTTTTTCGATAAGTCCTAATTCTCTACCCGTTTGTCCTGCAACAGAAGTATTTTCTGCAGCTCTACGTGTTAAATAAGGAACAACATCTTTCACTGGTCCGTATGGAAGATATTTTGCAACATTATAGCCTTTATCCGCAAGATAGAACGTCATATTATCGCTCATACCGTATAATTGACCAAAATAAATATTATTCAAATCATGCGCTAGGTTATCTTGCTTCATCTTATCCATCGTTAATTCCGCCGACTTCTCGTTATGTGTGCCGAAGAAACCTGAAATTACATCCATATTTGCCATAACGAAGTCAATTCCAGCGTTATAATTATCATCTGTTGCTTGTTTCGTTGGTTGAATAGGATCTGCGTACCCTTTTGCAGCAGCTCTTTCTCTTTCCTTTTCCATATAAGCACCACGAACAATCTTATATCCTATATAGTATCCTTTTTCTTTCGCTCTTTGCAAATGCTCCTTCATGTACTCAATTCGACCAGTTCTGTACATCTGAATCGTGTTCCAAACAATAGGTTTTTCATTATTGTATTTCTCCATCATCTCCTCACAAAGCTGATCTGCAGCTCCTTGCATCCATGTTTCCTCTGCATCAACCATCACTTTTTTGTCATTCTCCCAACACATTTTACAAACTTCATCAAAACGACGTACAACGCGCTCCCACTCTGCCTTTTCTGTTTCTGTTAACTCCACTCCTTTTCCAACTTCTTCATATAAATCAATTCGACCAAATGCCGTCGGCTTAAATACGATAAATGGAATTGCCGGATTTCCTACAGAAAAACGAACAATGTCTTTAATCTCTTTACAAACCGCATCAAATGTCTCCTCATCTTGCTTGCCCTCAATAGAATAATCAAAAATACTTCCTACACCTCTTTTAAAAAGCTGTTTTACCACTTTCATACTTTCCTCACGCGTCTCGCCACCAACAAATTGTTCGAACAATGTATTCTTTACAATATCCTTCACAAATGGAAAGTTATTATGAACGGTAAAATTCAAAATAGAAGTACCCAACGTAGTTAAAGTGGGTTTTTCAATCATTTTAAACATCCAATAAGCTTTTTTTAGCTGCTTATCGGTTTTATCTGCAAAAGCAATTTGAGTATCGTTGAAAATAGACATTATAGATTGTTTTTTAATAGCGACAAATTTAATAATCATTAAGCAATTGCACCTAACAAATTATGGTTTAAATTTGTGCAAAAATTACGACATGATCACCATGCTTGATACTGACTTTTCGCAGCTAAATCAATTTATATCTGAAACCAACCCAAGCAAACTATTTATTCTTTGCGACGAAAATACGCATCACTACTGTCTTCCCTTTCTTTTAGCCAATCTTGAAACCGAGATTCCATTCGAGATTTTAGAGATCGAGCCAGGCGAAGAAATGAAGACGATAGAAACAGCAGCCCAACTTTGGGAAATTCTTTCAGAATTTGAATGCGACCGAAAAGCATTGATGATTAATGTAGGCGGAGGTGTTATCACAGATATGGGTGGATTTGTGGCGTCAACTTATAAAAGAGGTATTAAATTCATCAACGTTCCAACTACTTTATTGGCGATGTGTGATGCTTCTATTGGTGGGAAAACGGGCATTGATCATCAATTCCTTAAAAATATTGTCGGGACTTTTGCTTTACCAGAAGAAATATTCGTGTTCCCACACTTTTTAAAAACTTTAGCTTTCACCGAACTACGAAGCGGATTTGCTGAAATGCTAAAGCACGGTTTAATTGCTGACGCTAATCATTGGAACACACTGACGGCTATTGAAGAATTAACACCAGAAACCATTGCACCGTCAATAGAAACCTCCATGCAGATTAAGCAAAACGTAGTGGAAACCGATTTTAAGGAACAAAACATCCGTAAAACCTTAAATTTTGGTCATACCATAGGTCACGCTTTTGAAAGCCTTTTCCTGCAAAGCGGAAATATAATTCCGCATGGTGAAGCCGTTGCCGCAGGAATGATTTGTGAAACCTATCTTTCGTACTTAGAAAATCTTATTTCTGAAGTAACATGTAACGAAATCATCAAAAAGCTAAATCAATATTATCCTAAACTAAATATTTCGAGCTTTTCAAACGAAACGTTGTTAAAATTAATGGT
Source organism: Bacteroidota bacterium (assembly GCA_023423715.1). Classification (GTDB taxonomy): domain Bacteria; phylum Bacteroidota; class Bacteroidia; order Flavobacteriales; family Weeksellaceae; genus JAFAFC01. The sequence goes on from JAFAFC010000005.1 coordinate 172,671, forward strand.
GAATGACAAAAAGAATGAAGCTGGGAAAATCAATTTTTCATTACTTGATGGGATTGGAAGTTGTACTTATGATTACAAATCAGATGAAAACTCAATCATAAAAGCTTTAGAATTTTATAAAAATCTCTAATTTTTTCTTAATTTTTCTCATTTCCGACTACCGTTTTTCCACAAAAATTGATTTTGTGGACTGAAAAGCAATGCTTTCCCGCCGGCTCCAGAAACACCCGTTTCACCACAACATACAACTGATTATCAACACCTTAAATCAAACTAAAGTAAAGCAGAATTGTGTTAAAATTCAATTTTAACATTAAAAACAATCTATTTTGGCAAGTATTTTGACACTTACACACCTTAATTTAAGAAATACTTTAGTAAAATTTAATATTATGAAAAAATTATTTTTAGGAGCGGCGATTACAATGAGTGCTTTGAGTTTTGCACAATCTTTTGGTATTAAAGGTGGTGGTAATATCACCACAGTTAGCGGATTGGAAAATATTGATGCTAAATATAATTTTGGGTGGAATGCTGGTGCTTTTGTTAACATCCCTGTTAATGAAAAGTTTAGCATACAACCGGAAGTCCTTTATAACACCATGGGTGCCATGTTGAATTCTGACGAACCAATTATAGGTACTGAAGTGGAAGAAGTAAACTGGAAATTAAATTATATTTCTGTACCTGTGATGTTTCAGTACAATGCAACACCAAAATTTTATGTTGAAGCGGGTCCACAATTTAGTTATATGTTGTTAAGTAAATTCAAATCAAATAATCTAACAACAAAAAATAACGCTGATGATCTGAATAAATTTGATTTTGGAGTTGGCGCTGGATTAGGATATTGGATTACACCAAACCTAGGAGTTAATGCGAGATATGTTGCTGGAATTACAGATATAACAAAAGATAATGAATCTGATAAAAAAGTAAGAAACAATAACAACATACAAGTTGGATTGGCTTTCAGATTTAAATAAATAGCGATTCACTTATATTAAATAAGGAAACAATTAAAATTTTAAAATTAAAGTTATGAAGAAAATATTTTTAGGAGCAGCGCTTGCACTAGGTACTTTAGGTTATGCTCAATCTTTTGGTATCAAAGGAGGTGGTAATTTATCTACTGTGGCAGGACTTGAAAATGTAAATACAGAATATAAATTTGGATGGAATGCGGGTGCATTTATCAACATTCCGCTTTCAGAATCTTTCAGTTTGCAACCCGAAGCACTTTACAATACATTAGGTACAAAAGGTAAAGCGGATCAATCAGTAGATAGTGATTTATTACAAGATACAACTTGGAAATTGGATTATGTTACCGTTCCAGTTATGATCCAGTATAATGCAACGCCAAAATTTTATTTGGAAGCAGGACCACAATTCGGAATTCTAGTTTCTAGTAAATTCAAAAACGATAATGAAACAACGGAAAGTAATGTAGACGACTTAAATCATTTCGATTTTGGAGCTGCAGCTGGTTTAGGATATTGGATTACTCCAAATCTAGGAGTTAATGCGAGATATGTTGCCGGTTTCTCTGATATTATGAGAGGAAATGGAAGCAACAAAGATGTACGAAATAATAACATCCAAGTAGGTTTATCTTACAAATTCAAATAAGGAAATATACCTTAAATAAAAGCCCGAAAAATTTATTTTCGGGCTTTTTTCTTTTAGAATTGATAAATAATAGTTCTTATTTTATAATAAAAAACTTCATAAATCTCTACTTGTGCACCTAAACTAGAATTTTGAAACATTTTTAGTTTTAAATACAAACCCGTTTTCAACTAATTGATTTACAATAATTTAAAATAACAAAAAATTAAACATTTATTTAAATTTTCACTTAAAAATGTGATTTTTTTTCATTTTGGCAAAGAATTTGAAATATACGCCTCGTCTTCAACGATAAAAAATTAACGAAGACATTTGAAAATAGAAATTAAAAATTTGAAATTATGAAAAAGTTATTTTTAGGATTAGGATTAGTAGTTGGAACTATGACTTTCGCACAGCAATTTGGTATTAAAGCAGGTATGAACGTTGCTTCACTTTCAAACGATGCAGGTCTTGATGATGCAAAATCTAAAATCGGTTTCAACGCTGGGGTTTTCATGAACGCGCCTTTAGCAGAATCTTTCAGTATTCAACCAGAGGTTTTATATTCTCAATATGGAGCTAAAGCAGAAAGCAGTAATGGAAATATCAAAAATGAAATTAAATTAGATTATATCACAGTTCCTGTAATGTTCCAATATAACGCAACACCAGCGCTATATTTAGAAGCAGGTCCTGAGTTCGGTTTCCAAGTAAGTGCTAAAAACAAATTAACTGTGAATGGAAACTCTGAAACTCAAGATATCGATAATGATAACAACAACAAATTTAACTTTGGAGTTGGTTTAGGAGCAGGTTATTATTTCACACCAAACATCGGTCTTACAGCTAGATATGTGGCAGGTTTCACAGATGTTGTAAAAGATAGACCAAGCGGAAGCGATGCTGTTAAAAACAACGTATTCCAAGTTGGTTTAGCTTATAAATTCTAATACACATTTTAGTTAAACTTAAAATATAAATCAGGTCATTTTATGGCCTGATTTTTTTATGAAATGGATCATATTGAAATCGTATAAAATAATTAACAAATATTAATAATCTTCGATCTCATTTTGGTACGCTTTTTACATTACATAGAACATCAACACTTAGTTAAATAAAAAATCAGAAATCATGAGTAATAAAAGAAACGGCTTATTAGCATTATTAGGATTAGGAGCATTAGCTTATTGGAAATATAAAAAATCAACTCCAGAAGAAAAACAAATGGTAAAAGATAAAATCAATACCGCTAAAGACAACTTCAATAAATGGGGTAATGATATTAAGGACAAGGCTAATCAAGTAGCAGATCAGGTGCAAGATAAAGCCAGCCAACTTAAAAACAAAGCTGAAGATCAAGTATCCTAAGCAGTTTATATACATTCATATTACACACAACACGGCAAAAACCACTCTTTCGAGTGGTTTTTGTTTTTTAATCCTTAGTTGCGACAACCGAATAAATATAAGGTGCATGCTCTCCCAAATTCGGAATAATAAATTTTTTCGGTGCTATTTCTTTTACTTCTTTAAAACAAGGCCACGGCGAATAGGTATGTTCTTCAAAATGTTCAATCTTTAGATTTTGATTTCGTAAAGCATTCAAAACTTTGGATAAAGAATGATTCCACATGACATATTCTTGTTTTATTGGCGCAGAGGTATCGGCATATGTTCCTTCAAACGCTTCAACAATTGGATTCTCGGAAGTGTATGGATATGTGATCTTTGTGAAATCGTCATTAAACATCCATAGAAAAGGATGAAATTCCACAAAAACCAATTTCCCTCCTGGTTTTAGAAAATGAGAAATAACCTCCGCCCAACGATTTAAATCAGGAAGCCAACCAATAGTCCCATAACTCGTATAAACGACATCGAACTTTTCATCCAATTCATTTGGTAAATTGTAAATATCACAACACAAAAATTGGGCATCCAACTGTAGTTGTTCTGTGATTGATTTTGCTGAATCAATAGCTTTATTCGATAAATCAACGCCAGTTACTTTCGCACCTAAACGAGCAATTGATAAGGAATCTTGACCAAAATGACATTGTAAATGCAAAACGGTTTTTCCTTGTACATCACCTAATAATTCAACATCCAAACTTGGAAGGGAAGTTTCGCCTTTCATAAATCCTTCCATATCGTAAAATTGCGAATCCAAGTGATAGGCAACTTTGTTATTCCAAGATTCTTGGTTTATTTTCAAATAATCGTCCATAAAAAAACTCGATTTTCATCAAAGATAAAAATCGAGTTTGAATTATGTAAAAATTACTATCCTAAAAATTCAGAAATAGAAATTGTTTTTTGTTCCCCATTTTCTTGATTCTTAATGGTAATGGTTTGATTTTCGATTTCAGATTCACCTAGAAAAACTAAATTCTTCACACCTCGTTTTTCCGAATAGGAAAAGAATTTTTTCATTTTTCCAGCATCTGGAAAAAGCTCAGCAGAAATTCCTTTCAAACGCAATTGTGTAATCACTTTTTGAGCATAAATTGCTTCCTTATCACCATAGTTTGCAAAAAGATACTCAATTCCCGAAGTTGTATTTTCAGGGAAAAGTTGTAATTCTTCCATCACTAAGAAAATACGATCTAATCCAAACGAAATTCCAATTCCAGGAACATTCTTCACACCAAAAGTTTCCGTAAGGTTATTGTATCTTCCACCGCCACCAATAGAACCCATTTCTACACCTTCGGCTTTAATTTCAAAAATTGCTCCTGTATAATAATCCAGTCCACGCGCTAATGTAATGTTGAAAACCAAATCATTAGCTGCGCCCAATTTTTTAGATTCTTCTAAGACAAATTCAAGCTCTTCAACTCCAGCTTTTCCAATTTCAACCTCAGCAAAAGACGTTTTTAGAATTTCTAAAACTTTCGCTTGAGGATAATTTTCAAATAAGAAACTTAGTTTTTCAATTGCATTATCAGCAATTCCTTTTTCTTGAAGTTCTTTGATAACGCCATCTTTTCCAATTTTATCAAGCTTATCCAAAGCCACAGTAAAATCGATTAGTTGCTCCGAAATATTAGCGTATTCCGCCAATCCTGAAAGAATCTTTCGGTTGTTAAACTGAATTTTCACCGGAATATTCAAATCACGAAATGACTTTAAATACAACTGAACGAAATCAATTTCTTGCCATAAACTTTCGCTCCCAACAACATCCGCATCACATTGATAAAACTCTCTGAAACGCCCTTTTTGTGGACGATCTGCACGCCAAACGGGCTGAATCTGATATCGTTTAAAAGGGAAATTCAAATTCCCTTGATTCATCGCTACGAAACGTGCGAAAGGCACCGTAAGATCGTATCTTAACGCTTTTTCAGAAATCTGAGAAATCAGCTTTTGCGAATTTTTTGCATTCCAATCTTCGTCTTTTGTTTTTGAAGCATAATCACCCGAATTCAAAATCTTAAAAATAAGACGATCGCCTTCTTCACCATACTTTCCTGTTAAAGTTGCTAAATTTTCAAAGCTTGGCGTCTCCAAAGGTTGAAAACCAAACAATTCAAAATTCTTTTGCAACGTGTTGATAATGTAACGTCTTTTGACAACTTCCGCTGCCGTAAAATCTCGAGTTCCTTTTGCTAGTGATGGCTTCATGAATTTCGTACTAAAAATCTGTATTAAAATAAGCGACAAAAATACGGAATTTATTCGGCTAAGTTTTTAGATATTCAAGAAAAACAAAGGACGAAATTAGAATCCGTCCTTTGTTTAGGATAAAAAGGAATTTTGGACTAAAAATTCCCTACTAATTGGATGATTTCATCACCGTAGTTTTCAATTTTATGCTTTCCAAAACCCTTAATAAGCTTCAATTCTTCCTTTTTGTGAGGTTTGTTTTTCGCTACAACTAAAAGCTCTTTATTGGTCGCAATGCAATACGTTGGAATTTTCTGAATCTTTGATTTTTCGCTTCGCCAAAGCTTTAACGCTTCTAGAATTTTCTCTTCCGATTCGGAAATCACTTCATGAGTATAAATTCCGTTTTCCGAATCATTAAGTATCATCTTCATTTCTGAATTCACAAAAATAATTACTGACCAATAAGGTTCTTTCGCTTGAAAAAAAGCAGTTTCTACTTTATAAACTTCATTTTGAGAAAGAAATTCATCTAAATCGTGTTGATCTTGAACAAGAAACTTATCTTCTAACCGAATTTTAAATAGTTGGAGTTTCATGGTTATTCGCTTTTAGGTTTTCCTAATAATATAATTTCTTCAATTCGGATTTCGGTGATGTATCTTTTTTGACCATCATTACCTTCATACGAACGGTAGACAATTTTACCTTCTACTGCTATTTCTTGTCCTTTTTCTACATACTTTTGCATGATATCTGCCGTTTTCCCATAGGCAACCAAATTATGCCATTGGGTTTCTTCTACTCGATCGCCTTTTGAATTTGTAAAAAAATCCGAAGTTGCTAAACTTACTTTTGCTAAAATCCCATTTTCTAAATTGATGATTTCAACTTCTTTTCCTGTTCTACCTATTAAGGTTACTTTGTTTCTTAGTGACATGATTTCTAAAATTTTAATTAAACATTCAGATTCGAGTCTTTCGTTTGTCTCTCAAATCTCTGGGACAAAGGTTGACAAAATCCGAAATCGTAGTCGGTAAAGAAGCGTTTATTATCGTTTGTAGTCGTTTGAAAACGAATAAAAAACACAGAAGAAGCTATTGAATAAAGGAAAAATAAACAAAACAGATTATTAGAAAATGTTTAAATAAAAATGTCCAGCGAAACTTCGTTTCGCTGGACGCTTTATTATATAATTCAAAATTCTTTACTCTACCGCAATAAAAATATCAACTTCCGAGTTTTCTCCATTTTGAGATTTGGCGCTATAAACTTCGTAATCGTAGGTGTATTTTCTCTTGAGTTGCGAATCTTGGCTCCAGATTTCCATCCATTTTTCACCAACAGCATTGGGCATTTCGCCTTTTGCTGTGAAGACTTGAAAATTTTCTGCTGGAAATTCACGACCAATCATTCCTTCTGGAATTTCGTCTAAATTGGAAACTTTCATTCCAATAATCGTAGTATATTCTTCCGTATAATCACTTTGATAGTCGGTATAAATAGCTAAAATTTCATCCGAAATCTTATGCGGAATTTTCTCTGCGATTGATTCAGAAAAAAATCGTCCCCAAAGTGCGCCTAAATCTTGCAGCGCTTGGCTATTTTGATTGGTCGCTCTGGTAGAAATACCAATGATTTTAAATCCTTCTTTCATCGTATTTTTATTTTAAACCTAACATTTGCGGGCCTTGTTCAAAAACAATATCCACAGGAATGTTCTGCGTTTTTAATTTATCCAAATCCTTTTGTAAATCTGCTGGAATAATTCCTTTCGTTGCGTACAGCTTTTTCACACCATCATAATCACCATTTCCTTGAAGCGTTAAAACCAATTCTGAAAGTCCATTCATCGCTTGTTCCATTTTAGTAACATCCACTTTGTATTTTCCGTTTGAAAGCTTTTGGAATGCTCCTTTTTCAGCAAAATAATTGAATGCAATCATATTCGCTTGACCATGAGCCGAACTTGCTCCAAAACGAACCGATCTAAAAATTCCCGCCAAAAAAGTCACAAAATAATCTTCTTTTGAACCTTGCAACTCCCCTTTTTTAAGAAGTTGATTCACCATGTACAAACCAAGGATATCTGCTTTCCCTTCCTCCAATGCGGAATTCGCTTCCTTCAAAGATTCACGAACAGAACCTTTTCCATTAATCGTTGATTTAATTCCTAAACCATGCGCTACTTCGTGAAACATCACGTTCGAGAAAAATGCATCAAACTTAATATTTTTCTTTTGACTATCGTCGATTAATGAATTTGCAATTGGAACTAAAATTTGATCAAACTTCGCTTTCATTGCATTTTTAAGTTGAAGTCGTCTCGTTCCTTTTTCCAATTGAACTTTTTCATCGTTTGGAAGGTTAATCGCAATGGTTTTTCCCGCAGCATTACAATCTCCTGCATAATACACAACATCGTATGCATTAAGATCCGAATCCGTTCCCGGCACTTCTTTCTTATACGCAGAAGGAACTGGAAGGTTTCGTTGCAATTCTGGTAAATATTTTACAAATTTTGCCAATTTCGCGCTCCATTCTACGTCTTTTACTAAAACATAGGCTTCATACGATGTTTTATAACCAAATAATTGGTCTTCATAATTTTCAATTGGCCCAATCACCAAATCTAAATTGGAATTTTTCATATCCATCCAAGCCAAATCACTCGGATAAAAATCATCATTCAACAAAGCTTTAGCGCGAAGTTGCAAATAGTTTTTAAGTCCAGCATCGTCGGCAAATTCAGCAGCTTTATTTAGATACGAAGCCGCTTCTTGAAGTTTCGACTTAAATTGAACCGAATACGGAACACTTATTAATTTCCCACTCGAATCTCTCTTAACAACCGTGTATGGAGACTTTCCGTCTTTCAGATTCGCTTTTTCAAACTCTTCCTTAGACATATTTTCAGGGTAAAATGTTGCACCAGCTGGCTTTGCATTTACATTAGCCAAAAACGGAACATCATTGTTCAATCGATCCCAAGGTCCGTAATTGATTTCGGCGTATTGTTTTGCTTCACCAGAAAGTCCATTCAGTAGCAACGATTTATTTCCATACGCTTGCTCCCAATACAAATCATCCATGACTTTTGCCGCTTTGAACATATTGGCAAGAACTTCTTTTTCATTCTTCGTTAAATGCGAAGTATCAGCTGTTAACGCCACTTTTGCATAGTCTTGATAGGCGTAGCCATTTTCTTTAACTTGGGAATTTTCCATAGGATTTTGTTTCTGAGCATTTTGAGTCGTACACGATGCAAAAAGCCCTGCACAAACAACGGAACCCAATAATATGTATTTAAAATTCATTGTTCTAATTTTCATGTGAAGGTACGGAAAACTGAAAAAATGAATGCGAATACGAAAAAATTAGTATCTTTTAATTGAAATTATCATCGTATGCAAACGTGTTTGGAATGTGGAGAAATTATTAAAGGTAGAGCCGACAAAAAGTTCTGCAATGATGCATGTCGAAACGCCTTTAATAACAAACAAAATAAAGATTCATCTAACTTGATGCGGGCAATTAACAATCGACTGCGTAAAAATCATCGCATTTTAGAAAATCAAAAATTCACTGACGGAAAATCGAAAGTTACCAAACAAAGTTTAATTGCTTTAGATTTTAGTTTTGACTATTTCACCAATCTTAAAAAGTATAAAAATGGCGCCGAATACCAATTTGTCTATGATATTGGCTATCGCTATTTAGAAGATGATTGGATATTACTCGTCAAGAAAAACGACGATTAATTCTTTAAAAATTGAATCACCATCCAGTGATTTGGGTGATTTTTAACCAATTCTGCTTTCAATTTGTCATTATTCGTGTTAATCGCCGTGTACACTTGCAACGGAATTGATTCTGGGTGTGCTTTGAAACCTTTTGCAACAACCTCTTTAGATTCGTCCTTCTTTCCCGCAGATTGAAGCATTTCAGCATGTAAAATCGTAATCATTACGGGCTCTTTTTTATAGACGAAATGGTATTCATTTTTCATTGCTATAACCAAATCGACTAAAAAATTGTAATCAGGATTTTCAGAAGAAATTTCTTTTCGAAACATTTCGTTATAGTATAGATGTAGTATAGTTAAATACTTATTCTTGCTTTTCTGGTTATCAAGAAAGGTATTTAATTTTTTAACGAAATCGGTTTTTTCCAAGTCACCCTGATCTTGTTGCAATGTCACTTGATAGACTTGTTCCAACAAATCCCAAGCATTTGAATCGGATGCATCAATCGGCGAATCCTTTTTCACCTCACTCACCAAAGAATTCACTCGATAATCCGAAACCTCTTGAGCCGAAAACATAGTCAAACTCAGTACAAACAAAACTAAAATCGCTTTTCTCATACCTTAAAAATAAGGAAAATAAAGATAGAATCTATTTGGATTGATCTTCAAAAAAATGTACTTTACAAAAAAAACAGAATGAAATTCAAATTTAACACCATCTTCCCTACAGCTCTTATCGGATTATTCTTATTTTCTTGTCAAGGAAAACCGAAACCTAATGATGAATTTCGAAATGATGTTTTGGGAAAGATGAATTTACACCAAGATACATTGAAAGTGATGAACCAGTTTTTGGATCAATTGGACGAACGTAATACGACTTTTGGTGATTATTATGTGAAAGCTCACCAAACCATTCAAGATTCGTGTTATGAAGTTTTGAAAGCTAAATACGAACCCGATCATTTCATCAATAATAATAGAACGGATGAAGATTCGGAGTTTTTATACCAAATTACTGTTGATGCATTGGATAAATATCAAACCAAAATGGGATTAGATTCGGCTAGTCATTACATTGTTGAATGGACTACGAATTCTAAACCTGAAATCAAACGTTATTTAAACCAAAAATACAATCTAGGACTTTATATTCCGGAGGATTTAGTGCAAGATGCCGCTGTTGATAAGTAAATTACAGCAAGCGGATTTTATCTTCTAAAATTTCGATTTTCTTGTCTTTATAAAGGGAACCGATTGCTTTTTTAAAGTTCTTTTTACTCATTTGTAAGAAGTCTTTAATTTGCTCTGGTTCTGATTTATCCGAAAGATGCAGAATTCCATAGCTTTCATCTAAAACGTCAAGAACTTTTTGTTTGTAAGCATCAATATTTTCGAAACCTTGAGGTTGAAGTGTGATATCAATTTTACCATCTTCGCGAATCGCTTTGATATAGCCTGTTTCCTCAGAAAGTGGATACAGTTTTTTGAAAACATCCGATGCATAAACCAACCCTAAATATTTTTGATCGATAACGACATTCCATCCTAATTCGGATTCGTTCATTAATATCAATTTTACTTGGTCGCCTTCTTTGTAAGGCAATTCAGAATACGACGGATTACGTTTGAATTTGGCTGTACCGGTAATTAAACCTGTTTTTTCATCTTCATAAACGTACAATAAGTAGCGTTTTCCAGGAATCATTTTTCCTTTTTGCTCCTTGTAAGGAACGAACAAATCTTTGATAATTCCCCAATCCATAAATGCTCCCGGAGCCAAAACCTCAACGCAAGACATCACCCCATATTCGCCAACTTGAGCGTAAGGTTTTTCGGTCGTTGCTTTCAGTTGATTATCATCTTGATAGATAAAAACCTCCACAAGGTCGTCTACTTCCCACGAATTTTCAGCGAAAATTTGAGCAATAAAGACCTGATTTCCTTCTTCATCGGCTAATTGAAAACCCGCATTATTTTTTTCAACAATGCGCAGCTGTTGCATTTTTCCTAATTCCATAAAATGATAATCTGCGGCAAAGGTACTGAAAAAACGTTTTAGAAAAAGCGTTTCGCAGCTTCATAAAAAAAGAGACCTATTCAGTCTCTTTCTTTTCTATTTTATTTTTGGGTAATTCGGGAGGTCGCATTCTGTAATTTAAACTATGCAATGTTTTTAGAAAATTTTCCAAATCATTAATTTCAGTATCCGTTAAATTTAATTTTACTAACATTTCCGATTTTTTAGGAAAAAGTTCACTTTCAGGGTTTCTTTTTTCCGTTGGCATTCCCGAGTTGTAAAGATTAAGTACCCCTCGAAGGTGTGGAAATAATCCATTATGCATATAAGGTGCAGTGCTTGTAATTTCACGAAGTGTTGGTGTTTTAAACTTCCCAACATCTTCATTTTTTTTCGTTATCTCATACAAACCTAAATCTTGTAACGTTCTTCCAAAATATGTTAATCCAACGTTATGAAATTTCTGATCGGAGAAATATGATGAATTGTGACAATTTATGCAATTAGCTTTTGTACGGAACAAATGCAAACCATTAATTTCCGAATCTGTGAACTCATCTTTTTTTCCCTTCACAAATTTATCAAACCTCGACGTATGGCTTACAATGGTTCTTTCAAAAGTCGCAATCGCTTTGTTGATACGATCTTTACTCACTTTATCATCACCAAAAGCTTTATCAAATAACGGTCTATATCCTTTTATTTTTGCGATTCGTTTAACCGCCAAATCCGAATGAAAATTCATTTCTACCGGATTTTCTATAGGATGCGTAACTTGCTCCTCAAGCGTACTTGCTCGACCATCCCAGAAAAAAGTCTTTGCATAACCTATATTGATAAGTGTAGGTGCATTACGAGTACCGGGTAAACGGTCATGACCAAAAGAAACCCGTTGTCCATCTGCCCAACCAATTTCTGGATTATGGCAATTGGCACATGAAATTTGCCCCGATTTGGAAAGCCTAGGGTCAAAAAATAAGGCTTTACCTAAGTCTTCTTTATCTTTTGAATAGGGATTATCTGCAGGAAATGCCATCTCGCCTAATGGTCCTATATCCTGAAAACCCTCTTTAGCTTCATCAAACAATTGCGGTTTTGGCCAGATAGAAGGGTTTCCACTACCATAAAGTGATCTTAGCTCTTCTGGCGTATAGCCGTTATTTACCTTTTCCTCAGTAGAAAAAGCATAAATTATACTCATGGCTGCCGCCAAAACAAGTAATTTCTTCATTAATAATAAAAATTAAATCCCAAGGAAACATATTGGTTTGCATCCGTATTGATATTCCCCTTTTCTTGCCCGTTTCTATTGTTTACAAAATACCATTGCTGTCCCCTAGCATAAACTTCATAGCGTACTCTTTTCAAATCAATAAAGTACTTTAATTGTATCCCAAGATTAAGTCTTGTGGAAGAATCATAAAAGTAGTCTGGTATCACGATATTTTTAACAAAAATATTCTCCTGACTGCTTTGGTAAGGCTCGTAAATCATTTTAGAATTCAAGGGCAAATATAAGCCATGTCGAACTTCCAACGCTATTTTTTGGTTTTGTTTTAGTCGGAATTCTTTTTCTCCGCTAATTTGATAGTCCAAAAACTGCAACTTTTTGTTCATAACTACAGAAAGATCCTTTACATTTTGATTTCCGACAGTTAAATGACCACCTAATCTCAACAATTCATTTTTAGAATTCCATCTTGAAAAATAGTTCTGCCATGATAAATTCTGATTCAACGCTTTATATGATGTATACAACCCTTGATAGTCGTAATTAAGGTCTTCTTGATCTATAAAATCCATCTGTGAGCTCCATTTCCAATTTCCGATATTTCCTAAATAGCGTGCATAGATTTGATGCTTATCGGTTCGTAATCCTGCTATTTTTTGGATATCTCGGAATGTTCGTAGTACATTATTTTCGTCTCGAATTTGGTACGTATAAAATCGCGTTAATCTATCAATATAAAACTCATTTTTATATCCTACTAATAGTACATTTTTTTGTGTTTCATATAGGTATTCTGCACCAAAAGACACCCCATCATATTGATATTCAACATCACCAAATGTATCATTATAATAGTAATTTCCGTAACCTCTGTTGAACCTTATATACGTATCGAAATGATTAGGCGCATTTAAATTCGTGTTTGAATACGATATTTTAGATCGTTTTTGACGATTAAAATAACCCGCTTTCACGAACAAAGAATGATTTTTCAGTTTATACCCTACTTTTGCATCCAAATGATACTCATAATTACCAATTTCTGGTCTTGGATCTCTACTGGAATAAGCTTTTAAAAAGGATCCTTCTACTTCTGCACCAATTAAAAGTCCTTTCCAGGGATTGTATGCTAAATTTCCATTGATATAATAATTTTGTCGTAACCAATCAGACTTTCTAGGCACATAAAAATAGGCTGGATTACTAATAAAATTTTGGTTCGTTGTTCGTTCGTCCGTTAAAATATAAGGAACTTCTGATTCATTTTCAGATTCCACTTTTAGCTTTCCGGAAAGAATTAAATTCGGTTTAAATTGAAAAATACCTTGAGAACCAAAACCTAAAATTGTTGTTTTAGATGGCGTTTGCACACGACTAAAATTTAATTTTTGGTGTTCAAACATTACTTGAGTATCCGTAAAATCCAAAGGTTTACTAAACGTAATTTCTGGATGTGATAATCGCAGCTCTTTTTCCGTAGGATCAATATTTATGGTATCCAATTGAGATTGTTGTGCCTGAATTTGTGAGATACCTAATAAACCACAAAGACTAAGAAAAACCTTAATCTTTGCAGTAGTATTAAATTCTATGAAAGTCCTAATTCGCATACCCTCGAGGATTCGCTTTAATGGTAACAAAATCGTTTGTGGAGTTATTTGTATCTTGTAAAATTACTCTTCCGTTTATTGTAGATTTAGTTTTTCTAATGACTGAAAACGATGTATAATCTGCATAATTTTCACCGGCTGCATTCTTAATACTCGCTTTTCCAGCATCAATATCAGAAGGTAAATCTTTAGGATTATCATCATTTTTACTACCGATATCCACACCATCCATAATTACTTTTTTCGAAATCCTTGTATAGACGCTTCCAGTTGGAGCATTCGGAAGTGGAACTTTATTCCAGCTTTTCACTTCGGCATCGGTCACCCCATTGAAAATAACGATGGCTGGCCGATGTAAAAGATTTAATATCCAATCGTTACTACCGCTTGTCCAATGAACAATTCCCACATCTTTTACAGCAGGATTCTGAATGTCAGTTGCAAAAGGTTTGTCTCCAATTGAAATAAAATAATCCCCTAAGTAGGCTTCAAAATCTGCACCGCTTAAGTCTACTGTAAGACTAGGATCTAAAATCGGTACATTAACTCCATTAATATTAGTATATGGCGCTTTATGATTAATTGCTGTTTGAGCAATAATGATGCTTTTCCCAGGAGCTACTGGATAATCTTTTCCTGAGCCTGGAATTTTTATGATGTTTGTCGCGTAAACATAATCTGTATTAGCCGCAGAACCTAGACTATTCCCAGCCGACTGGCTCCAATCCCATTGTCCATTGGGCAATGTATATTGAGTAACCGTCGCATTATTTTTCCCATGAACAAGGGCGATATACAATCCATCCGCATACAAAGTGGTATTTGAGTTATTGTGAATTTCAGTAAATTGATCACGTAATAAAGCTCCATTTTTGGTATCTGAACCTGCATAATAATGCTGTTTAATCACGAAATCACCAACCGTTCCGTTAGATAATGTAATTGCTGTAGAAGAAATATTAGCATTAATACTAACTTTTTCTTGAGAACCATTGAAATTGATTTCTTCCCTATTTGTTGACATTCCAAAAATATCAAAATACTGCTCTTTCGTAAGAGAAAGGTCCGCAACAATAGAATAAACTCCTGGAAAAACTTGCGTTAATTTCAGTTCTCCATTTTCATCTGTTTTCCCTTTAACTTCTTCACCTGTAGCATCATTTTTCAGCACCACATTTGTATTTTTTGCATTAAGTCCTCCAACGGTCTGATCAAACTTAACCATTACTGTAAATGGTACCGGTTGCAAGGTTGCACCATCGCCAAAATCATCATCTCTACAGGCTACAATAAGTAACATGAGGGAAAGTAAAGTAAAAAATAACGACTTTTTCATAAACTATATTTTTAAATTATTAAAATTGATATGATATATTCCCACCAAAAGATATCGGTGTAAAATTTGCGTATTCGTATCCTAAACTATCATAAGCTTTTAAATTGAACATGTTATTAAGATATACTGAGATCCGAAGCTTGCTTTGAAATTCCTTACTAATACGTAAATGAAAATTATGAAATGTTTGCCCCTGAGAAGAGAAGTTAGTAACACCAGATCCCGAATTAGTCATAGATTTAATCGCAGGATTGGATAACATTTCCTCGGTAACAGCATGTTGTGTAAAACTAGGATCGAGATAAGCAAATGGTAATTTAGCCGAAGTAGATCCTTTTTCTTCATACAAAAAGTGATCAGTATTTACGGAAATAACCAAACCGGCTTGCGGAATATGATAATCTAGCATTACCCCTGCACTAGCTCGTTGGGCTTTTGTTTTATGCGGAGCGAAAATTCCGTACGAAACTAAAAGGTCTTCAACATTTGATTTTACTAACGTATTTACGGACTTTTCTGATTTTGTTTGTACAAAACTTCCTTTTAAAGAAATGTTCAGATTGAGACTTTCGATACGTTTGAAAGACCAAAAAGTTTCCAATCCCATATCTAAAGACTCCAAACCGTTGGTTTGAAAGTTTTGCAAATGTCGTACTCGCTGAACACCATCTATGGTAAATGTCGGAGCTTCGGTACCAACCTGGTGAATTTTAACCAACGCTTTGTCATACTCCTGAATCGTTCCTACGGTTGTAAAACCATCAAACAGTTTGTTTCGATATCCTGTTAAAGCAATATTTGCAAAAGGAACTTTAAAATCAATACCTAATTCGGAACGCCAACTTTTAGATGGTTTCAAATCCACATTATTAGCTGGAATCATGATGGTTTGCATAATTGCAACTGAATATTCACCTGGCAAACGATAATCGCCAAGAAGAACATCCAAGAAACGTGGCCCAGTATACAACTGATTCAGTGATGGCGCTTTACTAGCTAATCCTAATCCACCACGAATGGTGAAATTTTTCATCCGATACGATGAATTAATTCTCGGTGAAAGAACAGAAGCTGAATTCTGTACATCGAAGCGAATCCCTGAATTGATTTGAAGCAAATGATTATTCGCAAATTTCTTCGAGATATTATCTTGAAAATAAACCGCAAACTGACTACTAGATCGTACACCTTTCTCAAAATCATACTCGCGTGTTCCGTTTTCTGCTGCACCTACCGTATTAGAGCCCGAAAATTGATTAATGTCTCCATATCTTCCACGCCCAAAATTGTTTGCATAGCGATAATTCAACCCTAGGGAAAGGCTATGAACCCATCTATTTTTGGTCAAAAAATTGGTTCCAGCATCGACATCACCAAAAATATTGAATGGATTCCCCTGAACGTAATTATGATTAAAATACTGCGGAGGCATATAAGGAGCGAAATAAACATCATCTTTCATCGCCGTTCCGTACGGTAATCCATACGAATTAATAAAGTTCCTTCGCAATGATAGCTGATCTCCATAACTAATTCCGAAATTTGCATTTACTTGCTTTATCCATTTTGATTTCAGCTTTAAATTGGTATTGTTTGATAAGGAATAGCTATTATTTTTTCCTTCAACATAAATCCCTTGATACTCGTCCTCTCCCGCTTGTCCTTTGTTTGTATCTGCATTTATATTTAGCCCAAGTCTATTTCTAAAAGTCTTGGATCGATTCGAAGTGGTATGTTGAATATTAGCACTAAAACGATTATAAATAACGTCGGAAAAACGAGGGTCCGTGCGAGAATTCATATAATTAACAGAAACATTCAAGGCATCTCCATTTCTATTGAGTAAAAACCCTTTACTAGCACCCAACTGATAGGTTCCCGCATTTAATGATGACAGCACTCGTAGAGGTCTCTGTCCCGCCTTAGTTTCTACTTTAACCAAACCTGAAGTTAGATCACCGTACTTCGCATCTGGAATCCCCGCAATAACTTCAATTCGTTCAATATCTTCTGTTGGAATTTGTCGAAGATCAACTCCATAATTGGGTTGCGCTGGAGTTACACGACCTTTATTTGTTGATATCGTAAATCCTTGGTTAAATGGATTATCATACGCCGCATTATAACTTTGCATATTCGCGTTGTTACTTAATGCAACGTCATTTATCATGATTTGGGTACCAAACGCTTTATTTCCAAAATCTTGTCCCGAAGCATTACTATTACCAAACATTCCAGTTCCATCAGCAGTTCTTAAAACAATATTTCGCATCTCTGAAATACGCATTGGTTCTACATATTGACCTGGTAATTGTTGTAAAATATCACCTAAAGAAAATGCTTGATTTTTTTGCAAAGCTTCTTCCGTAATCTCGATTGCTGAAAATTTATTTTTCTTCGCGACTAAGGAAACTTCAGGAATATGTATTGTCGAAGGAAACAGCTTAACATTTAAGACCTGATCATTTGTCCCTTGTATATCTTTTGATTGTACAATCCAGCCTGATTTATAGAAAACCAATTTGGCACCATCGGTATAATTTAAAGAGAACTCTCCATTTTGATTTGTTAATGCCCATGCGCCCGTAGATTCATTAGTTACACGTACATTAGAAAGACGCGTATCATTGGAGCCATCTACAATTACACCGGAAATTTTTTGACCAAATAGTAATGACGTTCCTAATAATTGTATTGTAATAAATACAGCTATTTTCATTTAGAATTTTTAAAGCAACAAACTTATTAATAATTATTCTAAATAAAAATACTAAATAAGAAAAATATTAAAAATAAAAAATGCTCTAATTTCTTAGAGCATTTTTTTTAGCATTTACAAGCGTTTCCGCTGCAGCATTTGCTTTGCAATTCGGTTTTCATTCTTGTCTTGAATTCTTGATATTGCTCATCATTCATTTCACGAATTTTATCTGCTACTCCAAAGGGTGATTTTTCTTGAATCCCGAAATCTCCTAATATTGTACGTACCGCTTTTTTCTTGTCGATTGCTTTTTTAGCCAATAAACCTACACCTACAACCGCTAATGCTCCTAGAGCTCCTTTTAAATTTGAATTTTTCATTTTCTTTCTTTTACTTGTTTTGTATAAGTAAAGACGTTCGTTTTTAAGGTTTACTTTAAAAAAGAAAAAGTTTAACATCATTTAACAAAAAAAAGAGAAACCGAAGTTCCTCTTTTTCTATTAAAATTATTGATTTAACGTGAATTGGAAATAAAATTAAGCAAATCACGTCTAGAAGATTCAAAAGAGAACGCATCAGTTACTAAGTAATAATTCTCCCGATCCACACAACTTCTATAAAGTCTTTTAGCCATTTCTAAACGCTCATTGTCAAATGAAAACTCTTTTAAAAGCAACACAATTTGACCGGTTGTAAACTGCGTTGTTTTCAATTGCTGTGTAATGAATTCAGTTCTATTCGAATCGAATGATGCATTACGTTTCATCATGCTTAAAAACTGTTGAAACGAAGCCTTATTCATCACATTTCCGTAATTGTAATTTGGCTGGTTATTCCATCCAGAATTGTTATTATAAGGATTATTCCAAATATCGTCCCACTCATTAAAACCATACATTTGACCTTGAACAAGATACGAATCTAGCAAATACAAACCTTTGTTGGTAAAGAAATCCAATACCATTCGGGTATTGTTTGCAATTCGCAGTTGAGTTCTGTAAATCAAAAATCCATTTTCATAGATGGAGATTGGGTTTCGTCCAGCTCCTAAATCAAAAAATCGAAATTTCCCTGATCCATTGCTGATTTGTTGATCACCAATTTCCACTGTAAAATAACCACGTTCCGGAATTCTTAAGAAAACTTCGGAATAACCATAGTTTTGATTCCACTGATACCGAGGTTGATTATTTGTATTTCCACGATCAGGATTTCGGTTGCTTGAAGTGTTGTTTCCAGAGTTTCCTAAAATCGTATTCCCAGGTCTTGAAGATCCTGATGAAATATCAGAACGTTTTTTTTGCATTTCAGATCTGGTCGCTTCATTCTTCAGAAGCTCACCAGTTTTTCCAGCTTCTTGAGCATAAAATAATATCGAAATTGCGAATGCCGAAAGTGTAAATATTCTTTTCATATCTTTTATTTTTGCTTGTATGTTATGGCATTCTACAAACATGCCAAAAAAGTGTAATTTCTATAAAATTTAAATATTAATTAATATTTTTCACAAATTAGCTAAATTCGCTTAAAATCGATTTAACTTTAGGTTTAAAGATGAATCCAAGTGAACTTTCAAACAAAAAAAAGAGAAGCCAAAATTGACTTCTCTTTCTTATATATTTTGATTTTAAAAAATCTTACATGTGGATTGCTCTTTTTCCAGTAGCGTCCAATGCCGCTTCTTTTACAGCTTCTGCGTAAGTTGGGTGTGCGTGAGACATTCTTGTTAAATCTTCTGCACTTGCACGGAATTCCATTGCGGTAACACCTTCAGCAACTAAGTCTGCAGCTCTTGCACCAATCATGTGGAAACCTAGGATTTCGTCGGTTTTTGCATCCGCAATAATTTTCACAAAACCATCTGTATCACCCGAAGCACGGCTTCTTCCTAAAGCTCTCATTGGGAAATTACCAACTTTATACTCTACACCAGCTTCTTTCAATTGCTCTTCTGTTTGTCCAACTCCCGCAACTTCTGGCCAAGTGTAAACAACGCCTGGAATTAAATTATAATTGATGTGCGGTTTTTGACCAGCCAAAGTTTCAGCAACGAAAACACCTTCTTCCTCTGCTTTGTGAGCTAACATTGCACCTTTGATAACGTCACCAATTGCATAGATGTTTGCAACGTTTGTTTGAAGATGATCGTTTACTTTTACTCTTCCTCTTTCATCCAACTCAACACCTGCATTTTCCAATCCAAGTCCATCTGTGTAAGGTTTTCTACCAACCGAAACTAAACAATAGTCACCTTCAAAAGCAACTTCTTCACCTTTTTTGTTTTTAGCAGTAACTTTTACGCTATCGCCATTTCTTTTAACACCAGAAACTGCTGTAGAAAGTTCGAACTTCATTCCTTGTTTTTTCAACACTTTTTGAAGCTCTTTAGACAAAGATCCATCCATTCCTGGAATAATTTTGTCCATATATTCAACCACAGTTACTTGAGAACCTAATCTCAAATAAACAGAACCCAACTCAAGTCCGATTACACCACCACCAATTACGATTAGGTGTTTTGGGATTTCTTTTAAGTTTAAAGCTTCTGTAGAAGTAATTACTCTTTCTTTATCTAATGTGATAAATGGCAACGAAGATGGCTTAGAACCTGTTGCGATAATCGTATATTTTGACTCGATAGATTCTGTAGAACCATCATTTTTAGTCACTTTAATTTTTGTAGCCGATTCAAAACTTCCTACACCTTCAAAAACAGTGATTTTGTTTTTGTCCATCAAGAAGCTTATTCCCTTCGTCGTCATATCAACCACTTCGTTTTTACGAGCGATCATTCTTGCTAAATCTGCTTTAGGCTCATTGATGATAATACCGAAATCTGCAAAATCGTGTTTTGCTTTTTCGAAATGCTCAGAGCTATCCAAAAGTGCTTTGGAAGGAATACATCCAACGTTAAGACACGTTCCACCCATGGTTGGGTATTTTTCGATAATTGCTGTTTTGAAACCCAATTGCGCCGCACGAATTGCAGCAACGTATCCACCAGGACCAGAACCGATTACGGTAACATCAAATTGTGACATTATATATTTTTTATGTTAATACTTTTTAAGCGTTACAAATTTAAAGATAATATACAGCATCGCCAACTGAGATTACGCAAAATTTTGTTAAACCTGCCATAGATGTTATAAATTTCCTAAAACTTGCTCGTATTTTTTAATGATGATCTCTTTCGAAAATCTTGAAAGTATCGAATTTCTAATAGAATTTGCATCATGTTCTTGTTTTAAAACCTTTAAAATATCTTGCGCAAAATCTTCGTTATTTTCAATATTTGAAACTTCGCCATTGATTCCGCTATGAACAATTTCGTTGATGCCTCCAGGACAATTATTGGCTAAAGAAAAAGTTCCGCACGCGCCAGCTTCCAATAAAACATTGGGAAAACCTTCATAACGAGACGATAAAACGAACAAATCCGCAAATTTTAAAAACTGATACGGATTTTCTTGCCTTCCGTGAAAGGTTACATTTTTTAGTCCAAGAAGTTCTTTCATTTCGTGGAGCATCTCTTTGTCGCGTCCGTCACCCAAAATATGAAGCAAAATATTTTCGTTTTTTAACCTCGAAAATACTTTTAATAAATTATCAAAACCCTTTCTGGAAGAAAGATTTCCGATGGCTACAACGTTTTTAAAATTTGTTTTAAAAATTTCTGGACGATGAGATGATTTTAGTTTTTCATCAATAAAATCAAAATCAACGGGATTATTTATTTTGACGATTTTATTAGATTTAATATCAAAATTTTTAAGTAAATCTTGCGCCATATCATCACTCTGGCAAATGATATTTTTATAGCTGTTGTAAAATTTATAAAAAAATCGAATTTCCTTTCTAGTAACGTGTTCCGAAACAACATTGGTTTCTCTCGCAATGAATTTTGTTTTTGGAAAAAGCTTGATAAACAACGATAAATAAGCATTAACTTCACCAAATCCAGAAAAAACAATATCAGGTTTTCTCTTTCGAATTTCTTTAAGAATCGGTCGAATCGAATGTCGAATGCGTTCTGTATTAAGGTCGATAATTTCCACATCATCTTTCACATAACGGAGATAACCGCCTTCTTTACGTAAAAGCATGATTTTAGGTTCAAACTTTTCGCGTGGAAGATGGTTGGCAAGTGTCATCACAATACGTTCGGCACCGCCAGTTTCCAAATCGGGAAGAATGAATATGATGCTTTGTTTTTTCATAAAAAATCTACGCTTATCGATTTACAAAAATGCAAAAAAGAAATATTATTTGCTACATTTACATTCCTTCAAAAATGAAAGAAACCTATGAAGCGTCTCATTTTTACTTTTTTTATTGGCTCTAGCCTACTTTTCAACGCCCAAAATAACGAACTTGTAAGTTCTCCTGTCGATTACGTTAATCCTTTAATGGGAACGGATTCCAAATACGAATTATCTAATGGAAACACCTATCCCGCGATTGGACTTCCTTGGGGAATGAATTATTGGACACCACAAACCAACTCGATGGGAAATGGCTGGGCGTACCAATATTCCGCAAATCAAATAAATGGTTTTAAGCAAACCCATCAACCCTCGCCTTGGATGAATGATTATGGGTATTTTTCTATCATGCCAATGACGAACAAATTGGCTTTCCCTGAAAAAGAAAGACAAAGCTGGTTTTCGCACAAAGCGGAAGTTTCAAAACCGCATTATTACAGTGTTTATCTAGCTGATTACAATTTAACAACTGAAATCACTCCAACGGAAAGAGCGGCCGTTTTTAGATTTTCATTTCCTGAAAACACGCCTGCTTACGTTGTAATTGATGCAATTGATAAAGGTTCATACATCAAAATCATTCCGGAACAAAATAAGATTATTGGCTATTCTACAAGAAATAGTGGCGGAGTTTCGGCAAATTTTAAAAACTATTTTGTAATTCAATTCAACAAACCATTTGCGATGAAGCAGGTTTGGAACGATGGTAAATTTCAAAATCAAAATGAAATCAACAGTGCTCATGCAGGAGCGGGAATCGGATTTGGAATTGTATCAAATGGAGAAAAAATCGAAGCGAAAGTTGCTTCATCGTTTATTAGTTTTGAACAAGCTGAGTTAAATCTTAAATCGGAAGTTGGAAACAAAAGTTTTGACCAAGTAAGAAACGAAGGTGAAAAACGGTGGAATGATGTTTTGGGTAAAATTCAAGTTGGTGGCGGAAGCGATGATCAACTCAAAACCTTCTACTCTAGCCTTTATAGAACGGTTATGTTCCCCATGACAATGTCCGAATTTAATGCTCAAAAAGAACGCGTGCATTACAGCCCATACACCGGAAAAACTGAAAAAGGACATATGTTCGCTGGAACAGGATTTTGGGACACATTTCGTGCTTTATATCCCTTGCTGAATTTGGTTTATCCTTCTGTTTCTAAAGACATGCAAGAAGGCTTAATCAATGCGTATAAAGAAGGTGGTTGGTTGCCGGAATGGTCTTCGCCAGGGTATCGCGGAATTATGATTGGAAATAATTCGGCGTCGGTTGTTTCTGAAGCGTATTTGAAAGGTCTTCGTGGTTATGATACGGAAACGTTATGGCAAGCATTAGTGCACGGTGCTAATAATGAAGGACCAGCCGCAACCGGGCGAAAAGGTGTTGACTATTACAACAAACTTGGATACATCCCGAATGATGTGAAAATTAACGAAAACGTAGCTCGAAGTTTAGAATATGCATACGATGATTACGCGATTTATTCATTTGGAAAAGCATTAGGAAAACCAGAATCAGAATTGAAAATCTTCAAAGATCGAGCGATGAATTACAAAAATCTTTTCGATCCTAAATTTTCGCTCATGGCTCCTAAAAATGCAGATGGAAGTTTTACTAAAAATTTCAATCCGTATTCATGGGGCGGCCCTTTTACAGAAGGAAATAGCTGGCATTATTCATGGTCCGTTTTTCAAGATATTGAAGGTTTGAAAACCCTAATGGGAGGTGACAAAAAATTCATCGGAATGCTTGATAAAGTTTTTGCGCTTCCACCTGATTTTGGAGATTACTCATATTACGGACAAGTGATTCATGAAATGCGAGAAATGCAAATTGCAAATTTTGGTCAGTATGCGCATGGAAATCAACCAATTCAGCACATGATTTATTTGTATAATTACACGTCGCAGCCGTACAAAACACAGTATTGGGTGCGCGAAGTGATGAATCGCTTGTACAGCTATCAACCTGATGGATATTGTGGTGATGAAGACAATGGACAAACTTCGGCTTGGTATGTGTTTTCAGCATTAGGCTTTTATCCTGTAACTCCGGCAAGCACGCAGTATGTTGTGGGTGCTCCACTTTTCAGAAAAGCGGAAATTCATTTTGAAAATGGAAATTCTTTAGAAATTGAAGCGGCAAATAACTCCGATAAAAATAGATACGTAAACTCGGCTCGTTTCCGAGGTGATCGTTTAAAAGTAAATTATTTGGATCATTTTGAAGTTTTAAAAGGCGGAAATCTGAAATTCAAAATGGATGACAAACCAAATAAAGAGCGAAATACCGAGGCAAGTGCTCAACCTTTTTCAATGAGTACAACTCCATAAAAAAATAACAGTTGCGGCAAGCTTCGCT